>NZ_JAHHIT010000059.1 GCF_024539675.1 Streptomyces hilarionis | reverse complement strand
CCAACGACATCAGCCACGGCGACCTCGTGCGCAACAACCCCGACCAGACCATGACCATCGACCCCTGCAACCTCCAGCTCCTCTACCAGGGCAAGTCCCCGAGCGCGAGCGGCCCGTACGACCAACTGCCCTGGCGGCCGGGCGTCCTCACCCTGCAACGCTGACCCCGCCGGTCCACGGATGATCGCGATCCGGTGCGATCCGCCGGCGTGTGGCGGACGGGTCCGCGGCGCGGGCGACCGCGCCCACTGACCGGCACTCGCCGCCCCGGGGCCCCAGCCGTGCGTCGGCCGGGGCCCCCTCGCTCGACGGCCTCGCATCGGCCTTCTCGCGGGTTCCCCTTCGCCACGCCCCGCCCCTTGACGTACGGGACAGAGGGGCGCACAGTTGTACATATACGTCGTAAACATACGTCGTCGCCCGCGCACACGAAGGAGCCGGGCCCATGAGTGCCCCCTCGACCATTCTCGTCACGGGCGGCGCAGGATTCATCGGTAGTCACGCCTGTGTCGAACTCCTCGACCACGGATACGAGTTGATCGTGGTCGACGACTACTCCAACAGCAGCCCCCAGGTCTTCGCCCGCGTGGAACGCATCGCCGGCCGATTCCTCGGCACTGTCTACGAGCTGGACATCCGTGATCGACGCGCCCTGTCGGCCGTCTTCGACCGTCACTCCGTGGACGCCGTCGTGCACTTCGCCGCGCACAAGGCCGTCGGCACGTCGACGCGGATGCCCATCGACTACTACGACACCAACGTCGGCGGGACGACCGCGCTGCTGAACACCATGCACGAGCACGGTGTGCACCAGCTCGTCTTCTCCTCGTCCTGTTCCGTCTACGGCGACGCCGGGCACGGACCGCTCGACGAGTCCACCCCGGCACGGCCCACCAATCCGTATGCCGCGTCCAAGGTCATCTGCGAACAGATCCTCACCGACGTCTGCCGCCGCCGCCCCGAGTACACCGTGCTGTGCCTTCGGTACTTCAACCCGGCCGGCGCCCATCCCAGCGGCCTGCTCGGCGAGGACCCCAGCGGCTCGCCCGAGAACCTGCTGCCGAACCTGGCCCAGGTGGCCATCGGACGACGCGAACGCCTGCGCGTGTTCGGCGACGACTATCCGACGGCCGACGGCACCGCCGTCCGCGACTACCTGCACGTCATGGACACCGTCGAGGCGCATCGCGTCGCGCTCGACCACCTCGCCGACGGGACGGGCATGCGGATATACAACCTCGGCATAGGCGAGGGGAGTTCGGTCCTCGACGTGATCGCCGCCTTCTCCTACGCGTGCGGCGGCCCGGTGCCGTACGAGATGGCGGCGCGCCGTCCCGGGGACGTCGCCGAGCTCGTGGCGGACGCCTCCGCCGTCGCGCGCGCCTGGGGCTGGCGCCCTTCGCGGGGCCTCGCCGACATGTGCCGGGACGCCTGGCGGTTCCAGCAGCTCAACCCGCGCGGCTACGCCGGATCTCCCCGGCGTGCGTCCGCCAAGGACTGACCGCCGGCCAAGGACTCACCACCGGCCGAGGACTGAGCGACGGCCGAGGACCGACCGCCGAACGCGGCCTACGCCACCGGCTCCGACTCCGGCCCGGGCGCCGCCTCCCGCTCGGACTCCGACAGCAGGAACGCCGTCTCCACCAGCGCCAGATGGCTGAACGCCTGCGGCGCGTTGCCGAGCTGGCGGCCGGCGTCGGGATCCCACTGCTCGGAGAGCAGACCGAGGTCGTTGCGGATCCCCAGCACCCGTTCGAACACCTCCGTCGCCTCCTCGCGGCGTCCGGTCGTGGCGAGCGCGTCCGCGTACCAGAGGGAACACGCCACGAACGCGCCCTCGTGCCCGGGCATCCCGTCCACCCCGTGCACCCCGGCGCCGTTCGAGGCGTACCGGCGCACGAACCCGCCGTGCGTCAGCCCCTCCATCGCCCGCACCGTGCCGCGCACCCTCCCGTCCCCGGCGGGCAGGAAGCCCAGCCGGGGGATCAGCAGCGTCGAGGCGTCCAGCGCCGGCGAACCGTAGGACTGGACGAAGGCCCCCTGTCCCGCGTCCCACCCCTCCCGGCACACCTGCCGGTGGACCTCGTCGCGCAGGGCCCGCCAACGGGCCGAGGAGCCGTTCCTGCCGAGCAGCTCGCCCATCCGCAGCGCACGGTCCGCCGCCACCCAGGTCATGACCTTGGAATGGACGAACTGCCGTGCCGGGCCGCGCACTTGCCACAGCCCCTGGTCCGGGTCGCGCCAGTGCCGGCCCAGGTGGTCCATCATGGCCTCCACCAGCGACCACACATGGCCCGGCATCGCGATGCCGGCGCGCAGCGACAGCAGCAGCGCATCCAGCACCTCGCCGTAGACGTCCAGCTGGAACTGGCTCACGGCGGAGTTCCCGAAGCGGACCGGACGCGAGCCCTCGTAGCCGGACAGCCACGGCGCCTCCGTCTCCGGGAGCAGCCGCTCCCCGGCCACGCCGTACACCGTCTGAAGATCGGCGGGTTCCCCGGCGATCGCGCGTACGAGCCACCCCAGCCATGCCGTGGCCTCCTCGCGGTAGCCGCCGCGCAGCAGACAGGACAGCGTCAGCGCGGAGTCGCGCAGCCAGCAGTGCCGGTGGTCCCAGTTGCGCTCGCCGCCGATGGAGCCGGGCAGCGAGGTGGTCGGGGCGGCGACGACGCCGCCGGTGGGCGCGTAGGTGAGCGCCTTGAGGGTGATCAGCGACCGGACCACGGCGTCGCGCCAGGGGCCCTCGTACCGGCACTGGGACGCCCACAGCCGCCAGTAGTCGCCCGTCTCCTCGAGCACCGTCCCGGCCGGGAGGGACAGCGGGGCGGGCGGTGCGGTCCGGTAGGAGGGCGACCACACGAAGGTCA
Organism: Streptomyces hilarionis; assembly: GCF_024539675.1. Taxonomy (GTDB): domain Bacteria; phylum Actinomycetota; class Actinomycetes; order Streptomycetales; family Streptomycetaceae; genus Streptomyces; species Streptomyces hilarionis. The sequence goes on along the minus strand of NZ_JAHHIT010000059.1, from coordinate 59,944 downwards.
TGGCGGTCCTGCCTCCGCCTTTCACGGTGAAGTCGTGCACGGTGGAGTTCCCTCCACCCGGTTGCGCCGGCAGGCCATCGGCGTTCAGCCAGACGGCGTCCGGCCCGGCGACCGCGACGGTGCAGCCCTCACCGGCCTGGATCCACGGCACGACCCTTCCCTGGTGGAAGCGCAGCCGCAGTTCGCTGCGCATGGGAACGGAGCCGGAGAGGCCTTCCACCACGCGCACGATGCACGGCAGTTGGCTGCGCGGCGGCATGAAGTCGAGGACCCGCACGGCGCCCGTGGCCGTCTCCCAGCGGGATTCGAGGACAAGGGTGTCCGGTCGGTACGCCCGGCTCGCGCAGTGCGGATGCGCCTCGCGGGAGACCGGCGCGATCCGCCAGAAGCCGTTGTCCGGCGTTCCCAGCATCGCGGCCAGACAGGCCGGGGAGTCGAATCGGGGCAGACACAGCCAGTCGATGGAACCGTCCCTGCCTACCATGGCGGCGGTTTCCAGGTCGCTGATGAGGGCGTAGTCCTCGATGGGTGCGTTCATGGTCGAAGCCACGCCGCCGTGTTGTTCGCCGTGTCTCCAGGATACGGCGGCGGAGCTAGAATCGGCATCATGACCAGGTGACCGAGGGGTTCTGCCGGTCCGGTCGCATGTGGCGGAAGGACGTGGTCCGCGTGAAGCCGCTGAGGATTGAGGGAGCCTGGGTCCACGAACCGCGGCTGTTCGCGGACCGGCGGGGCTCCTTCCACGCATGGTTCAGCGCAGACGACTTCCGCGGGTCCGCCGGGCGGGATCTCGGTCTCGCGCAGGCGAACTGCTCCGTCTCGGCGCAAGGGGTGCTGCGGGGCGTGCACTTCGCCGACGTGCCGCCGGGGCAGGCCAAGTACGTGACGTGCGTGCGCGGTGCGGTGCTGGACGTCGTGGCGGACCTGCGGACGGGTTCCCCCACCTTCGGCGAGTGGGAGACCGTGCGGCTCGACGACGCGTCCCACCGGTGCGTCTACCTCTCGGAGGGCCTCGGTCATGCCTTCCTCTCCCTGGCCGCCGACAGCACGGTCGTCTACCTGTGTTCCACGGGGTACACGCCGCATGCCGAGCACGGCGTCCACCCCCTCGACCCGGCCCTGGGCATCGACTGGCCGCTGACCGGGGACCCCGTGCTGTCCGAGAAGGACGCCGCGGCGCCCACCCTCGCCGCGGCCGAGCACCAGGGACTGCTGCCGTCCTACGAGGCCTGCCGGGCGCTGCGTTCGACGGCCAGCAGCGAGGGGAACGCGTCGGCCAGCGCCTGACGCCAGTGCCGCGGCGGCGGGAGCCCGGCAACCGCCCAGCGGGCGTGGCCGAGGACGCTGTAGGCGGGCCGCGCGAGCCCGGTCGTGCGGCACGGGCGCACCCGGCGCGGATCGGCGCCCAGCAGCCGGAAGACCTCGCGGGCCAGCTGGTTCCAGGTCGCCTCTCCCCCGGCGGTCGCATGGTAGACGCCGGGCGGCGCCTCCCCGGCGAGGGCCGAACTCCCCAGCGCGATCAGCCGGTCGGCGACGTCGCCGGTCCATGTGGGCTGTCCCCGCTGGTCGTCGACGACCTGGAGCTCGACGCGTGTGTCCTCTAGGCGGATCATGGTGCGGACGAAGTTGCGGCCGCCCGCCCCGTACAGCCAGGCGGTGCGCACGACGTGCCCGGTGCCGGGGAGCGAGGCGAGCACGGCCTGTTCCCCGGCGAGCTTGGTCCGCCCGTAGGCGGTGCGCGGCCCGGGGGCGTCGGTCTCGGTGTAGGGACGGGCGCCGTCACCGGGGAAGACGTAGTCGGTGGAGACGTGCAGCAGGACCGTGCCGCGTCCTCGGCATCCCTCGGCGAGGCGGGCGGGGCCGTGTCCGTTGACGGCGAGCGCCTCCCTCTCGTGGGTCTCGGCCCCGTCGACGTCCGTCCAGGCGGCGCAGTTGACCACGGCCGCGGGCCGGTAGCGGTCGAGGGCGTCCTGGACGTCGTCGCGGTCGGCGATGTCGAGTTGCGCGTGGCCGGCCGCGAGGAGGGGTGTCCGGCGGGCCGTGAGCCGGGCGACGACCTCGCGCCCCAGCATGCCGTCGGCCCCGGTGACCAGCCAGCCGCGGGTCATGGCGTCGCGCCCGCGGGCGTCGGCCGCAGCGGCTCCCACCACACCCGGTGGGTGCGGTACCAGTCGACGGTCTCCGTGATGCCGGCGGCGAGTTCCTTGCGCGGGCGGTACCCGAGTTCGTCGCGGATCTTCGTGTAGTCGACCGAGTAGCGGCGGTCGTGTCCCTTGCGGTCCTCGACGTAGGTGACCCGGTCCCAGCCGGCCGCGCACTCGGCGAGCAGCAGGCCGGTGAGGTCGCGGTTGGACAGTTCGTTGCCGCCGCCGATGTTGTAGACCTCGCCGGGCCGGCCGCCTCGCCGGACGAGTTCGACGCCCTGGACGTGGTCGTCGATGTGGACCCAGTCGCGGACGTTGAGGCCGTCGCCGTAGAGGGGGACGTCCCCGCCGTCCAGGAGGCGGGTGACGAAGAGCGGGATCACCTTCTCGGGGAACTGGTGGTGGCCGTAGTTGTTGGAGCAGCGGGTGACGCGGACGTCGAGGCCGTGGGTGCGGTGATGGGCGAGCGCGATGAGGTCCGAGGCCGCTTTGGAGGCCGCGTAGGGCGAGTTGGGGCACAGCGGGTCGGTCTCCGGCCAGGAACCCTCGGGGATCGAGCCGTAGACCTCGTCGGAGGAGATGTGCACGAAGGTCCGCAGTCCGTGGCGCAGCGCCGCGTCCAGGAGGGTCTGGGTGCCGAGGACGTTCGTGCGGACGAACGCGTCCGCGCCCAGGATGGACCGGTCGACGTGGGACTCCGCCGCGAAGTGCACGACCTCGTCGTGTTCGGAGACGAGTTTCCCGACCAGCTCCGGGTCGCAGACGTCGCCCTGGACGAAGGCGAACCGGGGGGTGTCGCGGACCTCGTCCAGGTTGGCGGGGTTCCCGGCGTAGGTGAGTTTGTCGAGCACCGTGACGGCCACGTCCGGCGGGCCGTCCGGGCCGAGCAGGGTGCGGACGTAGTGGGAGCCGATGAATCCGGCTCCGCCGGTGACCAGGATCCGGGTGGCGCTCATGTCGGGATCTGCACTTTGCTGTGGTCGCCGAGCACCAGCCGGTGCACGCAGGGGGTGCGGGGCGCGGGGGTCACCTCGACGTTGTGGCCGATCAGGGAGACCTCGATGCGGCGCATGCCGGCGATGGACGCCCGGTGCAGCACGATGGAGTACTCGATCTCGCTCTCCTCGATCACGCAGTCCTCCGCGATCGAGGTGAAGGGGCCGACGTAGGAGTGGTCGATGACGGTGCCGGCGCCGATGACGGCCGGGCCGACGATCCGGCTGGCGAACACCTTCGCGCCGTCCTCGATGCGGACGCGGCCGATGATCTCGCTCGCGTCGTCGACGCTGCCGTCGACGCGCGCTTCGATCGTCTCCAGGACGGAGCGGTTGACCTCCAGCATGTCGGTGACGTTCCCGGTGTCCTTCCAGTAGCCGGAGATCGTCGTGGAGCGCACGTCGAGACCGCGGTCGAGCAGCCATTGCAGCGCGTCGGTGATCTCCAGTTCGCCGCGCCGCGAGGGGCCGATGGAGCGGACGGCCTCGTGCACGGCCGGGGTGAAGAGGTAGACGCCGACCAGCGCGAGGTCGCTCTTGGGCTCGCGCGGTTTCTCCTCCAGGCCCACCACCCGGCCGTCCGCGTCGAGTTCGGCGATGCCGAAGGCGGTCGGCTCGGAGACGTGGGTCAGCAGGATGCGGGCGTCCGGCCTCTCTCTGCGGAAGTCGTCGACGACGCCGGAGATGCCGCCGACGATGAAGTTGTCGCCGAGGTACATGACGAAGTCGTCGTCGCCGAGGAAGTCGCGGGCGATGGCGACGGCGTGGGCGAGCCCGCGCGGGGCGTCCTGGTGCAGGTAGGTGACGTCCAGCCCGAAGGCGGAGCCGTCGCCGACCGCGGCGCGGATCTCCCGCTCGGTGTCGCCGACCACGATCCCGGTCTCCCGGACGCCGGCGGCGGCGATGGCCTCGAGTCCGTAGAAGAGCACGGGTTTGTTGGCCACGGGCACCAGTTGTTTGGCTGAGGTGTGCGTGATCGGCCGGAGCCGGGTGCCCGCTCCGCCGCACAGGACGAGTGCTTTCATGACGGCCGCCCCACAGGGGATTGATGCGATGGTCGTAGGGGTGTCCGCGACTGTGCCGCGAACCAGTCGACGGTGTTGCGCAGGCCTTCCTCCAACGACACCCGCGGTTGCCAGCCGAGGGCCTCTCGCGCGCGGGCGACGACCGGGCGCCGGCGCACCGGGTCGTCGACGGGCAGCGGCAGGAAGCGCAGTCCGCAGTGCGATCCGGTGATCACGGCGATCAGCTCGGCGAGTTCGCGCACGGTCCGCTCGTTGGGGTTGCCGAGGTTGAACGGGCCGGGCCGGTCCGAGTCGATCATGGCGATCAGGCCCCGGACCATGTCGTCGACGTAGCAGAAGCTCCGTGTCTGGCTGCCGTCCCCGAAGACGGTCAGCGGCTCCCCGCGCAGCGCCTGGCGGATGAAGCTGGAGACCACCCGTCCGTCGTAGGAACGCATGCGCGGGCCGTAGGTGTTGAAGATGCGGACGATGCCCACGTCGGCCGCCAGGCTGCGCCGGTAGGCCATGGTGACGGCTTCGGCGAAGCGCTTGGCCTCGTCGTAGACGCTGCGCGGTCCGATGGGGTTGACGTGCCCCCAGTACTCCTCGTCCTGCGGGTGCACCTCGGGATCGCCGTAGACCTCGCTGGTGGACGCCAGGACGAACCGCGCCGAGTGGCGCTCGGCCAGCCGCAGCATGTTCTCCGTGCCCTTGCTGCCCGCGGCCAGGGTCTCCAGCGGGAAGCGCTGGTAGTCGACCGGCGAGGCGGGGCTCGCGAGGTGGACCACGGCGTCCACGTCCCCCGAGACGCTGAAGCGTTCGGTGACGTCCCACGCCTCGAAGGCGAACCGGGCGTCGTGCCGGAGGTGGGCGATGTTGACCGGTCTGCCGGAGGAGTGGTTGTCCAGGCAGCACACGCTGTCACCTCGGCTCAGCAGCGCTTCGCACAGGTGCGATCCCAGGAAGCCGCTTCCGCCGGACACGACGACACGCATGGACTTCTTCCTCCCGTCTCTCAACCGGTTTCGGGGCGGCCGAGGGCGTGCACCGACCACCCCGCGGAGCGCCACCGGGCGGGGTCCAGGGCGTTGCGGGCGTCCACCAGGACCGGGGAGCGCACCACGGTGGCGAGCGCGGCGGGGTCCAGGTCCCGGTACTGGGGCCACTCCGTCAGGTGCAGGACGACGTCGGCCCGCTCGCAGGCCTTGGCCACGTCCAGGGCGTACTGGAGTTCGGGGTGGACGGCCCGGGCGTTGTCGGTCGCCTCGGGGTCGTGCACGCGGACCTGTGCGCCCCGGCGGCGGACCTCGTCGGCCACGACGAGTGCGGGCGAGTCCCGCACGTCGTCGCTGCCGGGCTTGAAGGCGGCGCCGAGCACGGCGACGCTGCGGTCGGCGAGCGAGCCGCCGAGGAGTCGCTCGGCGAGGTCGACGGTGCGCAGCCGCTGGCGGGTGTTGATCTCGTCGATCTGCCGCAGGAAGGCGACGGAGCGGCCGAGTCCGAGTTCCTCGGCGCGGGCGGCGAACGCCCGGATGTCCTTGGGCAGGCAGCTGCCGCCGAAGCCGAGCCCCGGGGAGAGGAAGCGGGGGCCGATGCGGGAGTCGCGGCCCATCGCCTCGGCGAGGGTGAGCACGTCGGCGCCGGTCGCCTCGCAGATCTCGGCCATGGCGTTGATGAAGGAGATCTTGGTGGCGAGGAAGGAGTTGGAGGCCGCCTTGACCAGTTCTGCGGTGGCCGGGTCGGTGGCGATGAAGGGGGCGCCCGCGTCCAGGAGGGGCGCGTAGATCTCCCTGAGCCGGGCCTCGGCGCGCGGGGAGGTGGTGCCGGCCACGATGCGTTCGGGTCGCAGGGTGTCCTGGACGGCACAGCCCTCGCGCAGGAACTCCGGGTTCCAGGCCACTTCGGCCCCGGGGGCGGTGGCGCGCAGCCGGTCGGCGAGGCGGGCGGCCGTGCCGACCGGGACGGTGGACTTGCCGACCACCAGGGCCTGTTCGTGGCCGCTGTCGCGCAGTCCGGACGCCAGGCCGTCGACGGCCGCCTCGACGTGGCGCAGGTCGGCGGCGCCCGTGTCGGGGCGCTGCGGTGTGCCGACGCAGACGAAGTGGGTGTCGGCGAACCGGGCGGCGTCGGAGGGGGAGGTGGTGAAGCGCAGGCGGCCGCTGTTCACGGCTCTCGTCAGCGTCTCCGACAGGCCTGGTTCGAAGAACGGCGGGGTGCCCGCGGTCAGGGCGGCGATCCTGTCGGCGTCGACGTCGACGCCGAGCACGTCGTGCCCGATGTCCGCCATGCAGGCGGCGTGCACCGCCCCGACGTATCCGGTGCCGATGACTGTCAGGCGCATGGGGATCTCCGTGGTCGGCGCGTGTCGGCTCGTGGCCGAGGGTCTGGTGTGGGTCGGTGCGGCGGTCAGCGGTCGAGGGCGCCTCCCGGTGCGCGTGCGGCGGCGGGGAGGCCGAGCAGACCGCGGTAGCAGGCGTCGACGGCCCCGCACATGGCCTCGGGCGCGAAGGCGGCGCGGACCCGCAGGCTGCCCTGCCGGCCCATCCGCGCGGCCTCGCGCGGATGGTCGAGGAGCCAGCCGACCGCGCGTGCGGCGCTCCCGGGATCGGCCGGCGGCACGAGCAGTCCGGTGGCGCCGTGCTCGACCAGGTCGGGCACCCCGTTCACGGCCGTCGCGACGACCGGCCGGGCGGCGGCCAGGGCCTCGGTGAGGGCGCGGCCGAGTCCTTCGTAGCGTGAGGTGATCACGAAGACGTCCAGTCCGGCCACGAGCCGGTCGGCGTCCGGGCGCTCTCCGGTGAGGGTCACCTCGACGCCCAGGTCCGCGGCGAGCCCTCGCACCTCGCCGGCCAGCGGTCCGTCCCCGATCATGACGAACGCGGTGTCCGGGTGCCGCGCCCGGATCGCGGCCGCCATGCGGACGAAGGCGAGGGGGTCCTTCTGCGTGTCGACGCGGCCGACGGTGCCGACCAGGGCCGTGCCCCGGGGGACGCCGAGCAGGGCGCGGGCGCCGGGATCGAAGGCCTCGGGGATGTCCGCCAGCCGTACGGCGGACGGCACCACCTCGACGCGGCCGGGCGGCGCCAGGCGTTGCTCGACGACCTCCTGGGCCACGCGCGGTGCGACGGCGAGGAACCCGTGGGCCAGACGCCGCGTCACGCGCTCAAGGGCCCGGTAGAGCGTGCGGCGGGAGCGGGACATGTACGGGTGGAAGCTGAGTCCGTGGAAGGTGTGCACCACCACGGGGGTGCGGCACAGGCCCGCCGCGACGCGGCCGAGGAAGCCGCCCTTCGCGGAGTGCGTGTGCACGACCGTGAAGCGCTCCCGGCGGATGAGCCGCACGAGCCGTCCCAGGACGAGCAGGTCCCCGGGGGCCAGCGTGTGGCGGAACCCCGGTATCTCGACGGTGCGCACCCCGGCGGCCCGGGCCTGTGCCCACAGGTCGCCGCCGGGCACGCCGGCGACCCACACCTCGTAGCGGTCGGCGTCCAGGCCCGCGGCCGACAGCAGGGTGTTGCCGCCGGCGCCGGCCCGGAAGCGGGTGATGACGTGCAGGACCTTGATCCGCGGAAGGGCCGGCGCCGGGGGCAGTTCCCCGGCGGGCGCCACGGGGGGCGCGGACGCGGGCCAGCCTCCGGCCGTGCCGTCCGGCCGTCCCGGGCGGGGCGCGAGGGTCCCGTACCGCATGAACGATCACCACCGATGGGCTATTACGTATATTTACGACGTATACGTACATCTTCGCCCCGGCAGTGGCCCCGGTCAATCCGAGGACCGGACCGACACCGGCGCCACCCGCGTGGCCAGGCGTTCCGCCGCGGGGGCGAGCGGAGATGCCGGGCCGGTGCGGGGCTCGGATACTGGGCTGGCAGGAGGTCCCCTCCTCCCCGGAGGAACGCCCATGGTCCTGGCCGAACCGCACGCCATCGAGCCCCTGCTGGTGTGCCCGCACTGCCGGTCCGCGCTGGAACCGGCCCCCGGGGAGCTCCGGTGCCACTCACCCGGCTGCCCGTGCAACGCGCCGCTCGCCCTCCCGGTCGCGGGACGCTGGCCGGTCCTCGTCGACTTCGCCGACAGCGTCGTGGACCGGACGGCGGTGCTGGCGGCGCCCGATGCCACCGGCCCGGCGGGGACCGGCACCGTGCGGGGCGCGGACGGACTTCCGGCGCCCTTGCGCAGGCTCCTCAAACCGCCCAACCGTGTCGCCGCCCGCAACATCGACCTGCTGCTGCGGGCCCTGCCGGGCCGGTCCCCACGCCTGCTGGTGGTCGGTGGGGCGACGGTCGGCAACGGGGTCGACGCGATCTACCGCGATCCGCGCGTCCAGGTCGTCGGCTTCGACATCGTGGGCAGTCCGGTGACCCAGTTCATCGCCGACGCCCACCGGATCCCCCTTCCCCCGGCGAGCGTCGACGCGGTGCTGGCGCAGGCCGTCCTGGAGCACGTGCTCGACCCGGCCACGGTGGTCGCCGAGATCCACCGGGTGCTCAAGGACGGCGGACTCGTGTACGCGGAGACGCCGTTCCTCCAGCAGGTGCACGCGGGAGCCCACGACTTCACCCGGTTCACGGCCAGCGGGCACCGCTACCTCTTCCGGCGCTTCGAGGAGATCAGCGCGGGAACCGTCGCGGGGCCGGGCACCCAGATGCTGTGGAGCGTGGACCATCTGACGCGGGGGCTGAGCCGCTCGGCGTTCGCGGGCCGTGCGGCCCGGGGGCTGGCGTGCTGGCTCAGAGGCCTCGACCGCCTCGTGGCACCGGAGTTCGCGGCCGACAGCGCCTCGGCGCACTATTTCCTCGGCCGCCGCAGCGAGAAGGAGATGACCGCCCGGGAGATCGTCGCGTACTACCGCGGTGCACAGGCCAAGGGCCCCTGACCGCCCTGCCGTCGGGGCCGCGCGCACGCGGCTCACCGCACGGCGCCGGCGGCCCGGAGCGTCAGCCCCGGGCCAGGATGTCAGCGGCGGCCCGCGACCGGGCGTTCGCTCGGGCGGAACCCGTGAGAGACCTGCTCGGCCCGCACCATCGCCGCCAGTCCGCCGCGCAGGTCCGTGACGGGCCGGTAGCCGAAGGCGTCCCGCGCGAGGGTGATGTCGGCCGCGGTGCGCCGGGCGTCCCCGGGCCGCGCGGGCCCGCGCACGACGTCGACCGGCGCGGCCAGCTGCCCGAGGACGGCGATGACCTCGTTCATCGTCACCTCGCTGCCGCCTCCCAGGTTGGCGACCCCGCTCCACCCGGACAGGGCGGCCGCCCGCATGCCGCGCACGACGTCGTCGACGTAGGTGAAGTCCCGGCTCTGCCCTCCGTCGCCGTACATCGGGAAGGGCCGGCACCCGCAGGCGGCCGCCACCAGCCGCGAGAAGGCCATGTCGGGCCGCTGCCGCGGGCCGTAGACGCTGAAGAGTCTCAGGGAGACCGCCGGGACGCCGAACACCGTGCGGTAGGTCTCGCACAGCTGCTCCGCGGCCAGCTTGGTGACGCCGTACGGGGAGACGGGACGGGGCCGCAGGGTCTCCCGGGTGGGGTACGTCTCGGCGTCGCCGTACACCGAGGAGCTGGAGGCGAAGACCAGCCGCGGGAGCCGGGTGTCCCGGGCCGCTTCGAGCACGCGCTGGGTGACGAGGACGTTGCGTTCGAGATAGAGCGGGAAGTCCGCGCCCCACGATCCCCGGACGCCGGGCTGTCCGGCCAGGTGGTACACCGCGTCCGCGGTCGCCAGCAGCGGCTCGAGCCGGAACCGCAGCAGGTCTCCCCGGCGGAAGGAGAACCGGTCGCGTCCCAGGACCCGGGCGAGGTTGCGGCGTTTGAGCGCGGGTGCGTAGAACTCGGTCAGCGCGTCGACGCCGATCACCTCGTCCCCGCAGGCCAACAGGTGTTCGCACAACCGCGAACCGATGAACCCGGCCGCGCCGGTCACGACGGCACGCATCAGGATCCGCCTCCTTCGGCGCGGCGGGACGCCCTGCGGCGCCCGAGCCCCTCCCCCGTGGCGGCGAGCACGTAGAGCAGGGTTCTCAGCGTGAGGCCCAGCACCCTGGGCACCGTGGCGTGACGCAGGAACTCCGCGTCCAGTTCGGTGCGTTGGGCGACCAGGACCCGCAGGTAGTACTCCTCGGGATCGGCCCGGCCGTCCAGTCGGCGCGCGTAGTGGCGCGAGCGCAGTTGGCACGGGCCGGTCAGGCCGGGGCGGTACCGGAAGACCCACCGGCACTGCGGGGGGTAGCGCTCGGCGAGGTGCGGGACCTCCGGGCGGGGACCGGCCAGGGTCATGTCCCCCTTCAGCACGTTCCACAGCTGAGGGAGTTCGTCGAGGCTGAGGCGGCGCAGCACCCGGCCCAGACCGGTCACGCGCCGGTCGTGGTCGCAGGTGACCTCGGGGCCGCCGTCGCCCGGTCTCATGCTCCGGAACTTCAGCAGCGTGAACGCGCGGCCGCCCGCGCCGACCCGGGGCTGGCGGAAGAGCACGGGCGAGCCGCTGGTCACCTCGACGAGGAGCGCAAGGAGCGCCAGCAGCGGCAGGAGCAGGACGAGCAGCGTCAGCGCGAAGGCGATGTCGAGGGTCCGGCGGGCGAGGCCGAGCGGTTCGGCGTCCACGGGCAGGGCGCTGTCCTGGCGGGCGGTGTCGATCGTGTCCATCCGGTCCCCTTGTCCGGTCCCTGCTCGAGCCGGCTGTCGGGCGGCCGGGGCGCCCTTCGCGGCTTCGTGTTCCCACTCCACGCTGATACTGTACGTTTACATTGTAAATCGGGCAATTCATGACATCAGGTGCGCGGGGGTGGTCGCCTCCCGCGCGCCGGGCCGGCCGGGTCCGCCCAGCCAGCGCAGGAAGCGCCAGTGGACGGCCAGGTTGGCCCGGACGTCGGCGCGCTGCCCGCGCACCACCGCCGCCGCCAGCCGGGCGACGGGCTCCACGGACAGACTCAGGGCCGTCAGCGCCCACGCCTCGGCCCGCGTCCAGTGCGCGAAGGCGTAGCGGGTCCGGCTACAGAGCATCAAGTAGTGTCTCCAGGCGCCGAGTTGAGAGGAGCTCACCTCCTCGGCGTGGAAGACGCGCGCCTGGTGCACATGGCAGGAGGGCAGCCCGGCCTGCCGGGCCCGCAGGGCGAAGTCGACCTCTTCGAGATAGAGGAAGTAGCGCTCGTCGAATCCCCGCAGCGCGTCGAACAGGGTGCGGCGCACCAGGAAGCAGGCGCCGATCACCTGGTCCACGGGGCCCGAGCGGGGCATCTCGCGCGGCCGCAGGTGATGCGGCGGGAAGAGCGTGGGCGCGAGTCGGTCGAGCCCGGTCATCTTGCCGACGTAGATGCGCAGGCTGGGAAAGCGCGAGCAGGAGATCCGCGGACGGCCCTCCTCGTCCACCATCAGCGCCCCGAAGATCCCGTACGGCACGGCGTCCGGGGTCCGCAGGAAGTCGCCGAGGACGCGCAGCGCGTCCGGATAGAGCTCGGTGTCCGGGTTGAGGAAGAGCAGCAGGCCGGAGTCGCACAGCGCGGCGCCCTGGTTGCAGGCGGCCGCGAAGCCGACGTTGCGGCTGTTGCGCACCACGTCGAGCTCGATCCCCGGGGTGACGAGCGCGTCGGGAGAGGCGTCGGCGGAGGCGTTGTCCACGACGACGACCCGTGCCACCCGCAGCCCGGACCGGTCGGCCTCGACGATCGAGCGCAGACACGCCCGCAGACGCGGGCCGGTGTTCCAGTTCACGATCACGATGTCCACGGCCGGCGCGGTCCCGACGCCCGGCGGCATCACCGCTTCGCTCATGACGTCACCGTCCCCAGTTCCATGGCCGCCTCCCAGCGAGGCAGCCAGGCGTCGTACGAGTAGTGGGCCGCCGCGACCTGCCGGGCGTGGCGCCCGAGTCGCTCCCGCGCTGCCGTGGACGCGCCCAGCAGAGCGAGGACCGCGTCGGTCCACTCGTCCCGGGTGCCGGCCGCGGGCATGCCGAAACGGGCCAGGAGTTCGGCGTTGACGCCCAGCGGGCTGGCCACCGCGGGCAGGCCCACGGCCGCGTACTGGAGGAGTTTGTAACCGCACTTGCCCCGGTTGTAGTCGGTCGGAGCCAGCGGCATCAGCCCGACGTCCATGCCCGCGAGGGCGGCTCGCTGCGCGTCGGGGCTCCAGGCGATCCGGTCCACCATGGATTCCAGGGCGCCGAGGGCGGGCGCTCGCGTGCCGACGAGCAGCAGCCGCGCGCCGGTGCGCCGGTGGACCTCCCCGAGCGCGGGGGCGATCAGTTGCAGACACGCCTCGTTGTGGGGCGAGCCGATCCAGCCGAGCCGGGGCGGGTCGTGCAGCGCGTAGGAGGCCTTGGGCGTGTAGTCCTCCAGGGCCACACAGCTCGGGATCACCACCACGTCACGGTGGTGCCGGGAGGCCCAGTCCGCGAGGACGGCGTTGCCCGCGATGACCCGGTCCGCGTGCCGGACGGCCACCCGCGTCTTGCCGGCCTTGGGCGCGAGCCGGCGCAGGAGACCGCCTTCGCCGCGGTCCCATTGCAGGGCGTCGTCGAAGTCGTACACGCCGAAGTCGGCGCTCGTGAGCAGCCGCCGCTCCCACCAGCCGCGGCTGAGCGGCGAGGCCTCACGGTGCAGCAGCAGCCGCCGGGGCCGGGCGTTCGCGAGGGCGGCCAGCCGCAGTTCGGCCCGCGCCAGCGACACCGGGTGGCGCACGAGGCGCGAGGCGGCCGCGTCCGAGAGCGAGAGATAGCTGCCGACGGCGAAGTCCGCGCCGACCCGGTCCAGCCATTGGAAGACCCGGACCCGGGAACTGCCGGCCCCCCGCCCGTAGGGGGTGACCGCGCAGCGCTCCAGTCGTGGGAGGCGTCGATCCATGATTCTGCGTCCCAGCCGTATGCTGATATCGTACGTTTACGGCGTAAATGGATGTGATCCCACTATTGCTCCCCACTTCCGAAGACGTCAAGCGCGGCCCCCGCGGCCCGCGCGGAGGAGCCCGTCATGGATCTCCACGACTACATCGACGTGATACGCCAGCGCTGGAGGTTCGTCGTGGCCTGTGTGCTGCTCGGGCTGGCCGGGGCCGTCGCCGCGACGATCCTGACCCCGCGCACCTACACGGCGACCGCGCAGCTCTTCGTGGCGACCAGGGACCCCGACAGCGCCGCCGCCTACCAGGGCGGCCTGTTCACCCAGGAACGCGTCAAGTCCTACACCCGCATCGTCACCAACCCCACGGTGCTGGCCGGGGTCATCACCGCACTCGACCTGCGCACGACCCCCGAGGAGCTCGCGAAGAAGATCAGCGCCCAGGCCCCGCTCGACACCACCCTCGTGGACATCCGCGTCGGCGACGGCTCGCCCACCCTGGCCCAGGACATCGCCGACGAGACGGCCAAGCAGTTCACGAAGTACATCACCGCCGTCGAAGGGGCCCCGACCGGAGCGCCGCCGCTGGTCAAGGCCAGCGTCGTCGGCGGATCCGAGCCGCCCACCTCACCCACCAGCCCCCGGCCCGCCCTGAACATCGCCATCGGCGTCCTCGCCGGACTCGTCGTGGGCGTCGGCGGCGCGGTGGTGCGCAACTCCCTCGACACCGCCCTGCGTTCGGGACGCGACATCCGCACCCACCTGGGCCTCGGCACGGTGGGCGCCCTTCCCCCGCCCGATCCCGGCCGGCCGGACCCGTGGCCGTCCAGCGGACCCGCTCCCCGCACCGAGGCGCTCAACCAGTTCCGCACCCAACTGCGGTTCGGCGCCGGCGGCAGCCTTCCCGGTTCACTGCTGATCGCCAGCGCCCTGCCGCAGGAGGGACGCACCAGCACCGCGATCGACCTGGCCACCGGCGTGGCCCGCACCGGCCGCAACGTGATCATCCTGGAGGCCGACCTGCGCCGGCCCCGGCTCGCCGAACAGCTGGGCCTGCCCGACGGCCCCGGACTCGTGGGCGTCCTCAGCGGCGAGTGCGCCCTCTACGACGCCCTGCGGGACTGGGGCGACGCACGGATACGCGTGCTGCCGAGCGGATCGGTCCCGGGCGACCCGAACACCCTCCTGTCCTCGTCGGAGATGAAGGCGCTGGTGCGCTCGCTGGAGTCCGACGGCGGCCTCCTGGTCGTCGACAGCCCCCCGCTGCTGCCGTACGCCGACGCGGTCGCCCTGGCGTCCGTGACCGAGGGCGCCCTCCTCGTCGTCCGGTCCGGCAGGACCCGCCGGGACGACGCCTCCCACGCCCTCGATACCCTCGCCGCGGCCCACGCGCGGGTCCTCGGCGCGGTCCTCACCGCCGTGCCCGCCGCCCGGGGCCCGCGCCCCGACCCGGACCAGCCGCGCCGCGGCAGGCGGCACGAACGCTCCTCCCCCGCGGGGCGCGCGATGGCGCCCGGTGCGGCAGCGCACCGCGACCAGGCCGGGTGAGTCGCCCCGATGACGCCGCACCAGACCGACATGGCGCTCGTGATGGGCGTCCTCGCGCTGCTCTCCCTGATCCCGGCGACGATCGCCCTGCGCCGCGCCCGCGCCTTCGGCGACTGGGACCTCACCTCGACGATGATCCTGCTCGTCGGCGTCCTGGCGAACCTGCCGACCGTCCTGTACGTCGCGCACACCGGCCGCTCCGAGCGGCTCGACTCGATGGGCGACGTGGTGATCGGGCTGCCCACCTGGGTGAACCAGATCGGCTCGGTGGCCAACGGCACGATGCTCGTGGTCTGCCTGGCCTTCGCCCTGCACCGGCTGCTGATCGCCCGGGCGCAGGTGCGCGCGGCCCCGCTGATCGCCCTCGCGATCGCGCTGCTCCTGACGTTCTCCGACGGCCTGCACGGCCTGGAACTCCTCGCGCCGCGGCAACTCGTCCTGCTGGCCGCCCTGCTGGCGGCGGCCGTCGCCCGGCCCGGACGCCCGGCGTTCGTGGGGGGCGCGAGCGTGGTGCTGCTGACCACGCTGCTGGGCGGGGTCGAGGCACTGATCCAGCCGGACACCGTCCTGCGGGAGTGCCGGCCGGACAACCCCTGCGGTGTGCTCGGCATCCTCTACGCGGGCGTCTTCACCAACGAGAACATCTTCAGCCTGCTCCTGGTCGTCGGCATTCCGTTCGTCTGGCTGGGGCTGCGCGGACCGGTGCGCGTCGTCCTGGCCTTCTACGTCGCCTTCGTGGCCGTCGCCAGCGGCAGCAGGCTGGCCGCCGCGACCGCCGTCGCGACGCTGGTCTTCCTGATCGTGATGCGCCCCCGGCTGCCCGAGGAGGCCGCGCCGGGCCGCGGGGTCTCGACCGGAAAGCTGCTGCTCACCGCACCGGTCCTGGCCGCGGCCGCCGCCGTCGGTCTGCTCGCGCCCTTCCACCACCCGGGACCCGACACCCTCGGGGACCGCGCCCTCATCTGGGACATGGCCAGGGACGAGCTCCACCAGGGCACCTGGTTCGGGCTGGGCGGAAAGGCGTGGGCCGCGAAGTACCCAGCGGGCGAGATCCCCGCCGCGGTGTCACCCTCCCTGCACAACCAGTGGATCGACGTCCTGTTCGCCGGCGGCGTCGTGGCCCTGGCCCTCTTCGTGCTGCTGCTCGTCGTGCTGCTGGTGCGGGGCGGGACGACCGCCTACCCCGCCGCCGCGAGCGTGCTGCTGCCCGTCCTGCTCACGTCCGTCCTGGAACGCCCCTGGTCGTTCAGCATCAGCAATTCGCTGACCTTCGCGCTGGTCGCCGCGGTGCTGACGCCTACGGCAGTGAGTCGAGCAGCCGTTGCAGCGGCTCCAGGGTCCGGTTCCAGTCCAGCCGAACCGCCTGCTCGTACGCCTCGTCGCTCGCCCTCCGCCACCGCTCGGGTTCGCTCAACTCGTCGATGACCGCGGCGAACGTCTCCTCCGTGTAGGGCACCGATCCGCGCAGCAGGTCCAGGTGGCGCCGCCAGCCGGGGACGAGGACGGGCAGCCCCTGCGCCAGGTAGTGCAGGTGCTTGGCCGAGAACCCCTCCCGGCGCAGCAGGTCCGTGGTGCAGGTGATCAGCCCGAACTGGTAGTCCCGCAGCACCTCGGGCGACGCGTAGCCGCGGTAGTCGAGGCCGAGCGCCGGGTCGGGGGGCGGGCCTCCGTACACGTGGATGCCGGGGTGTCTGCGGCTCAGCCGGGCGAGCAGCGGGAGGTCGATGAACCGGGAGCTCAGCGAGCCGAGGTAGGCCACGCGCGGGGGCTCGGCGAAGCGGGCCCGTTCCCGCGCGGGGGTGCATCCCCAGTTGAGCTGGACGATGTTGCGGCCGCTGATCCCGTAGTGCTCGCGGGCGTACCGGCCGTAGGACTCCCACGAGAACGAGAGGTTCTCCATCGCGTCCAGGAAGTCCGTCTCCCAGCGCCGGAACCGTGCGTGCTGGCGGTCGGTCAGGCGGTGTTCGTAGAAGACCTCGTCGGCCCAGGGGTTGGGGCAGTCGTACAGGGTCCGCGCCGAGGTGCCAGTGGTCAGGACGCCCGAGTCGAAGGGCGTCTCGCAGATGACGAGGTCGAAGTCGTCGAGGGGGAGCTCGTCGGCGAGGATGCGCCGCCGCAGCCGGTGGTCGGTCCTGAGCACATGGTACGAGAGGTGCCGGCGGCCGAACCCCCAGCGCCGTGTGAGCACCTTGGAGGCGACGTCGTTGGCGTACAGCGCCAGTTTCCCGGGGCGCAGGGAACCCGGCAGCAGCCGGCCGACCGAGCCCGGTTCGCCGGAGGCCCGGGCCAGGCAGTTGGTGTCGACGAGTCGCACGTCGTGTCCGCGCTCGCGCAGGAACTCCTCGATGGCGCGGGGCTTGACGGTGTTGGCAAAGCCGTCCAGCTGCGCCACGATCAGCACGCGCCGTGGCCGGGTCGCGGGTGGGGCCTCTCGCTCGACGGTGGTCATCGTCGTCTCCTCCCTGTCGTCGGGCCGGTCGGGTCGGGTTTCGTCGGGTGCCGGCGCCGTCGTGGGCGTGACGGCGGGTTCGCCGGGGCGGCCCGGGGCGGTCACGGGACTCCCTCACGCGGAGCCCCCGGCTCCCCGATCCCGGGAAGGAGCAGGGCCCAGGCGAGGCCGATCACGGCCAGGACGGGGGCGCCGGCCAGGGCCAGGGGCAGGACGCCGTGCCAGCCGAGTCCGAGCACGAGCAGGTTGCCGAGGCAGGCGGTCACGGCGGCCGCGAGCGTCACGGGCCACCAGCGTCCGGGCAGTCGCCGGTCCCGCAGTCCCGCCAGCCGCCGGCACAGCACCACGAAGTACACCGAGCCCGCGGTGATGCCGACGGCGGTCGCGAGGACGACGCCCATGACACCGAACAGCAGGGTCAGCGGCACGGTGAGCGCGAGGTTCACCCCCGTCGAGAACCAGGAGTAGCGCGTCTCGTGGCCCGGCAGGCCGATGGCACGGACGAAGCAGGTCCGGATGCCGGTCAGGGCGACCTGGACCGAGTAGCCGGCCAGCAGGACCGCGGCGACGGCGCCGCTGAGGGCGAGGTCGCGGCCGAGCCACACCTGGACGGCGAGACCGACGGACGCGGTCGTGACCACGCCGTAGGTGAGGACCGCGGGCAGCCAACGCGCTTCCAGGACGTGGAACTCCCGCGCCGTCGCGGCCGGTCCGCCGTGCGCGAAGACCTGGGTCATCCGGGTGAGGATGGGAGGGAAGCCGTACAGCGGGAGGCTGCGCAGTCCGGTGGCGGCCTGGTAGCCGGCCGCGTAGATGCCCACGTAGCGCACCGGCAGCATCGCGGCGATCACCAGCGCGTCGATCTCTCCGTTGAGGAAGACGGTGAAGCCCGACAGCTGCATCCGCACGGCGTACGCGCCGAAGTCGCGGCGCTCGGCGCGCGGTGGCAGCAGGGGCCGCCGGAACCGGAGGAAGCCCGCCCCGACGCACAGCCCGGCGACGGTCACCAGGAGGTACCGGCCGAGGGTCAGCAGCGCCAGCATCGGCAGGTCCCCGCCCTCCCTGACCAGGACGACCACGCTCACGGCGTACGCCACGCTCGCCCCGACGCTGACGGCGGCCAGCGAGCGGAACCTCGCGTGGGCCTGGAGGAGGGCGATCGCCGAGTTCGAGGCCAGCGCCAGGGTGAGCAACGGGCCGAGGAGGACGAGGAGTTGCTCCGCCTCGCCCTCGAGGCGGCCCGGCACGTCCACCGCGGACGTGACCACCGGCGCGAGCAGCAGGCTCAGGCCCGTGACGATCAGACCGAGGACGAGGAAGGCCGCCAGCGACCCCGTCACCAGCCGCCCGGTGCTCTCCCTGTCGCCGTGGGCGCCGTGGTACGCGTGGAAGCGTGCGAGCGACGCGCCGATGCCGCCGTCGAGCACGGTGAGGGTGGCGAGGAAGACCAGGATCAGCGACCAGACGCCGAAGCGGTCCAGGCCGAGCCGGTGGATCAGGTACGGGGTGAGGCACAGGTTGGCGACCAGAGGGGCCGCCTGGGCGAGTCCGCTGTAGCCCATGCCCGAGGAGAGGCCCCGCGGCCGCCCGCCCGCCGGCCCCGGTTCCACGCCGTCCACCGGTGCGCCGTCCGTCCCCTCCTCGCCTTCGGCGGGGCGCGCGGCGGAATCCGCCGGACCGTCGCCTGTCTGCTGCCGGGGACGCATGACCGTGCCTCACTGCCCGGTGGCGGGCGGGTGTCCGGTCTCGACCGCGTGCCACAGCGACCGCAGCTTCTCCTGGTCGAGGATCAGCGCGTACTGGCGGCGGATCATCTGGGAACGGACGATCGGCGCCGTGGAGAAGCGCGCGTCCGAGGCGCTCAGGTGGCGCAGGCCGAGAACGAGGTTGCGCAGATCGCCGTTGGTCATCGCGCTGTCGACGCTCACGGTGCGGGTGATCGCGTCGAGGGTCCGGCCGGTGGCGAACGGGTCGGTGAGGCGCACCCCGCCGCGCACCTGCGCGACCAGGCTGCGCAGGAACTGCTGCTGTCGCTTGATGCGGTCCAGTTCGCCGCCCGGCAGACCGTGGCGCTGCCGGACGTACGCCAGCGCCTCGTCGCCGTTCATCGTCTGGGTCCCGGCGGTGAAGTGCCGGTGCTGCTCGGGGTCGTAGGCGTTCTCGGCGACCGTCACGGGAACGCCGCCGACCGCGTCGGTCAGGGACTTGAAGCCGTGCCAGTCGACGACGCCGAAGTGATCGATCCGGGTTCCGGTGAGCTGTTCCACGGTCCTGATGAGGAGAGGGGGCCCGCCCCAGGAGAACGCGGCGTTGACCTTCGCGGAGCCGTGGCCCGGGATCGGCACCCAGCTGTCCCTGGGGATGGACAGGGTGTAGGCGGTGCGTCCGCCCGGGCTCAGGTGGACGAGCATCAGGGTGTCGCTGCGCTGCGCTCCCGGCTTCCACAGGTCGGCCGTCGCGTCGCTCCCGGTCGTCGGGCGCTTGGAGCGGCTGTCGACGCCGGCCAGCAGGAACGTCGTTCCGTCGTCGTGCCCGGCGGCCTTGTGCGGGCGCGGTCCCTGGGGGAAGGCGTGCGGGATCCGGGTCACCTGGTCGCCGTAGTGGTTCGTGCCCCACCACAGTCCGCCGGCCACGAGCCCCAGCAGGGCCAGCACCACGACGAGGCCGCCGATCAGCACGGCGCGCAGGACGCGGCGGCGCGGCCGGCCCGGCGAGCCGGGCTCGGGCCTCGGCGGCCATCGGGTCCACTCGTGGCGGGCGGACATCAGAAGTCGTCCGGGTAGGGGTCGGCCATGACGGCGGGCGCCTGCCGTCCCGACGCGGATTCGGGGAAGCCGGGGAAGAGCCCGGCCAGCATCCGGCGTACCGCGCCGGTGTCGTTGCGCTCGGTCGCGGCGTACAGGTCGGGCAGTCCCGCGGCGAGCGCGAACGGGTTCTCGCCCGGGGCGCGGGAGGTCGCGGCGAGGATCCGCGGATGGGCGGTGTGCGTCCGGTCCTCGTGGGCGGAGAACAGCGTCTCGTTGAGCTTCTCGCCCGGCCGCAGGCCGGTGAAGCGGATGTCCACGTCCGGCACGTTGAGGGAGCGGGCGAAGCGGCGGACCAGGTCGACGATGCGGACCGGGCCGCTCATGTCCAGCACGTACACCTCGCCGCCCTCGGCCATGCGCGCCGCCTCCAGGACGAGCCCGACCGCCTCCTCGACCGTCATGAAGAACCGGGTGACGTCGGGGTGGGTGACGGTCACCGGGGCTCCCGAGCCCAGTTGTTCGGCGACGACGGACAGCAAGGACCCCCGGCTGCCCAGCACGTTGCCGAAGCGGACGGCGGTGTAGACGCTTCCCTCGGGGGCGGTGTGCTGGGCGTCGCGCACGATGAGTTCGGCCAGTCGCTTGGTCGCGCCGAGCACGGACACGGGGTCGGCCGCCTTGTCCGTGGAGATCAGGACGAAGCGTTCGGTTCCGGCGGCGGCCGCGGCCCGGACCACGTTCTCGGTGCCGCGCACGTTCGACTTCACGCCCTCGCAGGGGTGGCGTTCCAGGAGCGGGAGATGTTTGTGCGCGGCCGCGTGGAAGACGATCTCGGGGCGCAGTTCGCGGAAGACCTGGTCGATTCTGGGCCGGTCCCGGATGTCGGAGATGACGATGTCGTCGCTGAGCAGCGCGTCGCCGTACAGCTCCAGCTGGAGCCGGTGGAGGTTGGACTCGTCGTGGTCGAGGAGGAAGAGCCGGCTGGGGCCGAAGGCGCGCACCTGGTGGCACAGTTCGCTGCCGATGGAGCCGCCGGCGCCGGTCACCAGGACGCGTCTGCCGGCGACCGTGGACCGGGCCCCGGGGCTCACCACGTGCATCTCGGTGCGGCCGATCAGCTGGTGGACGTTCAGGGCCCGCATGTCGCTGCCGACGACGTCGCGGCGCAGGGCGGCGATGAAGGAGGGAAGGTAGCGGACGCTGGCGCCCGTGGCCTCGGCCGCGCCCACGACCTGGCGGAACCGCTCGCGCCCCAGACCGGGGATGGCCACGACCACCGCTTCGATCCCGTGCGCGAGCACGGTCTCGCGCACGCCGTCCACCTCGCCGAGGACGGGCAGTTCGCCGATCACGGCGGCGCGGCGCTTGTCCGGGTCGTCGTCGAGGAAGCCGACGGGGTAGAGCCCGAACTGGGGGGTCCGCGCCAGATCGCGGGCGAGCGCCCGTCCCGCCTCCCCCGCGCCGACCACGAGCGTGCGCAGACCGGTGGGCCGGGGCGGATCGGGGGGCACGGCGGCGGGCGCGGGTGCGGGCGGTGGCGGCAGCGGGGTCCGCGGCTTCGGGGCGAGGCGGGCCAGTTCGTCGCAGACGCGGTCGACGGCGCTGTCGGCGAGTTCGAGGTGCAGGGGCAGGGACAGCAGCTGGGGGAAGAGCGCGTCGGCTCCCGGCAGGCCGCCGGGCGGGACGGTCGCGGTGTCGCGGAAGTAGGGCATGTGGTGCAGCGGGATGAAGTGGACCGAGGTGCCGATGCCACGTTCGGCGAGCAGTTCGCTCAGCTCGTCCCGGCTCCTGCCGTACTCGGGCGTCACCCGCACGGCGTAGAGGTGGCAGGCGTGGCGGCCGGGGGTCGGGACGTCCAGGGGCTCGATGCCGGGCACGCCTTCCAGGGCCGCCGTGTAGCGCCGGACGATGTCGTGGCGGCGCTGCTGCCAGTCGTCGAGGTGGCGCAGCTGGGCGCGCCCGACGGCGGCCTGGACGTCGGTCATGTTGGCCTTCAGGCCCGGGCCCTCGACGGTGTACCGCCAGCTGCCGCCCGGCATGTTGCGTCGCCAGGCGTCGGCGGACATCCCGTGCAGCCGGGCCCGGCGGATCCGTTCGGCGAGCTCCGGGTCGTCCGTGGTGACCATCCCGCCCTCGCCGATGGGCAGGTTCTTGGTGGCGTAGAAGCTGAAGCAGGTGGCGCGGGACAGGCTGCCCACGGGCCGGTCGCCCACCGTGGTGCCCAGCGCGTGCGCGGCGTCCTCGATCACGTGGGTGAGCGGGAGCTGCGCGGCCTCGGCCAGGGCCGCCACGGGGGCGGGGGCTCCCGCGTAGTGGAGGACCGTCATCGCGTGGGGACATCCGCACGCTCTGGCCGCGCGGGCGACGGTGTCCGGGTCGGCCATGGCGGTGCGCGGGTCGACGTCGACCAGGACGGGCCGCAGCCCCGCGTGCAGGACGGCCTGGGCGACGCCGCAGAACGTGACGGCCGGCAGCAGGACCCTGCCGCCGGGCGGCAGGCCGAGGCCGCGCAGGGACAGCTCCAGGGCGGCCGTGCAGGAGCTGACGCCGACCGCGAGCCCGGCTTCGACGTGGGCCGCGAACTCCTGCTCGAAGGCCTCGGTCTCGTGTCCGGTGGTCACCCAGCCCGAGGCGAGGACACGCTGGACGGCGGCGCGGGCCTCCCGGCTGATACGTGTCGCGGCGAACGGGATGTCCCGTTCCGCCGCGTGTCCGCCCCGGTCGGAGCCGGGGTGGGGCTGCTCGTGCCCGCGCGGGCCGGCGTCCTGGTGCTGATCGGCGGGCCCGCCCGGGCCTGCGCGGTGGTGGGAGCTGCCGTTCAGGGCCTGCCCGGCCGGTTCCCCGGGCGACTCGCGGGGCCGCGTCCGTTCGACTGTCATCTCCTGCTCCCCGATGCCGGCTCCGCTGGGGAAGAATGGCGACGTCACATGCGTCCGAATGGCGTACATTTACGACGTATACATACACCTTGCCCCCGTGCATGCATAGAGTCAACACGAGCAGGATCTCGGGTGGGCGGGCCGTACGGAGGCAGGCATGGCCAAGGAACGTGCGCGGAGCAAGGACAGCGAGGGCGCCGCACCGGCGCGGCGCGCGAGCGACCGGGGCCATTACGGCCGCCTGAGCCGCGAACGCGTGCTCGCCGCCGCACTGGGGCTGGTGGACGAGGAGGGTCTCTCCGCGCTCAGCATGCGCCGGCTCGGCGCCCGGCTCGGCGTCGAGGCGATGGCGCTGTACCGCTACGCGGAGGGCAAGGACGCCCTGCTGGACGGGCTGGTGGAGGCCCTCTACCTCGAACTGGAGGAGCGGCTGTCCGCCGGTTCCCCCCGGGAGGACTCCGCCCCGCCGGACCCGGCCGCGTGGCGCGGCCAACTCCACCGCATCGCCCGGTCGACGTACGAGGTCTGCATGGCCCATCCCCAGGCCGTGCCGCTGCTGACCACCCGCATGCTCGCCGTCCCACTCGCCAGGAGGCCCCTCGCCGTGCTGAGGGAACACGAGCGCGTCCTCGTGCTGCTCCGGGACGCGGGGCTCGGCCCGGACCGCACCGCGGCGGTCTTCCACGCCTTCACCGGCTGGGTCCTCGGCTACATCTCGGTGGAGCTGCGCGCCATGGTCGACAACCCCGAGGAGGAGGACCCCGCCTTCCGTCTGGGACTGCACCGGATGCCGCCCCACGAGCTGCCACGGCTCCGCGAGATCGCCGCGACGCTCGCCGAGCCGGGCGGCCCCCAGGGCCTGGAAGCAGGTCTGGACGCCCTGCTGGACGGCTTCGCGACGGACTGAGCCCGGCACAGGGACACCTGCCCGGCGGGACACCGGGCGGCGAGAGGCCCCACGCGGGACGCCGGGACGCCAGCGGAAGGGACGCGGGACGCCGGGACGCGGGACGCCGCACACGACGTCGCCCGAACGGCTGAAGATGCACCGGCCCACCCCCCGTGCCTACGATCGGCAAAGCCCCGGAACGCGCCGGACGGCCCCTGCCGTCCCCCGTCAGGTTCCTGTGCCGTCCGACATAGGGAGGCGGTTCGGCTTGCTGCGGGCATCACGCCTCACCGGCGTCCTGCCGCGGCCACGGCGCCTCGGCGTGTACGGCATCCTGGTCGCGGCCATCACCGTCGTCTACATGGCCGTCCCCCCGACCCGGACCCCGCTGTGGGCCGTCATCGGACTCGGCGGCGTCACGGCCATGGTCACGGGCATCGTCGTCAACCGCCCCGCCCACCGCTGGCCGTGGCTGCTGCTGGCCGCCGGGCTGCTGGCCTTCGCCGCGGGCGACACCTCGTACAACGTCCTGGAGTCCTACTTCGGCGTCAACAACCCGTTCCCGTCCGCCGCGGACGCCTGCTACCTCGCCTGCTACCCGCTGTTCGCCGCCGGCCTCTACGGGCTGGTGCACTACCGCTGGCCGGGCCACGACCTGCCGGGCCTGCTCGACGCCCTGATCTTCGCCCTGGGTCTGGCGCTGCCCGTCTGGATCTTCCTGGTCCAGCCGCTCACCCACGAACCGGGGATGACGTGGCAGCAGCGGGCCATCAGCATCGCCTACCCCATCGGCGACGTGCTCGTCCTCGCGATGCTGACCCGCCTGCTCGTGTCCAGTCCCGGCTCCGGCCGCATCCCGGCCCTCCGGCTCCTGGTGCTGGGAACGGCGACGCTGCTCACCTTCGACATCGCCTACGGGATCCTCCAGCTCAACGAACTGTGGCAGACCGGCACGCTGCTCGACTTCGGCTGGATCGTCTTCTACACGGCATGGGGGCTCGCGGGACTGCACCCCTCGATGGTGGAGCTGACCCGGCCCGTGGTGCGACGCGAGTCCCTGCGGCCCACCCGCCGCCGGCTGATCGCCCTGGCCGCGGCCACCCTGGTGGCGCCCGCGATCCTGCTGTACGAGGGGCAACGCGGGGACACCCAGGACGCCGCCGTGATCGCGGTCTTCTCCGCGGCCCTCTTCCTGCTGGTGCTCCTGCGGCTCTCCGGGATGGTGGTGGCCCACCGCAGCGCCGTGGCCCGCGAACTGGCGCTGCGCACCGCCGCCACCTCTCTCGTCGCGGCGGCGAGGATCCGGGACGTGGAGCGCGCCTGCGACGCCACGGTGAGCACGCTGTTCGGGCCCAGGATCGCGCACCGGTGTCTCGTCCTGCCGGCCGACTACGCCAACAGGCTCGCGACCCGCCGCACCCACCTGGTGCCCACGACGGAACTGGGGACGGACATCGCGGGCCGGCTCGGCGAGCTGCCCAGCACCCTGGTGTGCCCCATGATCGCGCCGGACGAACCGACCGAGAAGGTGCCGCTGCCGGGCGTGCTGATGGCGGCGGGCCCCGAACAGCAGCTCCGCGAGATGGCGAGTTCGCTGGAGATCCTCGCCTCGCACGCCGGTCTGGCCGTGGCCCGCATCGCACTGCGCCAGGAGATCATCCGCAAGGAGAGCGAGGCCTACTTCCGCACGCTGGTGCGCAACGCCTCGGACGTCATCCTCATCGTCGAGGACGACGACACCGTCCGGTACGCGAGCCCCTCCG
This sequence comes from Streptomyces hilarionis, assembly GCF_024539675.1. Classification (GTDB taxonomy): domain Bacteria; phylum Actinomycetota; class Actinomycetes; order Streptomycetales; family Streptomycetaceae; genus Streptomyces; species Streptomyces hilarionis. The sequence continues at coordinate 34,702 of NZ_JAHHIT010000059.1, read as the reverse complement.
CCCGTGCCGTCTTCGGCCACCGGGAACTCGCGGGCGCGCCGCTGCCCGACCTGGTGGACGCCGGCGAACGGGCACGAGTCCTCAAGACCCTCGCCGCCCTCCGCGACGGCGGGTCGCCCGAGGCCCACGACCACTGGTGGGTGCTGCGCGACGGCCACCACATCGAGGTCGAGGTCCGGTGCAGCGACCTGCGCGCGGACCCCACCGTGTCCGGGCTGGTCATCACCCTGCGGGACGTGACCGAGCAACGCCGGCTCGAACACGAGCTGACCGAGCGGGCCTTCCACGATCCGCTGACCGGACTGCCCAACCGCACCCTGCTCCTCGAACGGATCGAGCGCGCCCTGCTGCGCAGCCGCCGCGGGACGACCCTCACCTGCCTGCTCTTCATCGACCTCGACGACTTCAAGATCGTCAACGACACGATGGGGCACTCCACCGGCGACCATCTGCTCACCGCGGTCGCCGAGCGGCTCTCGGGAGCGCTGCGCCGCACGGACACCGCGGCCCGTCTCGGCGGCGACGAGTTCGCGGTGCTGATGGAGGACGCCGAGAAGCCGCTGGACGCCGAGCTGCTGGCGGCCCAGGTGATCCAGGCGCTCAGCCGGTCGTTCAGCCTGCGCGAGGGCTCGGTGAGCGTGTCCGCGAGCGTCGGCGTGGCCACCGCCCGGGACAGCACCGACGCGGAGGAGCTGCTCGGCCACGCCGACCTGGCCCTCTACGCCGCGAAGGCGGCGGGCAAGCGGCAGTGGCGCCGGTTCCTCCCCCGGCTTCGGGTGCGGATGGTGGAACGGCACGACCTCCAGGCCCGTCTCGAGAGCGCGGTCGCGCGGTCCGAGTTCAGCCTGCGCTACCAGCCCGTCGTGGACATCACCGCCGGCGAGGTCGTCGGCTTCGAGGCCCTGGCCCGCTGGTCGCATCCGCACCACGACCCGGTCCCCCCGGAGCAGTTCATCGCCCTGGCCGAGGAGACGGGGCACATCACGCCCCTGGGCGCGTGGGTCCTGTCGCACGCGGCCGCGGACGTCGCCGCACTCCAGCGGGCGGCCGACGGGGCGGAGCCGCCGTACCTCAGCGTGAACGTCTCCCCGCGCCAGTTCCGCGACAACGGGTTCCTGGACGAGGTGCGCAGGGCGCTGGAGACCCCCGGACTCGCCCCGGGCTCGCTCCAGCTGGAGCTCACCGAGACCGTGCTCATGCGCCGGGACGCCCAGATCCAGGCGATGCTGTACTCGCTCAAGGACCTCGGCGTGCACATCGCGGTCGACGACTTCGGCACCGGCTACTCATCGCTGCGCTATCTGCGGGACTTCCCCGTCGACGTCCTGAAGATCGACAAGACCTTCATCGACGACATCGCGCTGGACACCCGACAAGTGGCGCTCGTCGAGGGGATCGTCGGGCTCGCCGACACCCTGGGCATCCAGGTGATCGCCGAAGGGATAGAGGATCAAGTACAGCGGGAACTCCTGGCCGGTATGGGTTGCCGGTTCGGACAGGGCTTCCTCTTCGCCCGGCCCATGACGGTGCAGCAGGGCGAGTTCCTGCTGCGACAGCGCGACGGGGTTCGCACCCCGCTCCGGTTCGCCGCCACGACGGCGGAAACGAGGGACGGAATGGAACCATCGCAGCCGGATTCGGCCGCCCCGCACGACAACGGCTCCGGCCCGCCCGACGGGGCGCGGACCGGCCGCCGGCACGGCGACGCGCCGCGCGAGGACCCCCACGGTGACGGCGCGCACGGAGACGGCGCGCACCCCGACGGGGCACGCGGTGACGGCGCGCCCGGCGGCGGGCAGAGCGACGGCGCCCGGCGCTCCCGACGCTGGCGCGACCTGGAGCACCTGCGGCAGACCAGCCCCATGAGCGACGCCGTCCTCGACGAGGTCCGCGGCCGGCACATCCGCAGCGGCGACCACTGGCTGGTCGACTTCGCCTCCTGCAACTACCTCGGCTTCGACTGCGATCCCGAGATCATCCAGTCCATCGAGCCTGCCGTGCGCCGCTGGGGCACCCACCCCAGCTGGTCCCGGCTGATCGGCAGCCCCCGTCTGTATCCCGACATCGAGGAGCGCCTGGCCGACCTGCTCGGCGCACCGGACGCGCTGCTGCTCCCCACGGCGACCCTGATCCACGCCTCGGTGATCCCCGTCCTCGCCGGTCAGGGGCATGTCTTCGTCGAGGCCACGGCGCATCGGACCGTGTTCGACGGATGCGTGGGGGCCCGTGGGCAGGGTGCGACGCTGCGCCGCTTCCACGCCGGACGCCCCGACGAGCTCGCGGCCATGCTCGACACGGTGCCGGCCGGTCTGCCCCGGCTCGTCTGTCTGGACGGCGTGAACAGCATGAGCGGGAACATCCCCGACCTGCCGCGGCTGGCCGAGGTGTGCAGGCCGCGCAACGCCCTGATGTACGTCGACGACGCGCACGGATTCGGCGTCATCGGGGAGCGCGGTCCGCACGAGTCGTGTCCGTACGGGGACCGGGGCAACAGCGTCGTGCGGCACACCGGCGAGTCGTACGAGGGGATCGTGCTCGTCGGCGGGTTCTCCAAGGCGTACTCCTCGCTGCTGGCCTTCCTCGCCCTGCCCACCTCGCTCAAGGACCGCCTCAAGACCGCGGCGGGGCCGTACCTGTACTCGGGCCCCTCGCCCACGGCCTCCCTCGCCACCGCGCTGGCCGGTCTCGACGTCAACGACCGCCGCGGGGACGGGATCCGGGCCGACCTGTACCGCAAGACGGTGCGGGTCCTCGACCACCTCGAGGGGCTCGGGGTCGGCACGCTCAACACGGACCGGCTGCCGATCATCGAGATCCCCCTGGCCGACGCCGACGACCTGGACGCGGTCGGCGGGTTCCTGTGGGACAACGGCATCTACGTGACCCTCGCGGCCTATCCCCTCGTACCGCGCGACCGCGTCGGGTTCCGGGTGCAGCTGACCGCACTCAACTCCGACAAGGACGTGGACCGTCTCAACGACACGCTCACCCGGCTCACCGAGCGCTATCGGCTGCGGCCGAGGGACGGAGTCCGCGATGGCGGTCCTCAATGACGACGTGAACTGGGACCGATGGCCGGTCGAGGACTACCTGGCGGAGAACTACCGGGAGTTGCACCCCTCGGACGCGGCGGTCATCACCCACCACAGCGCGTTCTACCGGGAGTTCGCGCCGGACGGCGTGGCCCGCTCGGTGGAGATCGGGGCCGGGCCCAACCTCTATCCGCTGATCCTCGCCTCCGCCGTGAGCCGCCGTGTCGACGCCGTGGAGGCGGGCGCCTCCAACGCCGCCTACCTGCGCAGGCAGTTGAACGGGACGCCGGACCGCAGCTGGCTGCCCTTCCACGCGCTGTGCCGCAGCCTCAATCCGGACGTCCCCGCGACGCTGGAGGAGTCGCTGTCGGCGGTGCGTCTCGTGCACGGCGACCTGAGGTCCGTCGAACCGGGCGGTTACGGTCTCGCCTCGATGCACTTCGTGGCCGAGGGGGCGACCGAGGACTTCGAGGAGTTCAAGGAGTTCTGTCGCCGGTTCGTCCGGTGCGTGGCCCCGGGCGGGCGGCTGGTCGCCGCGTTCATGGAGAACATGCCGACCTACCGGATCGGCGCCGACTCCCGCTGGCCCGGGTGCCCGGTGGACACCGACGTCATCACCGAGGTGTTCACCCCGCTCACCGACCGGCTCACGGTCGGCCGCATCCCGTCGGATCCGACCCTCCCGGACTACGGGGACACCGGGATGGTCCTGCTCACCGGGATCGCGCGCGGGCCCGAAGCAGACTGACGAGCGGCATCGCGGCAGGGCTTCGGCGCCCCGGCGGTTGGCTCGGCGCCGGTCCGGGCGTTCCAGTGACGGACCGCCCGGACCGGTGGCCGAGAGGTGCGGCGGCGCACCTGCGCACCATGCGCGCGTCCGAGCGCCGCGCGGCCGGTCAGGTCAGGTCAGCAGGGTCACGGAGTAGTCGAAGGTCGTCCCCGTGACGGTGTAGGTGGCCGTCTGGCCGTTGTCGCAGTAGGACACGTAGGAGCTGCCGAACTCCTTGGTCCCGCCCACCGCCTCGACGTACGGGCGGAGATCGGTGCCCTCCGGCCATAAGGTGGTGGCCAGGTCGACGACCCGGGTCTGGTTGATCGGGTACGCGTCGGTCGGAGCGGCCTGTTCGCCGGTCCGGGCGGTGGCGGCCCAGGAGAGGACGAAGCCGGCGTTGTTGACGACGGCCACCTTCTGCACGCAGGGCTGGGCCTGCGCGGGCGCCGCGGCCGCCGTGACCGAGGGCAGGACGGCCAGTGCCGTCGCGCTCGCCAGGACCGCGGCCGAGCGGCGGCGTATCCGAGTCCCGTGCATGATGCTCATGAGGCAAACTCCCTTCCGGCCGAGAGCGTCCCGGCCGACGAGGGCCGAGTGACCCGACGTTCCCTCAGGAAACCTCTGAGGCGCATGAGTTGAGAGGCGCCGGTGTCGGTCACGTCGATTTCGCGCCGAGGCGGCCGCACCGAAGACACGCGAGGTGCCCCGGGAGTTCTCCGCGCCGTCGGTCCGCGCGTCTCGGACCGGCCGGCCGGATCGGTCCGTGGCCATGCCATGATCTGCGGCATGAGCACAGACATCGGGCACTCGGGGATCGTCTACTGGCGGCGCAGCCTGTGGAAGGGCGCGCGCTGTGAGCCCGTGCTGGTCACGCTGCGTCCCGACAGCCTGCACGTGCGGGACCGCTCCCTGGGCACCGTTCTGGAGGTCGACCCGCGTGCGGTCTCCGCCCGGCTCTCCCGGCTCGGCGCCCTGGTGCTGAAGGCCGACGGGCGGCGCTGCGTCCTGGTCGGGCGGGGCGCCTCCCTGTCTCCCGAGCCGAGCGCCGACCAGCAGCGGGCTCTGGAGCACGCCGGCAGCGGATCGCCGGGACCGGCCGCGGCGGGCGGCGCCGTGGACCAGTTGTTCAACGGCGGCGCGGCGGCCCGCATGCGCGACTGGCACGCCCGGCTGACCGCCGCCGGAGCCCGGACGGACTGACCGCGCCCACCGCGGGCCCCGCGGCCCTCGCCCCCGAACCGGCGGTGTTGTCAGTGCCGCGGGATACGGTGCGTCGTGATGGGCCGGACGGAGATCGTGAGGGACTCGCGGCCATGGGGGGTGGGTCGGACAGGCCCCGGCTTCGGCTCGGGCCTGGAGATGGTTTGCCATGACCCCACCCCCCACCTCCCCACTCCACATCCCGAGCCGCCACCGAGGATGCGTCGGCCGGCCGACGGCCCGGACCGCGGCGACGGCAAGACGACCGCGGGGCCCGGGAGTTGTCCGCTGCCCGGCCCGACGGCGTGAGGACCGCGGCCATGAGCGCCGATCTCTTTGATGAGAGGGCAAAAGGGGACTGGGAAGCCACCGGGCCGGGGGATGATGCCCGTGAGGGCCTTCGATGTGCCGTCCGTGTGCGAAGAGACGGAGAGCAGCCGTGACCGACCGCCGCACAGAGTTTCTCGTATCCCCCGACAGGAGCCGGTTCGCACGCGTGGCCCTTGCCGTGGTACCGGCGGTCATCGTGCCGGGCATCAGCATGACGCGCCTGCTCGCGAGCGGCCGCGGCACCAGTGAGGGGCTCGGGCCGATGGCGATACCCGCGGCCATCGCCCTCGTCGCACTGCCCTTCCTGTGGTACGTGGCCTATGCGGTCCTGCACACGGTGAACACGTATGTCGCCTTCTCCGACGGCGCCGTGCGGGTGCGCAACTGGGCGCGCCGGCTGACCGTCATCGAGGGGCCGGGCTCCGTGGCCAGGACCCATATCGACTCCAGCGGCATCGCCGGCGCGGTGCTCGTCGTGAGCGACGACCGTGCCGCCGTCCTGCTCAACCCCCGCCAGTGGCGTGAGGCCGAACTCGACAAGGTTTGGCGCCGGGCGGCTCTTCCCGAGAGGTTCGGGGGCACGCCGACCCCACGTGAACTGCGCAGGCGGCATCCGACCATCCGGATACCGCTCTACATCCGGTACCCCGGCGTCGTCTACACCTTCTGGACCGTCCTGGTCATTCTCTACATCGGCGTGGTGGTCAACGTCTTCGCCCGGATCTGAGCGGCAGCCGCTTCCGGCGCGGCGGACGTGCCCGCCGAGCACCGGGGCCGTGGCGGGTCGGGAGCAGGGGCTTCCGCCCGCCACGGACTGGTCGGTCAGGTCGGGTCACGCCGGCCCGCGTGCGGTCAGGTCAGACCCATGAACTGCAGGGCCAGCGGCTGCATGCCGCTCTGCGGCAGGTTGTGGCCGACTCCCTGGACGCTGATCGCCTCGACGGGGGCGGTGGTGCCGGCGCCGCCGTACCGGGTGCGGGTCCAGGCCGGCTTGGGGTGGTCGGTGAGGGCGGGCGTCTGGTTCACGCCGAGGACGTCGGTCCACTGCTTGATCTCTTCGCCGAAGTCGACGTAGCTCAGCGTGGTGTCCTGCGTGCCGTGCCACACCTGCATGCGCGGTCGGGGCCCGCTGTAACCGGGATAGGCGGCGCGCACGAGGTTGCCCCACTGCTGGGGCGTCTTGGTGATCCTCCCGCCGGAGCAGTCGCTGTTCCACTCCGAGCCGTTCGTGGTGGCGAAGCAGCCGAACGGCACGCCGGAGAAGGCCGCGCCGGCCTTGAACACGTCGGGGTAGTCCCCGAGCAGCACGTTCGTCATCATCGCCCCGGAGGAGAAGCCGGTGGCGTAGACGCGGTTCGGGTCCGCTCCCCGGTGCTGCTGCTCCCACCGCACCATCGACACGATGCCCGCCGGGTCGCTGCTGCCGTTGTGGGTCAGGGCGCGCGGTGACGACACGTCGAAGCACTTGCTGCTGCGGGTGACCGAGGGGTACACGACGATGAACCCGTGCTGGTTGGCGAGCGAGGCGAACTCGCTGCCCGAGTACATGGCCGGTCCGGAGCCTCCGCAGTAGTGGTTGGCGACCAGGATCGCCGGGTGCGCGCCGGCGTTCTGCGGCACGTACTCGTACATTCTCAGGTTGGACGGGTTGTAGCCGAAGCCGGTGACTTCGGTCAGCGCCGCCGCGGGTGCCGCCGCGGCGGCCGATGCCGGTGCCGCGCCGGTGAGCACGCCGACGCCGAGCGCGGCGGCCGCGCCGGTCGCCAGGAGCGCACGCTGAACGCGGCGCAACCGTGACTGGAAGGACATGAACGAGCTCCTTGGATGGTGGGGGTCCGTCTCATCCGGTGTGAGGGGACGGATCGCTTCAGAACTGGGTGAAGAACTTCCAGACCTCGGCCGGCACCCAGGTCCTGGAGCCGCTGTCGCCGCTGGCGCCGTCCTGAGGTGCGGCGATGTGGCCCTCGTCGAACGCGGCCCACACCACGGGGTGGCCCGCGGAGCATCCGGAGTAGGCGGTGACGCGGTGGGTCCGGCTGCCCTGTGCGGGCTCGGGCGGGTTCTGCGCGGCGCAGCCGTTGTTGCGGACGAACCGGTCGCGCAGGCCGCGTCCGCCGGAGATGCCCAGCACGTTGTCACGGATGCCGTGGATGCCGAGGTAGGCGATGGGCTGGGAGCCGCCGCTGCAACCGCTGAGCTGTCCCCCGGACTGGACCGCGACCGCGCGGAAGACCGTCGCCCGGGTGCACGCGAGCGCGTAGCTCATGGCGGCGCCGTAGCTGAAGCCGACCGAGAACAGGCGGGTGGTGTCGACGCACAGCGCGCCCTCGACCTGGTTGATCATGGCGTCGGTGAAGGCCACGTCCTCGCCGCCGGAGTTGGCCCAGCCGTTGTTGAGGCCCTGGGGTGCGACGAAGACAGCGCTGTTGTTCGCCAGCCGCTGGAGCCCGTAGTAGGCCCAGGTGCCGTTCTCCACCGTGCGGCCCGTGGACACGTCGGTGGCGGAACCGCCCAGCCAGTGGAAGCCGAAGATCAGCCGGTAGGCGCGGTTCCTGTCGTAGTTGTCCGGCACCTTCAGGATGTAGGTGCGGCTCTTCCCGTTGACCTGGAGGGTGTGGGTGCCGCTGGTCAGCCCGGGGGCCCTGCCGCACCCGGCGGTCGCGGTGGCGGAGTGGGCGGCCGTCGGCGTCGTGCGCTGCTCACCTGCTCCCCCGCCCCCGCGCAGTGCCGCGCCGCCGGTGGCCAGGGCCAGGGTGAGCAGGGCCGCCACCAGGGCGGGCCATAACCTGGGTTTGGGCATGTTCCACTCCTTCGTCCGTCCAACCTGGTGTGACACAAGGGGTGTTCGTCGTGCCGGGCTCAGCGGTATCCGGCCGCGGCGATGTCGGCCTGCACGGCGTTCTCCGTGGCGTCGGAGGGGTAGCCGGCGACGAGGGCTCCCTCGTAGAACGTGCCGACGCTGAGGTTGGTGTTGCCGTTGCAGCAGTCCCCGCCGCTGCCGAGGATGATCGCCCCCTGCTTCTTCATCGGGTTGTAGCCGCGAGGGAGGGCGCCGTCGTAGAGCGTGGTCAGGCCGCCGGACTGGGCGCTGCCGCCCTTGATCGCGAACCGTGACGTCCCGTTGTTCTTCAGGGTCGCGGTGACGAACTTGCCGGTGAAGGCGCGCTGCCGCGGGTTCCAGGAGGTGCTGCCGCCGGGGAACAGACCGTATTCCAGGTCCGCCTGGACCCAGGGTCCGGATCCGGAGCAGCCCCCGAACCAGCACGACGTGCTGAAGTTGATCGCGTCCATGGCACCCGGCCCGTCGGCCCTCCGGGTGGTCTCGCTGTTGCCGTAGTCGAAGCAGCAGCCGCCGTTGACGTGCGTGCCGCTGGTGACCATGTACATCCCCTCGGGGGCGCTGCCGGTGGGCACGCCCGTCAGGTGGCCGTCACGCCAGTAGCTGTTCTTCGCGTTGATGTAGAGGGAGTAGGCCTTGCCGCCCCCGACCGTGAGCGATTCGCTGGTGGCCTTCGCCGCGGTGTCGGACCCGCCGACACCGCCCGGCCCCTGGTAGCCGAGGTGGTTGCCGCGACCCGACTGGTCGTACACCCAGGTGATGACGCAACTCGTGCCCGCGCAGAAGGAGTCCTGCACCGCGGCGTTCGCCGCACCGCCGGCGGCCACGACCCCGATGTCCCTGGTCGTGTTGTCCGAGGACCGCCTGACCTGGTAGAGCCTGCCGTTGTACGAGGCGTACAGGGCGCGCACGGTGCTGTGCGCCGCGACGCAGGGTGTGCCGCCGGCGGCGTAGAGGTCGCAGGGGCCCGCGGCGGCCGCCGACGCCGGGCCCGGCGAGATCAGGGCGGCGAGCAGGGTGACCAGGAGAGTCGCCACGCACGCGGCCGCCGTGCCCGCCGAACGACGTGCGCGGTGTGGGCCGCCCGGCGGGGCGACGCCGGCGTGCGGCGCGGACGACCGTCGGTGCGGGGGTAATGGAGGCATGCCGAACTCCAAGACTGGTCAACGGCCTTGCGCACGTCAGCAGACACCGGTCGTGCTCGCCGGCGGGAAGCAAGGGCCTTACCGGTACGGACCGTACGGGTGCGGTGGGGGGAGCCGTCGCTTGCGGTGCCGCGCGGAAGCCGGAGCAGTGGACGCTCCGCACTCCTCTCGCTTGTTCGATATAGCGAACATCGGTCGTCAATTCGACTCTCTGGATGATAGACATCCCATCGCGATCGTCAATGCCTGTCACATGATTCCCGTACGAGCACCGTCACCGGCCCCCGCGCGACGGCGATGCCACCCTTCCCACCAGGGCATGCACGGGAAATGCAGCGGCTCCGGCCCTCCACCTCGGCCAGGAGAAGCCGTTCCGGACCTCGGGCGCGCCTCACCCGCTCCCCCGGCCAGGACCTCGCCCGGCCACAAGACATGTGATGACTTTTCCGCGCGCGACGGTACCCAACCCGCCGTCCGGCACGGTTGCCGCTCGCCCGCCGGACGGCCGCCGACTACGGGCGCGTCCCCTGCCGCCGGTGCCCCGAGGACCGTTCAGTCCCCGGCCCGTATCAGCCCGCTCTCGTAGGCGAAGATCACCGCATGGACACGGTCGCGGAGACCGAGCTTGGTCAGGACGCGGCCGAGGTGGGTCTTCACGGTCGTCTCCCCGACGAAGAGGCGGTCGGCGATCTCGCCGTTGGCCAGTCCCCGGGCGACCAGGGCGAGGACGTCCCGTTCCCGCTCGGTGAGCACCGCCAGGCGGCCGCGCTGGGTCGGCGCCGACGCGGGGGCCTGCCTGACGAAGCGTTCGACCAGGCGCCGCGTGAGCGAGGGAGCCACCATCACGTCGCCCCGCAGGACCGCGCGGACGGTCACCAGGATCTCCTCCGCGGGGGCGTCCTTGACCAGGAAGCCGTTCGCGCCCGCGCGCAGGGCCGCGTAGGCGTACTCGTCGAGGTCGAAGGTGGTGACGACGAGGATCCTCGGCGCATGAGGCTGCGCGCAGAGGTGCCGGGTGGCGGCGAGCCCGTCCGTGCCCGGCATGCGCACGTCCATCAGGACGAGGTCGGGCTCGAGGTCGGCCACGCCCCTGATCGCCGCCTCGCCGTCGGCGGCCTCGCCGACCACGGTGAGATCGGGCTGGCTGTCGACGACCATGCGCAGTCCCATCCGGATCAGTTCCTGGTCGTCGCAGATCAGCACCCGGGACGTGGACACGGCGGAAGCGGCGGACCGGTTCGGGGTGGGGGCCGGGCCGCTCACGGGGCCACCCGGGCCGCACCGGGCGCGACGGGGACCAGGGTGGCGGTGACTCGGTAGCCGCCGTCGGACGTGGGTCCGGCATCGACGTTCCCGCCGTACAGGGCGGCGCGCTCGCGCATGCCGGCGAGCCCGTGACCATGGGAGAGCTTTCGGACGGGGTGCTCCGGAGCGGTGCCCGCTCCCGCTCCGGCCGAGTTCTCGACAAGGACGCGGACCAGCCGCCCGGGCCCCTCGGTACCGGTGTCGACCCGGACGTCGATCGTGGCGTTCGCCGGCGCGTGCTTGACGACGTTGGTCAGCGCCTCCTGCACGATGCGGTACGTGTGCACGGTGAGATCGGCCGGAAGGCCGCCCGGCTCTCCGCTGAGGTCCAGCCGGGCGCGCGTCCCGCTGGTGTCGAGGCGTCCGACGAGCCGCCGCAGATCGCCCGAGAGGGATTCCCCGGCCCCATACCCACCGGGACCGGGACCGGGGCCAGGGCCGGGGTCAGGTCCGGGGCCGTCGGCCGATCCGTCCGTGCCGGGGGCGCGCAGCACGTCCAGCAACCGGCGCAGTTCTTCCAGGGCGTCGCGGCCGGTCGCGCTGATGACGCCGAGGGTGCGGTCGACGACGGTGGGGTCGGCGTGCCGCATCAGCCTGCCGCCCTCCGCGTTCAGCACCATGACGCTCACGCTGTGCGCGAGGACGTCGTGGATCTCGCGGGCGATGCGGGCCCGCTCCTCGGCGACGGCCACCCGGGCCAGCGCGAGGCGTTCCGACTCGGCGAGCGCGACCCGTCGCTCGACCTCGGCGTCATGGGCGCGCCGGGCACGGACGTACTCGCCGAACACCCAGGCCCCGGCCAGCAGGAGGCCCACCGCGAGCGGGGTGAGCCAGGCGCCGCGGGCGCCCGGGCCCCCGTAGTCCCGCTGCCAGGCGGGAATCCACAGCGCGACGCAGCCGGCGGCGCAGAGCACCGTCGCGGCGGCCGCCCCGCGCAGGCCGCGCACCGTGAGCGTGGCCAGGACCGCGGCCAGGGCGACGGCGCCGCGCCCCGGTTCCTGCCCCCACACGTGGCCGAGGTACTGCGCCCAGAACCCGGCCGCCACCAGGGCCGCGACGAGGACCGGCCGGCGGCGGCGCCACAGCAGGGGCAGCACCAGGGCGGCGTAGAGGGCCGCCTGCACCCATACCGGTCGCCAGCCGGGCTGCGGACGGATCACCGGGGGCACGGCGACCAGCACGATCAGCAGCAGGTCCGCCAGCCACGGATGTCCGCGCCGCAGACGGGGCAGGGTCTCGATCAGCCGTTGCACCGCCTCAACGTTACGACCGGGGGCCGTTCCCCGGCGTCGTCCTTGTGGGCGTCACGGGGTCCTCCCGCAGTCGTACGGACACCGGCCGGGGATACGACGTGCGGCCACCCCGGGCGCTTTCAGCATGGCCGCCATGTCGATCACCACCGAGTTCCTCCGACGCCCCCTCATGACCGGTGCCGTGGCGGCCAGTTCACGGCGGCTGGCGTACGAGATGACCGAGGGCATCGGCCTTGAGCAGGCCCGGACAGTCGCCGAACTGGGCCCGGGGACCGGGGTGTTCACCGACGCGATCCTCGCCCGGCTCGCTCCCGGGGCACGGCTCGTCGCCGTCGAGCTCAACCCGGTCCTCGCCGCCCGGCTGGCGGCCGCCCGGCGCGACACCCGGCTGACCGTGGTCCAGGGCTCCGCCGCCGACCTGGCCGCCGCGGTGGGCGAACCGGTCGACGCGGTGGTCTCCGGGCTGCCGTGGACGGTCATGCCGCGGGACCGGCGCGGGCACATCCTGGACGCCGTGGCCGAAGCCCTCGCGCCCGGAGGCCGGTTCACCACGTTCGCCTACCTGCACGCGGCCCGGACCCCGCCCGCCCGCGATCTCACCTCCGAACTGGCCCGCCGCTTCGACCGGTTGGAACGCTCGCGGACGGTCTGGGCGAACCTCCCGCCCGCCTTCGTCCACCGCGCCACCCGGAGGCCGTGACCTCCGGCGGGCCCGCGAGAACGCAGGCCCCCCACACACACGACCGAACAGCCACAGCTTCCGGCCCCGCGCCCCCAGGAGCTGTTGTCATGCAACCCGCCCCCACACTCCTTGACCCTCATCTCCCTGGGCCGGGTGGTCGCCACCGAGTCCGCCGCCATCGCCGCCGCCGACGGCTACGGGCGCTGACCACGGCGTACGGGCGAAAGCACGCGTCAGTCGTTGCGCAGACCGACCGCGAGCGTCAGTTCGAGGACCCGGTGCGGCGATGCGAGGTCCGGAAACAGCTCCCGCAGCTGCGACATCCGGTACCGGACGGTCTGCGGATGGACGAACAGCGCCGCCGCCACCTCCTCCCGCCTGCCCTGGTGGAGCAGCCACGCCCGCAGGGTCTCCTCCAGCCGCCGTGCGGTCGCTTCGGGCAGGGTCCGCAGCGGCGCGAGAGCGCGGGCGCGCAGGTCCGCGAACGCGTCCACGTCGGCGCTCAGGACCAGTTCGGGCAGGTGGGCCTCGGTGTCGCGTATCTCGTAGGAGAGGGAACGCGCGCGGACGGCCCGTGCGTACGAGGCGGACGCCCGGGTCCAGGGCCGGGCCGGGCCGACCACGGCCGCGCGGTCGGTCAGCAGCCTCAGCAGATGCGGTCGGTCGGCGTCGGGGACGAGCAGCGCGCCGGTGGCGTCCGGCAGATCGTCGAGGACGAGGGTGCTCGGGTCCAGCACGCGGTACGCGGGCCGGGCCTGGGCCGCGGGCAGCAGGACCACGGTCAGCGACACCGGAGGCTGCCACCCGGCCCGTTGGGCGGCGGCCAGCAGCACGTCCGGGTTCGCGCCCGCGAGCAGGTCCCGGGCCAGGTGTTCCAGGTGACGCTCATGAGCCCGGCCCCGGGCGGCCAGTTCGTCGGCGTGGCCCGCGGCGCTCGCGGCGGACAGCTCGTCGATGTAGGCGAAGGTCAGCTCGGCGAACTTGGCGACCTCCGCGGCCGGCAGGCCGGCGGGTACGGCGCCCGCCGCCAGGCACCGCCAGGCCACGCGGGCCCCGACGCGGTAGGCGCTGAGCAGGGCGTCCATCGAACGGCCGTCGCGCACCTCGCCGCGGCCCAGCTCGTAGGCCGCGTCGCCGCCGTCGCCGCCCGTGGCGTTCCCGCTCGCGAGGTCCAGGTAGTGTCCCAGGGCGGTGCGGACGGCTCGGCGGATCGTGCCGCCCATGCTGCCCGACAGGGCGTTGGCGTAGGGCGGGACCTCGTCGATGATCGCCTGGACCACCTCGTCCGCGGTCGACTTCAGCGTGGTCCGAAGTGCGGTGACGGTCGTCTCATCGAGGGCCAGTTCGGTGGCCTTCCGGATTGCATGGCTCATCTTTTGTTCCCTGTGAACAATTCCGCCGACCAGATTTACGTCCTTCGGACAGGACTTTACGCCCTGAGGCGCATCAAGCTGGAGTCATGACGAGTGCAGCCCTCCGCAGTGGGGCAAGGAAACTGCTGGAGATGGTCACGACGCCACTGCTGCCGTCCGACTACCTCGACCTGATCAGCCCGCTGCGGGCGGGCGCGGATCTGCGGGGCCGGATCGAGGCCGTGCACCCCGAGACGGGTGACGCCGCGACCATCGTGATCAGGCCGGGGCGGGGCTGGCGCGGCCACACGGCCGGTCAGTACGTACGGATCGGCATCGACGTCGACGGGGTGCGCCTGTGGCGCGCCTACTCCATCACCTCGCCGACGAACCGGCGAGACGGCCGCGTCACGATCACCGTGAAGGCGATCCCGGACGGCAAGGTCAGCAACCACCTGGTGCGCAGGGCGAGACCGGGCACGCTGATCCAGCTCGACCAGGCCACCGGTGACTTCGTGCTGCCGCGGGCCAGACCGGCCAAGGTGCTCTACCTCACGGCCGGCAGCGGCATCACGCCCGTGATGGGCATGCTGCGCGACACCGAGTTCGACGACGTCGTCATGGTCCACTGCGCTCCCCAGCCGCGCGACGTGATCTTCCGCGACGAACTGCACGACCTGGTCGCGGCCGAGAAGCTGCGTCTCACCGAAGTGCACACCGACACCGACGGGATGCTCGACATCGCCCGTCTCGGCGAACTCGTGCCCGACTGGACCGAGCGCGAGACCTGGGCCTGCGGGCCCGCGGGCCTGCTCGACGCCGCCGAGAAGCACTGGAGCGAGCACGGCGTCCCGGACCGCCTGCACACCGAACGCTTCCGCCCCGGCATCGTCGTCGCCCCCGAGGGCGGCGGTGGCGACGTCACGTTCAGCACGACCGGCACGACCGTCGAGGCGGACGGCGCGACGCCGCTGCTGGACGTCGGCGAGGCGGCCGGCGTGCTCATGCCCTCCGGGTGCCGTATGGGCATCTGCTTCGGCTGCGTCACGCCGCTCAAGGCGGGCGCCGTCCGTGACCTGCGCACCGGCGAGATCACCGAGGCCGAGCCGGGCGTCCTCATCCAGACCTGCGTGTCCGCCGCGGCGGGCCCCTGCGACATCGAACGGTAGGACCACCTTGACCGCTATCGACCCCACCGCCCACCTGACCGCCGAGCAGATCGAGGAGCTCGGCCGCGAGCTGGACGCGATCCGCGACGAGGTGATCGCCTCCCGCGGCGAGAAGGACGCGGCCTACATCCGCAAGGTCATCTCGGCGCAGCGCAAGCTCGAGCTGGTCAGCAGGGGCGTGCTGCTGTTCTCGATCTTCCCGCCCGCCTGGCTGATCGGCACCGCCGGTCTGTCCGTGGCGAAGATCATGGACAACATGGAGATCGGCCACAACGTCCTGCACGGCCAGTGGGACTGGATGCGGGACCCGAAGATCCACTCCACGACCTGGGACTGGGACCACGTCTCGCCGGCCGAGCAGTGGAAGCACTCGCACAACGAGCTGCACCACACGTACACCAACGTGATCGGCAAGGACAACGACCTCGGCTACGGCATCATGCGCGTCGACGAGGACCAGAAGTGGCACCCGATCCACCTCGGCCAGCCGCTGTGGAACTTCATCAACGCCTGCTTCTTCGAGTACGGCATCGCCGCCTACGACCTCGAGCTCGGCAAGAACCTGAACAAGCGCCGCCGCAAGGACCCGGAGTTCCGCGCGCGGGCCAGGGCCGTGGGCCGCAAGATCCGCAAGCAGGTCCTCAAGGACTACGTGATCCACCCCGCGCTGTCGGGCCCCTCGTTCCTCACCACGCTCGCCGCCACGTTCACCGCGAACCTGGTCCGCAACATCTGGTCCCACTCGGTGATCATGTGCGGGCACTTCCCCGAGGGCGTGCAGGTCTTCGAGCGCCGGTCGATCAAGGGCGAGACGCGCGGCCAGTGGTACCTGCGCCAGATGATGGGCTCGGCGAACATCAGCGGCAGCAAGGCCATGCACTTCATGACCGGCAACCTCTCCCACCAGATTGAGCACCACCTCTTCCCGGACCTGCCGAGCAACCGGTACGCCGAGGTCGCGGTGAAGGTGCGCGCGCTGTTCGAGAAGTACGAGCTGGAGTACGTCACCGGGCCGCTGCCCAAGCAGGTGCTCTCCGCCTGGAGCAAGGTCTTCCGGCTCTCCCTGCCGAACAAGAAGCCCCAGGTCAAGGCGCCGGAGCGCGAGAAGGAGCTCGTCGCCGCCTGATCCCCGGTGCGGGATTCGGATCTCGCGGCCGGTGCCGGCGGGATCCGTTGCGGAATGCGGTACGCGGTGGGCGAGCGCGGGCCTTCGAGTCCCGCCTCGGCCCCGTGCCCCGGTGGCGCGTCGCCCCGGCCCTGTGTCGTGGTGGCGCGTCGGCCTGTGCCGTCGTGGCGCATCCGGTGCGGGCGGCAGCCGCCGGAGCAGGGACCCTCAGCCGTGCTCCCTCTCGTCGGCTCGGGCCGCCCGCGCGTAGTCGCACAGCATCGCCTCGAACTCGTCGGCCGCGATGCCGCAGTCCTCGAACTGCCCGTGGAGGTCGACGAGCCTGACGAGGTCCGGACCGACGCGCTCCGCCTGCGCCGAGGCGGTCCCCAGGGTGAACCCGGCGCCGTGGCGCTGCGAGTCGGCACGCCAGGCCGCCAGGTACGTCTGCGCGGCCCCGGCCGAGGCGATGCCCAGGAGCAGGGTCTCCACCGCCCGCCGGAGGTTCTCGCCCGCCGAGGGCTCCCTGGAAGGGACCCAGTCGTCGTCCTCGTCCAGGGAGAACGTCCACACAGCCCCGCCGACGGTCCTGGTCATGTGCCTCCCCTGTCCGATCCGCACAACGGCTTCCATGATCGCATCGCCGCCACGACGCGCCGTCGGCACGTTGTGGCGGCGGACCCGCGGGGTAGCGTCCTCGACATGGACATTCGTACGACCGTTGAGCGGGCTCAACGAATCAAGCAGCTGCACGCCGACCACAAGCCGCTGGTCCTGCCGACCGTCTGGGACGTCTGGTCCGCGCGGACGGCCGTCGGCGCCGGATTCCCCGCGCTCACCATCGGCAGCCATCCGCTCGCCGACTCCCGTGGCGCCGCCGACCACGAGGGGCAGACCTTCGAGGAGGTGCTGGCCGCCGTCAGGCCCATCATCGCGGCGGTCGACGTTCCCGTCTCCGTGGACCTGGAGGCGGGCTACGGGCAGAAACCCGCGGACCTCATCGCCGGGCTCACCGAAGCGGGCGGTGTCGGCCTCAACATCGAGGACACCGTCCACTCGGAGGGCGGACGTGTGCGCACCACCGAGGAACACGCGAACTACATCGCCGGTCTGCGCGCAGCGGCCGACGACGCCGGCATCCCGGTCTGGATCAACGGGCGCACCGACCTCTTCCTCCACGCGGAGGATGCCTCCGCCGTCCTCGACGAGGCGATCGGGCGCCTGCACGCCCTGGAGCAGGCCGGCGCCGACAGTGTCTACCCGGTGGGCATCCAGGACGCCGACGCGCTGCTGACCGCGGTCACCGACGCCGTCGGCGTTCCGGTGAACTCCACGGCGCATCCCGTCAAGCACGACCTCGAGCGCTTCCGCCGCCTCGGCGTCGGCCGGATCACCTACGGCCCGCTGCTGCAGATCGCCCTGACCGACGCGATGAAGGACATGCTCGGGCCGTGGGCGCCCTGACCGGCTGACGGACCGATCGGCCGCCTGACCGCCGTCCGGCCGCCTGGCCGCCTGGCCGACCCGCCCGCGAGGTGCGGTGAAGCGCGGGGGCCGGACGACGACGGGACCGTGAGCCCTCGCACGACGCGGCTCACGGTCCTCGTGCTTCGCGGGCCGGCGACGCGGGTGGTCACCTGTGGGCGGCGCGGTTCATCTCGACGACGTCCTCCAGGGTGGGATCGGCGCCGAGGGCGGCGAAGCGCTCGCCCATGCTCTCGCGTACGGCCGCGTCCTTGGCGCGGTCGGCGGCGGCCAGGGCCGCCGGGAGCTCGTCCAGGGTCAGCTCGGTGCAGTAGGCGGGGCCCATGGGCTGCTGACGCCAGGAGTCGGCCAGCGTTCCTGCGTCGTAGGGGTCGAATCCGGTGTCGTCCACCAGAGTCATGGCCACACGCTTCGCTTCCTCGGAGTCGCCCGCGACGGGGATGGCGAGGCGTCCGGGCGTCCCGGCCGGAACGCCCTTCGTGCGCTGGGTCTCGGCCAGGGCGGCGTTCCACGCCTTGACGACGGGGCGACCGAGGAGCTCGGAGATGTACACGCTCTCCACGGCGCCGCCCTCCACTGCCTCGATCCGGCCACTGAGGTGCGGGTAGTAGTTGGAGGTGTCGATGACCACCGTCTCGGCAGGGACGGAGGCGAACAGCTCGGCCAGCTGTCCCGCCACGCCGAAGGGGACGGCCAGGATGACGGCGTCCCTGTCGTGGACGGCGTCGTCGAGCGCGACGGCGCGGGCGCCGGCCTCCAGCGCCGCGGGCGGGACGGCCTCGGGTCCGCGCGCTGCGGCCACCTGGACGTCGTGACCGGCCGCACCGAGCGTGCGGGCGAGGTTGGCGCCGATCGAGCCCGCGCCGACGACTGAGATCTTCATGATGTGTCCTTCTGGAAGACGCACCGCCCCAGGGCGGCGCGATGTGATCGCCGTGGGAGCGTCGGACGACGCGCAGGGTGGCCTTCGGGAGTCCGGTGGTCTCCGGTCGTTCCCGCGCCTTTGCCGGTCGGGGCCTACGCCTCGGCGTGCTGCTCGCGGTAGCCGACGGCGATGAGCGCGCGGACGCGGTCCAGCGACTCCTCCTCCGCGGCGCCGGCGCCCTTGAGCCAGGCGACGGAGATCGCCGCGAGGAACAGGTCGTACCCCTTCACCGACTTGCGCACGCACCCCGCCAGTTGAGCGGCGCGCACGTACTGCTCGGTGGCGGAGATGACGGTGTCGCAGGGAAGGGTGAGCGGGTTGTCCGGATCCTGCGCCCGGGCGGCGGCCATGAGCGGCTCGGGCAGTCCGCTGAACGCGCTGAAGTACTCCTCCAGCGCGCGCAGCCACTGTTCCAGCGCCTTGTCGGCGTCACCGAGCCGCGCGATCTGCGCCTGACGTGCCACCAGCTCTTCGGAGCGCGTCTGGAGCACGGCCGCCAGCAGCGCTTCCCGGGTGGGGAAGTGCCGGTACAAGGTGCCGGGACCGACACCCGCCTCCTTGGCCACCGCCTCCAGCGACGTGCCGACCCCGTACTTCAGGAAGTGACGTTGCGCCGCTTCCATGAGGGCGGCACGGTTGCGCTGGACATCCGCGCGGGGCCTGCGCCCCTGCTGTCCTCCGGCGCTCATGGGCCCTCCTGGCGCACACGATCCCTGATCCGACGAAACGGAGGCCACCTCCGCATTGAGTCGAGAGTAAAACGGAGGCACCATCCGGTCAAGCCCGCGCCACCACGGGCGGGACGACCGAGGACGGCAGGACGGGGATCCCCATCAGGCGGCGGTGAAAGCCTCCTCGGGGGCTTCGTCGAGGACGAAGCCGTTGTCGAGCCGGACGCGGACCGTGACGCGGAGCATCCGTCGCTGATGGGCGGCCCAATGGTCCTCCAAGGCCTCCACCTGCTCCTCCAACTGCCCTCTGCTCGCCGGCGGC
Source organism: Streptomyces hilarionis (assembly GCF_024539675.1). Lineage (GTDB taxonomy): Bacteria > Actinomycetota > Actinomycetes > Streptomycetales > Streptomycetaceae > Streptomyces > Streptomyces hilarionis. Next base: position 15,115 of record NZ_JAHHIT010000059.1, on the reverse strand, counting down.
ATCTGATGGCCGAAGTCGTCGAGGAGCGACTTGAGGCGCAGGTACTCGCGGACCTCGCGGCTCTGCTGCCGGTGGTGCTCGTCCACGCGCTCGACCACGCCTTCCACCCCCGCCGCCAAGGCCACCGAGGCGACGAAGGCGCCGGCCTCCTCGGGGAGTTCGGCGGCCGGGGTCGCCGAGCCGGCCAGCCGGAGGTCCGCCGCCAGCCGTACCCGCTGGCCCACGTTCAGCATCATCGGTCCTTCGCATTCCTCGTCGGTACGGTCCGGTGGGCACGGCGTCGCCAGGCCCACCGGAGAGGAGAGGATCATCGCACCCTCGCCACCGGACCCGGCACGATCGGAATCCCGTCGCCCGCAGGGATTACTTGGCTAGCCACACAATCGGTGCTACTTTTATGTGGCTGGCCACAGAAGTGGTCGGCGGGACACCTCACCCGAGGAGATCACCGTGATGAAGGCCATCGTCTTCGACGCGTTCGGCGGCACCGACGTTCTGCACGAGACGGAGATCGACGTTCCCGAGCCCGGCTTCGGCCAGGTCCGGGTGCGCGTACAGGCCGTCGGCGTCAACCCGGTGGACGGCAAGATCCGCTCCGGCGTCATGGAGGCCATCTTCCCCACCACGCTGCCCGCCGTCCCCGGCGGGGAGATCGCCGGGGTGGTGGACGCCGTCGGCGAAGGCGTCGAGCACCTGGCCGTCGGCGACGAGGTCCTGGGCTGGTCGGAGACCGGCTCCTATGCCCAGTACGCCCTGGCGTCCGCGGCCGTCCTCGCGCCCAAGCCGGCAGGCCTCGACTGGGCACACGCCGCCGCCCTGCCCGTGGCGAGCGACGGCGCCGAACGCGTGCTGGACCTGCTCGGCGTCGCCTCGGGCGACACACTGCTGATCCACGGAGCGTCCGGCGCGCTCGGCACCATCGCCGTCCAGCTCGCCGTCGCACGCGGCGCCCGCGTCATCGGCACGGCCGGAGCGGCCAACCAGGAGTACGTCACCTCGCTCGGCGCGACCGCGCTGGTCTACGGGGACAACCTGGTCCAGCGCGTCCGCGAGCTCGCCCCCGACGGGGTGGACGCCGTCTTCGACGCCGCGGGAAAGGGCGCGCTGGAGGACTCGATCACCCTGCGCGGCGGCACCGACCGGATCGTCACGACCGCCGACTTCCGCGCCCGCGAGCTCGGCGTCGTCTTCGCGGAGGGCCCGCAGCGCCGCTCCGCAGCCCGCCTGGCCGAGCTGGCCCGGGAGGCCGCCGACGGCACACTGGTGACCACGATCAGCGCCGCCTATCCGCTGGCCGATGCCGCCAAGGCGCAGGAGGCGAGCGACGCCGGCCACAACCGCGGCAAGATCGTGCTCACCGTCGACTGACCGGTCACCGTCGATTCTTCAGGCCAGGGAGCGAACCATGTCCGACACCTCCGCATCGGAACTGCCGTACGCGGCACGCGACGGGCGTCTGAGCTACGCCATCTTCCAGCTCGCGCGCGCCCACCGCGCCCACGCCGCCGCGATGCTGCGCGCCCTGAACCTGCACCCGGGACAGGAACTGCTGCTGATGCAGCTCTTCGACCGCGACGGCCAGACGCAGGGCGAGCTGCTGGAGCGGGTGGGCCTCGACCACTCCACCGTCTCCAAGTCGCTGCGCCGCATGCAGGAAGCCGGGCTGCTCACCCGGGAGCCCGCCCCCCACGACCGGCGGGTCATGGTGGTGAGCCTCACCGATGCCGGACGCGCCCTGCAGGAGCCGATCGCCGACATGTGGCGCGCCCTGGAGCAGATCTCCGTGCGCGATCTGACCCCCGACCAGGTCGACGCGTTCACCGAGTGCGCGCGCACCATCGAGAAGTCGGTCAGGGGCCACGGCCGGGAGACACCCGCCGGGTAAGGCGGAGCCGTCCGCACTCCTCGCCCACGCGGTCGAGGCGGCAGAGCGTGCCGCCTCGCTCAGGACACCGGCTCGGGAACTTCACCGGGCCTGACCTGCACGATCTCCACACAGGTGCAGCCCACGGCTTTCAGCTCGGTGCGCCGGTGCTTCGCGGACCGCTTGTCGTACCTGCCGGCGGACGCCTGCGGAGTGCCGTCCGGGTCGGTCCACAGGAGACCGTAGTGCTGTGTCGCGCTCGTCATGGAGATCATCACTGCCCCGCCACCGGCAGCGGTAAGCACGCGACGACCCGTCCCGCGGCCGCCCTCGCGGCGAAGGCCTCTGCGAGGCCTTAAGGACCGCGCAGCAGGACCACCGTCCACCCGCGATCCGCGCGGGACGACCTGCCGGTGCTGATCGACCGCGCGGGCGGCGCGGTCGGCGGCGACGCAGTCCAACTGGCCGGAGCACACCGGCGTACACATGATCGCCACGGCCGGGCCGCGCTGCGGGGCACGCGTCGGGAAGGCGGGCGTCGACGAGGCGTCCGGCCACGGACTGCCGGAGCCGCCCGCGCCGGACGACGTCGTGCTCGACCTCGCGCCGGTCGACCCGAGGCAACGGACCGCACTGACCTCCGTCGCCTTCTCTCCCCCGCAGCTCACCGCTGGACGACCGGTCCGCCACGGCGATCGCGTCGCGCCTCCCCCTTGCCCCTGACCGCTCACCCGACGAATGTGACCAGCAGAAAGCGAAGCCCCATGACTCTTTGGACCCCCGTCGCCGTCGGCGCCATGGAACTGCCGCACCGGCTCGCCATGGCGCCCATGACCCGCGACCGTTCCCTGCCCGACGGCACACCCGGCGAACTCAACGTCGAGTACTACCGGCAGCGGGCCTCGATGGCCCTGATCATCACCGAGGGCGCCCAGCCCTCGGACGACGGCCAGGGCTACCTGCTGACCCCGGGCATCTACACCGACGCCCACATGGCCGGCTGGCGCAGGGTCACCGACGCCGTGCACGCCGAGGGCGGCCGCATCGTCGTCCAGCTCATGCACACCGGCCGCATCTCCCACCCGGACAACACCCCGCACCACCGCACGCCCGTCGCCCCGTCGGCCGTCCGGCCCCGTGGCGTCATGTTCACCGCCCGCGGCCCCCAGGAGATGCCCGTTCCGCGGGCCCTCACCGCCGACGAGATCACCGGCGTCGTCGACGAGTTCCGCCACGCGGCGGCCGCGGCCGTCGCCGCCGGGTTCGACGGCGTCGAGCTCCACGGCGCCAACGGCTACCTCCTCCACCAGTTCCTCTCGGCCCACGCCAACCACCGCACCGACCGGTACGGCGGTCCCGTCGCCCACCGCATCCGCTTCGTCGCCGAGGTGACGTCCGCGGTCGCCTCCGAGATCGGCGCCGACCGGACCGGTCTGCGCCTGTCCCCCGGCAACCCCTACAACGACATCACCGAGCACGACACCCACGACGTCTACCCGGCGCTGCTCGACGCCGTCGCCCCGCTCGACCTCGCCTACCTGCACGTCATCCAGGGGCCCGACGAGGAACTGCTCCAGCGGATGCGCCGGCAGTGGTCCGGCGCGCTGCTCGTCAACCGCGCCGGCAGCCCGCTCGACACCCGCTTCGCCGATCTCGACTCCGGTCTGGCCGACGTCGTCACGGTCGGCGCCTCCGCCCTGGCCAACCCCGACCTGCCCCACCGCATCCGCACGGGCGCGCCGCTCAACGCACCCGACCCGGCCACCTTCTACGGCGGCGACCACCGCGGCTACACCGACTACCCGGCCCTCACCGCCACCGCCGCGAGCTGACGGGTCGAAGCAGCACGGCCTTTGCATCCCCGCCGACCGGCCGGATGCCGGTGTCGCCGTCGTCGACCACCGCGACCGCCCGGACGCGGTGAGGCGGGCCGAGGCCCGCCTCACCGGGGAGGCGGTCAGCCGGCCCAGCGGGAGTCGAGGGCGATGGCCTGAAGGCGGTCGAGCGAGAGCGGGGGCTGCGGTCGCGTCACCGGGCCGCTCTCGGCGTAGGAGTTCACTTCCTGGACGATGACCCGGCGACCGTCGGGGTGAAGGGTGTCGACCAGCCACACGACGGCGGAGCCGCCCTTCTCCGACGCCCGCTTGGCCCGCTTCACCTGGGTGCCGTCGGCCAGCGTGAGGGCCTGGCACTCGATGTACGTGCCCTCGCAGCCCATGTGCCCTTCGAGGACGTCGCCCATGTCGTCCTGGGCGTTGACCCCGATCATGCTCTTTCCGCGGCCGTCGTCCCAGACCAGCGCGGCGTAGCCCTCCTGGCTCTGCTGGTCGTAGATCTTCCCGCCCTTGGGCAGCAGGGACTTCAGCACGCGGATCATCTGCCGGCCCGACAGCGACGCGTCGGAGTCCGAGACCGCGATGGACGGGGACGAGATCCTGGCCGCGGCTCCGGCGGTCCGGGGTGCGGCGGCCGAGGCCTGGGCCGCCGCGCCGAGCCCGAGAGCAAGGACCAGGCCGGCGGCGAGGGCCGCGCTGCGGACCGGGCGACGGCGTGCGGGAGTGCTGCTGTTCATGCGGTGACTTCCTTCTCTGGATACGAAGAACGCGAACATGGGTGTTTCCTGCGTCACCGGACGGCGCTCGGGGCGCCGCGTCGGACACGGCCCGGGCACACAGGTGTCCCGGAGAACAGGCGCAGGGAGGTCGTTCCGTCGTGCGGCCCGGCGGTCGTGCCGCCTCGGCCGGTGCGACGTCCACAGACTCCAGGACGGCGGGGACCCCCGCCAACGGTTGCCGCCCCAGCCGGGACGGCGAGTCCGTCCCACCCCTGTCGAGCTGCGGAAACAGGTGTCCCTGGGATGGCGTTCCGGGACGCGTGGACCGCGCGCGCGGGGTCGGCCGGTCAATGGGACGCGGCCGGCCCCGCTCGTCAGCGGCCCGTAGTGGCGCTGTCGCCGGCAGGGGTCAGAGGGACCCAGCCGGCGGGTCTGCGGTACCTGTAGTGAGGCAGCCCCTCGATGCCGGTGGTCCGGAACGGCCGGCCGTGGTCGTCGATGCGCACCGTGCCGCTGCGGCCCTGCGAGGCCCAGTCGAGTTCGAGGTACCAGTCGCAGGCGCAGGACTCGGTGTCCGCGAGGACCAGCAGAACCTCCGGTTCCCGGGAGGAGACGCGGTAGGGGAAGTCGACCGCGAAACTCGGTGAGTCCGGGCGGCCGGCCGGCATGACACGGGGCAGGGGCCTGCGCGCGTCCAGGTGCACGGAGAAGTAGCGGGGCTGAAGTGTGGCTCCGCAGCCGTCGGCCATGGAATAGGCGATGTCCCCTGGCCGTCCGGCAGGGTCGGCCCGCCGCACCACGCGCACATGCAGCGCCTCCAGGAGGACGGCGGCGGAGCCACGCCCCTGCACCGTGATCCGCACCTGGGTGTCGCGCCCGTGCACGGCGCCCTGGGAAGCGGCCCACTGCTCGGCGTCGGCCGGGTGGGGCGGCGGCGGGACCTGCTGCGGCGGCCGGGCGATGACGTAGTCGTGGTCGCACCCGAGTTCTCCCCAGAGGTGGGAGTCGACGGTCCAGGTGAGCGGGGACGACGGCGGCGTCGTACGGACACTCGTCCCGCTCTCCCGCGTTCCGCCGGCGCTGTGCGTGGCCGACGCGGAGGGTTCGGGCGCGGTGGTGCGGGGGGAGGCCGACGGCGGGACGGCATCGGCGGTGGCCCGGCTCTCCTGCCCGCCGGCCTCGCTGCCGCCGCCGCGAGTGACCGGCGTGGACGTGCCCGGCGGGGCGGTGCGGGTGGCAGCCGACGGCTCGGTCCTGTCGGGCGGAAGGTCGGCGGCGGATGCCGTGAGGGCGCCCGGGGCGAGGGCGAGCAGGACTGCCAGTGCCACAGCTCGCCGCCGCCGAGGCCGATGGCGGGGGTGCCCGGAGCGCGAGCTCGCGTCGCTCGACGCGGCGCGCCCCGGGTGGGGGGCCGGGGCACTCGGGACGGTCGTCCCCGGGTGCGGGGTGGGCGACGGCACCGGTGGCGGTGCAGCGGCCCCGTCCGCGGGACCGCCGGGGCCGGAGGACGCCGTCGTCGCCGCGGGGTCCGTGACGCCGCAGGGCGTCGGCGCCCGCCGGGCACGGGACGGCCGGGTGCGTTGCCGTGCCGCGACGGCGAGGATCCACCGGCGGTGCAGCTCGGTGCGTTCCTCCGGAGTGGCCCGGCAGAGCGCGGCGAACCGCGCGATCCCGGCGAAGTCCGGGGGGACCGCTTCTCCGGTGCAGTAACGGTGCACCGTGGAAGCAGTCATGCCCAGACGGCCGGCCAGCGCCGCGTAACTGTGGTTCGTGCGCTTCTTCAGACGCGTCAGCAGGAGCGCGAACTCCACTACGTCGTCCGGGTGTGCATCCATGAAGTCCGTACCCGCATCCGTCCGTCGGCCGCCGCAGCCCTGCGCCGTCCCGGTCCGGGACGGCGTCGACGGCACTCCCCCTGTCTGCACGTCAGTACGGCTGAGGCGGTTCCTGACCCTCGGTCGGCCCAGCGGATCCGTCAGTCGGCCGGATAGAACTGCGCGTACCAGCGGCGCAGGGCCTTGATGCCCTTCTCGTGGGGAAGCAGGACGGGGCGCGCCTGGTGGACCTTGTGGTCCCAGATCCCGACCTCCTCGCGCACCTCGCCCAGCGCCTCCTTGCGGAAGACGAGCTTGGCCAGGGGCGTCAGGAACGGCAGCCGGGCCGGTTTGCGGATGTAGTACAGCATCCGCAGTTCGCTGGTGCGGTCGTCGACGGGCGTGCTGAGGGCGATGGCGGTCACCGACAGGACGGGGCCGTGGGTGCGCACCACCATGACTCCGGGCCCGTACATGAACGCGTCGAAGGTGTTGTCGATGACCCGGCCGAGGACGCGGCGGGAGATCCGGCCGCGGGCTTCGGCGAACGGGCCGTCGGACCGCCAGTCCTGGACGGGGGGTTCGCTCTGGCCGTGGATGAAGTGGAAGTGGGACTCGTCGACGATGTTCTCGCGCATCTCCTGGATGTGGATGCGGGCCCGGCAGGTGTCGTCGATCGGCGCGGCGAACTCCTTCGCGCCCGTCTCGGGGATCTCCGGCACCTCCCACGACGGCTCGCCGGGCCCGGCGTACACGAAGACCAGCCCGCTGTGCTCGCGGACGGGGAAGCCGCCGAGGGAGACCTTGGGGGTGTGCACCGCGAAGGGGGCCTCCACGCACCGGCCGTCCGGGCCGAACCGCCACCCGTGGAACGGACACTCCACCGTGCCGTCCACGACCTTCCCGCCCGCGCCCAGGTGCGCGCCGTAGTGCGGGCAGTGCGCGTCCCGTACGGCTGCCCGGCCGTCGGCTCCCCGGAAGGCGACGAGCGCCCGGCCGAAGTAGTGCAGGCTGACCACCTTGCCCGGCCGCAGTTCACGGCTGCGCAGCACCGCGTACCAGCCGTACGGCACGCTCGGCATCGGGTACTCGTCGGCCCGGGGATCGCGCGGCAGGGCGGCCAGGTTGTCATGACTGCGACGTAAAGGCATGGGCAGATGCTAGCCGCCGCCCGATCATGCCCGTTCGGCAAGCGCGCCCGTCGTGCCGTCACAGGGCGCCGGCTCCCCGCGTCCGGCTTCCGGGACGTCACCGGCGGCCGGTGGAAGGCCTCTTGAACGCCATCCAGGGTGTCTTTTCAGCCGATCGTCCCCGGCGCGACGTCGCGCGTGCGTGCCGGGCCGTCCCACCCCTATGCTTCTACAGCAATGTAGAAGCGGTGGGAGGCGAAGTCGGGCACGTGCCGCTCACGCTCTGCCGACTCCCACGGGTCAACGCGCCGACGGCAGGCATCGTTCCCCGGGGTGCGGCGTCGCGCCCGGCCCGGCACCGCAAGTGACACGCACGTAAAGGAGTGAACGCCCCCATGGTGTTCAAACGGCTGCTCGGCTCGCTCGGTGTGGGCGGGCCCACGGTGGACACGGTCCTCGACCCCGGCGCCGCCCTTCCCGGCGGCGCCCTGTCGGGGCAGGTCCATCTCCGGGGCGGCAACGCCGACTTCGACATCGACCACATCACTGTCGAACTCGTCGCCCGCGTCGAGGCGGAGCACGAGGACGGTGAGAGCGAGGGCGGCGTCGTCTTCGAGAGGTTCACCGTCGGCGGCGGCTTCCGCCTGGGCGAGGGAGAGCACCGCAGCGTCCCGTTCCGCGTCGGCCTGCCGTGGGAGAGTCCGGTCACCGAACTGTACGGGCAGCCGCTGGGCATCGTGCTCGGCGTCCGCACCGAGCTGGCGGTCGCCGGGGCCAAGGACAAGGGCGACCTGGACCCGCTCGCGATCGGTCCGCTGCCCGTCCAGGAGGCGATCCTGGAGGCTCTGGGGCAACTCGGGTTCGGGTTCAGGTCCGCCGACCTGGAACTCGGCCACATCGGGGGCACCGGCCAGCAACTGCCCTTCTACCAGGAGATCGAGCTCACCCCCGCGCCGCAGTACGCGCACCGGCTCAACGAGCTGGAGCTCACCTTCCTCGCCGGCCCGGCCGGCCTCGAGGTCGTGCTGGAAGCCGACAAGCGCGCCGGCCTGTTCACGTCCGGCCATGACGCGCTCACCCGCTTCACCGTCCCCCACGACGCCACCGAGGACTGGAACACGCTGGTCGACGGCTGGATCCGGCAGCTGGTGGAACACCGCGGCTCCTATGCCACCCACGCCCCCGACGGGCACGGGGACCCGTACGCGGGCCACGGCCACGGGCACGGCGGCCACCACGGCCACGACGACCACCACGGCTCGCACCACCGCTCCGGGCCGGGCATGGGCACCGCCGTCGCCGCCGGCGCCGCGGGCCTGGCGGTCGGCGTCGTCGGCGGCATGGTCGCGGCCGAAGTCGTCGACGAGGTCGGCGACTTCTTCGAAGACGAGGACGAGGGTGAGGGTGAGGACTAGGAGACGGGGAGCGCGTTGAAGGGGTGACCCGCTCGGACGCGCCGGAGCGGGCCGTGCCGCAGGGGCACGGCCCGCTCCGCGTGCGACGGGCCTGGGGGCCAGCCGGCTCTCAGGGCACCTTGTTCAGGTTGTCGTCAGCGCACCTTGTTCAGCTTGTCGAGGGCCTTGGCGAGACCGTTGGCCCACAGCTGGTTCACGCGCGACCGCTCGGTGGCGTTCGGGTAGCGGTTCGTGCAGGACGTGCCGGGGCCGCCGCCGGACATCAACTCGCTGCACGGGCCGCTGTAGTGGTCGGGCAGCCCCAGCACGTGGCCGGTCTCGTGCGCAGCGACGCGGACGGAGTCGTACTGCCGGTTCTGGGCGTAGTCGAGGAAGATGTAGCCGCTGCCGTGCCCGTTGGTGGAGGCGTACGACCCCCGGGAGTCGTTGCCCTCGTAGTAGGAGAAGTCCGCGCCGCCGGACGTGGACTGGAGTTTCACGTTGCTCACGGAACTGTTCCAGACCGAGGCGGCGCTCGATATCTGAGAACGGAAGGACGGAGCCTGGGAGGCGTTGTAGTACACGGTCACCGAGCGCAGGCCGGGGTTGGCCGCCTGCTTCTTCGCGACCGACGTGAGGACGGCCTCGAAGAACGCCTTGTTGTCGGCCGCTTCCCGGGCCGAACCTGTGTAGCCGGCGCCGATGACGGCGGAGGGGACGGCGGCGGTCGTCGAGCCGGCGGAGCCGGTGCTCTGGGCGCTCGCCGGAAGCGCGCCGCCGAGCACCGCGAACGCCGCGCCGAGACCGAGGGCCAGCAGTCGTCTGGAGGTCTTCGCGGGCGTCGAGGACGTGGGGGTGGACGTCATGTGGGGGGCTCCTACTCGTTCGTGTGGGGTGGTGAACGATGGATCGACCCGAGTGTGGGACACCGATGCGGCCCGGCGGATGATGGCAACAGGCGATAGCCCACGGCTATCGGGGCGACTCGTGTTGTTTCATTCGCGTTTGAACATCTGGCGCGCTATCAGGCCAAGCCCTTACGCTCCGCGCATGGAGCTCGAGGTGAGGCACCTCCGTGTGCTGTGCGCCATCGCCGACACCGGCAGTCTGCACAAGGCCGCCCGCGAACTGGGCATGAGCCAGCCCTCGTTGAGCACACAGCTGCGCCGCATCGAGCAACTGCTGGGCGGTCTGCTCTTCACCCGTGACTGCACGGGCAGTCGCCCCACTCCTTTGGGCCACGTCGTGGTCAGCCGGGCCCGGCCCCTGGTCGCCGAGGTCTCCGCGATCGTGATCCAGGCCCGCGCCGCGGCCGCCCGCGAGGCGGGCGGTCCACGGCTGCGCATCGGCGCCACGGCCAGCCGGGCGGTCCCCGGCTGGCTCAGGCGGCTGCGCGCCCGCATGCCCTCGGTCGAACCCAGCCTGAAGATGGACGCGTCCGCGAACGCCCTGCTGCGGCAGGTGGCCGAAGGCCGACTCGACCTGGCCTTCGTGCACGAGGTCGAGGGCAGCCCGCTCCGCGTCCCGAACGGGTTGTGCCTGCGGGTCCTCGTGGAACGCGAACCCCAGTTCGTGACCATGGCCGCCGACCATCCCGCGGCCGCCCGGCACGAAGTGCGGCTCGCCGACCTCGCGCACGACCGCTGGATGGTGGACGCCACCGTCGACGGCGAATGGGACGGCGTGTACCGGGTGTTGCGCGCCGCCGGGATCGAGCCGGACGTCCTGCACGGCGACTACCTCACCGCCTACTTCCAGGCAGCCATCGGCGAGGTCGTCACCGTCAGCCAGCCGACGGCCCTCCCGCCTCGGTCCGACCTCGTCATCCGGCCCCTGCACGGTGACCCGATCGGCGTGCGGCTGATGCTCGTCGCGCGCACGGCCGACGAACTCGACGCCGGGTTCCCGTCGTTGGAGTGGGCCTACTGGGAGGCGGCCCGGCAGGCGCCCGTCTACCAGGAGTGGCTGGCGCGCCGCCCCGCCGCACGCCCCGCCCACGCCCTGCGCACCGTGGGCGCCCACTGAACGAGCCAGGTGAAGTCCGGGCCCTTCGCCCCCGTGCCCGGCTCACTCCCCCGCGCGGGCACGGCGCTGTTCGGGACGTGCGGGCGCGATGATCGTGGCCGCCGCTCCGGGCGTCGCCGGAACCTCCTCCCCGAGCACCTGGCAGCGCGCGAGGCCGTGCCGGGACCACAGGGCGGCCGTCCAGGCGCAGAGCAGCGCGTCGATGAGGTCTTCGCGATGTTTGTAGGCGGCGTCCCGCTCGGGTGACGGCTCGGTCATGAGCCGGCGGGAGACCGGGTGGGAGGCGAGGAGCAGCGGCGGGTCGGCTTCGGCCAGGCCCGCGAGACGGGCGATCAGCCCGTCGCACACCTGCGCCCGCGCCAGTCTCCAGCCCGGTTGCGGTCGGCGTCCCGGCCGCTTGTACCGGGGGCGTTCCAGGTCGTAGCCGAGTTCGACCGCGCCGACGAGGGTGGTGTACGGATAGCACTCGGACAGGACCAGTCCGTCGTCCGGCGGTCCGTGCATCCCGTCGTCGTAGGTCCAGCCCGCTTCCTCGAGCAGCTCACGCACCAGGACCCCGGCCTGGTGGCGGGAGTTCAGGTTGGTGCTGTTCGCGCTCACCTTCCATCGTCCGTACCGTCGGCCGACCTCCCGCTCGCAGGGCCGCTGACCCGTGGGGTTGTCGACGGCGAGGGGAGCGTCCACGAAGGCCGAGGCCGATCCGTCGGCGGCCGCCCGGATGATCCACTCGATCGTCTCGTCGACACCGCGGGTCCAGCCGCAGTCGATCACCGTTCCGGCCGCGTCGACGACCGCGACGCCCGTCTCGTTGGGGCGGCCCCGCGCGCCGGTCCGCCCCCAGGCCAGGTCGACGCCGATGAACCGCCGCATTCCCATGCACCGGTGGTATCACAGCGTTTCGAGAACAGCGAAGATCCAGCCAGGTCGTCCCCTGCGGGGCCGGAAAACCCGGACGCGGCGGGCGGCCGTGCCGTGTGATGATCCAACCGGTGCGCCTGGGCTGCTCGGCGCGCCGTCCGTCACGCGACCGCCCCTTGAAGGATCCGTATGAGATTCGTGCTTGCCGAACGCCCTTTACGCCTCGCGACCGTCGCCGTCGCGGCAGCCGCCGGCCTGCTGACGGCCGGCCTCGCCGCGCCCGCTCTCGCCGACGAAGTCCCGCCGCAGTCAGATCAGTTGTGGATTCACGAGCCCTACGAGCGCACGTTGCCGCTCGGCAGCGACGGGGGCCGGCCGCAGTCGCGCACCCTCGGCGTCGGCCTCTACCACGACAACGAGAACTTCACCGTGACGGACGGCAGGCTCACCGTCGACGTATCCGGCCTCACCGGGGTCGCCGAGGTCATCTGGCCCTCCACCTGCACGCCGAGCGGGGCCCGCGCGGTCTGCCACGTGCCCGTGGTCCCGACGATCGGAGGCGACTACGCGGACCAGGTGTTCCTCACCCTGCGCGCGGCGGACGGCGCCCGGGTGGGCGCCCAGGGGAAGATCACGTACGAGGCGACGGCCGCGGGCGGGCCCGGCGGCACACTCACCGCCCCGCACGAGAGCTTCGAGACCACGCTCACCGTGGGCTCCGGACCCGACCTCGCCATCGCCCCGGTCGGCGCCATCGACGACGGCCGGCCCGGCGACGAGCGGACGATCCCGTTGAAGATCGCCAACAACGGCAACGAGACCGCCGACGGTTTCAGCGTCAGGCTGCTCGCCTCGTACGGCCTGACAGATCTGACCCGGTACGACGCCTGCACCTACACCTCGACGGACGGCGACGACTACGCCCCGTCCACCACGGCGACCTGCCGGTTCGACCGGGCGCTCGCGCCGGGCGAGGTCTTCGAGCTGCCCGAGCCCCTGACGGTGCGGCTCGCCCCGCACGCGCTGAACGAGCGACTCGACATCGGCGTGGAGCCGGGCGCCGGTGCGCAGGACATCGACTCCGAGAACGACTACGCGGCTCTCCAGATCGGCGCGGACAACGCTGCGGACTTCTCCGTGTCCGGTGACGCCGTCTCCGGCGCCGCGGGCGAGACGGTCACCGCGAAGCTCACCTTCGAGAACGACGGGCCGGCGTGGTTCGGCAATCTCGGCTCCGGCGACCCGGTCGCCCAGGTCCGGCTGATCGTGCCCGAGGGGGCCCGGGTCACCGGCGTGCCGTCCGGCTGCCGCCCCCGCACCCTGGCCGGCGGCTACTACCCGAGGCAGACGGGCGCCCCCCGCTATGACTGCGGCCTGCCCTACTGGGTGCTCGAGGACACTCGGCGCACCTTCGCGTTCTCCCTGCACGTCGACACCGTGGTGCCCGGCGCGACCGGGGCCGTGAGCCTTCACCCGCCGTTCGGCGAGTTCGGCGAGCACCCCTTCGACTTCGACCCGGACCTCACGAACAACACGGCGGCTCTGACCCTCAACTGACGGTCAGCCGACCAGCGTTACCGCGGGTGCGGGGCAGCGCCTCGGGCGAGTGCCCCGCACCCGCCCCCGCTCGGGGGGGGCGCGCCAGGGCCCGCCCGGCACGTTTCCGCGGCGCTCCCGACGCGACATCGGCCCTGGCCTCACCGTGCGGGAGGAGAGCCGAGCCCGCTACTCCCCCGCGACCGCGACGACGCGTTCCACCGCGGCCGTCACCAGCTGCTCGCGCTCCGCTTCCGTGAAGACGTCCGGCAGGGTGAGCTGCTCGACGATCAGCCAGTTCAGCGTCAGCATCAGCAGTGTGACGGCCGTCGCGTCGCCGGGCAGGCCGGAGGCCTCGTGACAGGCGACGTTGGCGTCGACGTCGGCTCGGACCCGCTCGGTGAGGACGTCGCGCAGTTCCGGGCGGCGGGTGGCCTCGAGGCGGAGTTCCAGCAGCGCTAGGTAGCCGGTGCGGAAGGAGGCGACGCGGCCGACGAGCTCGCGCATCAGCTCGGCATAGGTCCTCTCGCTGGACGGCCGCATCGCCGGACCCGGCGGCGAGTTCGACTTCTTTCCGCAGGGTGACGAGCGACAGGCCGCCGCCTACACGACGTGGACGACCGCGCTGCACCCGGAGACCGTCCCCACCGCCCTCCGCGCGGCCGTCGGCGTCGCCGACGCGCCCAACCGGCGTTTCGACACCGTCGTCATGGGCCTCGGCGCCTACCGCCCCGCGCTCGACACCGGGATCACCAGCCCGTACGCCCATCTGCGCCAGTACGTCGTCTCCACCACGCTCGAGCCGGACGTCGACCCGGCGGTCACCGTCGTGCCGGGCGACCCGCTCGCCCTCGTCCGCGAGCTCAAGGACGAGACGGGCTCCGGCCTGGACGTGTGGCTGTGCGGAGGCGGCCGGCTCGCGGGCGCTCTGCTGCCCGAGATCGACGAGCTGCTGCTCAAGACGTATCCGGTCGTCGCCGGTTCCGGCATCCCGATGGTCGACGGCGCCTTCGACCCCACCGCCTTCGACGTCGCCGAGCGCACCGCCTTCCCCAACGGCGTCACCCTCACCCGCCTCACCCGCCGCTGAGGATCCTTGGCGGGGCGGCTGTCGAACGACCGGGCCGCCGGCAGGCAAGGACCGGCTCGCCCGCACCGGCCGGGCAGACCGACGCAGAGCCCCGAACACTCGGCGTGTCGCCGGATACCGGATCGTGCGCCGATGAGTTTCCCGCGCCACGCTGGTCTTCACGCCGGACACCCACCGACGGAAGGCTGGACATGCGGAAACTGATCTACGGCATGAACCTGACCCTGGACGGCTACATCGCCGCGGCCGGCGACGACATCGGCTGGAGCGGGCCGCCGAGCCCCGAGCTGTTCCAGTGGTGGCTCGAACAGGAACAGGCGAGCGCTCTGACCCTGTACGGGCGCAAGCTGTGGGAGGCGATGAGTTCCTACTGGCCGACCGGCGACCAGCAGCCCGACGCCACCCCGGCGGAGATCGAGTTCGCGCGGAACTGGCGGGACACGCCGAAGGTGGTGTTCTCCTCGACGATCGACAAGGTCGACTGGAACACCCGCCTGGTCACCGGCGACGCCGTCGCCGAGATCACCCGGCTCAAGGCCGGTGACGGCGGCCCCATGACCATCGGCGGCGCGACGCTCGCCGGGGCGGCCCTGCGCGCCGGGCTGATCGACGAGTACGTGATCGTCACCCATCCGGTCCTGGTGGGCGGCGGGACGCCGTTCTTCGCCGCGCTCGACGGCTGGGTGAACCTGGACCTCGTGGAGACACGGACGTTGCCCGGCGGCGTCGTCATGACCAGGTACGAGACGAAGCGCTGAGCGGCGGCACGCTGCCCGCTCGCACCTCACACGGAGTCACACGCCCCAGGCCCGAGTGGGCGGCCCCGCGCCTCACCCCCGCCCCCGAGCCC
>NZ_JAHHIT010000058.1:35011-66790 GCF_024539675.1 Streptomyces hilarionis | reverse complement strand
GGGTTCGAGGGGGGCTGTTGTTCCACAACCCCCCATCGAACACCTGCCGGGCGTCCGGGCCAAGGCGAACTCAGCCCTCCGCGATCTCCCGCACCTCGCAGGTCACCGTCCAGAACTCCTCGTGCACCTTCAGGAACCGCTTGGTCCACTCGACGGCCTCGGCCAGGTCCTTGCACTGCATGATCGCGTAGCCGCCGACGGCCTCCTTGGTCTCGGTGAAGGGGCCGTCGGTGACGGAGATCTTCCCGCCCTCGTAGCGCACCCGGACGCCCTGCGCGGTCGGGGTCAGCCCGGCGGTCTCCAGCATCACGCCGGCCTTGGTGATCTCCTCGATCAGCTCGCCCATGCGCTGCATCAGCTCCGGGCTCGGACCCTCCGCGGGGGCGTTGTTCTCGTCGATCCGCACCATCGACAGGTAACGGGGCATGGTGACTCCTCGGGTCCGATGAGCCGGGTCCCTCCCGGCCTCTCACCCCTGCGTCGAACGGGTGCGGGCCGGATCGACACCGCCCGCGAAACTTTTTTCGCCGGCTTCAGCGCAGCGACTTCCACAGTGCGCCGGCCGCCGGTTCCCGGGCCACCACGCGGTTGGGGTCGGAGGGGGCCGCCACCACGGGCATGGTGACCGTCCGGACGCGGTCGGCGGACAGTCCCGCCAGGCTCCGGCCCAGTTCCGTCAGCTCGCCCAGGGAGTCCAGACCGGTGTCCGTGGTGAGACTGCCGGTGATCGCGTCGGCGGCCGCGTACAGCCGGACCGGGTGGGTGAGGAGGTCGGTGGCGGCGATCCGCTCCAGCAGGGCCTTCACGAGTCTGTGCTGGAGGCCTATGCGCCCGAGGTCGCTGCCGTCGCCTATGCCGTGCCGGGTGCGGGCCAGCGCCAGGGCTCGCGTGCCGTTCAGATGATGGACGCCGGCCCGCAGGTGCAGATGGCTGTCGTCGTCGTCGATGTCCTCGTCGGTGGTGACGGTGACCCCGCCGAGCGCGTCGACGAGCCGGGCGAAGCCCGAGAAGTCGACTTCGACGTAGTGGTCCATGCGCACGCCGGTGACCGACTCGACGGTCTTGACGGCGCAGACGGGGCCGCCGACCGAGTAGGCGGTGTTGAACATCGCGCCGTACGCCACGGCCGTCGAGCCGCCGCCCGGCAGCGGGCAGGCGGGGCGGGTGACGAGGGTGTCGCGCGGGATGCTGACGACGGTGGCGGTCTTCCGGCCGGCCTCGACGTGCACGACCATCGCGGTGTCGGAGCGTGCGCCGGTGCTGTCGCCGCCGCCGAGCCTCTGGTTCTCCGCGCCGCTGCGCGAGTCCGAGCCCAGCACCAGGATGTTCGTCGCCCCGGTGGGCGGCGGGGCGGCCGAGGTGGCGGGGGCGGGGGTGCCGACCGCCTTCGCGGGGCGGTTGTCGCCGAGCGCGTTGTCGATGTCGACGCCGTTGATGTTGCCGTCGAGGTGGCGGTAGGCCCAGCCCGCCGTCGCGGCGCCCACGGCCAGGGCGGCGGCCAGGACGAGGCCCGCGGCCTTCAGCACTCTCGGCCGCCGGCCCGCTCCCGCACCGCCGGCGCCGTCCGCTCCACCGGCGCCGCCTTCGCCGTTCTCGCCGTCTTCGCCGTCGTCGCCGTGCTCCCTGAGTCGCGTCACGGGCAGGAACGTACGTCCGAATCATGAGCGGACTGTTAGGAAGACGGCCGTGAGCCGAATTTCCCGTGAAAATCCCGGGCCCCCGCCGCTCGCCGACGACGTCGACGACTGGAGGATCTCCCGGCGGGAGACCTCCGAAAGTTTCGGTCGTTCAACCGATTGACTTCGGTGGCGGGTGGGGGCCGATTCCCCGCCGGTCCCGTGTCACCTTCCGGCCACGCCCCCCGCCCGCGCCCGCGACCGGGCTCTCACTCCCCCGATGTGCGCCGCTCCTCGACCGGGCTCCCTCCGGCCGGCTCTCCCGCCCCGGCCGGTAGGAAGGTCCCGCTCCGGCCGGACCCGGCCGGGGTCCGCCCGGCCCCCCGGCCGCCGTCCCGCCCTACCCGGCCGGCGGCGCCCCGGTGCTCGTGCGCACCACCAGGCTGGTCGCCAGCTCCACCCGGGTCGCGGTCGGCGCCTCGCGCGACGTCGACCGGGCCAGTTCGAGGACCAGCCGGGCGGCCGCCTCGGCCATCTCCGTCAGCGGCTGCCGCACGGTCGTCAACGGCGGCCCCACCCAGCGGGCCACCGGCAGGTCGTCGAAGCCGACGACACTGACGTCCTCCGGGATGCGCAGCCCCAGTTCCCGCGCGGCCTCGTAGAAGCCGAGGGCCTGGAGGTCGTTGCCGGCGAAGACGGCGGTGGGCCGGTCGGGCCGGTCGAGGAGCTCGCGGCCGAGGCGGTAGCCGGTCTCGTGGTGGAAGTCGCCGGTCTTGATCAGCGCCTGGTCGACGGGCAGCCCGGCCGTCTCCAGGGCGGCCCGGTAGCCGTCGATGCGGGCCCGGCTGCACATCATCTGCGACGGCCCGCTGATCGCCCCGATCCGCCGGTGCCCCAGTTCCACCAGGTGCCGGGTGGCGGCGAGGCCGCCCTGCCAGTTCGTCGCCCCGATGGACGGCACGTCCGCGCCCGGGTCGCCGGCCGGGTCCATCACCACGAACGGGATGGAGCGGCTGGTCAGCAGCGCCCGCTGGGACTCGTCCAGCCCGGACAGCACCAGCACGACGCCGTGCGGGCGGCGGGCGGCGACCTGGTCGGCCCAGGTCCGTCCGGGGGTGAGCCGCCCCGCGCTCTCGCTCAGCACGACGCTCAGCCCGGCGTCGCGGGCCACGTTCTCCACACCCCGGATGACCTCCATCGCCCAGGCGCTCTCCAGCTCGTGGAAGACCAGGTCGATCAGCGGCGAGCGGGTCGCCTCGGCGCGGCGGCGCCGGTAGCCGTGGGCGCGCAGCAGCTCCTCGACGCGGGTGCGGGTGCCGGGGGCGACGTCGGCCCGCCCGTTGAGGACCTTCGAAACAGTCGGTGCCGATACGCCGGCCTCGCGGGCGATCTCCGCGAGGGTCGCGGTCTGTGTCGGCCGCGCTTCTGTCCGCGTTTCCACGGGCTCCGAGGGTGTCATGGCGGCGATCGTATCGCCACGCGACCTCTTGACGAACCTGGTAGGACGCCATAGGTTCCCGGAACATTCGAAGTACAGCTCGAAACATTCGTACAAGCTCGTACGACCCGCGTACAAGCTCGCACAGGATCCCCGGATTCGCTGGCCCTCTGGTGGCTCACCGACCTCTGACAGGAGTTTCATGACCACCGCCCCCTGGCGTGACCCCGCCCTGCCCGCCGCCGCCCGCGTCGACGACCTCCTCTCCCGGATGACCCTGGAAGAGAAGACGGCCCAGCTGTACGGCGTGTGGGTGGGCGCCGCGACGGACGGCGACGGAGTCGCCCCCCACCAGCACGACATGACCGCCGACCCCGCCGAGGACTTCGACGAGCTGATCACCCGCGGGCTCGGCCAGCTGACCCGCTCCTTCGGCACCGCGCCCGTGGAGCCCGGCCTCGGCGCCCGCGCCCTGGCCCACGCCCAGCGGCAGATCGCCGCCGCGGGCCGCTTCGGCATCCCGGCGGTCGCCCACGAGGAGTGCCTGGCCGGATTCACCGCCTGGCGGGCCACCGCCTATCCGGTGCCGCTGGCCTGGGGCGCCGCCTTCGACCCGCCGCTGGTGGAGGAGATGGGCCGGGCGATCGGCCGCGACCTGCGCGCGGTCGGCGTCCACCAGGGTCTGGCCCCCGTCCTGGACGTCGTCCGCGACCCGCGCTGGGGACGGGTCGAGGAGACGATCGGCGAGGACCCGTACCTGGTGGGCACCGTCGGCACGGCCTACGTGCGCGGGCTCGAGGCGGCCGGGGTGGTCGCCACGCTCAAGCACTTCGCCGGGTACGCCTCCTCGGCCGGGGCCCGCAACCTGGCCCCGGTGCGGGCGGGCACCCGCGAGTTCGCGGACGTGACGCTGCCGCCCTTCGAGATGGCGGTGCGCGAGGGCGGCGCCCGCTCGGTGATGGCCGCCTACACCGAACGCGACGGCGTCCCGGCCTCCGCCGACCCCGAGCTGCTGACCCGGCTGCTGCGCGAGGAGTGGGGCTTCACCGGCACGGTCGTCGCCGACTACTTCGGCATCGGCTTCCTTCAGACCCTGCACCGGGTCGCGGGCACCCCCGCGCAGACGGCCGGCCTCGCCCTGGCCGCCGGCGTCGACGTCGAACTGCCCACGGTGAAGTACTACGGCGCGTCCCTGGTCGAGGCCGTCCGCGCGGGCGAGGTGGCGGAGGAGCTGGTCGACCGGTCGGCCCGCCGCGTGCTGCTCCAGAAGTGCGAACTGGGCCTGCTCGACGAGGACTGGCGGCCCGGGACCGCCGAGTCGGTCGAGCTCGACCCGACGGCCAACCGCGTGCTGGCCCGCCGGCTGGCGGAGGAGTCGGTGGTCCTGCTGGACAACCCCGACGCCCTGCTCCCCCTCGCGCCCGACACCCGGGTCGCGGTGGTGGGCCCTCGGGCGGCGGACGCCCTCGCGATGCTCGGCTGCTACTCCTTCCCCTCCCATGTCCTGCCGCACCACCCCGAGGTGGAGACCGGCATCGAGATCCCGACCCTGCTGGAGTCGCTGCGGGCCGAACTGCCCGACGCGAAGGTGACGTTCACGGAAGGCTGCGGGGTCTCCGACCCCGACCCCTCCGGCTTCACGGAGGCCGTCGCGCGCGCGGCGGAGGCGGACGTGTGCGTCGCCGTCCTCGGCGACCGGGCCGGCCTGTTCGGCCGCGGCACCTCGGGCGAGGGCTGCGACGTGGCCGACCTCCGCCTGCCGGGCGTCCAGGGCGAGCTGCTGGACGCGCTGGTGGCGACGGGCGTGCCGGTCGTCCTCGTCCTGCTCACCGGCCGCCCCTACGCGCTGGGCCGCTGGCACGGGCGGCTCGGGGCGGTCGTCCAGGCGTTCTTCCCGGGCGAGGAGGGCGGTCCCGCCGTGGCGGGCGTGCTGTCGGGCCGGGTGAACCCCTCGGGCCGCCTCCCGGTGAGCGTCCCGCGCGTGCCGGGCGGCCAGCCCTGGACCTACCTCCAGCCGCCGCTGGGCCTGGCGGGCGAGGTCAGCAGCCTGGATCCGACCCCGCTGTACGCCTTCGGGCACGGGCGCACGTACACGCGGTTCGCCTGGGAGGACTTCACCGGCGCCGACGCGGAGATCGCCACCGACGGCTCCTGCGAGACCGCCGTCACCGTGCGCAACACCGGAGACCGGGCGGGCACGGAGGTCGTCCAGCTGTATCTGCACGATCCGGTGGCGAGCGTGACCCGCCCCGACGTCCGGCTGATCGGCTACCGGCGGCTGGAGCTGGCGGCGGGCGAGTCGGCGCGGGTCGTCTTCCGCTTCCACGCCGACCTGTCGGCGTTCACCGGCCGCGACGGCCGGCGGATCGTCGAACCCGGGGCGCTGGAACTGCGGTTGGCGGCGTCCAGCGCGGACGTGCGGGAGGTGGCGCGGGTACGGCTGACCGGACCGGTGCGCGAGGTCGGCGTCGAACGGCGGCTGCACTGCGACGTGGAGGTCGTGCACCCCTGAGACGCCGCCCGGGGTGGCGGCATGCCGGCGTGTGCCGGCGCGCCGGCACCCCGGCCGTACGCACCGCCTCCGACGCCGCCCGGCGCGGGACGGGAGATGCGGGGCGGTGCGGTGCGGTGCGGTGGGGTGGGGTGGGGGGAAGATCCCGCGTCGAAGATATGAATAAGATGTGGAGCCCGGTCGGAGAAGGGCCTCAGGTGAGTCAACCGCCGCGTGGCGTCTGCCCGTTGTGCGGTGCGCCCCGGGCCGCCGACGGCGCCCCGGGATGCGTCTGCGCCCGGCTCGCGTCCGACGCCCACCGCAGCGACCGCACGGCGCAGGCGGCGGCCGCCGAGGACTTCGATCCGGTGCGGATCCGGCCCTTCGTCGTGCTCGGCGACGACCTGGATCCGCCCGGCGACGCGGCTCACGAAGCACCTGCCCGGACGCCTTCCGCTCCCGAAGCACCGCCCCGGGCGACTCCCGAAGCCCACTCCGGCGCACGTCCCGACGTCCCGGTCGGCGATCCTCCGTCCGACGCGCGGCGGCCCGGCCGCCGCCGTGTGCGGCTGCTGGTCCTCGCCGGACTGCTCGCGACCGCCGTCACCGCGGCCGTGCTCGCCGTCTTCCTCGTGTACCACGGTCCCGTACGGGACGGCTCCTCGGCCAAAGGCGTCCGGGCGCCGGTGCCCGTCGAGACGTCCGAGAGCGTCACGACCGCCGGACGGCCGTCGGCCCAGGCCTCCCGGGCCCGGCCGTCGGCGACCGCCTCCCGCTCCACGAGCCCGTCGGCCTCCGCCCCGGCCCCGGCGACGCCCTCCCGGTCCGCCGAGCCGTCCCCGACGCCGTCCGCCGACGCGACCGGCACCGCAGCCCCCGCGCCCGGCCCCACGCAGTCCGCGCCGCCGGTCCTCCGCCTGGGCGACACCGGCCCCGAGGTCGCCGAACTCCAGACCCGCCTGAGCCGGATCGGCTCCTACGACGGCCGGGCCGACGGCGTGTACAGCCGCCAGGTCCAGGCCGCGGTCGGCACATACCAGCTCACCCGGGGCATCCTGCGGGACGAGTCCGGCGTCTACGGCGCCGCCACCCGGGCCTCCCTGGAAGCGGAGACCGCCGAGCCCTGACCGGCGGGCGCCCGGCCGCCGGACCCGCCCGCCGGCCGACCACCGGCCGAGGCCGTCAGACCTCGTCCCCCGCCGGCTCCACCGAGTCCACCGGTTCCACGGACTCCACGGACTCCACGGACTCGAAACGCCACCGGTGCACCGCCCGGGTCACCAGCTCCCCGTCGGGCTCGGGCAGTTCGGGAAGCCCGGTCTCGTCGTACCCGGCGTCCCACCAGGTGATCACCAGCACCCGGTCCTGCGGGGCCCGGAAGGTCTCCCGGCGCAGCGGCCGCGGCGACAGCTCCTGCGCCCGCGCCCACGCCAGCAGGTCCCCGCCCCGCCCGTCGACCGCCCGGGCCTCCCACATCAGCGCGACGCTCACGACACGGCCCTCATGAGTACAGGTTGTCCTTGGCGATCTCGTGCACATGGTCGTGGTCGTGCGGGCGGCCCGGCACGTGCGGCTCGGTCACCGGCAGCGAGGAGTCCGCCGACAGGTCCCAGCTCGACGCGGCCCGCCCCCGGGCCACCATCTCCGCGCCCAGCGCCGCCACCATCGCGCCGTTGTCCGTGCACAGCTTGGGGCGCGGGACCCGCAGCCGGATGCCGGCGGCCTCGCAGCGCTCCTGGGCCAGGGCCCGCAACCGGGTGTTCGCCGCCACCCCGCCGCCGATCATCAGGTGGTCGACGCCCTCGTCCTTGCAGGCCCGCACGGCCTTGCGGGTCAGGACGTCGACGACCGCCTCCTGGAAGGAAGCCGCCACGTCCCGCACCGGCACCTCCTCGCCCGCCGCGCGCTTCGCCTCGATCCAGCGGGCCACCGACGTCTTCAGCCCGGAGAAGGAGAAGTCGTACGCCGGGTCGCGCGGGCCGGTGAGGCCGCGCGGGAACGCGATGGCCGAGGGGTCGCCCTCGCGCGCGTAGCGGTCGATGACCGGGCCGCCCGGGAAGCCCAGGTTCAGCACCCGGGCGATCTTGTCGAAGGCCTCGCCCGCCGCGTCGTCGATGGTCGCGCCCATGGGACGGACGTCGGAGGTGATGTCGGTGGAGAGCAGCAGGGACGAGTGGCCGCCCGACACCAGCAGCGCCATCGTCGGCTCGGGCAGCGCGCCGTGCTCCAGCTGGTCCACGCAGATGTGCGAGGCGAGGTGGTTGACGCCGTAGAGCGGCTTGCCGAGGGCGTAGGCGTAGGCCTTCGCCGCCGAGACGCCCACCAGCAGGGCGCCGGCGAGACCGGGGCCGGCCGTGACCGCGATGCCGTCGAGGTCCCGGGGACTCACGCCCGCTTCCTTCAGCGCCCGGTCGATGGTCGGCACCATCGCCTCCAGGTGGGCCCGGGAGGCCACCTCTGGCACGACCCCGCCGAAGCGGGCGTGCTCGTCGACGCTGGAGGCGATCGCGTCCGCCAGCAGGGTCGTGCCGCGCACGACGCCGACGCCGGTCTCGTCGCAGGAGGTCTCGATCCCCAGTACGAGGGGTTCGTCAGCCATGGGTCTCGGTTCCTTGTGTTCCGGCTACGGATGTCGTCGGGTCGGTCAGGCGCATCACCAGGGCGTCCACGTTCCCCGGCTGGTAGTAGCCGCGGCGGAAGCCGATGGCCTCGAAGCCGAAGCGCTCGTAGAGCTTCTGGGCGCGGACGTTGTCGATCCTGCACTCCAGCATGACCTCGGCGCACTCGAACGCGGTCGCCGCGCGCAACAGCTCCGTCAGCAGCCGGCCGCCGAGGCCGGTGCCCCAGTGGTCGCGGGCGACGGCGATGGTCTGGACGTCGGCGAGGTCCCCGGCGGCGGCCAGACCGGCGTACCCGACGATCCGCTCGACGACCCCCTCGCCGTCACCGGTGCCGTTGCCGGTGGCGCCGTCATGGCCGCTGTCGCCGTCGGCGCCGGCGCCTGCGCGGCGCCGGTCGACGGCGACGAGGTAGCGGCGGGTCGCCTCGGGGCCGCGGGCGTGCGCCAGGTCGGACCAGAACATGCCCCGCGACCAGGCGTCCTCGGGGAAGAGGTCCTTCTCCAGTTCCAGCACGGGCTCGATGTCCCACCAGCGCATCTCGCGCAGCACGGGCTGTCCGGGCGGTGTGGCGGTCTCGGTCACTTGGGCGTGACCACCTTGTAGTTCTTCGGCACCTGGGCGTCCGGCCGGCGCAGATACAGCGGGCGCGGGGCCGGGAGCTCCTCGCCCGCCGCCAGCCGCTCGGCGGCGAGCGCCGCGAGCGCGGCGGCACTGACGTGCTCGGGCTCGTGCGCGTCGGGGAAGACGTCCGGGTACAGCAGCGCGCCCGTGCCGACGGCGGGCAGTCCGGCCACCTCGTCGGCGATGTCGGCGGGCCGGTCCACGGCGGGGCCCGACAGCCGCGTGCGGGAGTCGGCGTAGCGGGCCCAGTAGACCTCCTTGCGGCGGGCGTCGGTCGCCACCACGAAGGGTCCCTCCAGATCCGACGCGTACGCGAGCCCGTCGAGCGTGCACAGGCCGTGCACGGGCACGCCGAGCGCGAGTCCGAAGGTGTCGGCGGTCATCAGGCCGACGCGCAGCCCCGTGTAGGGGCCGGGGCCGACGCCGACGACGATCGCGGTGACCGCGTCGAGCCGGAGCCCGGCGCCGGCGAGCAGCCGGTCGACGGCCGGCAGCAGCAGCTCACCGTGGCGGCGCGCGTCCACCTGGGCGAAGGAGGCGACGACGTCCGTGCCGTCGTGCAGCGCGACGGTGACGGCGGGGGTGGCGGTATCCAGAGCGAGCAAGAGCACGCAAACAGCCTACGGCTCCCGTGCCCCCGAAACGGCCGCGCCGGCCGAACGTCCGATCACTGCTAACGTCGCCGCGAAACGTGACGTACGGGACAGACGGGACGGTCGGCGATGCCAAGCAACAGCTCGACTTTCGTGGCCGGGCTCACCGCGGCGGCTCTGGCGGCGGTCGGGTTCCTCGCCTATCAGGCGTCGGCGAGCGCGCCCGACGGCCCGGGCGAGGGGCTGAACGGCGGGTCCCGGGCGAGCGAGAGTCCCCGGGACCGGCGGCATCCGGCCACGCTGCCGGCGGGTTCCGGCGTCGGCGAGCGGGTCGTCTACTCGCTGGCCGGTGACCGGGTCTGGCTGGTCGGGCCGAAGGACGCCGTCACGCGCACGTTCAAGGTCGCCCCGGGCAGCGTGGACCCGCCGCCCGGCAGGTATGTCGTCACCTCGCGCTCGGGCGCCGTCACCGGCACGGACGGCACCCCCATCGAGCACGTCGTGCGCTTCACCACCGTGCGGGGGGCGACGATCGGCTTCAGCGCGGCGCTGGACGGCTCGATGCCGGAGCCCGACCCCACGGTGCGCACGGGCGGCATCCGCGAGACCGTCGCGGACGGCGCGGCGATGTGGACGTTCGCGACGATCGGACGAGGGGTCGTCGTCGTCCCGTAGGCCCTCTCCCCCTCGGGGAGCGCCCCGGCGCCTGACCCGTAGGAGTGATCCCGCGAGCCGCTGGAGGACGGCACGCGGCGGCCGGCCGGAGCGGCGGGCAGGTGCTCCGGCGCCTCCGCCGGCGCTTCCCGGGGGACGTCTCAGGCGGCCTTGCGGTGGCCGGCGGCCGGGGGGTGCGCGACCGTCGCCGGGTCGGGCGGCCGCGGCGGCGTCGAGACGGCTTCCGCGGCCGCGCAGGAGGCCAGCAGGTCACGCATGGACACACCGGTGAGCGGGGACGGCCGTGCGGACCGGGGGGCGGGCTCGGGAACCGGCATGTACGCCTCCTGTGACTGGGGGGCGGGCGCGGTTAGGTAGACCTAACCACGAGCTCGGTACCATGTGACCACGGGAAAGACACCCGACGCAACATCTTGCCGACGTCCTGTCGGAACCTTCACGCGGCGGCGCGCACCGGTCCGGGCGGCCGCGCCCGGCGGGAGTCAGGCCGACAGCGCGCCGAGGTCGGCCCCCGCCCACCGCTGCCCGAGCCCCGTCACCCGCACGTGCCGCACCTCGTCGGAGGTGTCGCCGACGGCCCGGTGGATGCGAAGGTGCAGCCGGTCGTCGGTCAGCTCCTCGACCTTGCCCTCGCCCCACTCCACGACGATCACCGACTCCGGCAGCGAGACGTCGAGGTCCAGGTCCTCCATCTCGTCGAGCCCGCCGCCCAGGCGGTACGCGTCGACGTGGACGAGCGGCGGACCGTCGCCCAGCGAGGGGTGCACCCGGGCGATCACGAAGGTCGGCGACGTGACGGCGCCCCGGACCCCGAGGCCCTCGCCGAGCCCGCGGGTGAGCGTCGTCTTGCCCGCTCCGAGCTCTCCGCTGAGCATCACGAGGTCGCCGGCGCGCAACAGCGCGGCCAGACGCCGTCCCATGTCCCGCATCGCCTCGGGAGAGTCGACGACGATGTCCACGACGTTCCGCGTCACGTCCGGCTCAACCGGGCTGTGCGGTGCTGCTGGTGCTTCCATAGCC
The DNA here is from genome assembly GCF_024539675.1 of Streptomyces hilarionis. Taxonomy (GTDB): domain Bacteria; phylum Actinomycetota; class Actinomycetes; order Streptomycetales; family Streptomycetaceae; genus Streptomyces; species Streptomyces hilarionis. The sequence goes on along the minus strand of NZ_JAHHIT010000058.1, from coordinate 55,715 downwards.
GTTCACGGTAGCCCCTGCGGGCACGGCGCCCGCACGGGTGAGCAGGTCGGCCAGCCGGTCGGTGACCACTTCCGGGTGTTCCAGCATCACGAGGTGCCCGGCGTCCGGCACGAGCACCAGCTCCGCGTCCGGCAGCAGGTCGGCGATGGCCTCGCTGTGCTCGCTCGGCGTGACCAGGTCCCCGGTCCCGGCCAGCACCAGCACCGGCATGTCCGTGAAGCAGGCGAGCGCCTCGGTCTTGTCGTGGTCGGTGAACGCCGGATAGAACTCGGCGACCACGTCGATCGGCGTGCCCTCGATCATCCGCTCGGCGAACCGCGCCACCGCCGGGTCGACGTCCCGGGAGGCGAACGAGTACCGCTTGATGATCCCGGCGAACAGGTCGGCGGTGGCCCGCCGGCCCTTCTCGACCAGGGCCGCCTGCTGCCCGAGTGCCTTCAGCACGCCCGGCAGCACCCGCCGCACGGCGTTCACGCCCGCGACCGGCAGCCCGAAGTTGACCTCGCCGAGCCGCCCGGACGAGGTGCCGACGAACGCCGTGGCCACCACCCGGTCGCGGATCAGCTCGGGATACAGCGCGGCCAGGGCCATCACCGTCATCCCGCCCATGGAGTGCCCGACCAGCACGATCGGCCCCTCCGGGACGGCCGCGTCCAGGACGGCCTTCAGATCCCGCCCCAGCTGGTCGATGGTGACCGGCACGCCGTCCCGCGTCTGGGCCCGGCCCCGCTCGGAGCGGCCGTGGCTGCGCTGGTCCCAGTGCACGGTCCGCACGACGCCCCGCAGGGCGGCCCGCTGGTAGTGCCAGGAGTCCTGGTTGAGGCAGTAGCCGTGGCTGAAGACCACGGTGACGGGGAGCGGGGCCTTGCGCCCGAACAGCCTGCGCCGACGGTTCGCCGGCCCGCCCTGCGGCTCGGCCTCGTCGACCTCGTAGTACAGCTCGGTGCCGTCGTCGGCGCTCGCCTTGCCCGGGGCGCCGCGGAGTCCGCCGTACGGCCCCGCCGAGTCCAGGGCCAGCCGGGCCTTCGCCCGCATGCCGCGCCCGACGGTCATCCGCTCCAGGGCGACGCCGGCCGCGGCGCCCGCGGCGATCACGCCTATCGCGGCGCCCGCGACGCCGGTCGCCCGGCGCCAGCCCCCCGACGCCCCCGTGGCGGAGGCGGCGACGACCGCCGTGGCGGCGCTCGCCACCACCTCCGCGCTGCTCTCGCTCACGTACCGCTCCCTCTTCGGCCGATGTCCGTCACCTGACTGCCGGATACCCGTCTCGTTGCGCATTCACCTGAGTCGGGCCCCGGACGCGTCATTCATTCACATAGACGCGGGGAACCCGCACTCCGATGCGTGTGACGATCTCGTATCCGATGGTTCCGGCCGCCTGCGCCCAGTCCTGCGCCGTGGGCTCGCCGCGGTCGCCGGGGCCGAAGAGGACGGCCTCCGCTCCGGGTTCGACCTCGTCGCCGCCGAGGTCGACGACGAACTGGTCCATGGCGATGCGTCCGGCCGCCGTGCGCCACTTGCCGCCGACCAGCACCGGGCCGGTCCCGGAGGCGTGCCGCGGAACGCCGTCCGCGTAGCCGAGGGGCACCAGCCCCAGCGTCGTCTCCCCCGGCGTCACGTAGTGGTGGCCGTAGCTCACGCCGTGACCGCCCGGAGCGTGCTTCACCAGGGCCAGCGAGGCCGCGAGGGTCATCACCGGGCGCAGCCCGAGGTCGGCGGCGGAGCCCAGCTCGGGGGCGGGCGACAGGCCGTACATCGCGATGCCGGGGCGGACCAGGTCGAGGTGGCTCTGCGGGAGCGTGAGCGTGGCCGGGGAGTTGGCGATGTGCCGCACCTCGGGCCGCACGCCGGCCTGTTCGGCGTGGGCCGTCATCTCGTCGAACAGGGCGAGCTGCGCGGCGACGGAGGGGTGCCCGGGCTCGTCGGCGCAGGCGAGGTGCGACCACAGACCGGTGATCCGCAGCAGTCCCTCGCGCTCGGCGTGCAGCGACCGCGCCACGAGCTCGGCCCAGTCGGCGGGCTGGCAGCCGTTGCGTCCGAGGCCGGTGTCCGCCTTCAGCTGCACCCGGGCCGGCCGGCCGGCTTCGCGGGCCGCCCGCTCGACCTCCCGCAGCGCCCACAGCCCGCTCACGGACACGTCCAGGCCGGCTTCGACGGCCTCCCTCCAGGGACCGCCCGGCGTCCACAGCCAGCACATGATCCGGACGTCGGCCGGCAGGGCGCCCCGCGCGCGCAGCGCCAGCGCCTCCTCGGGCGTGGCGACGCCCACCCAGGTGGCGCCGGCCTCGACGGCGGCGCGGGCGCAGGGCAGGGCGCCGTGGCCGTACCCGTCGGCCTTCACCACGGCCATGAACGCCGCACCCGGCGCCTTGGCGCGCAGGGTCCGCACGTTGGCCCGCAGCGCGGCCAGGTCGATCTCGGCGCGGGCGCGCGACGGGGCGGTGCTCGCGACGGTGCTCGGGGCGGTGGTCTCACTCATCGCGCCCAGTGTCTCAGAGCGCCCGGACCGCCCCTCAGGTGCCGGGCCGCCGCCCCCACACGTAGACCCGGTCGCCCTTCTTCAGCACGCCCCACAGCGTGCGCGCGTCGCCGAGGGTGAGGTTGACGCATCCCATGGAGCCGACGACGGTGTGCAGCGTGTCGTAGACGGCGTGGAAGGCCTCGCCGCCGTCGAAGAACTGGGCGTAGGGCATGGGGGTGCCGTACAGGCTGGACACGTGGTTCTTGTGCCGCCAGTAGACGGTGTGCCAGCCCTTGCGGGTCGGGTGGGCGGCCCGGCCGCTGCGCATCGACACGGGCCCGAAGAGCACCTTCGTGCCCTTCTGGACCCAGGTGAGCTGGCGGTCGAGGTCGACGCACGCGACCCGGCGGGCGCGCACCGGGCACTTCCTCGCGGCGTTGGGGTTGCCGCGGGCGGCGACCAGTTGCATCCGCGCCCAGGTCACGGGTCCCGCGAACCCGATCGCGGGTGTGATCCCCTGCGCGCGCTGGAAGGCGCGGATCGCCGCGCAGTCGGCCGCCGACTGCCTGCCGTCCGCCGGCCGCTCGAGCCAGCGCTCGACCGCCCGCTGGTACGGCCCGGTCCGCTTGGTGCACGCCGTGCGGGAGACGATCTCCGACAGCGGGACGTACTCGACCGGCGCATAGGCGCCCGGCGCGGCGTCCCGCGGCTCGACCGCGTCCTCGGCGGCGCTCGGTTCGTACACCGTGGGCGCGAGCACCTGGTCGGGCGTGTCGAGCTGCCAGGGCGCGTACGCCCCCGGCGGCACGCCGGGCGCCAGCCGGGTCTCGGGATCGGGCGGGGCGGGAGCGGCGCGGGCCGGGCTCGCCAGGGACAGCAGGGACGCGGCGGCCAGGAGGGCGGCGGCGACTCGTGTTCTCATCATCCGATCAGCCAAACGCGCCTCCACGGCCCGCTCGGACCGACGCGCGGCGAGGTCACCCTTAAGAGCAACCACCCCGGCCCAGGGACCGGCCACCCCGGCCCGCCTCACCCCGGCCCGCCTCACCCCGGCGCGGCGGGTCCGGTCCTCATGCGAGCGCTCCGCGGGGACGGGTCCGGTGCGGCCGGTGTCAGTCGCGGGCGGTCCGGTCGCGTACGTCCCGCCAGGCCTCGCGGATCGCCTCGGCCACGTCGTGGGCGCCCACCGGCGCGCCGTGGGCCGCGTAGCGGCCGGCCAGGCCGTGGAGGTACGCGCCCGCACTCCCCGCGTCCAGGGCGCTCAGCCCGGCCGCCAGCAGCGAGCCCGCGAGCCCGGACAGGACGTCCCCGCTGCCGGCCGTGGCCAGCCAGGCCGTGCCCGTGGCGTTCACCCGCACCAGGCCCTCGCCCCCCGCCTGCGCGACCAGTGTCGTCGAGCCCTTCAGCAGCACCGTCGCCCGGTACCGCGCCGCCAGTTCCCGCACCGCCGCCAGCCGGGCCCGCTCCACCTCCTCGCGCGTCACGCCGAGCAGCGCGGCCGCCTCCCCCGCGTGCGGGGTCATGAGCGTCGGCGCGGTGCGGCCGCGCACGGCCGCGGCGTCCGCGAGACGCAGCCCGTCGGCGTCGACCAGCACCGGCACGTCGGCCGCCAGCACCTCCGCCACCGTCGCGGCGTCGTCCCCGGCCCCCGGCCCCACGACCCAGGCCTGCACCCGCCCGGCCTGCTTGGGCCCGCGGTCGGAGACCAGGGTCTCGGGGAACCGCGCGAGGACCGTGTCCCCGGCCGGACCGACGTACCGCACGGCCCCCGCCCCGCCGCGCAGCGCCCCCGCCACGGCGAGCACGGCGGCCCCCGGATAGCGGTCGGACCCGGCGGCGATCCCGACCACGCCCCGCCGGTACTTGTCGCTCTCGCCGCCCGGTGTCGGCAGCAGGGCGGCCACGTCCGCGTGCTGGAGTGCCTCCAGCTCGGGCCGGTCGGGCAGCGCGGCCCCGAGCCCGATGTCGACGAGCCGCACCGAACCGGCGTGCTCGCGGCCGGGATCGACGAGCAGCCCCGGCTTGTGGGCGCCGAAGGTGACGGTCAGGTCGGCCCGGACCGCGCCGCCGGGCACCTCGCCCGTGTCGGCGTCGACGCCGCTGGGCAGGTCGACGGCGACGACGGCGGCCCCGGCCTCGTCGACGAGCGCTGCCAGCGCGGCCGCCTGCGGCCGCAGCCCGCCCCGGCCGCCGATCCCGACGATCCCGTCGAGCACGAGGTCCGCCAGCCGGACGGCCTCCTCCGCCCCGCCGGGCGCGACCGTGCGTCCACCGGCGCGCAGCAGCGCCGCCAGCCCGCCGGCGTGCGTGTGCTCCGGCGCCAGCAGCACCGCGGTGACGCCCGCGCCGCGCCGGGCGAGCCGGGCGCCGGCGTACAGGGCGTCGCCCCCGTTGTCGCCGCTGCCGACCAGCAGCACGACCCGCCGCCCGTACACGCGTCCCAGCAGGTCCGCGCAGGCCGCGGCGAGCCCGGCGGCGGCCCGCTGCATGAGCGCCCCTTCCGGGACCCGGGCCATCAGCTCCCGTTCGGCGCGGCGGACGGTCTCGACACAGTAGGCAGTACGCATACGTCGAGTCTGCCCCGGCCCGGGCCGGGGCCGCACGCGGACGGCTCAGCCCTCGGCCACCACCACCGCCGAGGCGACGCCCGCGTCATGACTGAGCGACACATGCCATCCCGTGACGCCCAGTTCGGCCGCCCGGGCGGCGACGCTCCCGCGCACCCGCAGCCGGGGCCGCCCGCTGTCCTCGACGTACACCTCCGCGTCGGTCCACAGCAGTCCGGGCGGGGCCCCCAGCGCCTTGGCGAGCGCCTCCTTCGCGGCGAACCGCGCCGCCAGCGAGGCGACCCCCCTGCGGCCCCCGCCGGGCAACAGCAACTCGCTGTCCAGGAACAGCCGTCGGGCGAGCCCGGGCGTCCGCTCCAGCGAGGCGGCGAACCGCTCGATCTCGGCCACGTCGATACCGACCCCGATGATGCTCATGCCGAGCACCCTAAGGCCGCGTTGTCACAGCCTGCTGCTAGCCTGCGGCGACTTGATCACGTCAGGTCGACACCGGACGTGCAGACTTCCACCGCCGCGCGCCCTGGGGGGCCAGCCCGCGCGCCGCGGACAGCGACGCCAGGGGGCGGAGGCATGACCAGCACCACCGACGGCATGACCAGCGGCGAGGCGCCGGGGTCCCGGGGACCGACGTTCGACCCGTACGACAACCTGCCCGAGCTGATCCCGATGCGCACCGCCGCACAGGCCGGGGACTGGCCGGCGGTGCGGGCCTGGTTCGCGGGCCTCGGCACGGTCGACGAGCTCGCGACGGCGTCCAGCCTCCTCGCCGACATCGCCGGCGTCGAGAAATTCCTGGAGCGGGCGGCCGCCGAGGATCCCGGCGATCCGCTGCCGCGCGCGCTGCTCGCCGAGCGGTACGTGTACATCGGCTGGGACATCCGCAGCGGCGCCCGCGCCCAGCACGTCTCGCAGGACCAGTTCACGCAGTTCCACGACTGGCTGCGGCGCGCCGAGCAGCTGCTGATCGAGGTCTGCGCCGAGCACCCCGACCACGCGCCCGCGTGGACCGCCCGGCTGATGACCGCGCGCGGGCTGCAACTGGGACAGGCCGAGGCCCGCCGCCGCTACGACCGGCTCTCCGCCCGCCATCCGCACCACTTCCGCGCCCAGACGCAGCTGCTTCAGCAGGTGTGCCCGAAGTGGGGCGGCTCCTGGGACGCGGCGCACGGCTTCGCGCGCGAGTGCGCGACGGCCGCCCCCGACGGCTCGAACTCCGGCGCCCTGGTCGCCCTCGCGCACATCGAGCGCTGGCTGGACCTGGACAGCGGCGAGGACGCGGCCTACATGCGGGGCCCGGCGGTCCGCGACGACCTGCGGCACGCCGCCCGGGTGTCCGTGCTGCACCCCGGCCACCGGCCCGACTGGAACTCGATCGGCGCGCACAACGCGTTCGCGTTCGCCTTCTCGCTCGGCAACCACTGGGCGGACGCGGCCCCGCACTTCGCCTTCCTGGGCGACCGCGCCACGGAGTCCCCCTGGCACTACCTGCCCGACAACAAGTCGTCGTTCCTCAAGTGCCGCAAGGCCGCGCTGGAGACCCGAGGAGGCGCCCGATGACCACGGACCTGCACAAGCCCGACCCCGTCGACGGCCCCGGCGGCGGCGCGGGGCCCTCCACGGCCGGGCACCCCGCCACAGCCGACGGCCGCACCGCGACCGACCTCGCGCCGGACGGCCTCGCCGCGCTGGACGGCCTGGTCGCGCACACCACCGTCGACGGCATCCCCACCCTCCACGCCCCCGCCTCCGGCAGCGAGATCACCGCCGGTCTGTTCTTCCGCGTGGGCCGCGCCGACGAGACCCTGGCCACCGCCGGCATCACCCACCTCGTCGAGCACCTCGCCCTGCACCGCCTGGGCCTGTCCGACCTGCACTACAACGGCGCGACGGCGAACGCCTACACCCTCTTCCACGTGACCGGCCGCGAGGAGGAGGTCGTCGAGTACCTCAACGGCGTGTGCGCCGGACTGCGGGACCTGCCGATGCAGCGCCTGGAGACCGAGAAGGAGATCCTGCGCACCGAGGCGGCCGGGCGCGGCGGAGGCCCCCAGCAGCAGCTGCCGCTGTGGCGCTACGGCGCCCAGGGCTACGGCCTGTCCAGCTACACCGAGCTCGGCACCTGGGGCCTCACCCCGGACCAGGTCCGGTCCTGGGCCGAGACCCGCTTCACCAGGGACAACGCGGTGCTCTGGATCACCAGCGACCACGTGCCCGACGGCCTGGACCTCACCCTGCCCGCGGGCTCCCGCTTCCCCGCGCCGGAGGTGACCAGCGCCCTGCCCACCACACCCGCGTACATCAGCGGCGACGACGGCCACGTCGTCCTCACCTCGGTGCTGCGGCGCTCCACGGCGGCGAGCGTCTTCGCCGACGTGCTCGGCCGGGCCCTCTTCCGGGACCTGCGCCAGGAGGGCGGCTACTCCTACACCGCGGAGGCCGACTACAGCCCGCGCGACGCCGGCTTCGCCACCCTCACCGCCTACGCCGACGCCCTCCCGCAGAAGCAGGACGCGGTCGTCGGCGGCTTCGTCGACACCCTCGCCCGGCTGCGCGCGGGCCGCATCGAGCAGGCCGAGCTGGACTCCGCCCGCGGCAAGCTCCTCAAGATGTACGACATCCCCGACCTGGGCGCCGCCACCCTGCCCTCGTACGCGCTGAGCCTGCTGCTCGGGCACCGCATCCTCAGCCCGGAGCAGCACCGGGCGGAGCTGAACGCGGTGACCGTCGAGGACCTGCGCGAGGTCGCCCGGGAGACATGGGCGAACGCGCTCCTTCAGGTGCCGGGCCGGGACCTCGACTGGGCGGGGCTGACGCCCGCCCCGCGGCGCTCGACGACCGCGGTCACCGGCACCCGCCACCAGTCCCTGGAGGACGACGACGTCACGCTGGTCATCGGCGCGGAGGGCGTGAGCCTGCTGACCCCGCGGGGCCCGGTCACCGTCCGGTACGACGCCTGTGCGGCGATGACCACCCGGCCCGACGGCTCCCGCGCCCTCACCGGCCACGACGGCTTCTCGGTCACCGTGGAGCCCACCCTCTTCCGCGGCGTCACGCCGGAGCGCATCGCCGCGCTGGACGCGGCCGTGCCCCGGCAGGCGACGGTGCCGCTGCCGGCCCGCGATCCCGACCGCGTCCCGCAGCCGCGCAAGCGGACCGCCGCACCGGCGTCCGGCAGCGGGCGCTCCACCGCCGGCTGGACCACGGCGCTGTGGCTCGTCGGCCTGCTGGCGGCGGTCTGGGGCCTGCTCTGCGCGGTGATCACGGCCGACGAGGCCGCGGCCGCCGACCCGGAGTGGGACGCGGTCGCGGGCGTGTGGATCATGGAACTCCCGCTCCTCTTCGCGACCTGGAAGGTGTTCGCGGCCCGCAGGACGCGCAGGCGGAGCTGACGCGCCCGGCGGACGACGGCGGAGGGGCCCGGCGGACGGGCCCCTCCCCCCTGCTCCCCCGGTGGCCCGGTCGGGCTCGGTCGGCTACTCCACGGTGACGGACTTCGCCAGGTTCCGCGGCTGATCGACCTCGTTGCCGCGGGCGGTCGCCAGCTCGCACGCGAACACCTGCAACGGCACGGTCGCGACCAGCGGTTGCAGCAGCACGGGCGTGGCGGGGACGCGCACGAGGTGGTCGGCGTACGGCACGACCTCCTCGTCCCCCTCCTCGGCGATCACGATGGTCCGCGCCCCGCGCGCCCGGATCTCCTGGATGTTGGACACGATCTTGTCGTGCAGGATCGACCGGCCGCGCGGCGAGGGAACCACCACGACGACCGGCAGGTCCTCCTCGATGAGCGCGATGGGCCCGTGTTTCAGCTCGCCCGCCGCGAACCCCTCCGCGTGCATGTAGGCGAGCTCCTTCAGCTTCAGCGCGCCCTCCAGCGCGACGGGGTAGCCCACGTGCCGCCCGAGGAACAGCACCGTGTCCTTCCCGGCGAGCGACCGCGCCAGCTCCCGCACCGGCTCCATCGTCTCCAGCACCCGCTCGACCTCGCCGGGCATCCGCGCCAGGTCCCGCACGACGGCCCGGATCTCGTCCCCCCACTTGGCCCCCCGGACCTGCGCCAGGTAGAGGGCGACCAGGTAGCAGGCCACCAGCTGCGTCAGGAACGCCTTGGTGGACGCGACGGCCACCTCCGGCCCGGCGTGCGTGTACAGGACGGCGTCCGACTCGCGCGGGATCGTCGATCCGTTCGTGTTGCACACGGCCAGCACCTTCGAGCCCTGCTCGCGGGCGTGTCGCAGCGCCATCAGGGTGTCCATGGTCTCGCCGGACTGCGAGACGGCGATGACGAGCGACCGCGAGCCGAGGATCGGGTCCCGGTAGCGGAACTCGCTCGCCAGCTCCACCTCGCACGGGATGCGCGTCCAGTGCTCGATGGCGTACTTGGCGATGAGACCCGCGTGGAAGGCCGTGCCGCACGCGACGATGACGACCTTGTCCACCTCCCGCAGCTCGGCGGCCGGGATCCGCACCTCGTCGAGGGTCAGTGCGCCGGAGGCGTCGATTCGGCCCAGCAGCGTGTCGGCCACGGCCTTGGGCTGCTCGGCGATCTCCTTGAGCATGAAGTAGTCGTAGCCGCCCTTCTCGGCGGCCGAGGCGTCCCAGTCGATGTGGTACGAGCGCACGTCGGCCGCGGATCCGTCGAACCCGGTGACCGTCACGCCGTCCCGGCGCAGCTCGACGACCTGGTCCTGCCCCAGCTCGATCGCCGAGCGCGTGTGGGCGATGAACGCGGCGACGTCCGAGGCGAGGAACGCCTCCCCGTCGCCGACGCCCACCACCAGCGGCGAGTTGCGGCGCGCGCCGACCACCACGTCCGGCTCGTCGGCGTGCACCGCGACCAGCGTGAACGCCCCCTCCAGCCGCCGGCACACCAGCCGCATGGCCTCGGCGAGGTCGGCGGTGACCGAGAACTCCTCGGCGAGCAGGTGCGCGACCACCTCGGTGTCGGTCTCGGAGAGCAACTCGTGTCCGCGCTCGGCGAGTTCGGCCCGCAGCGCGGCGAAGTTCTCGATGATCCCGTTGTGCACGACGGCGACACGGCCGGCGTTGTCGAGATGAGGGTGGGCGTTGCCGTCCGTGGGCGCGCCGTGCGTGGCCCACCGGGTGTGCCCGATGCCCGTCGTCCCGGCCGGCAACGGCCGTTCCGTGAGCTCCTTCTCCAGGTTGACGAGCTTGCCCGCCTTCTTCGCCGCGGCGAGCCCTCCGTCGGCCGGCACGGCGACGCCCGCCGAGTCGTACCCCCGGTACTCCAGCCGCTTCAGTCCGGCCATGACGACGTCGAGCGCCGACTGAGACCCCACGTATCCCACGATTCCGCACATGATCGGCAGCGTACGGCGGAACGGCTCACCAAAAGAGGCTCCACGTGCCCGATTTCGGAAATCCATAGGGCCGAACGGAGGAGCGCGGAGCGTGCGCCGGGGTGAGTTCGGGTCCGCGGCCGGCCGGAACGGGTGGAGCGTGACGGACCCCACCTGCCGCCCCGTTCGAACTCCGTTAACAATGGAGTGTGATCTCCCCGGTCTCCCCGATGCCCCGGAGCGCCCACCGGCACAGGCCGGAGGCGACTCCCTACGTCGACCTCACCCGCAGCGAGTGGAGCGCGCTGCGCGAGAAGACGCCCCTGCCGCTGACGGCCGAGGAGGTCGAGAAGCTGCGCGGCCTCGGCGACGTCATCGACCTCGACGAGGTACGCGACATCTACCTCCCGCTGTCGCGCCTGCTCAACCTCTACGTCGGCGCGACGGACGGCCTGCGCGGCGCGCTCAACACCTTCCTCGGCGAACAGGGCTCGCAGTCCGGCACCCCGTTCGTGATAGGCGTCGCGGGCTCCGTGGCCGTGGGCAAGTCGACCGTGGCCCGCCTTCTCCAGGCGCTGCTCTCCCGCTGGCCCGAGCACCCCCGGGTGGAGCTGGTCACGACGGACGGCTTCCTGCTCCCGACCCGGGAACTGGAAGCCCGCGGGCTGATGTCCCGCAAGGGCTTCCCGGAGTCCTACGACCGGCGCGCCCTGACCCGCTTCGTGGCCGACATCAAGGCGGGCAAGGCCGAGGTCACCGCCCCCGTCTACTCCCACCTGATCTACGACATCGTGCCGGACCGCAAGCTCACCGTGCGCCGCCCCGACATCCTCATCGTCGAGGGCCTGAACGTCCTCCAGCCCGCGCTCCCCGGCAAGGACGGCCGCACCCGCGTCGGCCTCGCCGACTACTTCGACTTCAGCGTGTACGTCGACGCGAGCGCCGAGGACATCGAGCGCTGGTACCTGAACCGGTTCCGCAAGCTGCGCCGGACCGCCTTCCAGGACCCGGACTCGTACTTCACGAAGTACACGCAGGTCTCCGAGGAGGAGGCCGTCGACTACGCCCGCGGCCTCTGGCGGACCATCAACAAGCCCAATCTGGTGGAGAACATCGCCCCGACCCGCGGCCGCGCCACCCTCGTGGTCCGCAAGGGCCAGGACCACAAGGTGCGACGCCTGAGCCTGCGCAAACTCTGACGGCTACCCTGCCCCCATGCTTCACCTGCGCCTGATCACCCCGCCGGACGCCACCGAGTCCGCGGTACGGCTGATCGAGAAGACGATAGGCACCACGCACCTCGTCGTCCTGCCGGGGGCCGCCCGCAACCCGGCCGGCGACGTCGTCCTGTGCGACGTGGCACGCGAGGCGGGGGACGAACTCCTCACCGGGCTCCAGGGGTTGGGTCTGGACAAGACCGGCTCGATCGCCGTGGAGAACATCGACCTGTCGCTCTCCCTGCGCGCCGAGAAGGCCGAGAAGGAGGCGCCGGGCGAGGGCGCGGACGCGGTCCTGTGGGAGCACCTCGTCGACGCCAGCCACGAGGAGTCCACGCTCTCCGTCACCTACGTCGCGTTCATCACCCTCGCCACGATGATCGCGGCCTGCGGTGTGGTCCTCGACAACGCGGTCCTCATCGTGGGGGCGATGGCGGTCGGCCCGGAGTTCGGCCCGCTGGCCGGCATCTCCACGTCGATCGTGCAGCGCGCTCCCCGGCTGGCCCTGCGCTCACTGATCGCCCTGCTGGTCGGCTTCGCCGCGGCGATGGCGGTGACCGTCGGATTCAGCCTCTTCATGGACGCGATCGGCCAGTTCAGCAAGGAGCAGCTGGAGGGCGACCGCCCCCAGACCGGCTTCGTCTACGCGCCCGACGCGTTCTCCTTCATCGTCGCCCTGCTGGCCGGCGCCGCCGGCACCCTCTCCCTGACGTCGGCGAAGTCCGGCGCCCTGGTGGGCGTGGCCATCTCGGTGACGACGGTGCCGGCGGCGGCGAACGCGGCCGTGGCCCTCAGCTACGGCGACACCCGCCAGACCTGGGGCTCCACGGAACAGCTTCTGCTGAACCTCCTGGGCATCGTCCTGGCCGGCACCCTGACCCTGCTGGCCCAGAAGTGGCTCTGGGCCCGGCAGCGGCAACGAGCCGGCACGAGCCTGCCGACGGCCCCGTAAGCCCTCGGGGGCGCGGGTCCCGGCCGGTCCACGACGGCGCCGCTCCAGCACGACCGGCCGCGGCGAAAGCCGCGGCCGGTGGTACGCGTCAGCGCCCGGGCGCCGCCCGGGCCCGCCGTTCGCCAGGGCCTTTCGTTCGGATCAGGTCGGCCGAAAGGGACTGCGCCTGGACCCCGCGACGCCGACATGTTCCGAACGACACGCCCTAGCCCAGCGCGGACTTCACGGCGTCCGCCAGCCGGCCGGCGACGGCGCGGGCCTGGTCGATGTCGGCCGCCTCGACCATCACCCGCACGAGCGGCTCCGTGCCGGAGGGCCGCAGCAGCACCCGCCCGGTGGAACCGAGCTCCCGCTCCGCCTCACCGACGGCGGCCGCGAGCTCGGCCGAGTCCCCGACGCGGGACCTGTCGACGTCCGGGACGTTGATGAGCACCTGCGGCAGCCGCTCCATCACGGAGGCCAGCTCCCGCAGCGACCGCCCGCTCTGGGCGACGCGAGCGGCCAGCATCAGTCCGGTCAGCGTGCCGTCGCCGGTGGTCGCGTGGTCCAGGATGATCACGTGCCCGGACTGCTCACCGCCGAGCGCGTAGCCGTGCTGCTTCATCTCCTCCAGCACGTACCGGTCGCCCACGGCGGCCCGCACCAGCTGGATCCCCTCGCGCTCCATGGCGAGCTTGAAGCCGAGGTTGGACATGACGGTCGCGACAACGGTGTCCGAGCGCAGCACGCCCCGCTCCCGCATCGACAGGGCCAGCACCGCGAGGATCTGGTCGCCGTCGATCTCCTCGCCCGTGTGGTCCACGGCGAGGCACCGGTCCGCGTCCCCGTCGTGCGCGACGCCGAAGTCGGCCCCGTGCTCGAGGACCGCGGCCTTGAGCTTGTCCAGGTGGGTCGAGCCGCACCCGTCGTTGATGTTGAGCCCGTCCGGCTCGGCCCCGATGGTCACGATCTCGGCGCCGGCCCGCGTGAACGCCTCGGGCGAGACCCGTGCCGCGGCGCCGTGCGCCTCGTCCAAAACGATCTTCAGCCCGTCGAGCCGGTTCGGCAGGACGGCGATGAGGTGGGCGACGTAACGGTCGAACCCCTCGCTGTAGGAACGCACGCGACCGACGCCGCTGCCGGTCGGCCGGTCCCACGGGGCGCCGGTGCGGTGCTCCTCGTAGACGGACTCGATCCGGTCCTCCAGGTCGTCGGCGAGCTTGTGCCCGCCGCGGGCGAAGAACTTGACGCCGTTGTCGGGCATGGCGTTGTGGCTGGCGGAGAGCATCACGCCGAGGTCCGCGCCGAGCACGCCGGTGAGGTACGCCACGGCGGGCGTGGGAAGCACGCCGACCTTCAGCACGTCCACACCCGCACTCGCCAGGCCGGCCACCACGGCGGCCTCCAGGAACTCCCCGGACGCGCGCGGGTCCCGTCCGACGACGGCCACCGGTCGGTGTCCCTCGAACGTCCCCGCCTCGGCCAGCACGTGCGCGGCCGCGACCGAGAGGCCGAGCGCCATCTCCGCCGTCAGATCCGCGTTGGCGACACCGCGCACGCCGTCCGTGCCGAAGAGTCGTCCCACTTGTCCTCCTGAGGAAGCGTCAGTTGCGAAAGCCTTGCGGGCGTGTCGGACGGGCCGACCGGTCCGCGGCGGCTCCCGCGTCCCGGCGCCGTACCCCGGGCGCCGCATCCGGGTGCCGCGTTTCCGGCACCGCATTCAGGCATTTGATGCCCTGAACATCCGATCACACAAGCCTTTGAGCACCTTGTGCCGTTATACGCCCACGGCTGCGAGAAAACGAACGCCCCGGCGACACTGTGGCGTGCCGCCGGGGCGTTCGGAGTACGTGCGGGCGGACCGGAGACCCGGCCCGACCCGGAATCGTACGAGCAGGCAGCGAAGCTTAGCGCTTGCTGTACTGCGGGGCCTTGCGGGCCTTCTTGAGACCGGCCTTCTTGCGCTCGACCGCGCGGTCGTCACGCGTGAGGAAGCCGGCCTTCTTCAGGGCGCCGCGGTTGTTGTCCACGTCGGCCTCGTTCAGCGCGCGGGCGACACCGAGACGGAGCGCACCGGCCTGGCCGGAGACGCCGCCACCCGAGATGCGGGCGATGACGTCGTAGCGGTTGTCGAGCTCGAGCACCTTGAAGGGCTCGTTGACTTCCTGCTGGTGCACCTTGTTCGGGAAGTAGTCCTCGAGCGTGCGCCCGTTGATCTTCCACTTGCCGGAGCCCGGGACGATCCGGACGCGGGCGATGGCGTTCTTGCGACGGCCCAGGCCGGCCGCGGGCTGGGCCTCGCCGAAGCGGGACGCCAGGGACTCCGAGGTGTACTCGCCCTCGACGGGCACCTCGGACTCGGTGGTGTAGCTGTCGATGTCGACGAGCTCGGTCTCTTCGAGCGGCTGCTCGGCAGTGGTCTCGGCCACGGTTCTCCTCAGATTCTCTTCAGCTTGGGGTGGTGTGGCCGGACTTACTGCGCGACCTGGGTGATTTCGAACGGCACGGGCTGCTGCGCCGCGTGCGGGTGCACGTCACCCTTGTAGACCTTCAGCTTCGAGAGCATCTGACGGCCGAGCGTGTTCTTGGGGAGCATGCCCTTGACGGCCTTCTCGACGGCCTTCTCCGGGTTGTTCGCGAGGAGGTCGTCGTAGCGCACGGAGCGCAGACCGCCCGGGTACCCGGAGTGGCGGTAGGCCATCTTCTGGGTCCGCTTGTTGCCGGAGAGGTGCACCTTGTCGGCGTTGATGATGATGACGAAGTCACCGGTGTCGACGTGGGGCGCGTAGATCGGCTTGTGCTTGCCCCGCAGAAGGGACGCGGCAGTGGTGGCGAGACGGCCCAGGACGATGTCCTGAGCGTCGATGACGTGCCACTGGCGCGTCACATCGCCGGGCTTGGGGCTGTACGTACGCACGGTTCGTAGCCTTCGCTTCTTCAGTGAATTGGTCCTGACAAGGTCACCGAAGACGATCACGACAGCCCTGACCGCACTGCGGTGACGCAAACCGCGTGCTGGTCGCTGGTCATCGGCCCGGTGGACCGGTGTAAGGGCCCGTCCCGTGAGAAGAGCAAGCCAATACACAACGAAGAAGCAGAATACCCGTGCCCCGGGGGCCGGGTCAAAACGGGGCCGAACCCGGCACATGAACATGTCAGCCTCGCCACCGGAGGACGGCCGGAAACCCCTCCCCGGAGTGTCCCGCGCCACATCCCGCGCTCCGGCCTGGGAGAACGCCGCACCAACCACCCGAAGATGTCGCCTTTGCCCGCACTCGCGCTCCAAAAACCGCGCACTCTCCCGCCTGTTGAGGCGGAACAGCACCCCCCGCCTCCCGTCTAAGATGCGCCCCATGAGCTATGGGCAGGGGGGACCTCAGTCCCAGTGGGATCCGTGGAAACCGAACTCCCAGCAGCCGTGGGCCACCGGCGATGACGGGCGGACCCCGGACTGGGCCGCGCTCGCCGAGGCATCCGAGACGCGCAACCGGCGCCGCAGGCTGCTCCTCATAGGCGGCGGCGCGCTCGCCACGGTCGCCGTCGGCACCGCCGTGGCCATGGGCGTGGTCTCGGCGAACGGCGGCGACGAGGCGAACAAGCCGACCTCCTCCCGGCCCGGGGCCGCCGGCCTGCCGAGCGCGTCCGGCACCCCGTCCTTCGCGCCGACCAGCGCACCGCCCCCGCTGGACCCCAAGGAGTTCGTCTCCAGCAAGGCCAAGGACACCGCCCCCAACGGCCCCGACCTGCTCTTCCCCGGCACCCAGCTGACCATCGGGCCGGCCGTGTACAAGAAGGGCCCCAAGGCCGACAGCACCACCTGCGCCACGGGCGCCGCGGGCACCCTGCCCAAGATCCTCGCCTCCAACGGCTGCACCCGCGTCATGCGCGTCACCTACACCAAGGACGGCATCGCGGTCACCGTCGGCGTGGCCGTCTTCGACACCGAGGCGCAGGCCCTCAAGGTCAAGAGCCAGGCCGCCGACAACAAGAGCATCGTCAAGGCCCTCTCCGGCGGGGACGTCAAGGCGTTCTGCAACGGCGCGATCTGCCGCTCCACGACCAACTCCTACGGCCGGTACGCCTACTTCACGCTCACCGGCTTCACGAACGGCAAGAACGTGACGACGAAGGACACCGCGGTCTTCACCGCCGGCGACGACCTCTCCAAGTTCGCGTTCCAGCAGATCCGCCGCCGCGGCGAGGCCCAGGCGTCGGCCGCCGCCGGCTGACCGCCCGGGCACGCCGCGGCGAGGCGGACGAGGTCAGCAGCACCCGGCCCCGGGCAGCGTCCGCCTGTTGCGCGCCTCCCTGCTGCGCGCGGCGAGCAGCTCGTCGGCCGGGTAGCCGACCTCCTCCAGCGTGAGCCCGTGCGGCCGCACGACGTGCACGGCGGAGTCCCGCACACCCGCGGCGAGCACCTTCCCGGGCCACTCCGGCCCGCGGTGCCCGTCCCCCACGAACAGCAGCGCGCCGATCAGCGAGCGCACCATGTTGTGGCAGAAGGCGTCGGCGCGGACGGTGGCCGTGATGACCCCGTCGTCGCCCTTGGCCAGACTCAGCTGCTGAAGCGTGCGGATGGTGGTCGCCCCCTCCCGCTTCTTGCAGTACGCGGCGAAGTCGTGCTCGCCGAGGAGCCGCTCGGCGGCCTCGTTCATGGCGTCCACGTCGAGCGGCCAGTCGTGCCACAGGACGTGCCCGCGCAGCAGCGGATCGACCCCACCGGGGTTGTCCGTGACCCGGTAGGCGTACCGCCGCCAGATCGCCGAGAACCGCGCGTTGAAGCCGTGGGGGGCCTCCCGCAGCGCCCACACCCGCACATCGCGCGGCAGCCGCCCGGCGAGCCGCTTCAGCAGTTTCGGGTGGTGCTCGCGCCAGACGTCCTCGGGCAGATCGACGTGCGCGACCTGGCCGCGCGCGTGCACCCCGGCGTCGGTCCGCCCGGCCACGGTCAGCTCGTACGTCGTCCCGCCGGACCGCGTGACGGTCCGCAGCGCGTCCTCGATCTCCCCCTGCACGGTCCGCCGCCCGCCGGCCTGCTTGGCCCACCCGGAGAAATCCGAACCGTCGTAGGACAGGTCCAGCCGCACCCGGACGAACCCGGGCTGTACTTCGTCACTCACTCCTGGATCCTCTCAGCAACACCAAAGCGGGCCCGCCCCCCGAAGGGAACGGACCCGCCATCGCCCCGAAGGGGCGCGCAGTCCCCGGCAGAACGCTTACGCGTCCTTGGACTCCTCGGCCGCGTCGGCCTTGGTCTCCTCGGCGACCGGAGCAGCCTCGGCGTCCTTCGCGGCACGCTTCGTGGCGGCCTCGGCCTCACCGGTCGCCTGCTGCGCGACGGTCAGCGCCTCGACCAGCTCGATGACGGCCATGGGCGCGTTGTCGCCACGGCGGTTACCGATCTTGGTGATGCGGGTGTAGCCACCGGGCCGGTTCTCGTAGCGCGGGCCGATCTCGGTGAAGAGCGTGTGCACGATGCTCTTGTCCGTGATCACCTGGAGCACCTGACGGCGGTTGTGAAGGTCGCCCTTCTTCGCCTTGGTGACCAGACGCTCGGCGTACGGGCGCAGCTTGCGCGCCTTCGCCTCGGTGGTGGTGATGCGGCCGTGCTCGAACAGCGCCTTCGCCAGGTTGGCGAGGAGGAGCTTCTCGTGCGCAGCGCTGCCGCCCATACGGGCGCCCTTGGTGGGCCTCGGCATGGTGTTTCTCCTAGGTGTCTGCCCCGGCCGTATCAGGTACCGGGGTCAGTATCCGAGCAGGCGGTCGCCTGTCGGAGATCCGGGGTCCTCGTGTGCACGCGGACCCCGGAGGTCGGGACCGGTCAGTACTGCTCGGTCTCCACGAAACCCGCGTCCGCGTCGTCGTCGGCGCCGAAGGCGTCGGCGGCGGCGGTCGGGTCGAATCCGGGCGGGCTGTCCTTGAGGGCCAGGCCCATGCCGGCCAGCTTCGCCTTGACCTCGTCGATCGACTTCGCACCGAAGTTGCGGATGTCGAGCAGGTCGGCCTCGGAACGCGCCACGAGCTCACCCACGGAGTGGATGCCCTCGCGCTTGAGGCAGTTGTACGACCGAACGGTGAGCTCCAGCTCCTCGATCGGCAGCGCCAGGTCGGCGGCCAGGGCGGCGTCCGTCGGGGACGGGCCCATGTCGATGCCCTCGGCGTCGATGTTCAGCTCGCGGGCGAGACCGAACAGCTCGACCAGCGTCTTGCCCGCGGAGGCCATGGCGTCACGCGGACGCATCGCCTGCTTGGTCTCGACGTCGACGATCAGCTTGTCGAAGTCGGTGCGCTGCTCGACACGCGTGGCCTCGACCTTGTACGTGACCTTCAGAACCGGCGAGTAGATGGAGTCGACCGGGATACGGCCGATCTCCTGGCCCACCTGCTTGTTCTGCACGGCGGAGACGTAACCGCGACCGCGCTCGACGGTCAGCTCCATCTCCAGCTTGCCCTTGCCGTTGAGCGTGGCGAGGACGAGGTCGGGGTTGTGCACCTCGACACCGGCCGGGGGCGCGATGTCGGCGGCGGTGACCAGACCCGGGCCCTGCTTGCGCAGGTACATCACGACCGGCTCGTCGTGCTCCGAGGAGACGACCAGCTGCTTGATGTTGAGGATGAGGTCGGTGACGTCCTCCTTGACGCCCGGCACGGTGGTGAACTCGTGCAGGACGCCGTCGATGCGGATGCTGGTGACAGCAGCGCCGGGGATCGACGACAGGAGGGTGCGGCGGAGGGAGTTGCCGAGGGTGTAGCCGAAGCCCGGCTCCAGCGGCTCGATGACGAACCGGGAGCGGAACTCGTCGACGACCTCTTCGGTCAACGAGGGACGCTGAGCGATCAGCATGTGGAGATTCCTTCAGTCAGGGGCACCCACTATTTGATGCCCTGATGCATCAGGCGGAGCCTGATGGTGGTACCTGCAAGGGTACGGGCGATACGGCCCCGAAGGCCCGTACCGCCCGAAATCCTCAGTCCAAGCAGCCCTGCGTCGGATCAGACGCGGCGGCGCTTGGGCGGACGGCAGCCGTTGTGCGGGGTCGGCGTGACGTCCTGGATCGAACCGACCTCGAGGCCGGTGGCCTGGAGGGAACGGATGGCGGTCTCACGACCGGCGCCCGGGCCCTTGACGAAGACGTCGACCTTGCGCATGCCGTGCTCCTGCGCGCGACGGGCAGCCGACTCGGCGGCCATCTGCGCGGCGAACGGCGTGGACTTGCGCGAGCCCTTGAAGCCGACGTGGCCGGCGGAGGCCCACGAGATCACGTTTCCGGCCGGGTCCGTGATGGACACGATCGTGTTGTTGAACGTGCTCTTGATGTGCGCCTGGCCGTGCGCGACGTTCTTCTTTTCCTTGCGGCGCACCTTCTTGGCAGCGCCCTGACGTCCCTTGGGGGGCATCTATTAACTCCTACGGGAGGTGGTCGGTCCTACAGCGAAGACCGCTGGTGAGCGTCCGCTGAGGACTACTTCTTGCCCGGCTTCTTCTTGCCGGCGATGGCGCGACGCGGGCCCTTGCGGGTACGAGCGTTCGTGCTGGTGCGCTGACCGCGGACCGGCAGACCACGACGGTGACGGAGACCCTGGTAGCAGCCGATCTCGACCTTGCGGCGGATGTCGGCCTGGATCTCGCGACGGAGGTCACCCTCGGTCTTGATGTTGGCGTCCACGTACTCGCGGATCGCGACGAGCTGCTCCTCGGAGAGGTCGCGAACGCGGGTGTTCGGGTCGACGCCGGTCGCAGCCAGCGTCTCCTGGGAAAGGGTCCGGCCGATGCCGAACACGTAGGTGAGGGCGACCTCCACACGCTTTTCGCGCGGGATGTCGACACCGGAAACGCGTGCCATTCAATGGCTCCAGTTGATCCTCGGAGGTCTTCCGCAGCACCGACCCCCAGCCGCCGGCCTCTTCTGACGGACAGAAGATTTGGTACGGACTGGGTCCCCGGCCTCCGAACCGGGGGTATCGGACGGAAACCCCGTCCGGGCCCTGCGTATGAACAAATTCAGCTCGCGTCGCGCGAAGTCTCTGCGATGTCGATGCAGAGGGTGTGACCTAGTGCGATCAGCCCTGGCGCTGCTTGTGGCGCGGGTTCTCGCAAATGATCATGACCCGGCCGTGACGGCGGATCACCCTGCACTTGTCGCAGATCTTCTTGACGCTCGGCTTGACCTTCATTGGGTGAGGTTCTCCGGGTCAGTTGCCAACAGCCCCGTGCGCCCGTGAGGGCG
>NZ_JAHHIT010000058.1:0-35001 GCF_024539675.1 Streptomyces hilarionis | reverse complement strand
CCCCCCCACGAAGGTACGGGCAAGATCTACTTGTAGCGGTAGACGATCCGGCCACGCGTCAGGTCGTACGGAGACAGCTCCACCACGACCCGGTCGTCAGGGAGGATACGGATGTAGTGCATACGCATCTTGCCGCTGATGTGCGCCAGGACCTGGTGGCCGTTCTGGAGCTCGACCTTGAACATGGCGTTCGGAAGAGACTCGACGACAGTGCCCTCGATCTCGATGGCACCTTGCTTCTTGGCCACGCTTCGCCCTTCGAATCGACTACCTTGATCGGCTCCCCCGCCTTTTCCCTTACGGGCGCATGCGGACATGCGGGTGCACGAGAGCCGACGAGTCAGTCTACGTCAGCCCTGACCGAAACACGAATCGAGAAGTCTGCCCCACAGCCGAGCTCCTTAACCGAGGGGCCCGGCCCGCCTCGCGGCCGAACCCCCGCAGGACGGCTCAGGCCAGCGGGTCCGGGGCCGCCTCGACACCGTGCTCGGCCAGCTTCGCCCTGCCGCCGTCGGGAGAGGTGAGCACCAGCGGCCCCTCCTCCGTCAGCGCCACGGAGTGCTCCCAGTGCGAGGACCAGGTCCCGTCGGTCGTGATGACCGTCCAGTCGTCCTCGAGGACCTCGGTGCGCGGGGTGCCGAGCGAGACCATCGGCTCGATGGCGAGGCAGAAGCCGGGCACCAGCTTGGGACCCTTGCCCCGCCGGCGGTCGACGTAGTTCAGCAGGTGCGGGTCCATGTGCATCTCGGTGCCGATGCCGTGGCCGCCGTAGTCCTCGATGATGCCGTAGCGGCCGCCGCCGGGCTTCGGCTGGCGGCGGATGTACGTCTCGATGGCCCGCGACACGTCCACCAGACGGTTGCCGAGCTTCATGGCCGCGATGCCGGCCCACATCGACTCCTCCGTCACCCGGGAGAGCTCGATCAGCTCCGGGGCGTGGCCGGAGCCGACGAAGGCGGTGTACGCCGCGTCGCCGTGCCAGCCGTCCACGATCGCGCCGCAGTCGATCGAGATGACGTCGCCGTCCTTGAGGACGACCTCGCCGGAGGGGATGCCGTGCACGACCACGTCGTTCACCGAGGTGCAGATCGTCGCGGGGAAGCCGCCGTAACCGAGGAAGTTCGACTTCGCGCCGTGCTCCGCGAGGACCTTGCGGGCGACGAGGTCCAGGTCCATCGTCGTCGCGCCCGGCACCGCCGCTTCCCGCGTGGCGTCGTGGATGGCGGCGACGACCAACCCCGCCGCACGCATCTTGGCGATCTGCTCGGGGCTCTTGATCTGCACCATGGGGGGCCTGCGCTCTCCGTCACTCAGGTCGGTCACTACGTACACAACAGTACGGCCGTGGGGTCCCGGGGGACTCCACGGCCGTATCCGGGCCGACGACTACTGGTCGTCGCCCTCGCGCTTCAGCGCCGCCAGCGCACGGCCGGTGACCTCGTCCACGGGACCCATGGCCTCGATCGTCACGACCAGGCCCTGCGCCTTGTAGTAGTCGATGATCGGCTCGGTCTGCGTGTGGTAGACCTCGAGCCGCGTGCGGACCGTCTCCTCGGAGTCGTCGTCACGCTGGTACAGCTCGCCGCCGCAGACGTCGCAGACGCCTTCCTCGGCGGCCTTCTTGTACGTCACGTGGAAGACGTGCGAGGAGTCGTTGCGGCAGATGCGCCGGCCGGCGATCCGCTTGACGACCTCCTCCTCCGGGGCCTCCAGGTCCAGTACCGCGTCCAGCTTGATGCCCTCGGTGGTGAGGAGCTCGTCGAGCGCCTCGGCCTGCGAGACGTTGCGCGGGAAGCCGTCCAGCAGGAAGCCGCGCTCGGCGTCCGGCTGCTCCATGCGGTCCTTGGCCATGGCGATGGTGACCTCGTCGGGGACGAGGTTGCCGGCGTCCATGTAGGACTTCGCGAGCTTCCCGAGTTCCGTCTGCTGGCTGATGTTGGCGCGGAACAGGTCGCCCGTGGAGATGTGCGGAACGCGGAGCTTCTCGGCCAGACGTGTGGCCTGCGTTCCCTTTCCGGCGCCCGGCGGCCCGACGAGGACGATACGCATCAGCGGAGGAACCCTTCGTAATTGCGCTGCTGGAGCTGGCTCTCGATCTGCTTCACCGTTTCGAGACCGACACCCACGATGATCAGGATGCTGGTGCCACCGAACGGGAAGTTCTGGCTTGCCCCGAAGCCAACCAACGCCATCGTCGGTACAAGAGCGATAAGACCCAGATACAGCGAACCCGGCCAGGTGATCCGGTTGAGCACGTACGAGAGGTACTCAGCGGTCGGTCGGCCAGCCCGGATGCCCGGGATGAAGCCACCATACTTCTTCATGTTGTCGGCGACTTCCTCGGGGTTGAAGGAGATCGCCACGTAGAAGAACGCGAAGAAAACGATCAGCAAGAAGTACAGGCTGATGTAGATCGGGTGGTCGCCCTTGGTCAGGTTGGTCTCGATCCAGGTCTTCCAGCCGGACTGCCCGCTGGAGAACTGGGCCACCAGGGCCGGGATGTAGAGCAGCGACGAGGCGAAGATGACCGGGATCACACCGGCCTGGTTCACCTTCAGCGGGATGTACGTCGAGGTGCCGCCGTAGGACCGGCGACCGATCATGCGCTTCGCGTACTGCACGGGGATCCGGCGCTGGGCCTGCTCGACGAAGACCACCAGGCCGACCATGACGAGGCCCACCAGGATGACGGTGCCGAACTCGATCCAGCCGTCCGCCAGCGTGCCCTGCTTCTTGATGGCCCACAGCGCGGAGGGGAACGTCGCGGCGATCGAGATGAACATCAGGATCGACATGCCGTTGCCGATGCCGCGGTCGGTGATGAGCTCACCGAGCCACATGACCATGGCCGTGCCGGCGGTCATGCAGATGACCATGGTGATGGTCGTGAAGATCGCCTGGTCCGGGACGATGCTGGACGCGACCGAGCAACCGGAGAACAGGGCGCCGCTGCGGGCCGTGGCCACCAGACCGGTGCCCTGGAGGATGGCGAGCGCCACGGTGAGGTACCGGGTGTACTGCGTGATCTTCGCGGTACCGGCCTGGCCCTCCTTCTTCAGGGCCTCCAGACGCGGGATGACCACCGTGAGCAGCTGAAGGATGATGCTCGCCGTGATGTACGGCATGATGCCCAGCGCGAAGATGGTGATCTGCAGCAGCGCACCGCCGCTGAACATGTTCACCAGACCGAAGAGGCCCTGGTTGCCGGACGCCTCGTCCACACACCGCTGAACGGACGTGTAGTCGACACCGGGGATCGGGATGTGCGTCCCGACCCGGTAGATCACGATGATCCCGAGCGTGAAGAGGAGCTTCTTGCGCAGGTCGGGCGTCCTGAACGCCCGGGCGAACGCGGTGAGCACGGTGCCTCCTGCGACCCCCGCGCATCTGCGTCAAGGGTGACGGTCTTGAGGGTCCAATAAGAACAACGACTTACGACAACGACATGAGTAACGGTCGACTGCCGCTCAAGGTGCCCCCTTGGGGGAACCTTGTGAAAAGTGGGCAGTGCTGGTCACCATACCCGCGACACACCTGCCCTAGGAACGACCAACCGGGGATACCCCATTTGTGGGGTATCCCCGGTCGGGATCGCTCAAGTCATCGAGACACCTGAGATGTTCAGATGAGCTCGGTGACGGTACCGCCGGCGGCGGTGATCTTCTCCTTGGCGGAGCCGGAGACGGCGTCGACCGTCACCTGCAGCGCCACGGAGATCTCGCCCTGGCCGAGGACCTTGACGAGGCTGTTCTTGCGAACGGCGCCCTTGGCGACGAGCCCCTCGACGGTGACCTCGCCACCCTCCGGGTACAGCGCGCCCAGCTTGTCGAGGTTCACGACCTGGAACTCGGTCTTGAACGGGTTCTTGAAGCCCTTCAGCTTCGGAAGACGCATGTGGAGGGGCATCTGGCCACCCTCGAAGCGCTCCGGAACCTGGTAACGGGCCTTCGTGCCCTTGGTACCACGACCGGCCGTCTTACCCTTCGACGCCTCACCACGACCCACACGGGTCTTGGCGGTCTTGGCGCCCGGGGCGGGACGGAGGTTGTGGATCTTGAGCGGGTTGTTCTCCGCCATGATCAGTCGACCTCCTCGACCGTCACGAGGTGGCGGACGGTGTGCACCATTCCGCGGAACTCGGGGCGGTCCTCCTTGACGACCACGTCGTTCAGGCGCTTGAGCCCGAGCGAACGCAGGGTGTCACGGTGGTTCTGCTTGCTGCCGATGTACGACTTCGTCTGGGTGATCCGGAGCTGTGCCATTACGCAGCACCAGCCCCGGCACGCGCACGAAGCAGAGCCGCGGGGGCGACGTCCTCGAGGGGCAGACCGCGGCGGGCCGCGATCTCCTCGGGACGCTGCAGGCCCTTCAGGGCCTCCACGGTCGCGTGCACGATGTTGATCGCGTTCGACGAGCCGAGCGACTTCGACAGGATGTCGTGAACGCCGGCGCACTCGAGCACCGCACGCACCGGGCCACCGGCGATGACGCCGGTACCGGGGGAAGCAGGCTTGAGCAGGACGACGCCCGCGGCCTTCTCGCCCGTGATCGGGTGCGGGATGGTGCCCTGGATACGCGGGACCTTGAAGAAGTGCTTCTTGGCCTCCTCAACGCCCTTGGCGATGGCGGCCGGCACCTCCTTGGCCTTGCCGTATCCGACACCCACGGTGCCGTCACCGTCGCCCACCACGACCAGCGCGGTGAAGCTGAAGCGACGACCACCCTTCACAACCTTGGCGACACGGTTGATCGCGACGACGCGCTCAACGTACGCGGTCTTCTCGGCGGCAGCAGCGCCGCCGTCACGGCCCTTCCGGTCCCGCCGCTCGCCGCCACCGGCACCGCCACCGCGGCGCTGGGGTCCAGCCATTGGAATTACCTCTCTCTGTTTCCGCTAGCTACGGAACCGACTCAGAACTTGAGTCCGGCTTCGCGGGCGGCGTCCGCCAGGGCGGCGATGCGCCCGGCGTACTGGTTACCACCACGGTCGAACACGACAGCCTCGACACCGGCGGCCTTGGCGCGCTCGGCGACCAGGGCGCCGACCTGCTTGGCCTGCGAGGACTTGTCGGCCTCACCACCGCGGATCGTGGTGTCCAGGGTCGACGCCGACGCCAGGGTGTGACCCTTGATGTCGTCGATGACCTGAGCCACGATGTGGCGGTTGGAGCGCGTCACGACCAGGCGCGGACGCTCCGCCGTACCCGAGATGTGCTTACGGATCCGGATGTGGCGACGCTTGATCGCGGCACGCTTGTAAGCGTCGCCCTTGAGGATCTTCTGTCCGTATGCCATGGCTTACTTACCCGCCTTTCCGACCTTGCGGCGGATGACTTCGCCCTCGTACTTGACGCCCTTGGCCTTGTACGGGTCGGGCTTGCGGAGCTTGCGGATGTTGGCCGCGACCTCGCCGACCTTCTGCTTGTCGATGCCCTCGACCTGGAAGCGGGTCGGGGTCTCCACCTTGAAGGTGATGCCCTCGGGCGCCTCGACGGTGATCGGGTGGCTGTAACCGAGCGCGAACTCGAGGTTCGAGCCCTTCGCGGTCACGCGGTAACCGACACCACTGATCTCGAGCTTCTTCACGTAACCCTGGGTCACGCCGGTGATCATGTTCGCCACCAGCGTGCGGGACAGGCCGTGCAGGGCCTTGCTCTGACGCTCGTCGTTGGGGCGGGTGACGTTCAGAACGCCGTCCTCACCCTTGGCGATCTCGATCGGCGAAACGACGGTGTGCGTCAGCGAGCCCTTGGGGCCCTTGACCGAAACCGTCTGGCCGTCGATGGTGACGTCCACGCCGGCGGGAACCGTGATGGGGAGCTTGCCAATACGCGACATAGCTGTTTCCTCCGTTCCCTTCCGTTACCAGACGTAGGCGAGAACTTCTCCGCCTACGCCCTTCTTGCCGGCCTGCTTGTCGGTGAGGAGACCGTGCGACGTGGAGATGATCGCCACGCCGAGGCCACCGAGCACCTTGGGCAGGGAGGTGGACTTCGCGTAAACCCGGAGACCGGGCTTGGAGATCCGCTTGATGCCCGCGATGGAGCGCTCACGGTTCGGGCCGAACTTCAGCTCGAGAACGAGGTTCTTGCCGACCTCGGCGTCCTCGACCTTCCAGCCCGTGATGAAGCCCTCCTGCTGGAGGATCTCCGCGATGTGAGACTTGATCTTCGATGCCGGCATCGTCACGGAGTCGTGATACGCCGAGTTCGCGTTCCGCAGACGCGTAAGCATGTCTGCGATCGGATCAGTCATGGTCATGAATTGGCCTGTGGCCTCTCTCGCCGGGGTTTCCTGGTGCGCCATCCCTCTCCCCGATCCGAGACGGGACGGGTGCGGCGCGGTGGACCTACGGCGTAGTAAGTCGTACGGGCGTCAGGCGCCCAACCCTCCCAGCCTACGGCATGGGAGGACGGGCACCTGACACGCCCATTGCTTACCGAGAGCCTCTGGAACCCTGAAAGGGGTGTTTACCAGGAGCTCTTGGTCACGCCCGGCAGCTCGCCGCGGTGAGCCATCTCACGAAGGCACACACGGCAGAGGCCGAACTTGCGGTACACGGAGTGCGGACGACCGCAGCGCTGGCAGCGGTTGTAAGCGCGCACAGCGAACTTGGGCTTGCGAGCAGCCTTCGCGATCAGAGCCTTCTTCGCCATCTCGCTCACGCCTCCTTGAAGGGGAAGCCGAGGTGACGAAGGAGCGCGCGGCCCTCAGCGTCGTTGGTCGCCGTGGTGACCACGGTGATGTCCATACCCCGGACACGGTCGATCTTGTCCTGGTCGATCTCGTGGAACATGACCTGCTCCGTGAGACCGAAGGTGTAGTTGCCACGGCCGTCGAACTGCTTGGGGGACAGACCACGGAAGTCGCGGATGCGCGGGAGCGCGAGCGACAGGGTGCGGTCCAGGAACTCCCACATGCGGTCGCCACGAAGCGTGACGTGGGCACCGATCGGCTGACCCTCGCGCAGCTTGAACTGCGCGATGGACTTGCGGGCCTTGGTGACGGCCGGCTTCTGACCGGTGATCGTGGTGAGGTCGCGGATGGCGCCCTCGATCAGCTTGGAGTCGCGGGCGGCGTCGCCCACACCCATGTTGACCACGATCTTGACGAGGCCGGGGATCTGCATGACGTTCTCGTAGGAGAACTCCTCACGCAGCTTGCCCGCGATCTCCTCGCGGTACTTCGTCTTGAGACGCGGAGTCGTGGTGGTAGCCATCAGATGTCCTCACCCGTCCGCTTGGCAACGCGGATCTTGTTGCCCTCGTCGTCGAAGCGGTAACCGACGCGCGTGACGACCTTGTTGCCGTCCTTCTCCACGACCAGCTGAACGTTGGACACGTGGATCGGGGCCTCGGTGGTCACGATGCCGCCGGCCTGCGAGCCCTTGGCGGTCGGACCGGCCTTCGTGTGCTTCTTGACCCGGTTGACACCCTCGACCAGGACGCGGTCCTCGCGGGGGAAGGCCGCGATGACCTTGCCCTGCTTGCCCTTGTCCTTACCGGTGATGACCTGGACCAGGTCGCCCTTCTTGATCTTCATGCTTACAGCACCTCCGGAGCCAGCGAGATGATCTTCATGAACTTCTTCTCGCGCAGCTCGCGCCCGACCGGGCCGAAGATGCGGGTGCCGCGAGGGTCGCCGTCGTTCTTCAGAATGACGGCGGCGTTCTCGTCGAAACGGATGTACGAGCCGTCCGGACGGCGGCGCTCCTTGACGGTGCGAACGATGACCGCCTTGACGACGTCACCCTTCTTCACGTTGCCACCGGGGATCGCGTCCTTGACGGTGGCGACGATGACGTCACCGATGCCCGCGTAGCGGCGACCGGAGCCACCGAGCACACGGATGCAAAGGATTTCCTTCGCACCAGTGTTGTCGGCGACACGCAGTCGCGACTCCTGCTGGATCACGTCTATCTCCTGTTTGTCTGCCGGTTCCCCGGGAGCCGCTCAGCGGAGCGGCTCCCGGAGCCTGGCGGAACTGTCCTGCGAGGAATGCCCCGCAGGAGAATTACTTGGCCTTCTCGAGGATCTCGACGACGCGCCAGCGCTTCGTCGCGGACAGCGGCCGGGTCTCCGCGAGGAGGACACGGTCGCCGACGCCCGCGGCGTTCTGCTCGTCGTGAGCCTTGAGCTTGTTCGTACGGCGGATGACCTTGCCGTACAGCGCGTGCTTCACACGGTCCTCGACGGCGACGACGACGGTCTTGTCCATCTTGTCGCTGACGACCAGACCCTCGCGGGTCTTCCGGAAGCCACGGGCCTCGGTGTTCTCAGTCACGTTGCTCTCGCTCATCAGGCGCTCTCCACCGTCTCGATGCCCAGCTCGCGCTCACGCATCAGGGTGTAGATCCGCGCGATGTCCTTACGGACGGCCTTGAGCCGACCGTGGTTCTCGAGCTGACCCGTCGCCGCCTGGAAGCGGAGGTTGAACAGCTCTTCCTTGGCTTCGCGGAGCTTCGCCAGAAGCTCCTCGTCACCCAGTTCGCGCAGCTCGGACGCCTTGGTACCGGCCGACATCACGCTTCACCTGCCTCGCGCTTGACGATCCGGCACTTCATCGGCAGCTTGTGAGCGGCGCGAGTCAGGGCCTCACGGGCGATCTTCTCGTTGGGGTAGGACAGCTCGAACATGACCCGGCCCGGGTGCACGTTCGCGATCCACCACTCGGGAGAACCCTTACCGGAACCCATGCGGGTCTCGGCAGGCTTCTTCGTGAGCGGGCGGTCCGGGTAGATGTTGATCCAGACCTTGCCGCCACGCTTGATGTGGCGGGTCATGGCGATACGGGCCGCCTCGATCTGGCGGTTGGTCACGTACGCCGGCGTGAGGGCCTGAATGCCGTACTCGCCGAACGAGACCGTCGTACCGCCCTTGGCCTGACCACGGCGCTTCGGGTGGTGCTGCTTGCGGTGCTTGACCCTACGGGGGATCAGCATGTCGGTCAGGCCTCCGTTCCGGTGCTCTCAGCCGGAGCGGCAGCCGCCGGAGCCTCGGCCTTGGGGGCCTCGGCGGCGGGAGCCTGCTGCGGCTTACGACCGCGACCGCCACGCTCGCCACCGCGGCCACCACGGCCGGCCGGGCGGTCGGCGCCGCCACGAGCCGGGCGGTTGCCGGCGCGGGCGGCGGCGTTCTCGGCGCGGACCTCGGCGATGTTCTTGACGTCGCCCTTGTAGATCCAGACCTTCACGCCGATGCGGCCGAAGGTCGTCTTGGCCTCGAAGAAGCCGTAGTCCACGTTCGCGCGGAGCGTGTGCAGGGGCACACGGCCCTCGCGGTAGAACTCCGAGCGGGACATCTCGGCGCCGCCGAGGCGGCCACCGCACTGGATCTTGATGCCCTTGGCGCCCGCCTTCATCGCCGACTGCATGCTCTTACGCATGGCGCGACGGAAGGAGACGCGGGAGGAGAGCTGCTCGGCGACGGCCTGGGCCACCAGCTGAGCGTCGACCTCGGGGTTCTTGACCTCGAGGATGTTCAGCTGGACCTGCTTCTTGGTCAGCTTCTCCAGGTCGCCGCGGATACGGTCGGCCTCGGCGCCGCGGCGGCCGATGACGATGCCCGGACGCGCGGTGTGGATGTCGACGCGGACACGGTCACGGGTGCGCTCGATCTCCACCTTCGAGATGCCGGCGCGCTCCATGCCGGACGTCATCATCCGACGGATGGCGACGTCTTCTCCGACGTATTCCTTGTACGACTTGTCGGCGTACCAGCGGGACTTGAAGTCCGTGGTGATGCCGAGCCGGAACCCATGCGGGTTAACCTTCTGGCCCATTACCGGGTCCCTTCCTTGCTGCTGACGACCACGGTGATGTGGCTGGTCCGCTTGCGGATCCGGTAGGCGCGGCCCTGGGCGCGCGGACGGAACCGCTTCAGGGTCGGGCCCTCGTCGACGTAGGCCTCGGAGATGAAGAGGCTGTCTGCGTCAGTGTGGTCGTAGTTGTGCGCGGCGTTGGCGATGGCGCTGTCAAGCACCTTGCCGACCGGCACGCTCGCGGCCTGCGGGGCGAAACGCAGGACCGCCTGAGCCTCCGTGGCGTCCATGCCACGGATAAGGTCCACCACCCGGCGGGCCTTCATGGGCGTGACGCGGATGTACCGCGCCTGGGCCCTGGCTTCCATGGTTGTCCTTCCAGTGTCTGTCATGGTCATTCCACCCCGCTGTTAGCGGCGCTTCGACTTCCGGTCGTCCTTGACGTGACCCCGGAAGGTGCGCGTCGGCGAGAACTCGCCGAGCTTGTGGCCGACCATCGACTCGGTGACAAACACCGGAATGTGGGTCTTGCCGTTGTGCACCGCGATCGTGTGGCCCAGCATGCTGGGAATGATCATCGAGCGACGGGACCAGGTCTTGATGACGTTCTTGGAACCGGCTTCGTTCTGGGCGTCCACCTTCTTCACGAGGTGGTCGTCGACGAAGGGCCCCTTCTTGAGACTGCGCGGCATCTAAACCCGCTCCTAGCGCTTCTTGTTCGTCTTGCGGCGGCGGACGATGTACTTGTTCGAAGCCTTCTTCGGCGAACGAGTACGACCCTCCTTCTGACCCCAGGGGCTGACCGGGTGGCGACCACCGGAGGTCTTGCCCTCACCACCACCGTGGGGGTGGTCAACCGGGTTCATCGCCACACCGCGAACGGTCGGGCGGACGCCCAGCCAGCGCTTGCGGCCGGCCTTGCCCCAGTTGATGTTGCTCTGCTCGGCGTTGCCGACCTCGCCGACCGTGGCGCGGCAGCGCTGGTCGACCAGGCGGATCTCACCGGACGGCATACGAAGGTGGGCCATCGAGCCCTCCTTCGCGAGCAGCTGCACGGAGGCGCCGGCGGAGCGGGCGAACTTGGCGCCGCCACCGGGACGGAGCTCGATCGCGTGGATCGTGGTACCGACCGGGATGTTGCGGATCGCCAGGTTGTTGCCCGGCTTGATGTCGGCCCCGGGACCGTTCTCGACGCGGTCACCCTGCTGCAGGTTGCGCGGGGCGAGGATGTAGCGCTTCTCGCCGTCGGCGTAGTGCAGCAGCGCGATGCGCGCGGTGCGGTTGGGGTCGTACTCGATGTGCGCGACCTTCGCCGGCACGCCGTCCTTGTCGTGACGACGGAAGTCGATCACTCGGTAGGCGCGCTTGTGTCCGCCACCCTGGTGGCGAACGGTCACACGACCGGCGTTGTTACGGCCGCCCTTGCTGTGCAGCGGGCGGACCAGCGACTTCTCCGGCGTGGACCGCGTGACCTCGACGAAGTCGGCGACGCTGGAGCCACGACGGCCCGGCGTAGTCGGCTTGTACTTGCGGATTCCCATTATTCAGTCCTCGTCCGATATCGGACGATCCGGACCGCCCTCAGGCGGTCGGACCGCCGAAGATGTCGATACGGTCGCCCTCAGCAAGGGTCACGATCGCTCGCTTCGTGGCGGCACGCTGACCGAAACCGGTCTTCGTGCGCTTGCGCTTGCCGATGCGGTTGATCGTGTTGACCCCGGTGACCTTGACCGAGAAGACCGCCTGGACGGCCTGCTTGATCTGGGTCTTGTTGGCGTTCGGGTCGACGATGAACGTGTACTTGTTCTCGTCGAGGAGCGCGTAGCTCTTCTCCGACACGACCGGCTTCAGCAGGACGTCACGGGGGTCCGTGTACGACTTGCTGGGCGCGGTGACGACGGTGTTCTTGCCCTCGGCCTCGTGGCGCTTCGCCTTGGCGACGCGCGCGGCCTTGGCGGCCTTGGCCGCCTTGGAGGCGATGCTCGGGTGACGCGTAGCCATCAGGCGTCACTCCCTTCGGTGTCGTTGGCCTTGTTCGGGCCGGACACGAAGGACTCAAGAGCGGCCTGGGTGAAGACCACGTCGTCCGAGACGATCACGTCGTACGTGTTCAGCTGGCCCGGCTCCAGGATGTGCACCTGGGGCAGGTTGCGGGCGGACAGCCACGCGGCCTCGTCGGCGCGGTCGACGACCAGGAGCAGGTTCTTGCGCTCCGAGATCTTGCCGAACAGCGTGCGAGCGGCCTTGGTGGAGGGGGTCTCGCCCTCGATCACGCCGGAGACGACGTGAATGCGGTTGTGGCGGGCCCGGTCGGTGAGGGCGTGACGCAGGGCGGCAGCCTTCATCTTCTTCGGGGTCCGCTGCGAGTAGTCGCGCGGCACGGGACCGTGCACGACGCCACCACCGGCGAACTGCGGGGCGCGGGTCGAGCCCTGACGGGCGCGGCCGGTGCCCTTCTGGCGGTAAGGCTTCTTACCGCCACCGCGAACCTCGCCGCGGGTCTTGGTCTTGTGCGTGCCCTGACGGGCAGCCGCGTTCTGCGCGACGACGACCTGGTGGATCAGCGGGATGCTGATCTTCTCCACGCCGAAGATCTCCGCGGGGAGCTCGACGCTTCCGGTCTTCTCGCCTGCAGGCGAAAGGATGTCAACAGTGCTCATCGGTACCTCAGGCCCCCTTGGCCGCGGTGCGGACCAGGACGAGGCCGCCGTTCGGACCGGGGACAGCGCCCTTGATGAGCAGCAGACCCTTCTCCGCGTCAACGGCGTGGACGGTCAGGTTCTGGGTGGTGACACGCTCGTTGCCCATGCGACCCGCCATGCGGAGGCCCTTGAACACGCGGCCCGGGGTGGCGCAGCCACCGATGGAGCCGGGCGAGCGGTGCTTGCGCTGGGTGCCGTGACCGGCGCCGAGGCCCTTGAAGTTGTGACGCTTCATGACACCGGCGAAGCCCTTGCCCTTGCTCTTGCCGGTCACGTCGACCTTCACGCCGGCCTCGAAGACCTCGGCGGTGATTTCCTGACCGAGCGTGTACTCGGCGGCATCGGCCGTCCGGATCTCGACGAGGTGGCGACGGGGCGTGACGTCGGCCTTGGCGAAGTGGCCCTTGAGGGGCTTGTTCACCTTGCGCGGGTCGATCTCGCCGAAGGCGATCTGGACCGACTCGTAGCCGTCACTGTCGTTCGTACGGACCTGGGTCACGACGTTGGGGCCGGCCTTGACGACGGTGACCGGAACAACGCGGTTGTTCTCGTCCCACACCTGCGTCATGCCGAGCTTCTCGCCCAGGATGCCCTTGATCTGCTTAGCCATTCTCAGATCACCAGCCCTCAGAGCTTGATCTCGATGTCGACACCGGCCGGGAGGTCGAGTCGCATCAGAGAGTCAACGGTCTTGGGGGTCGGGTCGAGGATGTCGATCAGGCGCTTGTGCGTGCGCATCTCGAAGTGCTCGCGCGAGTCCTTGTACTTGTGCGGCGACTTGATGACGCAGTACACGTTCTTCTCAGTGGGCAGCGGCACCGGGCCCGCGACCGACGCACCAGTACGCGTCACCGTCTCGACGATCTTCTTCGCCGAGCTGTCGATGACCTCGTGGTCGTAGGCCTTGAGCCGGATGCGGATCTTCTGTCCCGCCATGGCTACTCAGTAGTCCTGTCTCTTCTAACGCTCTGGAACCAGATGGTCCGTTGTCTTCGCCGCTCCGACCCACGCGGTCGGGTGTGTCGCGCTGTCACCGACACAGATGCCCCTTGTTCGAGCATCCCTGCTGGGAAAGCACGGCCCTTCCGGAACCGCAAGCCGAGGACGAAAGGTCCACCGGGTGCCTGGTCGGCGCCGCACTGACACTTCCCGAAAGATTCCCGTACGTCCGCCCCAGCGCTGCCGTGAGGCAGTTAGGGCGACGAGTACTGTGGGACTCGCTTCCGGTCCTCCCGGCGGGAGGCGCGCAGCATCAACACTCGACCGAGCAACTCCGACAGTTTGCCATATGGGGCGGGGGCCTGGCCAATCGAGCCGGAGAGAATACCCCGGACGTGACGCAGGTCAAACGCTGAGCCCGGCGAGCCGCGCCGGGGCCTCCACCCGCGCACTTCACCCGGACGGGACGGGCCCGTACCTGAGTACGAACACCGATGCCCGTGCGGCCATGCCCTGGTGAAGTACCTCACATGACGACCCACGACACCGCGCCTCATCTCCGGGCCGACCACCCGACCTGGTGGCGGATCCCCCTGGTCGCGTCCTCGTTCGGCCTGCCGGTCCTCGCACTGGAGTGTGCCGCGACAGGGGCGCAGGGCGGCCTGGGCCGGTACGGCGGGGCGCTCTTCTGGGCCCTGGCGCTGTACGCCGTCGCCTGGGCCCTCCCCCGCCGCCGCTCGTTCAGGACGCTCCGCATCCTGGCGGCCGCGGCGGCCCTGACGATCACCGTCCTGCCACTGGCGCTCCTGCTGGTCCTGGCCGCGCTGCTCTCCGACTGAGGCGCCCGTCGCCCCGCCGGCCGCCCCGCGACGGGCCCGGCAGGGCCGCCCCACGGGAGTTCCCGCCGCTAGGGACGGGCGGGACGGCGAGACAGAGGGCACGGCAGGCGGCGGGGGCCTCGGCGGCGCCGGCCGTCGCGTGCGGTGGACGCCCGCCGCCGCACCCGCACCCGCACCCGACAGCGCCAACCTCCGCTCCCGCAGCGGGTGTTGCAGCGCTCCGCGCCCTGCCGGAACGCCGCCCGAACGCGTCCTCGCGGCGCCCGCACCGGGACCCGGGTCTCCGTGCTCCGGTGGCGCGGGCGGTCTTCTCCAAGGAACGGCCGAGAGGAAAGAACCCCCACCGAGCCCCACCCCTCCCGCCCGCGGCGGGCACTCACTCCCGCGAGTGAATATGCCAACTGGACTGGATTCGGGACGGGTTGTCTGCCCTACGCTCAGCGCAGCGTCACAGCCACCCAGCCGCAGACATGAGACGGCCCCCGCAGGGACTGGCATCCCTTGCGAGGGCCTGACCACCGAGGAAGTAAGGCTTCCCGATGGACACGGAAAACCCTAGCGCGCCCGAGTGCCCCGAGTCCCGCATCCCGGGCAGAAACCACCCTCACGCGGGTGGTCTCACCCACGACAACGCCCGCCACTCCGAGCGCTTCACGGTGATCGGCAACCACCTCGCCCAGCATCGGGAGCTGTCGCTCCTGGCGATCGGCCTGGCCGTGCACCTGCAGTCGCTGCCCCAGGGCGTCCGCGTCGACATCAAGTCCCTCACCGCGCGGTTCCCCGAGGGCGCCACCCGGATCGCGGCCGCCCTGCGCGAGCTGGAGTCCCACGGGTACCTGCGCCGCACCCGCGAGCGCGGCCCCGACGGCCGGATCGTCACCCGCACGGTCTCCTGCAACCAGCCCGGCCACCGCGAACGCCGTCCGGCAGCGGCCCACGTCCCCGCCAGGCGTGCGGCGGTCCCCCGCAAGGCGCTCCCCGCCGTACCCCGCCCCGCCTACCCGGCTCCCGTCCTCCTCCAGGCCGCGACGGACCTCCTCGCCCGCCTGCGCCGTCACGACCCCCGCCTGCTGCTGTCCGCCAAGGACGTGGAACACCTCGCGCCCGCGGTCGCCGCCTGGCTGGAGCGGGACGTCGGACCCGCGGCCGTGGTGCGGGCCCTCACCGCGGACCTGCCGGCGGACCCGCTGCGCAGACCGGCCGCCCTACTCGCCCACCGCCTCACCGACCAGCTGCCGCCCCCGCCGCCCTTCCGCAAGCCCCCGGAGGCTCCACCGCCCGTACGGGGCCCGCTCCCCGCCTGCGCCGGCTGCGACCGCCCCTTCCGCTCACCGACCCGAGGGCTCTGCCGCGACTGCCGAAGCGACGAAGCGACGAGCCGCCCAGCGAGAGCCGTCCACGGCGAGGACGTCACCCTCGCCGGCCGGTCGGTCTCCACCGAGGATCTCCCCCGCCACGACGCGTGAGCGGCGGGGGCGCCCTCACGTCGGGCGGTACGTCCCGCGGGCGGAGTGCCTTCCCGCCCGGCCCACGGGGGTCACCCCCCCTCGCCGGCCCCCGGCGGTGTTCCACCACACTTCACCTGACGACCACGTCAGCAGAGAACTTCGACGATGCGAGTGTGCTCATGAGCGACAACGTCCTCTCGGTGATTCCGACCGACCCGCGCTGGCAGCCGGACGAGGCCGCGGCCGACCGCGCGGCCACGCTGCTGACCCGTCTCGCTCCCGAGGACGACGCCGGCCTGGACACGGAGATCGACGTCGAGTGGTACGACGCCGTCATGCCCGTCGACTGCGGCGAGTACCTGGAGCGGATCGGCTGCCCGCGGTGCGGGGCGGCCGTCTCCTCCGTCTGGTACGGCGACCTCCTGGAGGCGCACGGCGACGACGGGTTCGTCTCCCTCGACGTGGAGGTCCCCTGCTGCGGGGCGGCCACCTCGCTGGACGCTCTGGAGTACGCCCGGCCCTGCGGCTTCGCGAGCTTCGAGATCGCCCTGTGGAATCCGGACCGCGAGGCGCTCGACGACGGTGAGCTGGACGACCTCGGCAAGGCGCTCGGGCACCCCGTGCGGCAGATCCTCGCGCGCATCTGACCCCGCCGGACCCGGCCGGCCGCCACGGCCCGGACACGGCGGTCCGGACGAGGCAGTCCGGACACGACAAGAGGGCCCGTACGACCGGAGTCGTACGGGCCCTCTCAGGTGCTCAGCTCAGGCTGGAGCTACCAGGTCGAACAACAAGACTTACTTGTTGATCTTGGTGACCTGGCCGGCGCCGACCGTCCGGCCACCCTCACGGATGGCGAACTTCAGGCCCTCTTCCATGGCGACGGGCTGGATGAGCTCCACCTTCATCTCGGTGTTGTCACCCGGCATGACCATCTCGGTGCCCTCGGGGAGGGTCACGACGCCGGTCACGTCCGTCGTACGGAAGTAGAACTGCGGACGGTAGTTGTTGAAGAAGGGGGTGTGACGGCCACCCTCGTCCTTCGACAGGATGTAGGCCTGGGCCTCGAACTCGGTGTGCGGGGTGACCGAGCCCGGCTTGATGATGACCTGGCCGCGCTCGACGTCCTCGCGCTTGATGCCGCGGAGCAGCAGACCGACGTTCTCACCGGCCTGGCCCTCGTCGAGCAGCTTGCGGAACATCTCGATGCCGGTGACCGTGGTGGTGGTCTTCTCGGTCTTGATGCCGATGATGTCGACGGTCTCGTTGACCTTCAGGACACCACGCTCGATACGGCCGGTGACGACCGTACCGCGACCGGTGATCGTGAAGACGTCCTCGATCGGCATGAGGAACGGCTTGTCGACGTCGCGCTCCGGCTCCGGAATCGACTCGTCGACGGCCTGCATGAGCTCCAGGACCGTGTTCGCCCACTCCGGGTCGCCCTCGAGCGCCTTGAGCGCCGAGACCTTGACGACCGGCAGGTCGTCGCCCGGGAACTCGTACTCGGAGAGGAGCTCGCGCACCTCGAGCTCGACGAGCTCCAGGATCTCCTCGTCGTCCACCATGTCGGCCTTGTTCAGGGCGACGACGATGTACGGAACGCCGACCTGGCGGGCCAGGAGCACGTGCTCCTTGGTCTGCGGCATCGGGCCGTCGGTGGCGGCGACCACGAGGATGGCGCCGTCCATCTGGGCAGCACCGGTGATCATGTTCTTGATGTAGTCCGCGTGACCCGGGCAGTCGACGTGCGCGTAGTGACGCGTCTCCGTCTGGTACTCGACGTGCGCGATGGAGATGGTGATACCGCGCTGGCGCTCTTCGGGAGCCTTGTCGATCTGGTCGAAGGCCGAGGCCTCGTTCAGGTCCGGGTACTTGTCGTGCAGCACCTTGGTAATGGCGGCCGTGAGGGTCGTCTTACCGTGGTCGATGTGACCGATGGTGCCGATGTTGACGTGCGGCTTAGTCCGCTCGAACTTCGCCTTCGCCACGGGGGTCCTCCTGGGAGTGGTTCTGGAACGCCTTGCTTCATCGGCGCCAGGTGATCTTTGCTGTCAAATCCCGGGCCCGGGGCAAACACCCACGATCCTTGACGAATGCGGGTGGTTGCCCCAGAGGCTCCGGAGTCAAGCCTAAAGCGTGTGAACGCGGTGCGTTACTCGCCCTTGGCCTTCGCGATGATCTCCTCGGCGACGTTCCGGGGAACCTCGGCGTAGGAGTCGAACTGCATCGAGTAGCTCGCGCGACCCGACGTCTTGCTGCGGAGGTCGCCGACGTAGCCGAACATCTCCGACAGGGGCACCAGGCCCTTGACGACGCGGGCACCGGCCCGCTCCTCCATGGCCTGGATCTGACCACGGCGGGAGTTGATGTCGCCGATGACCTCGCCCATGTAGTCCTCGGGCGTGGTGACCTCGACGGCCATCATCGGCTCGAGCAGCACGGGGCTGGCCTTGCGGGCGGCCTCCTTGAAGGCCTGCGAACCGGCGATCTTGAACGCGAGCTCGGAGGAGTCCACCTCGTGGTAGCCACCGTCGAGCAGGATGACGCGCACGCCGGTCATCTCGTAACCGGCGAGGATGCCGAACTGCATGGCCTCCTGCGCACCGGCGTCGACCGAAGGGATGTACTCCTTCGGGATGCGACCACCGGTCACCTTGTTCACGAACTCGTACGAGGCGTCGCCGCCCTCGATCGGCTCGATCGCGATCTGCACCTTGGCGAACTGGCCGGTGCCGCCGGTCTGCTTCTTGTGCGTGTAGTCGACCCGGTCGACCGCCTTGCGGATGGTCTCGCGGTAGGCGACCTGCGGCTTGCCGACGTTGGCCTCGACCTTGAACTCACGGCGCATGCGGTCGACCAGCACCTCGAGGTGCAGTTCGCCCATGCCGCCGATGATGGTCTGGCCGGTCTCCTCGTCCGAGTGGACCTGGAACGACGGGTCCTCCTCGGCCAGGCGCTGGATCGCGATGCCCAGCTTCTCCTGGTCGCCCTTCGACTTGGGCTCGATGGCGACCTGGATGACCGGAGCCGGGAAGTCCATGGACTCCAGGATCACGGGCTGCTTGTCGTCGCACAGCGTCTCGCCGGTCGTGGTCTGCTTCAGACCCATGACGGCGACGATGTCGCCGGCGCCGACCGACGCGATCTCCTCACGCTTGTTCGCGTGCATGCGGTAGATCTTGCCGATGCGCTCCTTCTTGCCCTTGACGGAGTTCAGCACCGCGGTGCCGGACTCCAGGCGGCCCGAGTAGACCCGGACGAAGGTGAGCTTGCCGAGGTGCGGGTCGCTCATGATCTTGAACGCGAGCGCCGACAGCGGCTCCTCGTCGGACGGCTTGCGCTTGACGACCTCCTCCGGGTCGTTGACGGCGTGGCCCTCGATGGCCTCGACGTCGAGCGGGGAGGGGAGGTAGCGCACGACCGCGTCGAGCAGGGGCTGGACGCCCTTGTTCTTGAACGCGGTACCGCAGAACACCGGGGTGACGGTGGTGTCGCTCGACTTGCCGGACGCGATGGTGATGCGACGGATCGCGGCGTACAGCTGCTCCACGGACGGCTCCTGGCCCTCCAGGTACAGCTCCATGATCTCGTCGTCGTTCTCGGCGACGGTCTCGACGAGCTTGCCGCGGTACTCCTCGGCAGCCTCGGTGTGGGTGGCCGGGATGTCGACGACGTCGTACATCTCGCCCTTCTCCGCCTCGGCGGACCACACGAAGGCCTTCATCGTGACCAGGTCGACGACGCCCTTGAAGTCGGCCTCGGCACCGATCGGGAGCTGCATGACGATCGGCTGCGCGCCGAGGCGGCTGCTGATCATGTCGACGCAACGGTGGAACTCGGCACCGGTCCGGTCGAGCTTGTTGACGAAGCAGATACGCGGCACGCCGTAGCGGTCCGCCTGACGCCACACGGTCTCGGACTGGGGCTCGACACCCGCGACGCCGTCGAACACCGTCACGGCACCGTCGAGCACGCGCAGCGAACGCTCCACCTCGACGGTGAAGTCGACGTGACCCGGGGTGTCGATGATGTTGATGGTGTGGTCGACATCGGCGAGCGGCCAGTGACAGGTGGTGGCAGCGGAGGTGATCGTGATGCCACGCTCCTGCTCCTGCTCCATCCAGTCCATCGTGGCGGCGCCGTCGTGGACCTCACCGATCTTGTAGGAGACGCCGGTGTAGAACAGGATCCGCTCGGTGGTGGTCGTCTTGCCCGCGTCGATGTGGGCCATGATCCCGATGTTGCGGACCTTGGCCAGGTCAAGTGAAGTGGTA
This sequence comes from Streptomyces hilarionis, assembly GCF_024539675.1. Taxonomy (GTDB): domain Bacteria; phylum Actinomycetota; class Actinomycetes; order Streptomycetales; family Streptomycetaceae; genus Streptomyces; species Streptomyces hilarionis. The sequence goes on along the minus strand of NZ_JAHHIT010000058.1, from coordinate 15,037 downwards.
GCCATAAGGCTTTCGTCTTCTCTCGGTCTCGATGTGGGTAGCGACTACCAGCGGTAGTGCGCGAAGGCCTTGTTGGACTCGGCCATCTTGTGGGTGTCCTCGCGCTTCTTCACAGCGGCGCCGAGGCCGTTGGACGCGTCGAGAAGCTCGTTGAGGAGGCGCTCGGTCATGGTCTTCTCGCGACGGGCGCGGGAGTAACCGACGAGCCAGCGCAGCGCCAGGGTGCTCGCGCGACCCGGCTTGACCTCGATCGGGACCTGGTAGGTCGCGCCACCGACACGGCGGGACTTGACCTCGATGGTCGGCTTGATGTTCTCGAGAGCGCGCTTCAGCGTGATGACCGGGTCGTTGCCGGTCTTCTCGCGCAGGCCCTCCATGGCGCCGTAGACGATGCGCTCGGCGGTGGAGCGCTTGCCGTTCAGCAGCACCTTGTTGATGAGCGACGTGACAAGAGGAGAACCGTAGACCGGGTCGATGATGACCGGGCGCTTCGGGGCAGGGCCCTTACGAGGCATTGTTTACTTCTCCTTCTTGGCGCCGTAGCGGCTGCGGGCCTGCTTGCGGTTCTTGACACCCTGGGTGTCGAGCGAACCACGGATGATCTTGTAGCGAACACCGGGCAGGTCCTTCACACGGCCACCACGCACGAGCACGATGGAGTGCTCCTGCAGGTTGTGTCCCTCACCCGGAATGTAAGCGGTGACCTCGATCCCGCTGGTCAGACGCACACGCGCGACCTTACGCAGGGCCGAGTTCGGCTTCTTCGGGGTGGTCGTGAACACACGCGTGCAGACGCCGCGACGCTGGGGCGAACCCTCGAGTGCGGGCGTCTTGTTCTTCTCGACCTTGTCCTGCCGGCCCTTACGGACCAGCTGCTGGATCGTAGGCACTACTTCTCCGGTTTCTGTGTGCCGAATGGTGAAGCTAACCTGGAACTTCGCCGACCCACGCGGTCGGGTGTGTCGGACCCGCGGACTTCCGCCGCTAGGCAGAGGGAGGCGCGGATCGCGGTGGCCACTGCTTGAGACCCGCGTGCGGCTGAAGACACGCACGAGGGCCAGGGCACACCCCAGGCACAAGGTCTGAGCGTACCTAGCGCACTGACTTCGGTCAAAACAGAAAGCCCCGCCGTCGACACGCCGGGGGTTCAGGAACGCTGCCCCAGCCGCTGCGCGGGCGGAGCCGAGGCCTCCGCGCCGCCCGCCGGGGCCGCCGCCGGAGCGGGCCCGCCCTGGTCCGCCGGGGCCGCCGGGAGCGTCGTGACCGCCGTCGCGGGGTGCTCCCGCACCGCCGTGTCCCGCCCGACGAAATACGTCGGCCGGTTCTGCACGGCCGTGTAGATGCGGCCGACGTACTCGCCGAGCAGGCCCACGCAGACCAGCTGGACCGCGCCGATGAAGAGCACGCCGATGAACAGGGACGTCCAGCCGGGCACGGTGTGCTGGAAGGCGTGCGCGCTCAGCGTGTAGACCATCAGCCCGAGGCAGACCAGGAACGCGAAGCCGCCCAGCCAGGTGGCGATCCGCAGGGGCGCGGCCGAGAACCCGGTGACGCTGTCCACGGCCAGCCGGATCATCCGGCCCAGGGGGTACTTGCTCTGTCCCGCCGGGCGCGGGGCGCGCTCGTAGGTGACCTCGCCGCTGGGAAAGCCCAGCCAGGGCACGAGGAGACGGTAGACGCGCTGCTGGTCCGGCAGCGCCTTCAGGGCGTCCACCGCGGCCCTGCTGAGCAGCCGGAAGTCACCGGCCTGGGCCGGCACGGACGGGCCCGCCAGCCGGCGCACCAGGCGGTAGTACAGGCCCGCCGTCCACCGCTTGAACCCGGTGTCGCTGGCCCGGTCGGCCCGGATGCCGTACACGATGTCGAGGTCCTCGGCACGGGCCAGCGCCAGCATCTCGGGGATCTTCTCGGGCGGGTCCTGGAGGTCCGCGTCGATGCTGACCACGTAGGCGCCCACGGCCCGGTCGAGGCCCGCGGTGAGGGCGGCCTGGTGACCGGAGTTGCGGCGCAGGCCGATCACGCGCAGTTGCGGCCAGCCGAGCCGGAAGGCTTCCAGGAGCACGGCCGTGCGGTCCGTGCCGCCGTCGTCCACGGCGACGACCTCGTAGGGGACGCCCAGACCGTCGAGGACCGGGCGCAACCTGCTGACCAGCGCGGGAAGGACCTCTTCCTCGTTGTACATGGGTATGACGACCGACAAGACGGTCGCCGCAGCCGTGGTCGTCGGCGCTTCGGACACCCGTCCTCCCCCCACCTGTGGCGCACATGTGCGACTCTGTTGCGATCTTATGACCGCACTCTTATGACCAAACGTCATGATCATCCGGACACGGCGCCGCCCCTGGCCGTCCGGCGATCGGACGAGGGGGGACCCCACCCATGAGCACGGCTTCCAGCGACACGGCGACGGATCCCGCCGTGCCGGACGGGCCGACGGAGCCGTCGTGGCGGCAGCGCCGCCTCGCGCTGCCCGACGGGGTACGACCGTACCTCGCCCCACTGCTCCTCTACGGTGTGACGAAGCTCGTGGGACTGACGGTGTTCGTCCGGCTCCTGGTCGCGGCGGACGAGTACCAGAAGAAGGACCCGCGCTTCGGCGGCGGCGCGCACTGGTGGGACGTCCTCGCCACCTGGGACGGCTGGTGGTACCTCCAGGTCGCGGAGAAGGGATACGAGCCCGGCCCGCTGGTGAAGCTGGCTCCCGGCGGGCTGTTCACCGTCAAGCAGAACTCCGTGGCGTTCTTCCCCCTCTACCCCGGCCTGGTCCGCGGCGTCTCGGAGATCACCGGCCTCGGCCTGTACGGTTCCGCGATCGCCGTCTCGGTCCTGGCCTCCTTCGTCGCGGCCGCCGGCGTGTACGCCGTGATCTCGACGCTGGCCGGCGCGCGGGCGGGCACGATCGCGGCCGGCCTGTGGGCGCTGGCGCCCGGCGCGGGCGTGCAGTGGGCGGTCTACTCGGAGTCGGTGTTCGTCGCCATCGCCGCCTGGTGCTGCTACTGCGTGATGAAGCGGCACTGGGTCGCAGCGGGGCTGCTCGCCTTCCTGGCCGGCCTCAACCGGCCGACGTCCGCCGCGCTGATCGGCGCGGTCGGGCTCGCCGCGATCGTCACGCTCGCCCGGCCGGCGAGCAGACGCGAGCACGGGATCGCCGGACCCGTGTACGCCATGGTCGCCGCGCCGCTGGGCCTGCTCACGTACGTGGTCTGGGTCGGCCTGGAGGCCGGCGACCTCACCGCGTACTTCACCCTCCAGCGCGAGGGCTGGGCGCACTACTTCGACTTCGGCGCCTACACCCTGGACGTGCTGGGCAACACGGCGATCGGGCACAACAACTACCTGTTCGCGTTCTCCGTGCCCGACCTGCTCGCCGTCCAGCTGGTCCTGGCGCTGCCCTTCCTGATCGCGCTGATGCTGCGCAGAAGGCCGCCGCTGGTGCTGGTCGCGTACACCCTGGCCAGCGTCGTCGCCGTCCTCGGGACCCAGCAGATGTTCGGCAACACGGGCCGCTACCTGCTCCCGGTCTTCCCCCTCCTGCTGGCGCCGGCGGCGGCGATGAGCCGCCTGAAGTGGCCGAGCCTGACGGTGTTCTTCGCCACCGCGGCCGTCGCCTCGGGCTGGTACGCCCACTTCGTGATCTTCGAGCTGGGCATTCCGTAGCCGCACCCCGCCCGGCGGCCGCGCCCGGCCGCGCCCCGGCCTCGCCCTTCCGCGGCGTCGGGGCGGCCTGGGAGCCCTCCGCGCGGCCCGGCCGTCGGCCGGGCCGCGGTGGCCCCCGGAGCGCGGCACGCCGCCGGCCAGGGGCTGTCCCGGATACGCCGAAGGGCGGTCACCCCGTACGCAACGGGGTGACCGCCCTTCAGTGGTTCAGACCTACGCCCTACTGGTTGTACGGACCGTAGTCGTAGTCCTCCAGCGGAACGGCCTGGCCGGAGCCGGTGCCGAACGGCGAGTAGTCGATGTCGTCGTAGCCGACGGCCGAGTACATCGCGGCCTTGGCCTCCTCGGTCGGCTCGACCCGGATGTTGCGGTAGCGGGACAGACCCGTACCGGCCGGGATGAGCTTACCGATGATGACGTTCTCCTTGAGGCCGATCAGGGAGTCGGACTTGGCGTTGATCGCCGCGTCCGTCAGCACCCTGGTCGTCTCCTGGAAGGACGCCGCCGACAGCCAGGACTCCGTGGCCAGCGAGGCCTTGGTGATACCCATGAGCTGCGGACGACCGGAGGCCGGGTGACCGCCCTCCTGCACCACACGACGGTTCTCGACCTCGAACTTCGAGCGCTCGACGAGCTCGCCGGGCAGCAGCTCGGCGTCGCCGGACTCGATGATCGTCACACGGCGCAGCATCTGCCGGATGATGATCTCGATGTGCTTGTCGTGGATCGACACGCCCTGCGAGTTGTAGACCTTCTGGACCTCGCCGACCAGGTGGACCTGGACGGCACGCTGACCCAGGATGCGCAGCACGTCGTGCGGGTTGGTGGCGCCCACGGTGAGCTTCTGGCCCACCTCGACGTGCTCGCCCTCGCTGACCAGCAGACGGGCGCGCTTCGAGATCGGGAACGCCGTCTCGTCGCTGCCGTCGTCCGGCGTGATGACGATCTTCTTCGTCTTCTCGGTCTCCTCGATCCGCACGCGGCCGGAGGCCTCGGAGATCGGGGCGACACCCTTCGGGGTACGGGCCTCGAAGAGCTCGACGACACGCGGCAGACCCTGGGTGATGTCGTCACCGGCCACACCACCGGTGTGGAAGGTACGCATCGTCAGCTGGGTGCCGGGCTCACCGATGGACTGGGCGGCGATGATGCCGACCGCCTCACCGATGTCGACCAGCTTGCCGGTGGCCAGCGAGCGGCCGTAGCACATGGCACACGTGCCGACCTGCGACTCACAGGTCAGGATCGAGCGGGTCTTGACCTCCTCGACGCCGTGGCGCACGAGCTGGTCGATGAGCACGTCGCCGAGGTCCACGTTGGCCGGCGCGATCACCTTGCCGTCGATGACGACGTCCTCGGCGAGCATGCGGGCGTAGACGCTGGTCTCGACGTCGTCCGTCTTGCGCAGGACGCCGTCCTCGCCGCGGATCGCGATCTTCAGCTTCAGACCGCGCTCGGTGCCGCAGTCCTCCTCGCGGATGATCACGTCCTGCGAGACGTCCACCAGACGACGGGTCAGGTAACCCGAGTCGGCGGTACGCAGGGCGGTGTCCGCCAGACCCTTACGGGCGCCGTGCGTGGAGATGAAGTACTCCAGCACGGACAGACCCTCACGGAAGGAGGCCTTGATCGGACGCGGGATGGTCTCGTTCTTCGCGTTCGACACCAGACCGCGCATACCCGCGATCTGCCGCATCTGCATCATGTTTCCTCGGGCGCCCGAGTCGACCATCATGAAGATGGGGTTGGTCTTGGGGAAGTTCGCGTTCATCGCCTCGGCGACCTCGTTGGTCGCCTTGGTCCAGATCGCGATGAGCTCCTGCGTGCGCTCTTCCTTGGTGATCAGACCGCGCTCGTACTGCTTCTGGACCTTCTCGTCCTGCGCCTCGTAGCCGCGGACGATCTCCTTCTTCGCCTCGGGAACGACGACGTCGGAGATGGCCACGGTGACGCCGGAACGGGTCGCCCAGTAGAAGCCGGCCGCCTTCAGGTTGTCGAGCGTCGCCGCCACGATGACCTTGGGGTAGCGCTCGGCCAGGTCGTTGACGATCTCGGAGAGCTGCTTCTTGCCCACCGAGTAGTCGACGAACGGGTAGTCCTCGGGCAGCAGCTCGTTGAAGAGCGCGCGGCCCAGGGTGGTGCGCAGCCGGAAGGTGTCACCGGTCTGGTACTCCGGCTCGCCCTCCTCGACGGCCGGCGGCGTCCAGCCACGCGGCGGGATGGTGCCCACCGGGAAGCGGATGTCGATCGGCGACTGCAACGCCAGCTCACCGGCGTCGAACGCCATGATCGCCTCGGCCGTGGAGCCGAAGGACCGGCCCTCGCCCTTGGTGTCACGCAGCTCGCCGTCGGTGGTGAGGAAGAACAGACCGAGGACCATGTCCTGGGTCGGCATCGTCACCGGACGGCCGTCGGCGGGCTTGAGGATGTTGTTCGAGGACAGCATCAGGATGCGGGCCTCGGCCTGCGCCTCCGCGGAGAGCGGCAGGTGGACGGCCATCTGGTCACCGTCGAAGTCCGCGTTGAACGCGGTGCAGACGAGCGGGTGGATCTGGATGGCCTTGCCCTCGACCAGCTGCGGCTCGAAGGCCTGGATGCCGAGGCGGTGCAGGGTGGGCGCACGGTTCAGCAGAACCGGGTGCTCGGCGATGACCTCTTCGAGGACGTCGTACACGACCGTGCGGCCGCGCTCGACCATGCGCTTGGCGCTCTTGATGTTCTGCGCGTGGTTGAGGTCCACGAGCCGCTTCATCACGAACGGCTTGAACAGCTCCAGCGCCATCGCCTTCGGCAGACCGCACTGGTGCAGCTTCAGCTGCGGACCGACGACGATCACGGAACGCGCGGAGTAGTCCACACGCTTGCCGAGCAGGTTCTGACGGAAGCGGCCCTGCTTGCCCTTGAGCATGTCGGACAGCGACTTCAGCGGACGGTTGCCGGGGCCCGTGACCGGGCGACCACGACGGCCGTTGTCGAAGAGCGCGTCGACGGCCTCCTGGAGCATGCGCTTCTCGTTGTTCACGATGATCTCGGGCGCGCCGAGGTCGAGAAGCCGCTTCAGGCGGTTGTTGCGGTTGATCACACGGCGGTACAGGTCGTTCAGGTCGGAGGTCGCGAAGCGGCCACCGTCCAGCTGCACCATCGGACGCAGGTCCGGCGGGATGACCGGCACGCAGTCGAGCACCATGCCCTTGGGGCTGTTGCTGGTCTGCAGGAACGCGGAGACGACCTTGAGGCGCTTGAGCGCACGGGTCTTCTTCTGGCCCTTGCCGGTGCGGATGATCTCGCGGAGCTTCTCGGCCTCCTCGTCGAGGTCGAAGGACTCCAGGCGCTTCTGCAGCGCCGCGGCGCCCATCGAACCGTCGAAGTACGTGCCGAAGCGGTCACGCAGCTCGCGGTAGAGGAGCTCGTCGCCCTCCAGGTCCTGGACCTTGAGGTTCTTGAAGCGGGTCCACACCTCGTCGAGACGGTCGATCTCGCGCTGCGCGCGGTCGCGCAGCTGCTTCATCTCGCGCTCGGCGCCTTCGCGCACCTTGCGGCGCACGTCGGCCTTGGCGCCCTCGGCCTCGAGCTCGGCCAGGTCGGTCTCGAGCTTCTTGGCGCGGGCCTCCAGGTCGGAGTCGCGACGGTTCTCGATCTGCTGACGCTCGACGGAGACGTGCGCCTCCAGCGAGGGCAGGTCACGCGTGCGGCGCTCGTCGTCGACGAACGTGATCATGTACGCCGCGAAGTAGATGACCTTCTCGAGGTCCTTGGGAGCCAGGTCGAGCAGGTAGCCCAGACGGCTCGGGACGCCCTTGAAGTACCAGATGTGGGTGACGGGAGCGGCCAGTTCGATGTGGCCCATCCGCTCACGACGCACCTTGGCGCGGGTCACCTCGACGCCGCAGCGCTCACAGATGATGCCCTTGAAGCGGACACGCTTGTACTTGCCGCAGTAGCACTCCCAGTCCCGGGTCGGACCGAAGATCTTCTCGCAGAAGAGTCCGTCCTTTTCGGGCTTGAGCGTGCGGTAGTTGATGGTCTCGGGCTTCTTGACCTCGCCGTGGCTCCACTGACGGATGTCGTCAGCGGTAGCCAGACCGATCCGGAGCTCGTCGAAGAAGTTGACGTCGAGCACTATGCGTCAATCCCTCTCAGGGTTGTAAGTCTTGGGGTCTGATACGGGGGTCCCGGGGCCGGCCGGAGGTTCAGTGATCTTCATCGCCGAACCTCCGGACCGGACTCCCGTCAGACCTCTTCGACGCTGCTCGGCTCGCGCCGGGACAGGTCGATGCCGAGCTCCTCCGCCGCGCGGAAGACGTCCTCGTCGGTGTCACGCATCTCGATGGACATACCGTCGCTGGACAGCACCTCCACGTTCAGGCAGAGAGACTGCATCTCCTTGATGAGCACCTTGAAGGACTCGGGGATGCCGGGCTCAGGGATGTTCTCGCCCTTGACGATGGCCTCGTAGACCTTCACGCGGCCGGTGACGTCGTCGGACTTGATGGTCAGGAGCTCCTGGAGGGCGTACGCGGCGCCGTATGCCTCCAGCGCCCACACCTCCATCTCACCGAAGCGCTGACCGCCGAACTGCGCCTTACCGCCCAGCGGCTGCTGGGTGATCATCGAGTACGGACCGGTCGAGCGGGCGTGCAGCTTGTCGTCGACCAGGTGGTGCAGCTTCAGGATGTACATGTACCCGATGGAGATCGGGTCCGGGAACGGCTCGCCGGAGCGGCCGTCGAACAGCCTCGCCTTGCCGGTCGGCTGCACCATGCGCTCGCCGTCGCGGTTCGGGATGGTGTGCTGCAACAGACCGGCCAGCTCGTCCTCACGGGCGCCGTCGAACACCGGGGTGGCGACGTTGGTGCCCGGGGCGACCTGGTCGGCTCCGATGACCTGAAGGCGCTGCGCCCAGTCCTCGCCGAGCCCGGAGACGTCCCAGCCGCGGCTGGCGAGCCAGCCGAGGTGGATCTCCAGCACCTGTCCCGGGTTCATTCGGGACGGCACGCCCAGCGGGTTGAGGATGATGTCGACCGGGGTCCCGTCCTCGAGGAACGGCATGTCCTCGATGGGCAGGATCTTGGAGATGACGCCCTTGTTGCCGTGGCGGCCGGCGAGCTTGTCGCCGTCCGTGATCTTGCGCTTCTGCGCCACGTAGACACGAACCAGCTGGTTCACGCCCGGCGGCAGCTCGTCGCCCTCTTCACGGTCGAAGACGCGGACGCCGATGACCTTGCCGATCTCGCCGTGGGGCACCTTCAGCGAGGTGTCACGGACCTCACGGGCCTTCTCGCCGAAGATCGCGCGCAGCAGGCGCTCCTCCGGGGTCAGCTCGGTCTCGCCCTTGGGCGTGACCTTGCCGACCAGGATGTCGCCGGCGACGACCTCGGCGCCGATGCGGATGATGCCGCGCTCGTCGAGGTCGGCGAGGACCTCCTCGGAGACGTTCGGGATGTCCCGGGTGATCTCCTCGGGGCCGAGCTTGGTGTCACGGGCGTCGACCTCGTGCTCCTCGATGTGGATCGAGGAGAGGACGTCGTCCTGCACGAGGCGCTGCGACAGGATGATCGCGTCCTCGTAGTTGTGACCCTCCCACGGCATGAACGCCACGAGCAGGTTCTTGCCCAGCGCCATCTCGCCGTTCTCGGTGGCCGGGCCGTCGGCGAGGACCTGGCCGGTGATGATCCGGTCGCCCTCGTTGACGATGACCTTCTGGTTGACCGAGGTGCCCTGGTTGGAGCGCGAGAACTTGGCCAGGCGGTACGTGATGTACGTGCCGTCGTCGTTGGTCGTGGTGATGTAGTCCGCGGAGACCTCCTGGACCACACCGTCCTTCTCGGCCTTGACCACGTCGCCGGCGTCGACGGCGGAGCGGTACTCCATGCCGGTGCCGACGAGCGGGGACTCGCTCTTGATGAGCGGCACGGCCTGACGCATCATGTTCGCGCCCATGAGGGCACGGTTGGCGTCGTCGTGCTCGAGGAACGGGATCATGGCGGTCGCGACCGACACCATCTGGCGCGGCGAGACGTCCATGTAGTCCACGTCGTCACCGGGGACGTAGTCGACCTCGCCGCCACGACGGCGGACCAGGACGCGGTTCTCGGTGAAGCGCATGTCGTCGTCGAGCGTGGCGTTGGCCTGCGCGATGACGAAGCGGTCCTCCTCGTCGGCCGTGAGGTAGTCGACCTCGTCGGTGACGATGCCGTCGGTGACCCGGCGGTACGGCGTCTCGACGAAGCCGAACGCGTTGACCCGGCCGTAGGAGGCGAGCGAGCCGATCAGACCGATGTTCGGGCCTTCGGGCGTCTCGATCGGGCACATGCGGCCGTAGTGCGAGGGGTGCACGTCACGGACCTCGAAGCCGGCCCGCTCACGGGAGAGACCACCCGGACCGAGCGCCGACAGACGGCGCTTGTGGGTGAGACCCGACAGCGGGTTGTTCTGGTCCATGAACTGCGACAGCTGGCTGGTGCCGAAGAACTCCTTGATGGAGGCGACGACCGGCCGGATGTTGATCAGGGTCTGCGGCGTGATCGCCTCGACGTCCTGGGTCGTCATCCGCTCGCGGACGACTCGCTCCATACGCGCCAGACCCGTGCGGACCTGGTTCTGGATGAGCTCGCCGACGCTGCGCAGACGACGGTTGCCGAAGTGGTCGATGTCGTCGGTCTCGACGACGATCGTCTGGCCGTTGTCCGCGGCCGTCTCGGTCTCGCCGGCGTGCAGCTTCACCAGGTACTTGATCGTCGAGATGACGTCCTCGACGGTCAGGACGCCCGCGTCGAGCGGAGCGTCCGCACCCAGCTTCTTGTTGACCTTGTAGCGGCCGACCTTGGCCAGGTCGTAGCGCTTGGGGTTGAAGTAGAGGTTCTCGAGCAGCGTCTGCGCGGCCTCACGCGTGGGGGGCTCGCCCGGACGCAGCTTGCGGTAGATGTCCAGCAGCGCGTCGTCCTGGCCCTGGGTGTGGTCCTTCTCCAGGGTGGCGCGCATGGACTCGTACTCGCCGAACTCCTCGAGGATCTGCTCGGTGGTCCAGCCGAGAGCCTTCAGGAGCACGGTGACGGACTGCTTGCGCTTGCGGTCGATGCGGACACCGACCATGTCGCGCTTGTCGATCTCCATCTCCAGCCAGGCGCCCCGGGAGGGGATGATCTTGGCGGAGAAGATGTCCTTGTCGGACGTCTTGTCGATGGAGGAGTCGAAGTAGACACCCGGCGAACGGACCAGCTGCGACACCACGACACGCTCGGTGCCGTTGATGACGAAGGTGCCCTTGTTCGTCATGAGCGGGAAGTCGCCCATGAAGACCGTCTGGGACTTGATCTCGCCGGTCTCGTTGTTGGTGAACTCGGCCGTCACGAAGAGCGGGGCCGCGTACGTGAAGTCACGGTCCTTGCACTCGTCGATGCTGTTCTTCGGCGGCTCGAAACGGTGGTCGCGGAAGGTCAGCGACATCGACCCGGAGAAGTCCTCGATCGGGGAGATCTCCTCGAAGATCTCCTCCAGACCCGACTTCGTGGGGACGTCCTGACCCGACTCCAGAGCCGCCTCGACCCGACTCTGCCAGGCGGTGTTCCCGAGCAGCCAGTCGAAGCTCTCGGTCTGCAGCGCGAGCAGGTTGGGAACCTCGAGGGGCTCCTTGATCTTTGCAAAGGAGATGCGCAGCGGGGCGGTGCTGGCGGCGTTGTTCGTATTCGCGGTCGAGGCGTTGCGCGAGGCGGCCAAGAGGGGGTCCTTCCGAGGGCTCGGACTCACTACGCGCGTACCGGCCCCTCCGCCTGTGCACGGAGACAGCTTTCCGAATCTGGCAAAAAGGCCAGGTCGGGAAGGGCTGGTCGTCCGGGCAAAAGGGAGGGCATGCCCCTGGTGACGGGCAGGGGACAGCTAACAGGCAGCGCAAAGGGTCAGTGTAGCCACTTGGCACACTGATGTCCAGTGCGGGTTAACTGCGACCCTCGTAGTTCTCAACGCCCTCGGTCTGCTGGTCCTCAACGCACGGTGATACTGCCCTCTTCGTCGCCGATCCATGCCTCGGATTCGGATCCTTGTGACGACGCGTCCTGAGAATTGCGCGCTGCGTGCGGTTCGTCAAGGCCCCCCTGCGCGAACGGGGGCGCTCGGAGACACGACGAAGATCACCATACCCCCCGCTCAGAGGGGTGCGAGGCAACCGTGGCCGCACCCCCGGGAACGACGAAGAGCGACCACCCAGATGGATGATCGCTCTTCGGTGCGTGGGCGTTACAGCCCCCACAGGGGCAGTTTCAGCCTCCGCTCGCGGTCGTCGCCGACCGCGGGGTGTTACTTGACCTCGACCGAGGCGCCGGCGCCCTTGAGGGACTCGGCGGCCTTCTCAGCGGCCTCCTTGGCGACCTTCTCGAGAACGGGCTTCGGAGCGCCGTCCACGAGGTCCTTGGCCTCCTTCAGACCCAGGGAGGTCAGCTCGCGCACGACCTTGATGACCTGGATCTTCTTCTCGCCGGCGCCGGTGAGGATGACGTCGAACTCGTCCTGCTCCTCAGCGGCCTCGACCGGGGCGCCGGGGACGGCGGGGCCGGCGACGGCGACCGCGGCGGCGGCGGTGACGTCGAACTTCTCCTCGAACGCCTTCACGAACTCGGAGAGCTGGATGAGGGTCATGCCCTCGAACTCGGCGAGCAGTTCGTCCTGGGTGAGAGCCATGACGGCTTTCCTTCCACTAATTCGGCTGGTGCCGGTATGTACATGTCTGGCGGGCGTACGTTCGGCCCGCTAACGACCGCTGCCTCGGCGGACTGCCTCAGGCTGACTGCTTCAGGCGGCGGTCATTTCGGGAGCCGAATTACTCGGCACCGCCCTGCTCGGCCTGCTTGGCGCGAAGAGCGTCCACGGTGCGGACGAGCTTCGAGGGAAGCGCCTGGAAGAGCTGAGCAGCCTGAGACTGCTTGCCCTTGAAGGCACCCGCCAGCTTGCTGAGCAGAACCTCGCGGGACTCGAGGTCCGCAAGCTTCTTGATCTCGTCGGCGGACAGCGCCTTGCCGTCAAGGACACCGCCCTTGATGACGAGGTTCGGGTTGTCCTTGGCGAAGTCACGAAGACCCTTCGCCGACTCCACCGGGTCACCGGTGATGAAGGCGACCGCCGTCGGACCGTTGAAAAGGTCGTCGAGCGTGTTGATCCCGGCCTCGTTGGCCGCAATCTTGGTCAGCGTGTTCTTCACCACGGCGTACTGGGCGTTCTCACCGAGCGAACGACGCAGCGTCTTCAGCTGCGCCACGGTGAGACCCCGGTACTCGGTCAGCACGGCGGCGTTCGAGCTGCGGAACGACTCCGTCAGCTCGGCCACCGCGGCAGCCTTGTCGGGCCTTGCCATGAGCGTCGGCCTCCTTCCGGGTGATGAGGACCGCTCAGAAGGGGCTGTGACAGACGAAACGCCCCGGCGCAGGCGCACGGGGCGTAGCTCGACCGCAAGAATTCCGTGGGAGGATTTCTCTCGGGAGCACATCCACTGACACCTGCGCGGGTCGTCCGCATTGCAGCGGATCCTTCGGCCACCGCCCCCTCTTGCGAGAGCACGGCAACGACCAGCGGTCTTTGGCTTCTCGTGGAGAGTACGTGAACCGGTCGCCGTCAAGCAAATCCGCCCGTACGGACCACCTCAGCGGCGGGCCTTCCTCAGCTCCTCGGCCATGTCGAGGGTGTCCGAGGCCGGAGGGGCCTTCACGGTCACGGGCTTGCCGAAGTCGCTGAACGCGAGGGTGAGGTCGAGCTGGCCGTGCCGCCCGAAGCCCTGCATGCGCAGCTGCCGCGTACGGTCCTGGGCGTCGACCCACAGGTCCATGGTGAGCTCGTCGACGCCCAGCTTCTCGTACTGGGCGAGGCTCTTCTCGGTCCGCCGGCGCACGTCCGCCGCGTCGTCCTTGTACGAGGCGCGGATGGCGTCGACGGTGGCGGTGCCGGTGTAGTGGCTGGTGCTGACGCCCCCGACGGTCTCGACGCCCGCCTTCTTCAGGTCGTCGGCGGCCGCGAGGAAACCGCTCTCGTGGGAGGGGTTGTCTCGGACCCGGTCCGCCATCGCGCCCGTGTCGGCCTTGAGCCCGCTCGGGGTACCGGAACGGCTCGGGGCGCCGAACTTGACCCAGTGCTTGCCGCCCTGGCCGGCTTCGTCGCCGCCCACGTAGAGCACCCCGCCGACCAGCCGGAACTCCCCGGTGCCGCGGTCGTCCCCGCTGAGCACGGTCGACTTCAGGCTCATCGCGGGCGGCTTCACGCCGATCGCCGCCTCGCCCTTGATGCGGCCTTCCTCCGGCGTCCGGCCGGACATCCGGTAGCGCAGCGAGACGGGCTCCTCCGCCTTCCGCGCGGCACGGGCCACGGCGGCCGCGGCGGCCGTGTCACCGCCGCCCGCGCCGTCGGAGCCGCCCACCGCCCCGCATCCGGTGATGAGCAGCGCGGACAGCCCGAGGGCACCCACGGACGACCTCATGCGATTTTCCCCCCACGACCCGGACCGCCTGAGCTCCCGGACGGGGAACACACGGTCGCCTCACAGCAAGACCGTGAAGGTATCCCAGGCAGGCCGTGGGGGTCGTGTGAATTACGAGCCGGCGCCCGCTCCCTGCTGCCGGACCAGCTCCGTGAAGTCGGCGGTGTCGGCCGCCGGCGGAACCGCCGCCGAGACCTTCGCGCCGTAGTCGCTGTAGTACGCGGTCTGGGTGTAGCCGCCCTGCGCGGTCTGGCCCCGCTCCACCTTCTTGACCAGAAGATCCTGGTCGTCGACCCAGATGTCGACCGTCTCGGTGGTCACGCCGGCCTGTTCCAGGGTCTTCTTCAGGTCGTCGAGCTGAGCGCGGCTGAGGCTGGAGTTCTGCCGGGCGAGGTCGGCCACCTCGACCGTCCCCGCGTAGTGCGTGGTGTCGCGGCCCCGCACCTTCTCCGTGCCGACCCGGCGCACGTCCCCCGAGGCCAGCAGCAGCTTGACCGACTGGTTGGGGGTGGTGTGGGTCATCTGGTCCTTCAGGTACGCGCCCGAGCTGCCGCCGAGGCGCTCCAGGTCGTCGTAGGCGTACTTGATCCAGTGCCTGCCGCCGGTCTGCCGCGCGAAGGCGTCTCCCATCCTCGCGTAGTACGCGTCGGGCAGATAGCGGGCCTGCATCGACGTGCTGCCCAGCTGGCGCATCGTGTCGGCGACGGTGCCGCCGGTGTACGTGATGGTCAGGGCGCCGGTGAGACCGTGGCCCCAGCCGAGGGCGCCGTCGGCCGTCATCGACATCAGCGAGCCGATGGTCGTGCTGGACTCGACCTTCGCGGAGTCGGCGCCGTCGGTCGACTTCTCGGCCGTGCGCAGGGCCGCGACCGGGCTCATCCGCGGGCTGCCCTCCCCGCCCCCGCCGGAGCCCGCCCCCGCGGA
>NZ_JAHHIT010000057.1 GCF_024539675.1 Streptomyces hilarionis | reverse complement strand
GCGCGGGCGGGTCGCTCTCACGGCCGGGGCGCTGGTCGTCGTCGTCGCGGGCGGCGCGCTCGGCGGCGCGTGGCTGTTCGGCGGCGGTGACCCGGTGCCCGACCCGCGCGGGGGCGCCGCCGGAGCGCACTCCGCGTCGTCCGCCTTCAGCCCCTGGAGCACCCGGCCGGCGCAGGCCGGGAGCGGGGCCGCCGCGGGGGCCGGGACGGGAACCATGCCGTTGTGCGCGTCCGGCGTGCGGCGGCTCGTGTGCGCGCAGTCGGGGCTGGTGTCCGCGGTGGGCTCGGGCGACGGGCGCGTGCTGTGGCGGCACCCGCTCGCCGACGGCGACCGCCCGGGCGAGGCGCCCGTGCTCACCGGCGGTGTGGCGCTGGTGGTCACCCACGAGGGCAGGCTCGTCGAGGCGCTGGACCCGTCGACGGGCGCCACGCGCTGGCGGCAGGACCTGTCGAGGTACACGAGTCTGCGCGCGGCCGGCGGCACGCTGCTGCTGACGGCGGCCGACGGCACGGTCACCGGTGTGGCCGCGGCGACGGGCGAGAAGACCTGGAGCCACCGGATCCCGGGGGTGGACGAGCCCTACTTCGCGTCGTTCCCCGGCGATCCGCTGGCGTACGCGTCAAGCGCCACGGACGACGGGCACACCACGGTCACGGCCGTGGACCCCGCGACCGGCGAGGTGCGGTGGAAGAAGCGGCTCAGCGGCGCGCTCACGTTGGCGGGCACCACCGCCGGCAGCGCGGTCCTGCTGTCCCGGGGCGACAGCGACGGCACGGTCGAGGCCGTCGTCCGCTACGACCCGGCGCGCCGGGCGGTACGGCGGGTGCGGCTGGGCGTCGTGCTCCAGGAGGCGCAGGCGGCGGTGCGCGGGGACCGGGTCTACCTGCTGGCCTTCGACGGGACGCTGACGGCTGTCGACACCGCCGCCAAAAAGCAGGTGTGGTCCCTTCAGACGGCGGTGAGCCGGGGATCGGCGCCCGCCGCCGACGGCGGGCACGTCTACTTCAGCGCCGCCGACGGCCGGCTCCTCGCCGTCGACGCGGCGGGCGGCAGGCTCCTCGGGCAGACGGCGCTGCGGCTCGGCGCGCACGCGGACCGGGTGGTGGCCACCCTGCCCGCGCCCGAGGCGGTGGGGGGCCGGGTCTACGCCGGCGCTCCGGACGGCACGGTCTTCGCCGTCGACGGGCGCGATCCGGCCCGCTGGTGAGCGCGCACCGCCGGCGGGCGGCCGGCGGGCTCGGCGGCCGCCGAGGCGGCAGCCCCTGCGACGGTCACGACAGCCCCGGCGGCGGCCACCGCGGCCTCGCCGCCGCCGGACGCGCCGGGCCTCCGCGGCGAACGCGCCGAGGGCCGTCTCCGGGGTTCGGGGACGGCCCTCGGGGTGAGCTCACAGGCGCCCTTCACGGGGCCCCGGCGGACGGGCGTCAGCCGAGCTTCGAGACGTCCCGCACCGCGCCCTTGTCCGCGCTCGTCGCCATGGCGGCGTAGGCGCGCAGCGCGGCGGACACCTTGCGCTCGCGGTTCCGCGGGGCGTAGACGCCGCCGAGGGCCGCCTCGCGCCGGGCCAGTTCGGCGTCGTCGACGAGGAGTTCGATCGTGCGGTTCGGGATGTCGATGCGGATGCGGTCGCCGTCCTCGACCAGGGCGATGGTGCCGCCGGACGCCGCCTCGGGCGAGGCGTGGCCGATCGACAGGCCCGAGGTGCCGCCGGAGAAGCGGCCGTCGGTGACCAGCGCACAGCTCTTGCCGAGCCCACGCCCCTTGAGGAAGGACGTCGGGTAGAGCATCTCCTGCATGCCCGGGCCGCCCTTGGGGCCCTCGTAGCGGATGACGACGACGTCGCCGTCGGTCACCTGCTTGTTGAGGATCTTCTCGACGGCCTCCTCCTGCGACTCGCAGACGACCGCCGGGCCCTCGAAGGTCCAGATCGACTCGTCGACGCCGGCCGTCTTGACCACGCAGCCGTCGACGGCGAGGTTGCCGCGCAGGACCGCGAGGCCGCCGTCCTTGCTGTAGGCGTGCTCGGCGGAGCGGATGCAGCCACCCTCGGCGTCCTGGTCCAGCGCCTCCCAGCGCTCGGACTGGGAGAAGGCCTCGGCGGAGCGGACGCAGCCGGGGGCCGCGTGCCACAGTTCCAGGGCTTCGGGGGACGGCGAGCCGGCGCGGACGTCCCACGTCTTCAGCCAGTCCCCGAGGGACGGGCTGTGGACCGAGTGCACGTCCTCGTTGAGCAGGCCCGCGCGGTGCAGTTCGCCGAGCAGGGCGGGGATGCCGCCGGCCCGGTGCACGTCCTCCATGTAGTACGTGCGGTCCTTCGCGACGTTCGGCGCGACCTTGGCCAGGCAGGGCACGCGGCGCGAGACCTCGTTGATCTCCTCCAGGCCGAACGGGACGCCCGCCTCCTGGGCGGCGGCGAGGAGGTGCAGGATCGTGTTGGTGGAGCCGCCCATCGCGATGTCGAGGGCCATCGCGTTCTCGAAGGCCGCGATGGTGGCGATGTTGCGGGGCAGGACCGTCTCGTCGTCCTGCTCGTAGTAGCGGCGGGTGATGTCCATCACCGTGCGGCCGGCGTCCTCGTACAGCGCCCTGCGGGCCGTGTGGGTGGCCAGGACCGAGCCGTTGCCGGGGAGGGAGAGGCCGATGGCCTCGGTCAGGCAGTTCATCGAGTTGGCGGTGAACATGCCGGAACAGGAGCCGCAGGTCGGACAGGCGTTCTCCTCGATGCGGAGGATGTCCTCGTCCGAGATCTTGTCGTTGACGGCGTCGGAGATCGCGTCGACCAGGTCGAGCGTGCGGACCGTGCCGTCGACGAGCGTGGCGCGGCCGGACTCCATGGGACCGCCGGAGACGAAGACCGTGGGGATGTTCAGCCGCAGGGCCGCGTTCAGCATGCCCGGGGTGATCTTGTCGCAGTTGGAGATGCAGATCAGGGCGTCCGCGCAGTGCGCCTCGACCATGTACTCCACGCTGTCCGCGATCAGGTCGCGCGACGGCAGGCTGTAGAGCATGCCGCCGTGGCCCATCGCGATGCCGTCGTCGACGGCGATGGTGTTGAACTCGCGCGGGATGCCGCCGGCCTCGCGGATGGCCTCGCTGACGATCCGGCCGACCGGCTGGAGGTGCGTGTGGCCGGGCACGAACTCGGTGAAGCTGTTCGCCACCGCGATGATCGGCTTCCGGCCGATGTCCGCACCGGGTACACCGGAGGCGCGCATAAGGGCGCGGGCGCCCGCCATGTTGCGTCCGTGGGTGACTGTGCGGGACCTCAGCTCGGGCATCGTCGCTCGCTCCTTCAGACGGATAGGGCTGTCAACGAGCGTACGCCGGTCATCCAGGGGGCGGGACGAGGTGTCCGGAATGCGGGACGCATGTCTCGCCGCCGGCGCGTGCGGGGCGCGTGTCCCGGCCCGCGCGCGGGCGGGACGCGGTGTCGGCGCCGAGACCTCAGGGGCCGGTCAGATGCCCCTGCACGACCGGGGCGACGCGCGCGATGATCTGCTCCAGGTCGGCCGAGGCCAGCGGCTCCACCTTGATCACGTAGCGCAGCATCGCGCAGCCCACCAGCTGCGCCGCGGCCAGCTCGGCGCGCAGCTCGGCGTCCGGCAGGTCGAGCTGCGAGGCGATGCGGCGCAGCAGCTGGGAGGCGACCAGGCGGCGGAAGACGGCGGCCGCGGTGTCGTTGTTCACGGCGGACCGCACGATCGCCAGCAGCGGCTTGCGGGTGGTGGGGTTCTCCCACACGCCGAGGATGAAGCGGGCGAGGCGTTCGCCGACCTGGTCCGGCGGGCCGTCGGCGACCGCCGTCGGCGCGTTCAGCGCGGGCGCGAACGCCACCTCGATCGCGGCCTCGAAGACCTGCTCCTTGGTGCCGAAGTAGTGGTGGACCAGCGCCGAGTCCACGCCCGCCGCCTTGGCGATGCCGCGCACGGACGTCTTGTCGTAGCCCCGCTCGGAGAACTCCTCGCGGGCGGCGGTCAGGATGCGGTCGCGGGTGTCCGCCGACTCGGCGCCCGGCGGGCGGCCGCGGCCCCGCGCGGTGACGCCGGTCACCGGCGGCGCGCCTTCGCCGAGGACCGGCGCGACGACCGCGACGACGACGCGGACGGCGGGGCCGACGACGCCGACGGCGACGGGACGGCGGAGTGGGACCCGGGGGACGCCGGCGCCGAGGACCGGGGCGCGGGCGACGACGCGGACGAGGCGGACGCCAGGTGCAGGCGGGTGAAGGCCAGCGCCTCCGCCAGGTCGGCCTCCCGTTCGGCGCCGGACATCGCGCGCCGCGTGTTGACCTCGATCACGACGTGCCCGTCGAAACCGGTCAGCGCGAGCCGCTCCAGCAATTCGGCACAGGGCTGGGAGCCGCGGCCGGGCACCAGGTGCTCGTCCTTCGCCGAACCGTTTCCGTCGGCGAGGTGGACGTGGCCCAGCCGGTCGGCCATGCGGTCGACCATCTGCATCGCGTCCGTGCGGGACGTCGAGGCGTGGCTGAGGTCGATGGTGAAGTGCCGGTAGTCGTCCTTCGTGACGTCCCAGTCGGGCGCGTACGCGAGCATCTCGCGGTCGCGGTAGCGCCACGGGTACATGTTCTCGACGGCGAACCGCACATCCGTCTCGTCCGCCATCCGCCAGATGCCGGTGACGAAGTCGCGCGCGTACTGGCGCTGCCACCGGAACGGCGGGTGGACGACGACGGTGCTCGCGCCGAGCTTCTCCGCGGCCGCGCGGGCCCGCTGGAGCTTGGTCCACGGGTCGGTCGACCAGACCCGCTGCGTGATGAGCAGGCAGGGGGCGTGCACGGCGAGGATCGGGATCCGGTGGAAGTCGCTGAGTCTGCGCAGCGCGTCGATGTCCTGGCTGACGGGGTCATTCCAGACCATGACCTCGACGCCGTCGTACCCGAGGCGCGCGGCGATCTCGAAGGCCGTCGCCGTCGACTCCGGATAGACCGAGGCAGTCGACAGGGCGACCTTCGCATCCGGGATCCGCACGACTGGCTCTGCCATGGAGGACAGGTTACGGGGTGAGATCGGGTGGGTGCGGGGCACCTGCGCCCCGGGCGCCCGCGCGCAGTTGCGCCCTCGCGCTGTTCAGCACGCCCTTCGCGCACCGTCGGGCCGCCGCGCCCGCGGCCCTGTCGGTTCCGTCACGTCCGCCGCGCCCGGCACGCCACCACCGCGCCGCCGGGTCCGCCGGGCACGTCCCGTCCGACGCCCGGCGGGGGTCCGTCCCGTCCGGCGTGCGCGGCGTCCTGCCGGGCCCGTCGTCAGGTCGACGCCATGTGGTCGAGCTTGCGCAGGATGACGCCCTCCCTGAGCGCCCAGGGGCAGACCTCGACCGACTCGATGCCGAAGAGGTCCATCGCCCCCTCGGCCACCAGCGCGCCCGCGAGGAGCTGGTTGGCGCGGCCCTCGGAGACGCCGGGCAGCTCCGCCCGCTGGGCCGCCGTCATGCCCGCGAGGCGGGGCACCCAGGCCTCCAGGGACTCCCGCTTGAGTTCGCGCTGGACGTACTGGCCCTCGGTGGAGCGGGCCGCGCCGGCTATGCGGGCGAGCTGCTTGAACGTCTTCGACGTGGCGACGACGTGGTCGGGGGCGCCGAACCGGGCGATCTCGCCGACCGTGCGGGCGATCTGCGCCCGGACGTGGCGGCGCAAGGCCCGGACGTCCTCCGGGTCGGGCGGGTCGCCGGGCAGCCAGCCCGCGGTGAGACGGCCGGCGCCCAGCGGCAGCGACACCGCCGCGTCGGGCTCCTCGTCCATGCCGAACGCGATCTCCAGGGAGCCCCCGCCGATGTCCAGGACCAGCAGCTTCCCGGCCGACCAGCCGAACCAGCGGCGGGCGGCCAGAAACGTGTGCCGGGCCTCCTCGGCGCCGGTGAGGACCTGGAGCTCGACGCCCGTCTCGGCCTGCACGCGCGCGAGGACGTCGTCGGCGTTGCTGGCCTCGCGCACGGCGGACGTCGCGAAGGGCAGCAGGTCCTCGACGCCCTTGTCCTCGGCGGCCTGGAGCGCCTCGCGCACGACCGCGATCAGTTTGTCGACGCCCTCGGGGCCGATCGCCCCGTTCCCGTCGAGCAGTTGTGCGAGGCGCAGTTCCGCCTTGTGCGAGTGCGCGGGCAGCGGGCACGCGCCCGGGTGTGCGTCCACCACCAGCAGATGCACCGTGTTCGATCCCACGTCGAGGACACCGAGTCTCATGCAGGGAACGCTACTGCCCGCCGGGCGATCCAGGTGGTGCGGGGCGAAAGGCCTCGTCGGGAAGGGGCGGACGGGAGGCGGACGGCGTCCCCGCACGGGCCCCCGGCGACTTACCCTGGACGGGTGCCAAAGACGAACAAGGCGAAGGCCGACAAACCCACCGGCGGCCCTGCGCGGGCGAAGCCGGCGAAGCCGCCGAAGAAGCCCGGGAAGGACCTGGCAGCCAAGGCTGTGGCCGGCGACGAGAAGGGCCTGGACTTCGCCCGCGCGTGGGTGGAGTTCCCGGACCCGGCGGACGCCGAGCAGGTCTTCCGCTGCGATCTGACGTGGCTGACCTCGCGCTGGAACTGCATCTTCGGCAGCGGCTGCCAGGGCATCCAGGCGGGCCGCGCCGACGACGGGTGCTGCTCGCTGGGCGCCCACTTCTCCGACGAGGACGACGAGAAGCGCGTCGCCGGGCACGTGGCGAGGCTCACCCCCGACATCTGGCAGCACCACGCCGAGGGCGAGCGCGGCGGCTGGGTCTCGCAGGACGAGGAGGGCTCCCGGCAGACCCGCCCGTTCAACGGCTCCTGCATCTTCCAGAACCGGCCGGGGTTCGCCGGGGGCGCGGGCTGCTCGCTGCACATCCTGGCCCTGCGCGAGGGCCGCGAGCCGCTGGAGACCAAGCCGGACGTCTGCTGGCAGCTCCCCGTCCGGC
This sequence comes from Streptomyces hilarionis, assembly GCF_024539675.1. Taxonomy (GTDB): domain Bacteria; phylum Actinomycetota; class Actinomycetes; order Streptomycetales; family Streptomycetaceae; genus Streptomyces; species Streptomyces hilarionis. Next base: position 64,653 of record NZ_JAHHIT010000057.1, on the reverse strand, counting down.
GGACGTACGAGTGGATCGACCGGCCCGACGACACGCGCGTGCTCCAGGTGTCGATCGGCGAGTACGACCGGCGCGGCTGGGGGCCCGGCGGCCACGACCTGCACTGGTGGTGCACGTCGGCGACCTCGGCGCACGGCGCGGGCGACCCGGTGTACGTGTCGTACCGCCCGGAGCTGACCGAGCTCATGGGCAAGGCCGGCTACGACCGCCTGGTCGAACTGTGCGAGGAGCGCCTCGCCGCGCAGCTGCCGCTGCTGGCGCCGCACCCGGCCGACCCGGTCGGTCCGGTGGGTCCGCAGAGCCCGGTCGGCTGAGCGCACGGCCGCGGGCCTGCCCTCGGCCGTGGCGGGCGGCGGGCCACGCCTAGGACGTGGCCGGGCCCGGCGGGTCGCCGTCGGACGTCGGGGACGGGCTGTCGGGGGCGGACGGGGACGGGTCGCCGGTGGTCGGCTCCGGGTCGGCCGAGGTGGGCGGGGCCGTCGGGGTGGGCTCCGCGGAGGCCGGGGCCGTCCGGGTGGGCTCCGGACTCGCGGTGGGGTGCGGGCCGCCGGGACCCGGGCCGTGGCCGTCGCCGGGACGCGTCGGGCCGGGGGCGGTGCCGTACCCCTCGATGGAGACGACCGCGCCGGCCGGGGCGATCGCCACGCGCGCGTGCCAGTGCCCGGAGGGTTCGCGCAGGGGGTCGACGTACACCCTGACCGTCACCGACTCGCCCGGCTTCAGCGTGCCCGTGCCACGGCTCAGATAGAGCCAGGGGGCCGCGGTGGTGGCCGACCAGCGGATCGGGTCCTCCGCCTCCCGGGACGCGGCCAGGGTGATGAGGGTGGTGTCGCCGCTGGTGACGGCCTTCACCGACAGCCGGCCGGCCGCGTCCCGACCGAGCCCGCTGACGCTGATGACCTCCACGGAGACGTCCGGTTCCCCGCCCCGGGACGGATCGGCGCCCGGGCGGGAGCTGACGTTCCCGGCGTTCTCGTACCCGCCCCCCGCCTCGCCGTCGAAGGCGCCTGGGCCGTGCGCCTCGCCGGCGCTGGCCGAGCGGCCCTCGGCCCCCTCCCCCGTCGGCGTGCCGCGGTAGGCCGCCCACAGGGCGATCACGGGCGCGGCGACGACGGTGGCGACCACCGTCGTCGTGACGGCACGCGCGCGCAGACGCTCCCGGCGCGCGGCGCGGTCCTTGGGGTCCATCGGGAAGCCGCGCCGGTCGTAGCGCGGCACGGCGACGCCCCGCGCGCGGGCGGGCCGGGCCATGGCGCCGTACAGCTGCGCGCGCGGGGCCTCCAGGATCGGCAGCTCGGCGGGGGTCACGCCAGCGCCGGGCCAGCGGCCGGGGACGGCGCGCTCGGCGGCGCGGCGGCAGTGCGGGCAGTCGTCGACGTGCCGGACGAGCTCGCGGCGCAGGGCGGCGCTGAGCACGAGCTGGTTCTCCCCGGCGAGGCGGCTCACCCCGGGACAGCCGCCGGTCTCGACGACGGCGAGCGCCGCACGCGTGCGCTCGACCTCGCAGGCGGCGGAGGCGAGCAGTTCGCGGGCGGCGGCGAGGTCCCTGCCGAGCACGGCGGCGACCTCGTGCGCGGCCAGGTGGTGGCGTACGGCCAGTTCCAGCGCCTCGCGCTGCTCCGGCGAGGTGCCCGCGGCCTCCGGCCAGGCGAGCAGGGCGAGTTCGCGCCGCCGCCGCTCCTGAAGGCCGTCGGAGCCGGGTGCCGCGGCCGGGACGGAAGGGGCGGCGGGGGCCGCGACCGGAGCCGCGGACGACGGGGACGCCGAGGACGCCGGGATCGTCGCGCGCTTGCCGGTCGGGCGGCGGCCGCCGTCGCGGCGCGCGGCGTGCGTGCTGCGGTGTCTCTGCCGGGCCTCGGTGAGCTTGCGCAGACAGGCCCAGCGGGCCAGCGCGTACAGCCAGGCCCGGCGGTCGCCCGCGGCGTCCGGCATCCGCTGGCCGCGCCGCTCGGCGAACGCGAGGGCGTCCCCGAGGGCGGCGGTGGCCGTGTCGTGGTCGCACAGGACGGACAGACAGTAGGTGAACAGGCCGTCCAGGTACGGCTCGTAGCGCGCGGGCGGCCGCTGCGCGAGCGTGCGCGCCGCAGCGGCGTCGCGCGCCTCCCGGTGCGCCCGGTGCGCGCCGGTCGTGCGGGTCGAGGTTTCCGGGCTGCTGCTCATCACCCGTGCGACCGTAGGCGGCGCGGAACGAGGTCCACTTGTCCCTTGAGTCCTTTTAATCCGTACGGGTGAAACGATCCCTCATAAGGGGACAGCGGTGGGGGGTCCCGTGGCTCGTTCGTGACAGGGCATGTCCGAATCGCAAGGGGTGCCGCCCTTCCTCGGGGCGCGCGCCCCCGCGCACGGGCGGCGGAGGAACGACGGAGAGGCGGCGGAGAAGCGGAGGAGGAGGGCCGGAGGAACGGCGGGGAAGCGGCGCAGGGACGCCGGAGGAGCCGTGCCCGAGCGGTGACGCGGCCGCGGCCCGCGGGCCCTTCGGGAGCCCGGTCGTCCACAGGCCCGACCGGCTGTCGGTGGCGGCGGCTACGGTTTCCCCATGGCTGCCCGTACGAAGACCACCAAGGACCGACCGTCCTACCGCTGCACGGAGTGCGGCTGGCAGACGGCCAAGTGGCTCGGCCGCTGCCCCGAGTGCCAGGCGTGGGGGACGGTCGAGGAGTACGGCGCGCCCGCGGTCCGCACGACGGCGCCGGGCCGGGTCACCACCTCCGCGCTCCCGATCGGCCAGGTCGACGGCCGCCAGGCCACCGCCCGCCCCACCGGCGTGCCCGAACTGGACCGCGTCCTGGGCGGCGGGCTCGTACCCGGCGCGGTCGTGCTGATGGCCGGTGAGCCCGGCGTGGGCAAGTCGACGCTCCTGCTCGACGTGGCGGCCAAGGCGGCGAGTGACGAACACCGCACGCTCTACGTCACGGGCGAGGAGTCGGCCTCGCAGGTCCGGCTGCGCGCCGACCGCATCGGCGCCCTCGACGACCACCTGTACCTGGCCGCGGAGACCGACCTGGCCGCCGTCCTCGGCCACTTGGACGCCGTGAAGCCGTCCCTGCTGATCGTGGACTCCGTGCAGACGGTGGCCTCTCCGGAGATCGACGGGGCGCCCGGCGGCATGGCCCAGGTCCGCGAGGTCGCCGGCGCCCTGATCCGCGCCTCCAAGGAACGCGGCATGTCCACGCTCCTGGTGGGCCATGTCACCAAGGACGGCGCGATCGCCGGCCCCCGCCTGCTCGAACACCTGGTGGACGTCGTCCTGAGCTTCGAGGGCGACCGGCACGCGCGGCTGCGCCTGGTGCGCGGCGTCAAGAACCGTTACGGCGCCACGGACGAGGTCGGCTGCTTCGAACTGCACGACGAGGGCATCACGGGCCTTGCGGACCCGAGTGGACTTTTCCTGACCCGTCGTGACGAACCGGTCCCGGGCACCTGCCTGACGGTCACCCTGGAGGGCCGCCGGCCCCTGGTCGCCGAGGTGCAGGCGCTCACCGTGGACTCCCAGATCCCCTCGCCCCGGCGCACGACGTCCGGTCTGGAGACGTCCCGCGTCTCCATGATGCTGGCCGTGCTGGAGCAGCGCGGCCGGATCAGCGCCCTGGGCAAACGGGACATCTACTCCGCGACCGTCGGCGGGGTGAAGCTCTCGGAGCCCGCCGCGGACCTGGCGATCGCCCTCGCCCTGGCCTCCGCCGCGAGCGACACCCCGCTGCCCAAGAACCTCGTCGCGATCGGCGAGGTGGGCCTCGCGGGCGAGGTCAGAAGGGTGACGGGCGTCCAGCGCAGACTGTCGGAGGCCCACCGCCTCGGCTTCACCCACGCCCTCGTGCCGGGCGATCCGGGCAAGGTCCCGGCGGGCATGAAGGTCCTGGAAGTCGCGGACATGGGGGACGCCCTGCGGGTCCTGCCGCGTTCCCGTCGTCGAGACGCCCCACGGGAGTCGGAGGACCGCCGGTAGACTTTGCCCTGGTCTCGCCCGTCCGTACGAAACGAGTGCGCGAAACGGGAGCGTCCCAGACCTGTGACCGGAGGAGTGCAGTGGCAGCCAACGACCGGGCGGCAGCTCCCGGAAAGTCCGGTGGGAGTTCCGGTGCCGACGGCCTGATGCGCGCCGCGCTGAGCGCGGTGGCTCCCGGCACGGCCCTGCGCGACGGCCTGGAGAGGATCCTGCGCGGCAACACCGGCGGGCTCATCGTCCTGGGCTCCGACAAGACGGTCGAGGCCATGTGCACGGGCGGGTTCGTCCTCGACGTGGAGTTCGCCGCCACCCGGCTGCGCGAGCTGTGCAAGCTGGACGGCGGGATCGTGGTCTCCTCCGACCTGTCGAAGATCCTGCGCGCCGGCGTCCAGCTGGTGCCGGACCCCACGATCCCCACGGAGGAGACGGGCACACGGCACCGCACGGCGGACCGGGTCAGCAAGCAGGTCGGCTACCCGGTCGTCTCGGTCTCGCAGTCCATGCGCCTGATCGCCCTGTACGTCGACGGGCAGCGCCGCGTCCTGGAGGACTCCGCGGCGATCCTGTCCCGCGCGAACCAGGCGCTGGCCACCCTGGAGCGCTACAAGCTCCGCCTGGACGAGGTCGCGGGAACGTTGTCAGCGCTGGAGATCGAGGACCTCGTGACGGTCCGGGACGTCTCGGCGGTGGCGCAGCGCCTGGAGATGGTCCGCCGCATCGCCACCGAAATCGCCGAATACGTGGTCGAACTGGGCACGGACGGGCGGCTGCTCGCCCTCCAGCTCGACGAGCTGATCGCGGGCGTGGAGCCGGAGCGCGAGCTCGTGGTCCGCGACTACGTCCCCGAGCCCACGGCCAAGCGGTCCCGCACGGTCGACGAGGCGCTCTACGAGCTGAACGCGCTCTCGCACGCCGAGCTCCTCGAAATGTCCACCGTGGCCCGCGCGTTGGGCTACACCGGCTCGCCCGAGGCGCTCGACTCGGCGGTCTCCCCGCGCGGCTTCCGCCTGCTGGCGAAGGTGCCCCGGCTTCCCGGCGCCATCATCGACCGCCTGGTGGAGCACTTCGGCGGGCTGCAAAAGCTCCTCGCGGCGAGCGTCGACGACCTTCAGACGGTGGACGGTGTGGGCGAGGCGCGGGCCCGGAGCGTCCGCGAGGGCCTGTCCCGGCTGGCGGAGTCGTCGATCCTGGAGCGCTACGTCTGACCGGTGGGACACCGGCCCGGCGCGTGTGACCGGCGGGCGCGACCGGCGCGCGTGACCGGGACGGTACGACGAGCGCGCCGGACCCGTACGTCGGACCGGGACGCCAGGCCGGTCATCCGAGCAGTACGCGGACGGCGGTGGGCCCCCGCGGCAGGCCGCGCGGCCTGCCCCTCAGGCGCTCCGCCGCTCAGTCACTCCGCGGCTCAGTCGCTCTTCAGCACGAAGGACGTCTGCGTCTTCGCGAACCCCGGGGCCTTGGCCTCCACCAGGTAGGTGCCCGCTCCCGCCGTGCCCGCCGGAGGAGTGGCGCACTGCGGCGCGCTCGGCTTGCGGTCCCACTTCAGGACGTACGTGAAGCTGCTTCCGGCCGGCACCCGGTACAGCAGGCTCCCGGCCCCCTTGGGGCAGTCCGAGGACGACCAGTAGTCGTCGTCGCCGTCCGCCTTGGTGATCGTCAACACCGCCTTCTTCGGCCCGAGATCCACCTTGCAGTCCACGGCCGAGCTGTTCCTGGCCGTCAGCCGGAAGGTGGGGGCCTCGTCCGGCGAGTACGCGTTGCGGACGCTGCGCAGCGTCAACGTGACCGCGCCCGGCGTGCAGTTGGGCAGCGTCGTCCCGGCCGGCAGCGTGGTGGCCGTGCCGCCGTCGCCGCCGATGGCGCCCGCGCCGCCACCGCCGTCCGCACTGCCGTTGACGCCGTCGTCGAGGTCGCCCGAGCCGGCCGATCCGCCGTCCGCGCCGCCGGTTCCGGCGCCGCCCGCGTCCGCGCCGGACCCCGTGCCCGAGCCGGACCCGCCGGTGGCTCCCGCGCTCGAGTCGTCCCGGCCGCCCGGCTTCTGGCTGATCGCGGGCCCCGATCCGGACGGTCCCGGCGTGATGGAGGACGCGGGGTTCTTGCCGCCGCCCCCGTCGGCGCCGTTCCTGCCGCCACCCCCGCCCGACGTCATCACCCACAGGACCAGCAAGGCCAACAGGGCGAACACGGACAGCAGTACGGCCCTCCGTCGCCAGTAGATGGAGGAGGGAAGCGGCCCGACCGGATTGCGCAGTGATCCCACGGCCCAAACTGTACGAGAGATCGTCGCGTTCGCCCGCCGCACCCGCCGCCGAGAACACAACTTTTCCGGATCATCATTTCGGAACCCGCCCGCTCCGTCCCCGGCAAACCACCCTGCGCGCCGCCGACTTCGTCTCCCGGGCCGCGTCGACGGTGCCGATCGCCCGCGTCGCACCCCTGGTTGCGACCCCCGCCCCAGCCCGCGGCCCCGGTGCGGGAAGCGGCCTCGGTACGGGAAGCGGCCCCGGCGTGCGACGCGGTCGAGTGGCGGTACGCGCGCGTGCCCCGGTGCGCATGGCAGGATCGGTAGGGCCATGACTGCCCCCACGAAGCCCCCGCACAGCAGCAGCCCCCTCCACGACCGCGTCGGCGCGGACGCCGAAGCCGACGCCCCCGGAGCGGACCTGCACGCCCCGGTGATCGACTGGTTCGACGACCACGCCCGCGACCTCCCCTGGCGACGCCCCGAGGCCGGGGCATGGGGGGTGATGGTCAGCGAGTTCATGCTCCAGCAGACGCCGGTCAGCCGCGTCCTGCCGGTCTACGAGCAGTGGCTCGCCCGCTGGCCGCGCCCCGCCGACCTCGCCGCGGAGGCCCCGGGCGAGGCCGTGCGCGCGTGGGGGCGGCTCGGGTACCCGCGTCGCGCCCTGCGGCTGCACGGCGCCGCGGTGGCGATAACGGAACGGCACGGCGGCGACGTGCCGTCCGACCACGCGCAGCTCCTGGCGCTGCCCGGCATCGGCGAGTACACGGCCGCGGCCGTCGCCTCCTTCGCGTACGGCCAGCGGCACGCCGTCCTGGACACCAACGTCCGCCGTGTCTTCGCGCGGGCCGTACGGGGCGTGCAGTACCCGCCGAACGCCACCACGGCCGCCGAGCGCAAGCTGGCCCGCGCCCTGCTTCCCGACGACGAGCCGACGGCCGCGCGCTGGGCGGCGGCGTCCATGGAACTCGGCGCGCTCGTCTGTACGGCCAGGAACGAGGCATGCGCGCGGTGCCCGATCGCCGCGCAGTGCGCCTGGCGGCTCGCGGGCAAGCCGGAGCACGACGGCCCGCCGCGCCGCGGCCAGACCTACGCCGGCACCGACCGGCAGGTCCGGGGCAAGCTGCTCGCCGTCCTGCGTGAAGCGCACGCGCCGGTGGCGCAGTCCGTCCTCGACCGCGTGTGGCACGAGCCGGTGCAACGCGCGCGTGCGCTGGACGGTCTGGTCGCGGACGGACTGGTGGAGCCGCTGCCGGACGGGCTGTACCGGCTGCCCCTGTCCTGACGCACGGTCAGTTCACAGTCCGGGGGCCTCGTCACAGCCTTCGACTGCGTTCGTCACAGCCCCCGACGGCGTTCGTCACGGCCGACGCGTGGACGAATCTCCCCATAGCCCGGCGATCCGACCGTTCCTCTTACCCCGAACCCACCGCCGTTACACAACCGACGGACAGCTGAGCGCTAGCCGAAGGCTCCTTCGGACAACGCCGTGACAACACCTCCGTAGCTTCATCTGCGTACCCGGCGGAGACCCGGCGGGTCGCAGACCACGGGCAGTGAAACCGGCGACGACCACCGCCGGAACGGGGAATCGGAGGCGGTTGACCATGGCGCAGGGCGAGGTGCTCGAGTTCGAGGAATACGTCCGCACGCGGCAGGACGCGCTGCTGCGCAGCGCCCGTCGGCTCGTCCCGGACCCGGTCGACGCCCAGGACCTGCTGCAGACCGCGCTGGCCCGGACGTACGGCCGCTGGGACGGCATCGCGGACAAGCGGCTCGCGGACGCCTACCTGCGCCGGGTCATGATCAACACGCGGACCGAGTGGTGGCGTGCCCGCAAGCTCGACGAGGTGCCGACCGAGCAGCTCCCGGACGCCTGTGTGGACGACTCCACCGAGCAGCACGCCGACCGCGCCCTGCTGATGGACGCGATGAAGGTGCTCGCACCCAAACAGCGCAGCGTCGTCGTGCTGCGACACTGGGAGCAGATGTCCACGGAGGAGACGGCCGCCGCCCTCGGCATGTCGGCCGGAACGGTCAAGAGCACGCTGCACCGGGCGCTCGCCCGGCTCCGCGAGGAGCTGGAGGCCCGCGATCTGGACGCACGCGCGCTGGAGCGTGAGGAGCGGGAGCGTTGCGCGGCGGCCTGACCCAGGCCGGGCCCTCACCGGCCCGAGGCACCATCCAGGCGGCGATCACGGCGATGACCGTGCTCGCCGCCCTCGCCCTTTTCGCCTCCGCCTGCGGCACCGGCGGCACCGGCGCCCGGGACGAGGGGCCGGCCCACGCCGACTCGGTGGTGGGCGCCACGGCCTCGCCCTCGGCCGCCCCCACCGGCACCCCCGGCCGGGCGGAGGCCGTGCGGATCGTCAAGAGCGACCCGGCGGTCTCGGCGGAGGTCAAGAGCGAGCTGAAGCCCTGCGCGGGCGACGAGTACCCGGTCGACGTGTCGTACGGGCATCTCACCGCCGGCTCCGGCGACGACCTCATCGTCAACGTGCTCACCTGCGGCGACTTCGTCGGCGTCGGCTCCTACGTCTACCGGGAGGACGGCGACGGCTACGCGAACGTGTTCAAGGCGGAGGAGCCGCCCGTCTACGCGGAGATAGACCGCGGCGACCTGGTGGTGACCAAGCAGGTGTACGAGAAGGGGGACCCGGTCTCCAGTCCCTCCGGGGAGAACGTGGTCACGTACCGCTGGGTCGCGGGCCGCTTCCGCAAGGAGTACAGCTGGCACAACGACTACAGCAGCGTGGTCGGAGACGAGCCGACACCGGCGCCCACCACCGGCTGACCTGCGCCGGAGCGGCCGGTCGAGGAAAGTCCGGGTCGGCGTGAACCGATCGGGCCCCTCGATCCGATCATCTGGTGAAGGGGCGGGAGCGGTCGAGGACGGGCCGGAAGTGAACGCTCGGGGCGCTCCGCGCGTCCCCCCAATAGGCGCCCTGACAGCAGCCGGACAGGAACCCGACAGACGGACCGACGAGCGACAGGCGCCAGGCCCGCCGACACGCTCACGAGCACGCAGCACCAGCACCAGCACCAGCACCAGCACGCATACGAGCACGCAACGAGAACTGAGAGCACCGGGATGGCAGACCAGACCCACGTTCTGTTCGTCGAGGACGACGACGTCATCCGCGAGGCCACCCAGCTCGCCCTGGAGCGGGACGGCTTCGCGGTGACCGCGATGCCCGACGGCCTGTCCGGCCTGGAGGCGTTCCGCGCCGACCGCCCCGACATCGCGCTGCTGGACGTCATGGTCCCGGGCCTGGACGGCGTGAGCCTGTGCCGGCGCATCCGGGACGAGTCCACCGTGCCGGTGATCATGCTGTCCGCGCGTGCCGACTCCATCGACGTCGTCCTGGGGCTGGAGGCCGGCGCCGACGACTACGTCACCAAGCCGTTCGACGGCGCCGTCCTGGTCGCCAGGATCCGGGCCGTGCTGCGCCGGTTCGGCCACGCCGGCGGCGGCGACCGCGCCGAGCCCGACGACGCCCCGGCCGGCGGTGTGCTGACCTTCGGCGACCTGGAGGTCGACACGGAGGGCATGGAGGTGCGGCGGGCCGGGCAGCCGGTGGCGCTGACCCCGACCGAGATGCGCCTGCTGCTGGAGTTCTCCTCTGCTCCGGGCACCGTCCTGTCGCGCGACAAACTGCTGGAGCGGGTGTGGGACTACGGCTGGGGCGGCGACACGAGGGTCGTGGACGTCCATGTGCAGCGGCTGCGCACGAAGATCGGCCAGGACCGCATCGAGACGGTCCGCGGCTTCGGCTACAAGTTGAAGGCCTGAGCGGGGCGGGGACTGACGTATGCGGGGGATGATCCGGCACCTGGGTCCGGGGCGCGTGGAGGGCATGGGCCTGCGCACCGGGCTGCGGTGGAAGCTGAGCGCGGCGATCGCGCTGGTCGGCGCGCTGGTGGCCATCGCGCTCAGCCTGGTGGTGCACAACGCCGCGCGTGTCTCCATGCTGGACAACGCGCGCGACCTGGCCGACGAGCGCGTCCGGATCGCCCAGACCAACTACGAGAAGCTGGGACGGCCGAACTTCCCCAACATCAAGATCGACGACTCCGGCCTGCCGGACGCGCTGCGCGAGAAGGTCAGCGAGGGCCGCCGGGCGACGTTCGTCTCCGACCGCAGGGGCGGCGTGCCGGACATCTGGGCGGCCGTGCCGGTCAAGGGCGGGCACGTGCTGTCCCTGCACACCGGGTTCACCGACCGCAGCACGGACATCCTCAAGGACCTCGACCAGGCCCTGGTGATCGGCTCCATCGCGGTCGTCCTCGGCGGAAGCGCGGTCGGTGTGCTCATCGGCGGTCAGATGTCGCGCCGGCTGCGCAAGGCGGCGGCCGCGGCGAACCAGGTCGCCAGAGGCGAGGCGAACGTCCGCGTCCGTGACGCGATAGGCGGGGTCGTGCGGGACGAGACCGACGACCTGGCGAGCGCGGTCGACGCCATGGCGGACACCCTTCAGGAGCGGCTGGAGGCCGAGCGGCGGGTCACCGCGGACATCGCGCACGAACTGCGCACCCCGGTGACGGGGCTGCTGACGGCGGCCGAGCTGCTGCCGCCCGGCCGGCCGACCGAGCTGGTGCTGGACCGGGCCAAGGCCATGCGCACCCTCGTCGAGGACGTGCTGGAGGTGGCCCGTCTCGACGGCGCCTCGGAGCGGGCCGAACTACAGGACATCGTGCTCGGCGAGTTCGTGTCCCGCCGGGTGGCGGCCAAGGACCCGGACGTCGAGGTGCGGGTGGTGCACGAGTCGATGGTCACGACCGACCCGCGCCGCCTGGAGCGGGTGCTGTTCAACCTGCTGGCCAACGCGGCCCGGCACGGGAAGCCGCCCATCCAGGTCACCGTCGAGGGCCGGGTCATCCGGGTCCGCGACCACGGCCCCGGGTTCCCCGAGGACCTGCTCGCCGAGGGACCCAGCCGCTTCCGCACGGGCAGCCTCGACCGGGCGGGACACGGACACGGTCTCGGGCTCACCATCGCGGCCGGTCAGGCCCGCGTCCTGGGCGCCCGGCTCACCTTCCGCAACGTGCGGCCCGCGGGAGCACCGGAGCACATACCGTCCGAGGGCGCCGTGGCCGTCCTGTGGCTGCCCGAGCACGCCCCGACCAACACCGGAAGCTATCCGACGATGCCGTGACGGCCGTCGCCCCGGCGGTCCGCGCGGCCCCCGCGGCCCCCTGTCGTCACCGGTGACGCAGCGCCGGCGCCACCGCTGCCCGAGCCGCCACCGGCCCGCGGCCGCCCGAGTCGTCGGCGCCCGCGCCACCGCCCGAACCGCGGTGGATGCGGTCGGCGGCCTGGGCGGGGCGGAGCGGGAGGCGGCCGCCCGGCATGAGGAAGGCCCCCGGGGCGGACACCGCCGGAGGCCTTCGTTCAGGGCGAGGTCAGACCGCCTCGGCCATGGGCGGCGGGGCGACGGCCGGCCCGTCGGTGGCGTCGTCCGCCTTCTGCGGGCCCGCTCCCTTCAGCGGGACCTCCTTCACGAACACCGCCGCCGCCAGCGCGGCGATGGCCACCACGGCGCCCAGCAGGAACGCCGTGTGGGTGCCGGCCGACACCGCGTGCTGGTAGGCCTCCCGGGCGGCCGCGGGCAGCTTGGCCAGGCTGGCCGCGTCCAGCTGCGCGGACCGTTCGGTGATCTTCGAGCCCAGGGCGCCGGCCCGCTCGGACATCACGTCCTGGACCCGGTTGTTGAACAGCGCACCCATGATCGCGACACCGAAGGAGGAGCCGAGGGTGCGGAAGAGGGTGGTGGACGAGGACGCGACGCCCATGTCCTTCATCTCGACGCTGTTCTGCGCGACCAGCATCGTGATCTGCATCAGGCAGCCCATGCCGAGGCCGACCACGGCCATGAAGACGCCGGAGGTGAGGCGGCTGGTCCCGGTGTCCATCGTCGACAGCAGGTAGAGGCCGACCACCATCAGCACGCTGCCGACGACCGGGAAGATCTTGTACTTGCCGCTGTTCGTGGTCACCCGCCCGGCCACCATCGAGGTGACCAGCATCGCGCCGAGCATCGGCAGGAGCAGCAGCCCGGAGTTGGTCGCGGAGGCGCCCTGCACCGACTGCTGGTAGAGCGGCAGGAAGAGCGTGGCGCCGAACATCACGAAGCCGGTGATGAAGCCGATCAGCGACATCAGCGTGAAGTTGCGGCTGCGGAAGATGTGCAGCGGCACGATCGGTTCCGCGGCCCTGGTCTGCCAGAACACGAACCCGATGAGCGAGGCGACGCCGATGGCGACGAGTTCCATGATCCGCGCGGAGGTCCAGGCGTACTCCGAGCCGCCCCAGGTGGTGACGAGGACGATGGAGGTGATGCCGAGCGTCAGCAGACCGGCGCCCAGGTAGTCGATGCGCGCCTGCGACCGCTTGTTCGGCAGGTGCAGGACGACGCTGATCGCGGTCAGGGCCACCACGCCGAGCGGCAGGTTGATGTAGAAGGACCAGCGCCAGCCCCAGTTGTCGGTGATGGTGCCGCCGACCAGCGGTCCGCCGATCATCGCGAGCGCCATGACGCCGGCCATCATGCCCTGGTACTTGCCGCGCTCCCGCGGCGGGATCAGGTCGCCGATGATGGCCATGACGCCCACCATCAGACCGCCCGCGCCGAGGCCCTGGATCGCGCGGAACCCGATGAGCTCGCCCATGTTCTGGGCCATGCCGCTCAGCGCGGAGCCGATCAGGAAGATCACGATCGACGTCATGAAGGCGCCCTTGCGCCCGTACATGTCGCCGATCTTGCCCCAGATCGGGGTCGAGGCGGCGGTCGCCAGGGTGTACCCGGTCACCACCCACGAGAGGTGCTCGAGGCCGCCGAGTTCGCCGACGATCGTCGGCATCGCGGTGCCCACGATCATGTTGTCGAGCATCGCGAGCATCATCGTGATCATGAGTGCGAGCAGGACGACCCGCACGCTCTTCGGCTGTTTCTCCGCTTCGGTCTCTGGTGTCTTCGTGTCCGCCATCGTTCCCACTCCCCTGGGTCCCGCCCCGGCCGGCTACTTACTTGCCGCCCGGCTAGTTCACTACACTGGGAAGGTAGACCTGTCACTAGCCGGGCGTCAAGTAAGTTACGGGTGGAGAACTAGCCGGGCGGCAAGTAAGTTTTCGCGGGAGCCCTAGGAGTACGAGGATGGACCACACCATGGACGGCACCAAGCAGCAGCGTCGCGGCAACACCCGCCAGCGCATCCAGGACGTGGCCCTCGAACTCTTCGCCGAGCAGGGGTACGAGAAGACGTCCCTCCGCGAGATCGCGGAGCGCCTGGATGTCACCAAGGCCGCTCTGTACTACCACTTCAAGACCAAGGAAGAGATCATCGTCGGCATCTTCACGGATCTGACGAAGCCGATCGAGGACCTGATCGACTGGGGCAAGGAGCAGCCGCACACCCTGGAGACCAAGCACGAACTGGTGCGGCGCTACAGCAAGGCCCTCTCCGAGGCGGCGCCGCTCTTCCGCTTCATGCAGGAGAACCAGGCGACGGTGCGCGAACTCCAGATCGGCGACTCGTTCAAGGACCGCATGCGCGCCCTGCGCGACATCATCATGGATCCCGAGGCCCCCCTCACCGACCAGGTCCGCTGCGTGAGCGCCATCTTCACGCTGCACGCCGGGATGTTCTTCCTGAACGACCTCGACGGCGACCCCGAGGACAAGCGGGCAGCAGTCCTGGAGGTCGCCGTCGATCTGGTGACGCAGGCGCATCACGGCGGCTGATCGCGTCACGGGGGCGGACCGGCCGCGACGGCCGGTCGGTCGCGGGGGCCCGGGGGCGCGGCGCCGGGGCCGGTCGCCGGCCCGGGTCACGCCGCGCGGTCACCCGGGGGTCAGACCTTCACGCCCTTGGCGTGCAGGAAGGTGACCGGGTTGATCGCCGAACCGTAGTTGGGGGTCGTGCGGATCTCGAAGTGCAGGTGCGGACCGCTGGAGTTGCCGGTGTTGCCGGAGCGCGCGATCTCCTGGCCGGTCTTGACGACCTGGCCGACCTTCACCTCGATGCGCGAGAGGTGGGCGTACTGCGAGTACACACCGTTGGCGTGCTTGATCACGACGGCGTTGCCGTAGGCCGGGCCGTCGCCGGCGCCGTTGCCGCCGGTCTTGACCACGGTGCCGCCGTGCGCGGCCATGACCTTGGTGCCGCTCGGCACGGCGAAGTCCTGACCGCTGTGGGTGGACTGCCACATCTTGCCGGCCTGGGCGAACCCGGCGGACAGCGTGTACTTCTTCACCGGGTCTATCCAGGAGGCCGCGGAGACGGCCTTCTTGGCGGCGGCGGCGGGCGCCGCGGCGGGGGCGGCGGCGGACGCCACTCCGGTCCCCAGCACGACCGAGGCGCCCACTGCGGCGGCCCCGACGGCCACGCGGGTGCGGAGCTGGGACGTACGGGAAGAACGGAACGTGACGCGCTGGAACATCGAAGACCTCATGGGGACGGGGACATCGGAAACCACCTGGCGGGAAACCTCCGCCGAGGTGGCCATCCCTTGGTAACCCCGAGGTCCGCGGACCCCCAAACGTGTGATCTACGACGGAAGCTAGTACTTCACCGCAAAACTTCCCAGTCCTTGACAGAACGCCCGTTCCGGACACTTTCGACATCGGCCCGTGACGCCAGGCCTCCGCGAGCCCAGACCTCGGACCGTGGGTCCGATTTGCCCAAATATGGGCTGTGACTATCTCGCCTAGTAGAGCCCGAACCGCCTGTGCGGCATGTCACCGGCCGCCCCCTTCAAGGGACTTCGGAATGTGACGGCGGCTACTCCCGTATCCCGCAAGGGACTTGTGACCCCCGTCACGTCGCGTGCACGGGTCTGTGACCGGCCTCTCATCCCCCTCTACCGTCCAGTAACCCGCTGGTTCCCCTCAGGCCACCCTCAACGATGAGCATGCCCACGACACCGGCAGCGCAAGGACGCGAGAGGACCCCCACCCATGACCAGAGGCACCTGGACGCGCCGCACCGCCCTCACCGCCGTGACGGCCGCGGCCGTCACGGCGCTGGCCGTCCCGGCCGGCGCCCAGGCCGCGACGGCCACCGGCGCCACCGCCGTCTCCACCTCCACCACGGCCACCGCCTCCACGGCGGCCGCGAAGGACGTCGACTACGCCACCTGGCAGCAGGACTGCCAGGCCGTGATGAACCAGGCGCTGCCGGCCCTGAAGCAGCGCATCGCCGCGGCCCGGCCGGGCGAGAAGCAGGCGATCGTCTTCGACGTCGACAACACCACCCTGGAGACCGACTTCGGCTTCAGCTTCCCGCAGCCGGCCAACAAGCCCGTCCTGGACGTCGCGAAGTACGCCCAGGACCACGGCGTCTCCCTGTTCTTCGTCACCGCCCGCCCGGGCATCATCTCCGGGGTGACCGACTACAACCTCAAGAACGTCGGCTACAAGGTCTCCGGGCTCTACGTGCGCGGCTTCCTCGACCTCTTCAAGGACGTCGCCGCCTACAAGACCGCCCAGCGCGTGACCATCGAGTCCAAGGGCTACACGATCATCGCGAACGTCGGCAACAGCGCCACGGACCTCTCGGGCGGCCACGCCGAGACGACGTACAAGCTGCCGGACTACGACGGTCAGCTCTCCTGAGCCACCAGGGCATGCGAAAGGGGCCGGTGCTGGAAAGCACCGGCCCCTTTCTTCGGCTCGCCCCCGGGAGGGTCAGGCCTCCTTGCTCAGGTTCGGTCCGGCTCCGCCGGCGGCCTGCTCGATCGGCGGGACGTCGGGCAGTGCCGCCTTCTCCTCGCCGCGGAAGGTGAACGTCTGGGCGTCGCCCTCGCCCTCCGTGTCCACGACCACGATGTGGCCGGGGCGCAGCTCGCCGAAGAGGATCTTCTCCGAGAGCGAGTCCTCGACCTCGCGCTGGATGGTGCGACGCAGCGGACGCGCACCCAGCACCGGGTCGTAACCCTTCTTGGACAGCAGCTCCTTGGCGGACTGGGAGAGCTCGATGCCCATGTCCCGGTCCTTCAGACGCTCGTCCACCTTGCCGATCATCAGGTCGACGATCCGCAGGATGTCCGCCTGCGTGAGCTGCGGGAAGACGACCACGTCGTCGACCCGGTTGAGGAACTCGGGGCGGAAGTGCTGCTTGAGCTCGTCCGACACCTTGTTCTTCATGCGCTCGTAGTTGGTCTTCGAGTCGCCCGAGGCCGCGAAGCCCAGGTTGAAGCCCTTGGAGATGTCCCGGGTGCCGAGGTTGGTCGTCATGATGATGACCGTGTTCTTGAAGTCCACGACCCGGCCCTGGGAGTCGGTCAGGCGACCGTCCTCCAGGATCTGGAGCAGCGAGTTGAAGATGTCCGGGTGGGCCTTCTCGACCTCGTCGAAGAGGACGACGGAGAACGGCTTGCGACGGACCTTCTCGGTCAGCTGGCCGCCCTCTTCGTAGCCCACGTATCCGGGGGGCGAACCGAAGAGACGCGACACCGTGTGCTTCTCGCTGAACTCCGACATGTCGAGGGAGATCAGCGCGTCCTCGTCACCGAAGAGGAACTCGGCGAGCGCCTTGGACAGCTCGGTCTTACCGACACCGGACGGGCCGGCGAAGATGAACGAACCACCGGGACGCTTCGGGTCCTTGAGGCCCGCGCGCGTACGACGGATCGCCTTCGACAGCGCCTTGACGGCGTCGACCTGGCCGATGACCCGCTTGTGGAGCTCGTCCTCCATGCGCAGCAGACGCGAGGACTCCTCCTCGGTCAGCTTGAAGACCGGGATGCCGGTGGCCGTGGCGAGGACCTCGGCGATCAGCTCGCCGTCGACCTCGGCGACGACGTCCATGTCGCCGGCCTTCCACTCCTTCTCCCGCTTGGCCTTGGCGGCCAGGAGCTGCTTCTCCTTGTCACGCAGGGAGGCGGCCTTCTCGAAGTCCTGCGAGTCGATCGCGGACTCCTTGTCGCGGCGCACGCCGGCGATCTTCTCGTCGAACTCGCGCAGGTCCGGCGGAGCGGTCATCCGGCGGATGCGCATCCGGGAACCGGCCTCGTCGATCAGGTCGATCGCCTTGTCCGGCAGGAAGCGGTCCGAGATGTACCGGTCGGCCAGGGTGGCGGCCTGGACCAGCGCCTCGTCGGTGATCGAGACGCGGTGGTGCGCCTCGTACCGGTCGCGCAGACCCTTGAGGATCTCGATGGTGTGCGGCAGCGACGGCTCCGCGACCTGGATCGGCTGGAAGCGGCGCTCGAGGGCCGCGTCCTTCTCCAGGTGCTTGCGGTACTCGTCCAGCGTGGTGGCGCCGATGGTCTGGAGCTCACCGCGGGCCAGCATCGGCTTCAGGATCGAGGCGGCGTCGATCGCGCCCTCGGCGGCGCCCGCACCGACCAGCGTGTGGAGCTCGTCGATGAACAGGATGATGTCGCCGCGGGTGCGGATCTCCTTGAGGACCTTCTTCAGGCGCTCCTCGAAGTCACCGCGGTAGCGGGAGCCGGCGACCAGCGCGCCGAGGTCCAGGGTGTAGAGGTGCTTGTCCTTGAGGGTCTCGGGCACCTCGCCCTTGACGATGGCCTGGGCGAGGCCCTCGACGACGGCGGTCTTGCCGACGCCGGGCTCACCGATGAGCACCGGGTTGTTCTTGGTGCGGCGGGACAGCACCTGCATGACCCGCTCGATCTCCTTCTCGCGCCCGATGACCGGGTCGAGCTTGGACTCACGAGCGGCCTGGGTGAGGTTCCGGCCGAACTGGTCGAGGACCAGGGACGTCGAGGGCGTGCCCTCGGCAGGCCCGCCGGCGGTGGCGGTCTCCTTGCCCTGGTAACCGGAGAGCAGCTGGATGACCTGCTGCCGCACCCGGTTCAGATCTGCGCCCAGCTTGACCAGGACCTGGGCGGCGACGCCCTCGCCCTCGCGGATCAGGCCGAGCAGGATGTGCTCCGTGCCGATGTAGTTGTGGCCCAGCTGAAGGGCCTCGCGGAGCGACAGCTCCAGGACCTTCTTGGCACGGGGGGTGAAGGGGATGTGCCCGGACGGGGCCTGCTGCCCCTGCCCGATGATCTCCTCCACCTGCTGGCGGACCGCCTCGAGCGAAATCCCGAGGCTCTCAAGGGCCTTGGCGGCGACACCCTCACCCTCGTGGATCAGGCCCAGGAGGATGTGCTCGGTGCCGATGTAGTTGTGGTTGAGCATCCGGGCTTCTTCCTGAGCCAGGACGACAACCCGCCGCGCGCGGTCGGTGAACCTCTCGAACATCGTTAATCGCTCCTCAGAGCGGTCAGGCAGTGGGGGGAACTTCCCCTCCCTGTCCTTCCGCAGCTTAGTCCCGCAAGCGGGGACCGCTCATTCCAACTGCCGACACCGTCGATGGCCTCCTGACCCCGAACGCCGACATCTGCTCCAACCCGATGGTGCGAGACGATGTTCCCGCAGGCCAGGCAGATACCCCAGTCGCCAGTACGCCGATGGCGAACGTGAGACGGCCTTTCCTGCGTGTCGCCCCCTCCCACTAGGGATGTCTTACCCGCCGGGACTGACACTCCATGCCGTACGCCCCCGTTCCCTCCGCTACGGGCGAACAACCTTGCGTCTCCCCGCGCCCACACCCGGCCCCCCTGCCGGAACACCGTGCAGTCACAGGAACACCCAGCGTAACTTGCGGGCCTTTTCCGCGGTTGGACTTGGCATGGTTGGCTCAGTTCCCCCGGTCGCCCGCCCGGCCGCCGCCGCGATCACCGCGGTCCCCCTCCCCCGACGGCCGCCCGGACCGGAGGACGCGGCCCACCCGACCCGCTCGTCCGGCTCGTCCGGCTCGTCCGTTCCGGCCGGTTCCGACGACCGGATCCGCGGCTGGTACGAGAACGAACTGAGCTGGACGACCGTGCCCGGGTCGCCGGTACGACTTTCGGTGGGCGAACGCTTCGACGTGCTCGACGTGCCGGCCGAGGCCGGCTCCGCCGCCCTGCGGCGCCTGGCGCCGGGCTCGCCGGTGGCCGTGCGGGGCGACCGGATGCTGCTGCTGGTGGCGGCGGGCGGCGCGGACGAGGTGCCGGGAATCCTGCGCTGGCTGGAGTGGGGCGCGCTGCCGCTGGACCTGACGGCGATCGGCGCGGGCGGGACCGTCGAGGCGCCGCTGCCTCCCGCTCGTCCGCCGGGCCGTCCCCCGCGGCGCGTCGCGGGGCCGCGCCGCAGCGGGCCGGTGCAGGGGGCCGCTGTCTGGCTGCGGCCCCCCGTGGCAGGGCACGAGGTCGAGGCCTCGCTGCCGACGATGTCGGCGGTGGGGGGCGTTGGGGGCGCCCCCGATCTCGTACGGCTGGTGGACACGCTGGCGACGCATTGCCACCGTGTCCGGCTGCGGCACGCGTGCCCTCAGCCGTTGGCCTTCTCGTAGGCCTCGCGAATGGTCGCCGGAACACGGCCGCGGTCATTGACCTCGAAACCGTTCTCCTTGGCCCACGCGCGGATCTGTGCGGTGTCCTGGCTGCCGCCGGAAGCGGGGCGCGCCTTTCCGCGCCCGCCGGAAGCACGTCCGCCGGTACGACGGCCGCCCTTCACGTAGGGCTCGAGAAGTCCACGCAGCTTGTCGGCATTGGTGGTCGTGAGATCGATCTCGTACGTCTTGCCGTCCAGCGCGAACGTCACGGTCTCGTCCGCCTCGCCGCCGTCGAGGTCGTCGACAAGAAGGACCTGAACCTTCTGTGCCACCGGATTTCCTTTCATCGAAAACGTGAGGGCCGGGGGTCCGCGGCGTCCGCCGTTTAGCCGCACCCTGTTATATGCAGTACTGCACTACGTCGGAAAGCAAACCGCTTTTGCTGGGAAAACACAAACCCCTGGCAGAGACCCGCAGCCCGCTCCCCGCCCGGAAACGTGCGCGTTTCGGACATAGGGCACCCGGGCAAGGCGGGTCGGCCGGAATGGGCGGCGACGATCACAGATGCAGAAGCATCCGACTGTTGCCCAAGGTGTTCGGTTTCACTCGTTCGAGTCCGAGGAACTCGGCGACGCCCTCGTCATAGGAACGCAGGAGCTCGGCGTAGACATCGGTGTCGACCGGCGTCTCGCCGATCTCCACGAAGCCGTGCTTGGCGAAGAAGTCCACTTCGAAGGTCAGACAGAAAACACGGCGAACGCCGAGCCAGCGCGCGGTGTGGAGCAACTTCTCCAACAACTGGTGGCCCACGCCGGCGCCCTTGAGCCCGGGCTTCACGGCGAGAGTGCGCACTTCGGCCAGGTCTTCCCACATGACGTGCAGGGCGCCGCACCCGACCACCTCGGCGTTGTCGTCGCGTTCGGCGACCCAGAACTCCTGGATGTCCTCGTAAAGAGTCACCGTCGCTTTGTCGAGCAGGATGCCGCCGCGGACGTAGGCGTCAAGGAGACGGCGCACGGCGTCGACATCGCCGGTCCGGGCCCGCCGGACGGTGATGGCTTTAGCGGTGACTTCGACGTTCTCGGCCGATCGACTCTCTGCTGACATGTGCGGACGCTATCGCCCGCCGCCCTCCGATGCCGAGGCGGGGTTCTCCCCGGCGCCGCCGGTACTCGCCCCGCTCCCCCCGCGCGCGTCAGGCGCGGCAGCGGCGGGTTCGACGGGTTCGGGTTCGACGGGTTCGGGTTCGGGGCGTTCCGGTTCGGGTTCCCGGGCGCGTTCGGGTTCGGGTTCGCGTACGGGTTCGGCGGATTCCGGACCTTGGACGATGCGCACGGCGTCACGCAGCGCGCCGCGCTGTTCCTCGCTCATCATCCCGAAGAAGGCGACGAGAGCGGCGGCCGGGTTGTCGCTCTGGGACCAGGCGTCGTTCATCAGGGCGGCGGCGTAGGCGGCACGGGTGGAGACCGCCTCATATCGATAGGCCCGGCCTTCCGCTTCACGGCGCACCCAGCCCTTCTGATGGAGATTGTCCAAAACGGTCATCACCGTGGTGTACGCGATGGACCGTTCCTGCTGAAGGTCTTCCAGGACTTCTCGAACGGTCACCGGGCGGTTCCACTTCCACACCCGCGTCATGACCGTGTCTTCGAGTTCTCCCAATGGGCGAGGCACAGCTCAGAACAATAGTGGGAGATCCCGTCAATCGCGTCCCGGACGTGCACCATCGTCAGCAAACGCGAACAAAAAGGGCGTGCGGCTCCGAAAGGAGACGCACGCCCCGGGAGGCGGTGCCGGTGCGGCGGGCCGTCAGGCGTCCGGGCCGGCGGGAGCCTGACGGGCGCCCTCCGCCCGCGCGAGCGCGGCGTCGACGGCCGCGTCCTCCTTGGCCTTGTTGGCTCCGCCCTGGGTCTTCACGATCACCCTGATCAGGCCGACGAAGAACACGGCCATGACGACGGGAGGCACGAGCGCGGAGACGTAGTCCATGGATCCAGGGTAGCCAGCCGGGAGGCGGATCTTCGGCCGGGGTGCGGCCGGAGCGGCGGGGTCAGCCGACGGCCAGCGGCCGCTGACGGGAGTCGGCGGGCGGCGGGGTCGGCCTGCGTCGCGGGAAGACCTCGCCCGGCGTGGGAACCGGGCGTCGGGTCGGCTCGGGCCCGGGCTTGACGGGCACGGGCCCGGGGCCGGGCGCGGCCGGCTTCTCGGCGGGTTCCTTCCGCGGCCCGGGACCCGGCTTCTTCGCCGGCTCCCCGGTTCCCTCCCCCTCGGTCCCCGCGTCCGCGCCGACGGCCCTCCCGCCGGCCTTCTCGGCGGCGACGGCCGGGGCCGGGCCGCGGCGCGCGCCGGAGAGGCCCCCGGGAAGGGCCTGGAGGTGCGTACGGGACGCCGGGACGGTGGGGACGGCCGGGGCGGCCCGGCGGGCCGCGCGGCTCGCCAGACGGGCGCGTACGTCCCGCTCGGCGAGAATCTGGCAGCGCTCCAGGAGGGCGGCGGCCGTGGGGTTGCCGCGCAGGGCGCGCAGCGCGGCGAGGTCGTCCGGTTCGGGCAGGTGGCCGGTGGCCAGCACCTCCTCCAGGAGCGTCAGGTATCCGGCGACGGTGCCGGGGAGGGCTGCGCGGTAGCGGCCGAGGTCGGCCACCAGGAACGCCCGCAGCCGGGCGGCCTCGCCCATCGCCTCGTCGAGCGACTCGGCGAGGCGATGGCAGTCCTGGACGTCCTCGGCGGTGACGGGGCCGGGGTGGAGGGCGATGGCAAGGGCGCGGCGGAGCACACGCAGCTCCTCCGCGCCGAACGCCAGGCCGCCGCGGGATCCGTATGGCGTGGGCATGCGGCGACGATACGCGCTAATCAGACAAATAAGACATCGAGGTCGTGCGCGGCGCGCCCGGATCCGCCCTGGTGGCCCACCGCTCACCCCCTGATGGCCCACCGGCCGCCGCCCGCCCCGCGCGCGAACGGGCGCGCCGCCCGTCGGGGCGGCGCCCCGGCTCACATGCGCGAGACGTTGCGCTCGTACACCAGGCGCAGGCCGATCAGCGTCAGCCACGGCTCGTGCTCGTCGATCACCGAGGACTCGCCCAGCACCATCGGCGCCAGCCCGCCCGTCGCGATCACCGTGACCTCGTCGGGGTCGTCCGCCAGCTCGCGGGCCATCCGGGTCACCACGCCGTCGACCTGGCCGGCGAACCCGTAGACGATCCCGGACTGCATGGCCTCGACCGTGTTCTTGCCGATCACGCTCCGGGGCCGGGCCACCTCGATCTTGCGCAGCTGCGCGGCCTTGACGCCGAGCGCCTCCACGGAGATCTCGATGCCGGGGGCGATGACGCCGCCGACGTACTCCCCGCGCGCGCTGACCGCGTCGAACGTGGTGGCCGTGCCGAAGTCGACGACGATCGCCGGGCCGCCGTACAGCTCGTTCGCAGCCACGGCGTTGATGATGCGGTCGGCGCCGACCTCCTTGGGGTTGTCGAACAGGATCGGCACGCCCGTCTTCACGCCGGGCTCGACGAGGACGGCGGGCACGTCGCCGTAGTACCGGCGCGTCACCTCGCGCAGTTCGTGCAGCACCGAGGGGACGGTCGCGCAGATCGCGATCCCGTCGATGCCGTCGCCCAGCTCGTCCCCGAGCAGCGGGTGCATGCCCATCAGGCCCTGGAGGAGCACGGCGAGTTCGTCCGCGGTACGGCGCGGGTCGGTGGAGATGCGCCAGTGCTCGACGATGTCCTCACCGTCGAACAGGCCCAGCACGGTGTGCGTGTTGCCCACGTCGATCGTCAGCAGCATGGCCGGTTCCCGTTCCTACTCAGCCGCTCGCAGATCCAGACCGATGTCCAGGATCGGCGAGGAGTGCGTCAGCGCCCCGACGGCGAGGAAGTCCACGCCGGTGTCGGCGTACGCCTTGGCGTTGTCCAGGGTCAGCCGCCCCGACGCCTCCAGCAGGGCGCGCCCGCCGACGACGGCCACGGCCTCCTCGCACTCGCCGGGGGTGAAGTTGTCCAGCAGGATCAGGTCGGCGCCGGCGTCGATCACCTCGCGCAGCTGGTGCAGGGTGTCGACCTCGACCTCGATCGGCACGTCCGGGAAGGCCTCCCGGACGGCCTCGAAGGCCCGCGCGACGCCGCCCGCGGCGACCACGTGGTTGTCCTTGACCAGGGCCGCGTCGGACAGCGACATCCGGTGGTTGACGCCGCCGCCGCAGCGGACGGCGAACTTCTCCAGGGAGCGCAGGCCCGGGGTCGTCTTGCGGGTGTCGCGCACGCGTGCCCGGGTGCCCTCCAGGACGTCCGCCCACGCACGCGTGGCGGTGGCGATGCCGGAGAGCCGGCACAGCAGGTTGAGCGCGCTGCGCTCGGCGGTGAGGAGGTCACGCGTGCGCGTGGTGACCGACAGCAGCGGCTGCCCTGCCTCCACGCGGTCGCCGTCCTCGACGTGCCGCTCGACCTCGAACTCGTCGGTGCAGACGACCGAGACGACGGCCTCGGCGATCCTGAGGCCCGCGACGACGCCCGCCTCGCGCGCGGTGAAGTCGGCGGTGGCGACCGCCTCCTCGGGGATGGTCGCCACGGTCGTCACGTCGACGCCGTGCGCCAGGTCCTCGCCGATCGCGACGTTGGCGATGTCCTCCACCTCGACCGGGTCGAGGCCGGCGTCGGTCAGGAGCTGGGCGAGCGCGGGATCGAGCCCGCACTCCAGGTAGGCGTCGTGTCCCTCTCCGGTGGGTTCGGCGTCCGCGTCGGCGCCGCAGGCACAGCCGTCGCCGCAGCCGCCGCTCGGGACGAGGGGAAGGTCGGGGGTGCTCACGTCTGTCACTGCTCCTGGTGGTGCTGCCGGGTAGGGGGGAAGTCTGCGGTATCGGTGGTGTGTACGGCGAGCGTGCGGTCCGGATTCAGTCGTACGACGATGTGCCGGCGCCAGTTCGCGTCGTCGCGGTCGGCGTGGTCCTCGCGCCAGTGGCAGCCGCGGGTCTCCTCGCGCTGCCGGGCGGCGGCGACCAGGACGCGCGCGACGCACAGGAGGTTGGTGGCCTCCCAGGTGTCGACCCCGGGCTCGGCCGTCTTGCCGTTCTCGTCCAGGGCGTCGCGGGCCTCGGCGTGCAGCCGCTGGAGCTGTTCGGCGGCCTGGTGCAGGGACTCGGCGGAGCGCAGCACGCCCGCGCCGTCGGTCATGGCGCGCTGGATGGCGAACCGGGCCTCGGGGCCGAGCAGCGGGTGCGCCGGCGTCTCGGGGTGCTCGACGGGTGCGGGCACCCGCGCGCGGAGCGCGTCGTCCGCCCGGCTCGCGACGATGTCGGTCACGATGCGCTCGGCGTAGACGAGACCCTCCAGCAGGGAGTTCGACGCGAGCCGGTTCGCGCCGTGCACACCGGTGCAGGCGACCTCCCCACACGCGTAGAGCCCCGGCACGGTCGTCCGGCCGTGGGAGTCGGTGCGCACGCCTCCGGACGCGTAGTGGGCGGCGGGGGCGACCGGGACGGGTTCGGTGACCGGGTCGATGCCGTGGGCGCGGCAGGCGGCGAGGATCGTGGGGAAGCGGTGCTCCCACATGGCGGCGCCGAAGTGCCGGGCGTCGAGGAACATGTGCTCGGCGTCCTGCTCCTGCATGCGCCGCATGATGCCCTTGGCGACGATGTCCCGCGGCGCGAGTTCGGCGAGCTCGTGCTGTCCGACCATGAAGCGCACGCCGTCCGCGTCGACCAGGTGGGCGCCTTCGCCGCGCACGGCCTCGGAGACGAGGGGCTGCTGGCCCTCCGCGTCCGCGCCGAGGAACAGCACCGTCGGGTGGAACTGGACGAACTCCAGGTCGGAGACCTCCGCGCCCGCCCGCAGGGCGAGCGCCACCCCGTCGCCGGTGGACACCGACGGGTTGGTGGTGGCGGAGAACACCTGGCCCATGCCGCCGGTCGCGAGGACGACCGCGGGGGCGTGCACGGCCCCCACGCCGTCGTGCTGGCCCTCGCCCATGACGTGCAGGGTCACACCGGCCGTGCGGCCGTCGGCGTCCGTGAGGAGGTCCAGGACGAGCGCGTTCTCGATCGTGCGCATCCCCCGCGCGCGGACCGCCTCGACGAGCGCGCGGGAGATCTCCGCGCCGGTCGCGTCGCCGCCCGCGTGCGCGATGCGACGACGGTGGTGACCGCCCTCGCGGGTGAGCTCCAGGCCGCCTTCCTCGGACTCGTCGAAGTGGGCGCCGGTCGCGATCAGCCGGCGCACCGCGTCGGGGCCCTCGGTGACCAGGATGCGCACGGCGTCCTCGTCGCACAGGCCCGCGCCCGCCACCAGCGTGTCGTCCAGGTGCTGTTCGGGCGTGTCGCCGTCGCCCAGCGCCGCGGCGATGCCGCCCTGCGCCCAGCGCGTGGAGCCGTCGTCGAGGCGGGCCTTGGTGACGACGACCGTCGTCAGGCCCGCGGCCTCGCAGCGCAGGGCCGCGGTGAGACCGGCCACACCGGAGCCGACGACGACGACGTCGGCGTCGATGTTCCACCCGGGCGCGGGCGCGTGCAGTCGTATGCCTGTGCTGGTCACGAGGCGGCTCCGAAGGTGAGGGGGAGGTTGTCGATCAGCCGGGTCGAGCCGACCCGGGCGGCGACGGCGAGGACGGCCTCGCCGGTGAAGCCGTCCTCGATCTCGGTGAAGTCGGACGGGTCGACGAGCGCGAGGTAGTCCAGTCGCAGCGGCGGGACGAGCCGGGCCGCCTCGTCGAGGACCGTGCGGGCGGCCGCGCGGACGCCCGCGGGGTCGCCGGGAGCGGCCTTCGCGACGGCGTGCGCGTCGGCGGCCGCGCGGGACTCCCCGAGGGCGCTGAGCGCCTCGGCGCGCGCGTGGGAGGCGGGCACCTCACGCGCGCGGGCCCGCAGGGCCTCCTGCGCGGCGTGCCGGTCGCGGCCCGCGAACAGCGCCCGGGACAGGGCGAGCGCGGTGCGCCGCTCCTCGGCGGACAGGTAGCGGTTGCGGCTCGACAGAGCCAGCCCGTCCTCCTCGCGCACGGTCGGCACCGCGACGATCTCCACGCCGAAGTTCAGGTCCCTCACCATGCGGCGGATCAGGGCGAGCTGCTGGGCGTCCTTCTGCCCGAACAGCGCGGTGTCGGGGCGGGTGAGGTGCAGCAGCTTCGCGACGACCGTGAGCATGCCGTCGAAGTGGCCGGGGCGGGAGCCGCCTTCCAGGCGCTCGCCCATCGGCCCCGCGGTGATGCGGACCTGGGGCTCCCCGCCGGGGTAGACCTCGTCCACGGAGGGGGCGAACACGACGTCCGCGCCCGCCAGTTCGGCGATCTTCAGGTCGGCGTCGAGGGTGCGCGGGTAGCGGTCGAGGTCCTCGCCCTGGCCGAACTGGAGCGGGTTGACGAAGACCGTGACGACGACCTCGCCGTCCGGCCCGGCGAGGTCACGGGCGGTGCGCACGAGAGTGGCGTGTCCCTCGTGCAGGGCGCCCATCGTCATCACGACGGTCCGCCGGCCGCCACGCGCGCGGGCGCGCAGTTCGTCGGCGGTGCGCAGCAGGGCGGTGGTCATCCCGCTTCTCCTTCGGTGCCGTCCGTGCTGTCGGGGCCGTACGTGCCGTCGGGGCCGTGGGGGCCGTCCGTGCCGGTCGCGCCCGGCGCGCGGGGGGCACGGTGGGACGCCTCGGCGAGCACTTCCAGGAGGTCCTCGGCCAGTTCGGGCTTGAGCAGTCCGTGGGCGAGCGCGCGGTCGGCGGTCGCGCGGGCCATCGCCAGGTATCCGGCGACGGCCTGCGGCGCGTGCGCGCGCAGTTCCGCGACGTGCGCGGCGACCGTGCCGGCGTCCCCGCGCGCCACGGGGCCGGTGAGCGCGCCGTCGCCGGAGCGCAGGGCGTTGTCCAGGGCGGCTCCGAGGAGCGGGCCGAGCATGCGGTCGGGGGCCTCGACGCCGGCGACCCGCAGCAGCTCCATGGACTGGGCGACCAGGGTGACCAGGTGGTTGGCGCCCAGGGCGAGCGCCGCGTGATAGAGCGGGCGGCTCTCCTCGGCGATCCACTCCGGCTCGCCGCCCATCTCGATCACGAGTGCTTCGGCCGCCAGCCGCAGCTCCTCGGGGGCCGTGACGCCGAAGGAGCAGCCGGCCAGCCGCTGGACGTCCACCGGGGTGCCCGTGAACGTCATCGCCGGGTGCAGGGCCAGCGGGAGCGCACCCGCGCGCAGGGCGGGGTCGAGGACTTTCGCGCCGAAGCGCCCGGAGGTGTGCGCGAGGAGCTGGCCCGGCCGTACCGCCCCGGTCTCGGCGAGGCCCTCCACGAGCCCGGGCAGGGCGTCGTCGGGGACGGTGAGCAGCACCAGGTCCGCCCGCTGGAGGACTTCGGCGGGCGGCACCAGGGGCACGTCGGGCAGCAGGAGCGCGGCCCGCCGCCGGGAGGCGTCGGAGACGCCCGAGACGGCGACCGGCCGGTGCCCGGCGAGTTGCAGCGACGCGGCCAGGGCGGGCCCGACCCGGCCCGCGCCGACGACGCCGACGGCGAGCCGCGCGGGGCGGTCCCTGGGGTCTGGCTGTTGGGGTGTACTCACTCGACGGCGGCCTTCCGTTCCAGTCCGCTCCGGGTACCGGACGATTTCTCGTCATGTTAACGCGATCTGTTCCGGCGGAGCCCGGTTGTCCACAGGCTGTGGGTTTTCCCACCCGTTTCGACCGCCTTCCCCGACGGGCGCGCAGGCGGTGGGCGGCACACGCGTGTGCCCGCACCCCCGGGCACGGCATCATCCGGGGCATGACGAACACGTCGGAGCACAGCGAGGAACAGTCGGCACGGCAGCGCCTGCGCGAGCGCCGGGCGCTCGCCCACCGGAAGGCGGAGCGCGTGCTGTCGCGCGCCGGGTTCCAGTCCAGCCTGCGCGAGCGGCTCTCGGCGCTCCAGGAGGCCGCCCCGGAGGTCCACGACCTGGACGAACCGGCGGACGTCTACGGGGACGGGGTCGTGGAGGCCCTGGAGCGCAGGGTCGCCGGGCTGCTGGGGACGGAGGCCGCCGCGTTCTTCCCCACGGGCACGATGGCCCAGCAGGTCGCCCTGCGCTGCTGGGCGGGCCGCACCGGCGACCCGACCGTCGCGCTGCACGCGCTGGGCCATCCCGAGGTGTGGGAGCGGGGCGCTTTCGGCGTCGTGAGCGGCCTGCGCACGGTGCGGGTGACGCGCGAGCCCCGGCTGCCCACGGCCGAGGAGATACGCGCCTTCGACGAGCCCTTCGGCGCGCTCATGCTGGAGCTGCCCCTCAGGGAGGCCGGTTTCGTGCTCCCCACGTGGGAGGAGCTGACCGAGGTCGTGGAGGCGGCGCGCGAGCGCGACGCGGTGGTGCACTTCGACGGGGCGCGCCTGTGGGAGACCACCCACCACTTCGGCCGCACCCTGCGGGAGATCGCGGACCTGGCGGACAGCGTCTACGTGTCGTTCTACAAGTCCCTCGGCGGCTTCGGCGGCGCCGCCCTCGCGGGCCCGAAGACCCTGGCGGAGGAGGCGAAAGCCTGGCGGCACCGGTACGGCGGCGCCGTCTTCCAGCAGTTCCCCACCGCGCTGTCGGCCCTCGTCGGCCTGGAGCGCGAGCTCCCCCGGCTTCCGGAGTACGTGATCCACGCGCGGGAGGTGGCCGCCGCCCTGCGCGAGGGCCTCGCCGGAACGGACGTCCCCTGGGCGCGCGTGCACCCCGAGGTCCCGCACACGCACCA
Source organism: Streptomyces hilarionis (assembly GCF_024539675.1). GTDB lineage: Bacteria > Actinomycetota > Actinomycetes > Streptomycetales > Streptomycetaceae > Streptomyces > Streptomyces hilarionis. Next base: position 35,460 of record NZ_JAHHIT010000057.1, on the reverse strand, counting down.
GTTCCAGGTCTGGCTGCCGTACGAGGCGGACGTGGCGGCCGAAGCGGCCGTCTCGCAGGCCGAGGAGACGCGGACGGCGCTGTTCGCCGGCGCCTGGGCCCACGGCGGGCCGGGGCTGTCCTTCACCGAGGTCACCGTCGGCGCCGCCGCCCTGAGCTGGACGGCGGACGACGTCAGGGCGGCCGCCGCGGACTTCGCGGCCCGGGTGGCCCGAGAGGCCCGGGCGCGCGGGGCCCGGTGACCGACCCGGGCCCCCGTAGCCGAGCGGTGGCGGCGGGGACGGTGTCCGTGGGGGCGGCGACGCGGACGGCGTTGTCGGTGGCCAGGTGCACCATGGGGGCATGAGTCTGAGCATCGACATCGCGGGGCTGCGGCCGGAGAGGGTCGCCGTCGTGCCCTCCCCCCTGGCCGAGCTCGGCATGGCGTTGCACGCGCTGGCCGAGCCGGGGCACCACCCCGGCCTACAGGGCTGGGTCACCTCCGTCACCGCCCGGCTCGACTCGCACCTGGCCGACCGGATGTGCGAGGCCGACTTCCTGTGGCGGACGACGTTCTCGGACCTCTTCCTGCCCTACGCGGGCGTCCCCGGCGGCACGCTCCCCGGAGCCACGCTCGCCGAGGAGCTCGACCTGCTGGACAAGCTGACGGACGAACAGTTCGTCGACTCCGCGCTGGAGTTCACCTGCGCTCCCGGCTACGACCTGCCGGGCCCCGCCCTGCTCTCCCACCCGGAGCTGTGCCGCCGCGCGCTCGACCTGGCCGCCACCCGCGGGCCGCGGCAGGTGCGGTTCACCCGGCGGCTGCTGGAGGACCCGCCACGCGTGCGTGGCTGGCTGCGGCAGTTCCTGGAGGACTGCGACGAGGCGTTCTTCGTCGACGTCTGGGCCCGGGTGCGCCCGCCGCTGGCCGCCGACGCCCGCCACAAGACGGATCTCCTGCGCCACAAGGGGCTGGCCGAGACGCTGGCCTCGGTGTCCTCGGCCGTGACCCTCGACGAGAGCGGCACCCGGATCGTCGTGGACAAACTGGTCCAGGGCCGCAGCTCCACCGGCGACGGCGGCCTGCTGCTCGTGCCGACGAGTCTGGGCTGGCCGCATCTCATGGTGCTGCACCGCTACGGCTGGCAGCCGGTGCTGCACTACCCGGTGGGCTCGCCCGAGCTGGCCTCGCCCCCGTCGGTGGAGCAGCTGACCCTGCGGATGACGGCCCTGTCCCACCCCGTCCGGATGCGCATCTGCCGACTGCTGGCCCGCAGCGCGTACACCACGACCGAGCTCGCCCAGGTGCACGGCAGGACGGCCCCCGAGATATCCCGGCACCTCGCCGTCCTGAAGAAGGCCGGCCTGGTCACCACGCGCCGGCGCGGCCGGTACGTCCTGCACCAGCTCGACGTGACGGTGGTGGCCCGGCTGGGCAGCGACTTCCTGGAAGGAATACTCCGCTGAGGCACGGCCGTCTCCCGGCCTCAGTCGAACCGGATGTGCCGTAGGCCCACGCCGGCCTGGCGCAGCCGTGTCCGCAGCGCGCCCTCCGTGTGGGGGCTCAGCGTCAGCCCCGCGAGGACGGCGATGCGGTCGGCCGTCCTCGGCACGGTCGTGTGGTCCGTCCACAGATGCTCGGCGAACTCCGGCTCCCGCAGCCGCTCCAGGCAGTGGTCGAGCCGCCGGACGGCCCAGGTCTCCCGGCGCAGGCCCCTCTTCCTGCCCACGGTGAACCCGAGGAGGTGCCCGAGGCCGCGCTCACGGAGCCTCCGCAGGACCGTCTCGCGTTCGGCCAGGAGAGTGAAGTGGCGCACGTCGTGGCCGAGTTCGCGCAGCCGGCCGACGGTCTCGTCGAAGTACCGGGGATCGGTGACGGTCATGGGGGCGATGACCACGCCCTCGTGGGCGCCGAGGGCCAGGTCGAGGACCTCGACGACGCCCTGCCGCCAGGCCGCCAGGTCCTGGAAGTCGCCGCGCAGGTCGGGCGGCAGCATCCGGCGCAGCCCGAACCCGGCGTGCTCGGGGTCGCAGACGACGCTGCCCGGCAGCCGGCGTCGTATCTCGTGTGCGGTCTGTGTCTTGCCGCCCCCGAAGGGGCCGTTGATCCACAGGAGCATGCGCAGACCCTAGTGGCCGCCGCTCCCGCGGGAGGCCCCTTCACGCCGGTTCACAGACCGCCCGCGCGGACGAGACCCGTCTCGTACGCCAGGACCACGACCTGGACCCGGTCGCGCAGTCCCAGCTTGGTCAGGATGCGCCCCACGTGGGTCTTCACGGTGGCTTCGGACAGCACCAGCCGGGCCGCGATCTCTCCGTTGGACAGCCCCTGGGCGACGAGCACCATGACCTCGCGTTCGCGCTCCGTCAGCCGCTCCAGCTCCTTGTGCCGGGGCTCCTTGCCGGTACTCGGCAGCATCGGCGCGAACCGGTCCAGCAGACGGCGGGTGGTGGACGGGGCGACCACCGCGTCGCCGCTGTGCACGGACCGGATGGCGGTGAGCAGCTCGCCCGGCGGGACGTCCTTGAGCATGAACCCGGAGGCGCCCGCCTTCAGCCCGGAGAACGCGTACTCGTCCAGGTCGAAGGTGGTCAGGATCAGCACCTTGGGCGCGTCGGGCTCGGCGCAGATGCGCCGGGTGGCCTCCACGCCGTCCAGCTTCGGCATGCGGACGTCCATCAGCACGACGTCGACCGCCGTGGAGCGCACCACCTGTAGGGCCTCGACGCCGTCGCCCGCCTCGGCCACGACCTCCATGTCCGGCTGGGCGGCGAGCACCATCCGGAACCCGGTGCGCAGCAGCACCTGGTCGTCGACGAGCATCACGCGGATCGTCATCGAGTCCTCTTCCGTTTGCTTCTGATCGTTGGCAGGGGTCGGGGGTCGGGGCCAGGGCGCGTGACAGGTGTCACCTGCGAGCGGGCGCGGGCGTCAGTGCGCCGGTTTGAGCGGCAGCAGGGCGCTGATGCGGAATCCTCCGCCGGGCCGCGGTCCCGCGTCCAGGGTGCCGCCCACCATGCCGACCCGTTCGCGCATGCCGATGAGACCGTGGCCCGCGCCGTCGACGCCGCCCTCCTCGTACAGCTCGTGCGGGGCGCCCTTGCCGTCGTCCTCCACGAGCAGGCCGAGACCGTCGTCGAAGTAGACGAGACGCACGCTCGCCCCGGCGTTCGGTCCGCCGTGCTTGCGGGTGTTCGTCAGCGCCTCCTGCACGATGCGGTACGCCGTCAGCTCGACGCCGCTGGGCAGGGGACGCGCGGTGCCCTCGACCTTGAAGTCCACCGGCAGACCCGAGCCCCGGCACTGCTCGACGAGGTCCTCGATCTGCTCGACGTCCGGCTGCGGCACGTACTCGCCGCTCTCCTGGTGTTCACCGGTGCGCAGCACGCCGAGCAGGCGGCGCATCTCGGCCAGCGCCTGACGGCCGGTGGAGGAGATCGTCTCCAGCGCCTTCCGCGCCTGGTCGGGCGCGGCGTCGAGGACGTAGGCGGCGCCGTCGGCCTGCACCACCATCACGGACACGTTGTGCGCGACGACGTCGTGCAGCTCGCGCGCGATCCGGGCGCGCTCGGCGGCGACCGCGACCTTCGACTGCGCCTCGCGCTCCTTCTCCAGGCGGGCCGCGCGCTCCTCCAACTGGGCGAAGTAGGCGCGACGGGTGCGCATGGAGTCGCCGAGCACCCAGGCCAGGGCGAACGGCACCGTCTGGAAGACGATGACCGCCACCTGGCCCGGCACGCTCGCGTTCTCGTGCGGCCAGCGCAGCTGCGCCAGGGTGGCCGCGCTCAACGCCATGACCAGGGCAAGGCGGGAGGCCCAGCGGGCGCCCGTCGCCGCGACCGTGTAGACGATCACCAGCAGCGCGAAGTCCGCCGCCGTCACGCCGACGTTCAGCACCAGCTGCGCCGTGCCGAGCACCGCGGCGAGCACGAGCATCTGCTCGGGCAGGCGCCGCCGCAACGCGATGACCAGGCACAGCAGGAAGACCACCGGCACCAGCAGCGCCATGGAGTCGGTGCCGCCCCGATCCTGCCCGGCTGTTCCGGCAGCGGCGGAGATCCCGAACAGGACGAGGGCCCAGAAGCCGTCGACCCTGGTCGGGTGTCTGCGGAGGAAGTCATAGAGGCGCTGCACGTGACCCAGCGTAGGGAAGCCCGATGCGTGCAGGGGTCAACCGGAGGGCCGATCCGGTCCCGGCGGGCGTACTCCGCAAGGTGGATGCCGTGATCACCTGTACGCCTAGTCTGACCGGATGGTGAGTCGACGGGCGGTGGACGACGTGACCGGAACGGGCCCGTGGCGTGGCTGGCGGGCGGCCATGCAGGACGCCCTGTACGGCCCGGAGCCGCGGACCGGCCGGGGGACGCGGAGCGGCGGCGGGGACTCGTCGCGCGGCCCTGAGGCACGGACGGGCGGGGGCTCGTGGAGCGGCGCGGAGGCGCCGGGCGAGGGCGGAGCTCGCGAGCGGGGCGGTTTCTACCGGCGGCCCGAGGGCCCGGCCGGGCACTTCCGTACGTCCGTGCACGCGTCGCCGCTGTTCGCCGGGGCCGTGGCACGCCTGCTCTGCCGGGTCGACGAGGCGCTGGGGAGGCCCCCGTCGCTCGACTTCGTCGACATGGCCGCCGGCCGGGGCGAGCTGGTCGCGGGCGTGCTGGCGGCGCTCCCCGCCGACGTCGCCGCCCGCACGCGCGCGTACGCCGTCGAGATCGCCGATCGCCCCGAGGGCCTCGCCCGCCGGATCGCGTGGCTGCCCGAGCCGCCTCGGGAGATCACCGGGCTGCTCTTCGCCAACGAGTGGCTGGACAACGTCCCCCTCGACGTCGCGCAGGTGGACCCCGCGGGCGTGCCACGTCTGGTGCTCGTCCGCGACGACGGGTCGGAGCGGCTCGGGGAGCCGGTCTCCGGCGCGCAGGCGCGGTGGCTCGCGCGGTGGTGGCCGCTGCCGGGCGAGGAAGGGCTGCGGGCGGAGATCGGGCTCCCGCGGGACACGGCGTGGGCGTCCGCGGTGGCGTGCGTCGTACGGGGGCTCGCGGTGGCCGTGGACTACGCGCATCGCGCCGACGCGCGGCCGCCGTTCGGGACGCTCACCGGCTTCCGGGAGGGGCGCGAGACGGCGCCCGTCCCGGACGGTTCCCGCGACATCACCGCCCACGTCGCCCTGGACGCGTGCGCGGCGGCGGGAGAGGCGTCCGCCGCGTCCCGCGCGCGGGTGCTCGGCCAACGCGACGCGCTGCGCGCCCTGGGCGTCAGCGGAGCGCGGCCCCCGCTCGCGCTCGCCGCCACGGACCCCTCGGGGTACCTGCGCGCCCTCGCGGGCGCCACGCAGGCCTCGGAGCTCACCGCGCGGGGTGGACTGGGCGACTTCGGCTGGCTGCTCCAGCCGGTGGGGATCGCGGACCCGCTCGACGCGGAACGCGACCAGGAGCCCGCCGCGGACCGGCCGCCCACGGACCGGCCTTCGCGGGACCGGCCGCCCGCGGACTGACGGCTACTTGTCGATGTCCCCCACCACGAAGAACATCGATCCCAGGATCGCCACCATGTCCGCGACCAGGGTGCCCGGGAGCAGCTCGGTGAGCGCCTGGATGTTGTTGTACGACGCCGAGCGCAGCTTCAGCCGGTACGGGGTCTTCTCGCCCTTGCTGACGAGGTAGTAGCCGTTGATGCCGAGAGGGTTCTCCGTCCACGCGTACGTGTGTCCCTCGGGCGCCTTGAGGACCTTCGGGAGCCGCTGGTTGATCGGGCCCGGCGGCAGGTCGACGAGTCGGTCCAGGCAGGCGTCCGCGAGGTCGAGCGCGTTGTGCGTCTGCTCCAGCAGGCACTCGAAACGCGCGAGGCAGTCGCCCTCGGTCCGGGTCACCACCTTCAGCGTGTCCCGCAGCTCCCCGTAGGCCAGGTACGGCTCGTCCCTGCGCAGGTCGAAGTCGACGCCCGAACCGCGCGCGATGGGACCGCTCACGCCGTACGCGTGCACGTGCTCCGGCGCCAGGACGCCCACGCCACGGGTGCGCCCGCGGAAGATCTCGTTGCCGAGCACCAGGTCGTCGTACACGTCCATCCGGGAGCGCACGGCGGCGACGGCCTCCCGCGCGCGGGACGTCCAGCCGGCCGGCAGGTCCTCCTTGAGGCCGCCGACGCGGTTGAACATGTAGTGCATGCGGCCGCCGGAGACCTCCTCCATGACGTTCTGGAGCACCTCGCGCTCGCGGAAGGCGTAGAAGACCGGCGTGATGCCGCCCAGCTCCAGGGGGTAGGACCCGAGGAACATCAGGTGGTTGAGCACCCTGTTCAGCTCGGCGAGCAGCGTGCGCGTCCACACGGCCCGCTCGGGGACCTCCATGCCGAGCATCCGCTCCACCGCGAGGACCACGCCCAGCTCGTTGGAGAACGCCGACAGCCAGTCGTGGCGGTTGGCCAGCATCACGATCTGGCGGTAGTCGCGTGCCTCGAACAGCTTCTCCGCGCCGCGGTGCATGTAGCCGATCACCGGCTCCGCGTGCCGGATGCGCTCGCCGTCCAGGACGAGCCGCAGCCGCAGCACGCCGTGCGTGGAGGGATGCTGGGGGCCGATGTTGAGCACCATGTCGGTGCTCTCCGCGGCACCGCCGATCCCGACCGTGGTCTCCGTCGTAGGAGTCATGGCGACAGTCTCCCCTACGTACGCTGACCCCATGGAGACGGGGAGCCCGGTCGGCCCGGGGAGCGGGGAGGCGACGGCGGTCGCACCGGTGTGGAGCGGACTGCCGCCTGGCCTGCTGCGGATGCGGCGGCTGTTGCTGGTGGTGTGGCTGGGGCTGGCGGCCGTCGCGGTGGGGCTGCCGCTGGGGCTGCTCGTCGGTCCCGCGTGGGCGGCGTTCGCGCTGCTGCCGCTGGCGGGAGTCGCCTGGGGCTGGGTGCTGCTCGGCCGCAACTGGCGCTCCTGGCGGTACGCCGAACGGGCCGACGACCTGCTGATCACTCGCGGGGTGCTCTGGCGCGAGGAGACCGTGGTGCCCTACGGGCGCATGCAGCTCGTCGAGGTCACCTCCGGGCCCCTCCAGCGGTACTTCGGGCTGGCCGGCGTCCAGCTGCACACCGCGGCCGCCGCGACCGACGCGGTCATCCCCGGCCTGGACCCGGCCGAGGCGGAACGCCTCCGCGACCGGCTCACCGCCCTCGGCGAGGCCCGATCGGCGGGCCTGTGACGACCCCGGACCTCGACGACGGCATACCGGAGGGCCCGGACGGGCCGGGCGGATCGGACGGACCGGGTGGCCTGGGCGATCCGCAACCGTCGGCGCTCCGTGAGCCGGGCGGACCCGGTGGCGCCGAGGTGACCGGTGGGGTCGAGGTGGCGCGTGAGAGTGAAGTGACGCGTGAGGGTGAGGTGCCAGGTGAGTCGGAGGTGGCCCAGGGGGTGCAGGTGACCGAGGGGGTCGAGGCGTCCGGGGACGCCGGCCCGGGACGGCCCGTCCTCGAGCGGCGGCTGCATCCCGTCACCCCCTTCCGGCGGGCCTGGGCGCCGATCGCGGTCCTCGTCGGCTGGGCGGTGCACGACCCGAACCAGGCGCAGGAGCAGCTGACCCGGCTGACCACGACCATGCTGCTGATCGCGCTGGCCGTCCTCGTTCCCGCGGCCTCCCTGTACGGCTTCCTGTCCTGGTGGTTCACCCACTTCGCGGTGACGGACAGCGAACTGCGCATCCGCACGGGCCTGCTGTTCCGGCGCGCCGCCCACATCCGGCTGGAACGCATCCAGGCGATCGACGTCGGCCGGCCGCTGCTGGCCCGGATCGCGGGCGTCGCGAAGCTCCGGCTCGACGTCGTCGGCGCCGAGAAGAAGGACGAACTGGCCTTCCTCGGCGAGGAGGAGGCCCGCGCGCTGCGGGCGGAGCTGCTCGCGCGGGCCGCCGGATTCGCGCCGGAGACCGCGCCCGAAGTGGGCGAGGCGCCCGCGCGCGAGCTGTTGCGGGTGCCGCCGCGCAAGCTCGCGGTCGCGTTGGCGCTGACCGGCGCGACCTGGGGAGCGCTGGCCGCCGCGCTGGTGGTGCCGCCGGTGCTGTGGCTGGCCACCCACAGCGTGTGGACGGTTCTGGCGACCGGCGTGCCGCTGCTCGGCGCGGCGGGCGCGACCAGCGCGGGCCGGTTCGCCGGGGAGTACGACTGGACGGTCGGCGAGTCGCCGGACGGCCTGCGCATCGACCGCGGGCTCCTGGACCGTACGCACGAGACGGTGCCGCCCGGGCGGGTGCAGACCGTGCGCATCGTCCAGCCGCTGCTGTGGCGGCGGCTCGGCTGGGTGCGCGTCGAGCTGGACGTGGCCGGCTCCGCCAACTCGGTGCTCGTGCCGGTCGCTCCGCGCGAGGCGGCGGAAGCCGTCGTCGCGCACGTGCTGCCGGGGGTGAGCGTCCCGGCCGAGGGCGCGCTGGTGCGGCCGCCGCGCCGGGCCGGACGATGCGCGCCCGTGTGGTGGCGGGGCTACGGGACCGCCGTCACCGACGCGGTGTTCGCCACCCGGCACGGGCTGCTGCGCCGGCGGCTCGCGCTCGTGCCGCACGCCAAGGTCCAGAGCGTGCGACTGACTCAGGGGCCCTGGCAGCGCCTCTGGGGGCTCGCGGACGTCCACGTGGACACGGGGGCCGGCAAGACCGTCACAGCCCGCCTGAGGGACGCACGGCAGGCGGCCGCGCTGCTCGCGGGCCAGGCCGAACGATCACGGACCGGACGCCTCGACGCCCGGCCCGACCGGTGGATGACCTGACCGGCTCCCGGCGGCCCGCGGAAGCGGTCAGGAGACGGCGCTGCGCAGGCTCTTGAGGTCGATGTGCTCCGTCTCGTCGTGCGCGGTCAGGTCGATCACCTGGCCCACTCCGCGCGCCGCCTCGTCCGCCGGCTTGAACTCCGCCTCGGACTCGGCCTTGTGCAGGGCGAGGGCCTCCTGGCCGACGACGTCGGCGAGGTCCTCGTTCTGCACCGCCTCCAGCGCGTCGGGCTCCGCGTCGCTCTTCGTGCCGAAGAAGTCGAAGCCGCCCTCGGCGGTCGGACGACGCACCGGCTCGGCGGCCGGGACGACGGCCACGGCGGTCGGCACGGCGAAGTGCCCGGAGGGACGCTGCACCGGAGCGGCGGGGCGCCGGACGACGGCGCCCGCCTCGGCGGCGGCAGGGGTCTCGACGGCGTGGGCGAGCCCGCGACCGGGGCCCGGGCCGGGATCGGGGTCCGGGTCGGGATCACGGTCGGGGTCGACGTCCGGGGCCGGCTCGGGGCGCGTGGCCGGGGCGCCGTCCGCCGCCGGAGCGGCCGCGCTCTCCAGCGGCCGGGCGGCGCGACCGGCCTCGTCCGGGGCCGCCCCGTCCTCGGGGAGCACCGCCTTCGCGGCCGGCTGCGTCGACGTCACGTCCGTCGAGGACGCCTCGTCGGCCGCAGGGTCCTCGTCCGACGGACGCGCGCCCTGCGACGCCTCACCGCCGTGGCTCTCGTCGGCCTCGGCCTCGACGTTCTCGGCGTCCGTGTCGGCGTCGTCCTGGGCGACCGGGCTGGGGGCGGCCACGCGCGTGTGCTCGTCGACCGCCTCGGGCTTCCCCTGCGCCTCGTCCTCCTGCGCGGCCTCCGTGGAGGACGTCCGCGCGGTCCCCTGGTCGGCGCCGCCCTCCGCGAGCCCGTCCTCGGGGCGGTCGCCGGGCTCCTCGTGGGACGGCTCCACGCCGTCGGCGTCCAGGCGCGCGAGGGCCGCCTGCGCCCGCAGGAACAGCTGGGAGCCCGCCGGCGAGAACACCGCCGACGTCCGCGCCGACTCCTGACCGGACTCACCGGACTCACCGGACTCACCGGACCCGGCGGAGTCGACGAGCGCAGAGGGCTTGGAGGACTCGGCGGACTCGGCAGGGCGGGAGGCCTCGGCGGACTCGGCCGACGCGCCGGAGCCGGACGCCTCGGAGACCGCGGCCGCCTCGGACGTCTCCGTCCTCCCGGTGGGCTCCGCGTCCTGCGGCCCGCGCGCGGCGGGCAGCGCGGGCGTCGGAGCCGCCTCTATCTCCAGCAGGCGGCGGCCCTCCAGGGCGCTGGCCCGCTCGGTCTCCGCGGTGGCGTAGCGGCGCAGCAGCGCCGCGTGCTCGTTGCGCAGACCGGCCAGTTCGGCTCGCTTGGACCGCAGCCGCTGCTCCAGCTTGACCCGGAGCTCACGCGACTCCTCGAGGTCGCTCTCCAACTCGGCGACACGTTCCTCGAAGCGCCACTCGTCACCGGCACGCGCGCGCGTGAGGTCGGCGACCTGCTTGCCGGCCTGCACGTCCCAATGGCGCATCACGACCGCGCCGACGACGGCCGTCGCCGCGGCGGCCGCCGCCAGCACGCGCAGTGCCGTCGCCTGCGTGAACACCCAGGGGCCGAGGGCGCAGACGAGGGAGACGCCTGCGATCGCCGAGGGGGGCAGCAGCCTGTGCAAAGGAGGGGAATGGCGGTGACGTCCTCGTGGCATGGCCAGAAACTTACCGCGCGTAGGCGATTGTTGGCGCGCCGCCCCACAAAAACACAGCCATAACGAAGCCTTCACATGGCATCAGGAATCAGGGTGGTCACCGAATTCGACAAGAAGCAAGATCATTCATCGTTCGGGGACGCGCCTCCGGAGCGCCCGGCGCCCCCGTTCGGGGCCGGGGAGGCGCGGCCGCCCTGGACCGACGGCCCCCGCCCCGAGCAGGGGATTGCTCCGCCCCTCCGCCGCCTCGCCGCCGGTCCGCCCGGCTCAACGGCCGCTCAGCCGACCGCTGATCCACTGCAGGGTCGGCGGAATCTCGCGCCGCCAGGTGTTGAAGTTGTGCCCGCCGCTATCCAGGATGATCGACGAGACCCGGGTCCGGCCGTTCGCCTTCGCCAGCCCTATGAACTTCTGCGTGGCCTTGTAGTTCGATTCTCCGACCTTGCTGCTGGTGACCAGCAGGGAGGTGGCGGGAGCGGAACGATTCTTCAGAAACCAGAGCAGATCCGACTCCTTGCGCAGGGTCTTGTCCCCGTGGAAGAGGTCTCCGGTGGTCGGGTCGATCGGCGCCTTGTAGTACGCCGACAGGCCCGCGGCCGCCGCATAGGCGTCGGGATGGTGCATCGCCAGCTTCAGCGCGCAGTACCCGCCCGTGGAGTCGCCGATGATGCCCCAACTGCCCGCCTTCTTCCCCACCCTGTAGTGGGCCGCCACGGCCTCCGGCAGGTCCTTGGCGAAGAACGTTTCGGTCTGCGGACCCCCCGGGATGTCCACGCACTCCGTGTCCCTCGGCGGCGCCACCGTGGGACGCAGCATCACCAGGATCATCGGCTGCATGCTGCCGTCCCTGGCCAGCTGCCGCGCGGTGCGCGGGTAGTGCAGCTTGTCCACGAGCGCCGCCGCCGTCCCCGGGTACCCCGTGAGGACCACGGCCGCGGGGAACGTCCGCGTGCGGTAGGCCGGCTCGAAGTACTCCGGCGGCAGGTACACGTACGCGGGCGTGGCGATGCGCGTCGTGCGCCCGCTGATGGCGACCTTCTGGACCTGCCCGGCGATCTGCGGCCGCGCACCGCTCCCGGCGTCCACCCGCCGCGTGTCGACGACCCTCAGCGGTCCCGCCGCGCCACCGCCCGCGGAGTGGTCGACGACCACGCCCGGCTCCGTCTCCTGACCGAACAGGTCCGCCCAGCTGGCGTAGAAACCGAACGCCTGATTGGCGGAGAGGCCGATGGACGCGAAGAGGGCCAATTGCGTGGCGAGCAGGAGCCCGACCCGCCCGCCGACGGCCTGCCAGCTCCGCCTGGCCAGCCGCGGCCACAGCCAGACGGTGCCGACGAACAGCAGTAAGGCGAACAGCACTGACAGCAGCAGCACTTTGTTGCTCGTGAGACCCATGCGGTGGTTTCCTGCCTGCTCTCCGTCCGGGACCACACCCGCTCCCCCCGACTCCTTCGCGAGGGCTTGTCCCGGATTTTCCTTCGCCTTTTCAGTGGCTTTGGAGAGACGAGTGAACCTCTCTCCTCAAGACACCGTCCTAGAGGGCGCAATGTCGCCGGATGCCCGAATAGGCGCCGGGTCCAAGGTCTCTCGCGGAACTACGGGATGCGATGTCTGTCACGGAAGATGCGGAAATGTCGGGCGGGGTTCCGCGCCGAACGAGCCGGGTGCGGCGGATAGTGCGAGGTCCGCGCCCTGAGGCCGTTCCCGCCCTCGTCGCCAGGGCCTGCGCCCTCGTGGGCCTGCTGGACGTCGCCGGGGGCGTCTTCCCGCGGTTCCGTCACAGCCGTATGCACACCTTCGCCGAGGTCCTCCCCGGCTCCTTCGGGCCGTTCGCCGCCGCGCTGTCGCTCAGCGCCGGCGTTCTCCTGCTGCTGCTGGCCCACGGCCTCAGGCGCGGCAAGCGGCGCGCCTGGCGGGCCGCCGTCGTGCTGCTGCCGGCCGGCGCGGTCGCCCAGTTCGTGTACCGCCACTCGATCCTGGGCGCGCTCATCTCGATCGCGCTGCTGGTGCCGTTGCTGCTGCACCGCGACCAGTTCGCGGCGCTGCCCGACCCGCGCAGCCGCTGGCGCGCGCTCGCCAACTTCATCCTCATGGGCGCCGGATCCCTCGGTCTGGGGCTGGTCATCGTCAGCGTCCACCCCAACCGCCTGATCGGCGACCCGAGCCTGGCCGACCGCATCACGCACGTCCTGTACGGCCTCTTCGGCTTCGAGGGACCGGTGGACTACCAGGGCAACACCTCCTGGACCGTCGCCTTCTCCCTGGGCGCGCTCGGCTGGATCACCGCGGTCACCACGATCTACCTCGCCTTCCGCCCCGAGCACCCGGCCGCCCGCCTCACCGAGGAGGACGAGACCCGGCTGCGGGCCCTGCTGGACAAGCACGGCCGCCGCGACTCCCTCGGCCACTTCGCGCTGCGCCGCGACAAGGCCGTCGTGTTCTCCCCCAGCGGCAAGGCCGCCGTCACCTACCGCGTGGTCTCCGGCGTGATGCTCGCCAGCGGCGACCCCATCGGCGACGTCGAGGCCTGGCCCGGCGCGATCGAGCGCTTCATGGACGAGGCCAAGGCCCACTCCTGGACCCCGGCCGTCATGGGCTGCTCGGAGACCGGCGGCGAGGTGTGGACCCGCGAGACCGGTCTGGACGCGCTCGAACTGGGCGACGAGGCGGTGGTGGACGTGGCGGATTTCTCCCTGGCCGGCCGCGCGATGCGCAACGTGCGCCAAATGGTCAAGCGCATCGAACGCGCCGGTTACGAAACCCGGGTCCGGCGCGTGGGTGACCTCGGCGAGGCCGAACTGGAGCGCGTCCGACGCGCCGCCGAGGACTGGCGCGGCACCGACACCGAGCGCGGCTTCTCCATGGCCCTGGGCCGCATCGGCGACCCGGGCGACGGCGACTGTCTGATCGCCACGGCCCACAAGAGCGACGAGGCGCCCGGCGAGTACGGCGACCTCAAGGCGATCCTGCACTTCGTGCCCTGGGGCCCGGACGGCGCCTCGCTGGACCTGATGCGCCGCGACCGCTCGGCCGACCCCGGCATGAACGAACTGCTGATCGTCGCCGCCCTCCAGGCGGCGCCCAAGTTCGGCATCACGCGCGTGTCGCTGAACTTCGCCATGTTCCGCTCGGCCCTGGCCCGCGGCGAGAAGATCGGCGCCGGCCCGGTGCTGCGCGCCTGGCGCGGTCTGCTGGTGTTCCTCTCCCGCTGGTTCCAGATCGAGTCGCTGTACAAGTTCAACGCCAAGTTCCAGCCCCGCTGGGAGCCCCGCTTCGTCGTCTACCGGGCCTCCGCCGACCTTCCCCGCATCGGCTTCGCCGCCATGCAGGCCGAGGGCTTCGTCACTCTCGCCCTCCCCCTGCCGCGCTTCCTGCGCCGTCGCTCCGCTCCGGCACGCGCGTGCACGCACGCGGTGGGGGACAGAGACGTGCGGGCCGCGTAACCGCGACCGTGCCGGTCCGCCGCCGACCGGGCCCGGGCCGCCGACACCGGCCCGGGCGGGGACCCCGCAGCACCGCCCCGCGGTGCGGCCCCGGGCCGCACCGCGGCACGGCTCCCTCCTGGGCCTACGCTGAACGCATGAGCAAGCAGAGCGGACGCGGGCGCGTCGCCGGACTTCCCGCATGGGACCGCTGCGCGGTCATGGGAGTCGTCAACGTGACCCCCGACTCCTTCTCCGACGGCGGCCGCTGGTTCGACACGACCGCCGCCGTCAAACACGGTCTGCAGCTCGTCGCCGAGGGCGCGGACCTGGTCGACGTCGGCGGCGAGTCCACCCGCCCGGGCGCCACCCGCGTCGATGAGGCCGAGGAGCTCCGCCGGGTCGTCCCCGTCGTCCGGGGCCTGGCCTCCGAGGGCGTCGTCGTCTCCGTCGACACCATGCGCGCCACCGTCGCCGCCCAGGCCCTCGAGGCCGGCGCCGCCCTCGTGAACGACGTCAGCGGCGGCCTGGCGGACCCGGCGATGATCCCGGCCGTGGCGGACTCGGGCGCCCCCTTCGTCGTCATGCACTGGCGGGGCTTCCTCGAGGGCGGCAACGTCAAGGGCGTGTACGCCGACGTCGTCGCCGACGTCGTGGACGAGCTCCGCGCGCGCGTGGACGCCGTCCTGGCGGGCGGCGTCGCCCCCGACCGCGTCGTCGTCGACCCGGGCCTCGGCTTCTCCAAGGAGGCCGACCAGGACCTGACGCTCCTCGCCCACCTCGACCGGCTGCACACGCTCGGGCACCCGCTGCTGGTCGCCGCCTCCCGCAAACGGTTCCTCGGCCGCGTCCTGGCCGGTCCGCAGGGCGCTCCGCCGCCCGCGCGCGAGCGGGACGCCGCCACCGCCGCCGTCTCGGCCCTCGCGGCGCAGGCCGGGGCCTGGGCGGTCCGGGTGCACGAGGTCCGCGCCACGGCGGACGCGGTGCGGGTCGCCCGGGCCGTGGAGGGGGCGCGCGAAGACAAGGACACGCCGGGCGCAGGCGCGTCCGGCCCGGCGCGTGCGGCGGCCGACCCACCCGGCGCGGGAAGCACACCCGAAGCGCGGCCCCAGTCCGCCACGCCCCGTGCAGAGGGAGCCCGGTGAGCGCCCCCCACACCGACGTCGAGCAGGTCGAAGCCGCCAACGCCGCGTTCTACGAGGCGCTCGAGCAGGGCGACTTCGAACGGGTCTCCTCCTCCTGGCTCACCCCCGCCGACCTGGGCGTGGACGAGACGTACCACGACCCCGCGGACGTCGGCGTCGTCTCCTGCGTGCACCCCGGCTGGCCGGTGCTCACCGGCCGGGGGGAGGTCCTCAGGTCCTACGCGCTGATCATGGCGAACACCGACTACATCCAGTTCTTCCTCACCGACGTGCACGTCTCGGTCACCGGCGACACCGCCCTGGTGACCTGCACGGAGAACATCCTCAGCGGCGGCCCCGCGCCCGAGGAGGGCGAGGAGCTCGGGCCGCTCGTCGGCCAGCTGGTCGTCGCCACCAACGTCTTCCGCCGCACCCCGGACGGCTGGAAGCTGTGGTCGCACCACGCCTCTCCGGTCCTGGCCGAGAACGACGACGCCGACGGCTCCGCGGACGCCGAGACCCCCGAGCGCCTCGACGGCCCCGGGATCCCGGACGACCCCGGGGACCCCGGGATCGAGGGCACCCCTTCCTGAGCGGATGGACGCCCGG
Source organism: Streptomyces hilarionis (assembly GCF_024539675.1). Lineage (GTDB taxonomy): Bacteria > Actinomycetota > Actinomycetes > Streptomycetales > Streptomycetaceae > Streptomyces > Streptomyces hilarionis. The sequence goes on along the minus strand of NZ_JAHHIT010000057.1, from coordinate 19,870 downwards.
AGACGGGGCAGCAGCCCCTCAGGCCGACCGTCGCGGCGAGGGAGTGGTGGGAATCACGAACCCGTGGGTAGGGGCGACACCGGCCCGTGAGCCGCCGGGTTCCCCAGGGGAAACACCCGGTGAAGACTTCCGGCGCCGGTCCGCGCCACCGCGGCCGGAGCCCGGGACTGTCGGTGCTCGCAGGTAGATTCGTTCGAGGCCGGGCGGCCGCCCGCACCCGGTACGCACCGGCCCCAACCGACGATTGCAGGAGTGATTCGCGTGGATCGTGTCGCGCTGCGCGGCCTGAAGGCCCGCGGGTACCACGGCGTGTTCCCCAAGGAACGCGAAGAGGGCCAGACCTTCATCGTGGACCTCGTGCTGGGCCTGGACACCCGACCGGCCGCGGCCGACGACGACCTGGCGAAGACCGTGCACTACGGCATCGTGGCGGAGGAGGCCGTGGCCGTCGTCCAGGGCGAGGCCGTCGACCTCATCGAGACGCTCGCCGAGCGCATCGCCCAGGCCTGTCTGAAGCACGAGGGGGTCCAGGAGGTCGAGGTCTGCGTCCACAAGCCGGACGCGCCGATCACCGTCCCCTTCGACGACGTGACCGTCACCATCACCCGGAGCCGAGCATGACCGCGTTCTTCACCGAGGGCCAGAGCGACCCGACCGTACAGCCGGTACCCGCCTCCGTCGTCGAGCAGGTCGACGCCGCCGACACCACGCTGCACAACCCCAAACGGGCCGTGATCTCCCTCGGCTCGAACCTGGGCAACCGTCTGGAGACCCTCCAGGGGGCCGTGGACGCCCTGGAGGACACCCCCGGCGTCCGCGTGAAGGCCGTCTCCCCCGTGTACGAGACGGAGCCGTGGGGCGTCGAGCCCGGCAGCCAGCCGTCGTACTACAACGCGGTGATCCTGCTGAAGACGACCCTTCCCCCGTCGTCCCTCCTGGAGCGCGCGCACGCGGTCGAGGAGGCCTTCCACCGGGTGCGGGACGAGCGCTGGGGCGCCCGCACGCTGGACGTCGACATCGTCGCGTACGCCGACGTCGTGGACGACGACCCCCACCTCACGCTCCCGCACCCCCGAGCCCACCAACGCGCCTTCGTGCTGGCCCCCTGGCACGACGTCGAGCCCGAGGCCCAGTTGCCCGGCCTCGGCACGGTCGCCGATCTTCTCGGCGCGCTCCCCCGGGAGGGCGTGGAAGCCCGCGAGGACCTGGAACTCCACCTGCCCGACTAGTCGTTAAGGTCAAGCAGAGAGGTCAACGAGACCACTGCCCGCCCGATCTTCGTGCCGCGGGCGCGGGGGAGCTGAAGGGACACCGTGAGAGAGCTGCGCATCAGGGTGCTGGCCGGCGTGTTCGCCGTGGCGGCGATCCTGTCCTGGGCGGGCGCCCGCCTGTGGAACTCGATCGGGACCCTGCCCAGCGTCCCCCTGGCCGCCCCCATCGTCCTCGCCCTGATCGCCGTCGTGCTGACGGCCACGGCGCTCTCGCTGCGCGCCCGCCTCAAGGCCCAGCGCGAGCGCCGCCCCGAGGCCAAGGGCGTCGACCCCCTGATGGCGGCGCGCGCGGTGGTCTTCGGCCAGTCCAGCGCACTGGTCGCCGCTCTCGTCGCCGGGATGTACGGGGGCACCGGTGTCTTCCTGCTGGAGTCCCTCGACATCCCCGCCCGGCGTGACCAGGCCATCTACGCCGGCTTCTCGGTCCTGGCCGGCATCGCGGTCATAGCGGCGGCCCTCTTCCTGGAGCGCGTGTGCCGGCTCCCGGAGGACGACGACCACGAGAACGGCGCGGCCACGGCGGCCTGACGCCGTCCACAGCCCCGCCGTCGCCCCGGCCCTGCCCGCCCTCACCTGGGCGGATCCCGCCGTCAGCGGCGGGTGGCCGTGCGTCAGCGCGCCAGTATCAGGCTCATCGCCTCGGCACGGGTCGTGGCGTCCCTGAGCTGGCCGCGCACCGCGGACGTCGTGGTCTTGGCGCCGGGCTTACGGATCCCGCGCACCGACATGCACATGTGCTCGGCCTCGACGACGACGATGACGCCACGCGCTTCGAGGATCCGCATCAGGGAGTCCGCCACCTGGGTGGTGAGACGTTCCTGCACCTGGAGGCGGCGCGCGAACACCTCGACCAGCCGGGCCAGCTTGGACAGACCCGTGATCTTGCCGGACTCCGCGGGGATGTAGCCCACGTGCGCGACGCCGTGGAACGGCAGCATGTGGTGCTCGCACAGGGAGACGATCTCGATGTCCTTGACCAGCACCATCTCGTCGTGGCCAAGATCGAACGTCGTCGTCAGGACCTCCTCGGGCGTCTGGGTGAGGCCCGCGAGCAGCTCCCGGTAGGCCCGCGCCACCCGCGCCGGCGTCTCCCGCAGGCCCTCGCGCTCCGGGTCCTCGCCGACCGCGATCAGCAGTTCGCGCACGGCGTTCTCGGCACGCTTCTCGTCGAACTCGCCGATGGAGCCGTCGCCGTCCAGCGTGACGGGGTCGGTCATGGGGGCCTCGTTCCTGTGCGGGTCGCTCGGGTGGGTACGCACCTCATCTGCGAGCCTACGAAATCGGTCATACGGACAATGCCGCGCCCCCCAGGCTAGAACCTGGGGGGCGCGGCATCCATTCCGGGCCCGGTGGGCCTGCGGGAGCCGGGATCAGCTCTCGGGGCGGTCCTCCGGGCTGGGCTCGGCCACGGGGCCGGTCTCCACCGCGGTGGACTTCGCGGTCGAGATCGCCTGCGTCGCGCCGTTGGCGCCGTTCGTCAGTGCCAGCTCCCGGGGGGAGAGCACCGGCGGACGGGTGGACGGCGTGCGCCGCGAGGAACCGGTCCAGGCGGGCCGCGCGGGACGCTTGACGATCGCGGAGAAGATCTCGGCGATCTCCTCCTTGTTCAGCGTCTCCTTCTCCAGCAGCCGCAGCACGAGGTTGTCGAGGACGTCGCGGTTCTCGACCAGGATCTCCCAGGCCTCGTTGTGCGCGTTCTCGATCAGCTTCTTGACTTCCTCGTCCACCAGGGCGGCGACCTCTTCCGAGTAGTCGCGCTGGTGAGCCATCTCACGGCCGAGGAAGGGCTCGGTGTTGTCGCCGCCGAACTTGATGGCACCCAGCCGCTCGGTCATGCCGTACTGGGTGACCATCGCCCGGGCGGTGGCCGTGGCCTTCTCGATGTCGTTCGCCGCGCCCGTGGTGGGGTCGTGGAAAACGAGCTCCTCCGCCGCGCGCCCGCCCAGCATGTAGGCCAGCTGGTCGAGCATCTCGTTGCGGGTGGTGGAGTACTTGTCCTCGTCGGGGAGGACCATCGTGTAGCCCAGGGCACGGCCTCGGGAGAGGATCGTGATCTTGTGGACCGGGTCGGAGTTCGGTGAGGCCGCCGCGACCAGGGCGTGTCCGCCCTCGTGGTACGCGGTGATCTTCTTCTCCTTGTCCGACATGATCCGGGTCCGCTTCTGCGGGCCCGCGACCACGCGGTCGATCGCCTCGTCCAGCATGTGGTTGTCGATCAGCTTCCGGTCCGAACGGGCCGTCAGCAGAGCGGCCTCGTTCAGCACGTTGGAGAGATCGGCGCCCGTGAAGCCGGGGGTGCGGCGGGCGACTGCGGCCAGGTCGACGTCGGGCGCGACCGGCTTGCCCTTCTGGTGAACCTTGAGGATCTCCAGACGCCCCTGCATGTCCGGACGGTCGACCGCGATCTGGCGGTCGAAGCGGCCGGGACGCAGCAGCGCGGGGTCGAGGATGTCGGGCCGGTTCGTGGCGGCGATGAGGATCACGCCGCCCTTCACGTCGAAGCCGTCCATCTCGACGAGCAGCTGGTTCAGGGTCTGCTCGCGTTCGTCGTGACCGCCGCCGAGGCCGGCGCCGCGGTGGCGGCCGACCGCGTCGATCTCGTCGACGAAGACGATCGCCGGGGCGTTCGCCTTGGCCTGCTCGAAGAGGTCACGCACCCGGGAGGCGCCGACGCCGACGAACATCTCGACGAAGTCGGAACCGGAGATCGAGTAGAAGGGGACGCCCGCCTCGCCGGCGACGGCGCGTGCGAGCAGGGTCTTGCCCGTGCCGGGCGGCCCGTACAGGAGCACGCCCTTGGGGATCTTGGCGCCGACGGCCTGGAACTTCGCCGGCTCCTGGAGGAACTCCTTGATCTCGTGGAGCTCCTCGACGGCCTCGTCCGAGCCGGCGACGTCGGCGAACGTCGTCTTCGGGGTGTCCTTGGTGATGAGCTTGGCCTTGGACTTCCCGAAGTTCATGACTCGGGAGCCGCCGCCCTGCATCTGGTTCATCAGGAACAGGAACACGACCACGATGAGGACGAAGGGGAGCAGGGACAGCAGGATCCCGACGAAAGCGTTCTGCTTCGTCGGCGAGACCGTGTACCCGTCCGGAATCTGCTTGTCCTGGTACTTGGTCTGCAGCGTGTTGGCGATCGTCACGCCCTGATCGCCGATGTAGCTCGCCTGGATCTTCGAGCTGTCCTTGACCTTCACGCCGTCCTTGAGCGTGACCTTGATGGTCTGCTCGTCACCGGTGGTGAGCTTGGCCGACTCGACCTTGTTGTCGTTGATCGCTGCAATGACCTGGCCGGTGTCCACCGTCTTGTAGCCGCCGGACGAGCCGACGACCTGCATCAACACGACCACGGCAAGGACGGCCAGCACGATCCACATGACCGGCCCACGGAAGTATCGCTTCACGTCCATCCATACGGAGCGGTGTCGCCCCGTCCCTCCTGCCATAGTGAGTTTGATAAGACAGTTCTTCTGACGGTACCCCAGCTTCGTCACGCAAAGCCGCACGGAACGGCTGGCGCACCCGTCTGCATGCTCCAACGGCGCGAGGGCCGCCGGGGTTCCCGATCTTCCCGAGGGGCTTGCGCCCTTCGGGTCTCAGCCGCCGTAGACGTGGGGCGCGAGCGTCCCCACGAACGGGAGGTTGCGGTACTTCTCGGCGTAGTCCAGGCCGTAGCCGACGACGAACTCGTTGGGGATGTCGAACCCGACCCACTCGACGTCGATGGCGACCTTCGCGGCCTCGGGCTTGCGCAGCAGCGTGCACACCTTCAGGGAGGCGGGCTCGCGCGAGCCGAGGTTGGACAGCAGCCACGACAGGGTCAGGCCGGAGTCGATGATGTCCTCGACGATCAGGACGTGCCTGCCCTTGATGTCGGTGTCGAGGTCCTTCAGGATCCGCACCACACCGGAGGACTGGGTGCCCGCGCCGTAGGACGACACGGCCATCCAGTCCATGGTGACGGGGGTGGACAAGGCCCGGGCGAGGTCCGCCATGACCATCACCGCGCCCTTGAGGACGCCGACGATGAGCAGGTCCTTGCCCGCGTACTCCGCGTCGATCTTCGCGGCCAGACCTGCCAGCTTCGCGTCGATCTCTTCCTTGGTGATGAGCACCTCTTTGAGGTCGGTGCCCATGTCTTTCGCGTCCACCCGCATCACTTTCGGTCGTCCCACCGGCCACCGGAACCGCCCACGACCACGTAAGCGGTCCTGCCGGAGGGCCCGGATTCAGCCTTGCCGAATCACCAGTCTGCCACCCTGACGCTGAGCGACGACTTTGCCCGGGAGATTGATGACCCCCTGGCCGCGCCATCCGGTGATCAGCCGGTCGATCTCCTCGATGTGCCGGGCGAACAGCGAACCGGCGGGAGCGCCCGCCTCGATCGCCGCGCGGCGCAGGATCCGGCGGCGTACCGCGGGCGGCAGGGCGTAGAGCTTGGCGCACTCCAGGAGGCCGGCCGCGTCGCGTACGGAGGACTCGGCCTGACCGGCCCAGGCGTCGAGCGCGTCGGCGTCGTCGCGGGAGAGCTGGGCCGTGCGGGCCAGGGCTTCGACGACGCCCTTGCCGAGGGCCTTCTCCAGGGCGGGCAGGCCCTCGTGGCGGAGCCGGGAACGGGTGTAGGCCGGGTCGGCGTTGTGCGGGTCGTCCCAGACGGGCAGGGACTGGACCATGCAGGCCTTGCGGACGGTCTGCCGGTCCAGCTGGAGGAAGGGGCGCCGGTAGCGGCGGACGGCCCCAGGACGCCCGGAGACCGCGGCCATGCCGGACAGGGAGCGGATGCCGGAGCCGCGGGCGAGGCCGAGCAGGACGGTCTCGGCCTGGTCGTCACGGGTGTGGCCGAGCAGGACGGCGGTGGCGCCGTGGGCGTCGGCGGCGGCGTCGAGGGCGGCGTAGCGCGCGTCGCGGGCGGCGGCCTCGGGGCCGCCTTCGCGGCCGACGGCGACGGCGGTGGACTCGACGGGGTCGAGGCCGAGTTCGCGCAGTCGCAGGACCACTTCCGCGGCCCGCAGGTCGGAGCCGGGCTGGAGGCCGTGGTCGACGGTGACGCCGCCGGCGCGGACGCCGAGCCGGGGGGCCTCGAAGGCGAGGGCGGAGGCGAGCGCCATCGAGTCGGCGCCGCCGGAGCACGCCACGAGCACGAGCGGCGGGTTCGGGCGCTCGTGCGGGTCGGCTTCGGGGGCGGGGTGGTCGTTGAGGATGTCGTGGAGTACGCGGCGGACCGCCAGGCGTATCGCCGCGACCGCAGGATGGGGACCCATTGTCCGGTTCCCTTCATGAAGTTGTCGGGGGTTAGCCCGAGGTTCGGTCACTCAGAGTGTGTAGATGGTGACAGAACCGGGCCGTTCCCTGAGCATCGCACGCCTACTCAGGCCCCACGGTCCCTCGGACGGGTGATTGCGGAGGCGTTCTCCTGCCGGCGGCCGGAATCGGTTCCCGCCCCTGTCCGCGGCTCACGACTCGGCCTTGCGGTGGACGCGCGCGACCCACTCCGCCGGTTTGGCGATCTCGGCCTTGGTCGGAAGTGTGTTCGGGGAGGTCCACACCCGGTTGAAGCCGTCCATGCCGACCTCGTCCACGACGGCCCTCACGAAGCGTTCGCCGTCCCGGTACTGCTTGAGCTTGGCGTCCAGGCCGAGCAGCCGGCGCAGCGCGATGTCGAGCCGGGAGGCCCCCTTGGCGCGGCGCTGCTGGAACTTCTCGCGGATCTCCGCGACGGTCGCCACGACGTCGGGGCCGACGCCGTCCATGACGAAGTCGGCGTGGCCCTCCAGCAGGGACATCACGGCGGTGAGGCGGGCGAGGATCTCGCGCTGGGCGGGCGTCTGGACGAGTTCGACCAGGGAGCGGCCGCCGTCGTCCTCCTCGCCCTCCGGGCGGCCCCCGGCGAGGGACTGGGCGGCTTCCCGGACGCGTTCCAGGAAGGTCATGGGGTCGACGTCGGTCTCGCCCAGGAACGACTGGATCTCGCCCTCTAGGTGGTCGCGCAGCCAGGGAACCGCCGAGAACTGCGTGCGGTGCGTCTCCTCGTGCAGGCACACCCACAGCCGGAAGTCGTGCGGGTCCACGTCGAGTTCGCGTTCCACGTGGACGATGTTCGGCGCGACGAGCAGCAGGCGGCCGCCGCCCTCGGCGCCGGCCGGGAGTTCGCGGGTGGCGGGGGCGAACGTCTCGTACTGGCCGAGCACACGGGACGACAGGAACGACAGCAGCATGCCGAGTTCGACGCCGGTGACCTTGCCGCCGACCGCGCCGAGGACCGCGCCGCCGGGCGTGTTGCCCCGGCGCTCCTGCATCTTCTCCAGCAGGGGCTTGAGGATCTCCCGGAAGCCCGCGACGTTCGCCCGCACCCAGCCCGGGCGGTCGACGACGAGGATCGGCGTGTCGTGGATGCCGTCGGTGGCCATCCGGGTGAAGGCGCGCACGTGCTGCTCCGAGGCCTTGGCGTGTCGGCGCAGTTCCGCGACGACGGCCCGCGCCTCGTCGCGGCTGACCTCCGGTCCCGGCCGCACGAGCCGGGTCGCGGTCGCCACCGCGAGATTCCAGTCGACCGTCCCTGATGAGGCAGCGCCGCCGATGCTCGTCATGCGTCAACCGTACGTGAGCGCCGCCGGGGAGGGCAGGCCGCGGCAGACCGGTCAGGGAGATGTCAGGGTCGGGGCCCGGGCCGCCCCGGGGCGACCCCCGACGACCCCGGGTTCAGCGGCAGCCGCACCCGGCCAGCGCCGTCGCCGCCCTGTCCAGCGCCGTCTGGGCCGCCGCCGGGTCGGTCGTGCCGGCGGCCATGAGGGCGAAGGCGAGGAGCCGGCCGTCCCGGTCGACGACGGTTCCGGCGAGGGTGTTGACCCCGGTCAGGGTGCCGGTCTTGGCGCGGACGACGCCGGCCGCGCCGTCGGTGTAGCGGCTGGTGAGGGTGCCGGTGAAGCCCGCGACCGGGAGGCCGGTGAGGACGGGGCGCAGGTCGGGGCGGCGCGGGTCGCCCGCCGCGACCAGAAGGGCCGTCAGCAGGTCCGCGGTGAGGCGGTCCTGGCGGTCCAGGCCGCTGCCGTCCCGGAAGCGGGCGCCGGCCACGGGCAGTCCGAGCTTCTTCAACTGGGCGTGGACCGCTCTGCCGGCGCCGGCGAAGTCGGCGCGCACGCCGGTGGCGACGGCGGTCTGACGGGCGAGGGCCTCGGCGATGTCGTTGTCGCTGTTGGTGAGCATCCGCTCGACGAGGGCGGACAGCGGGGGCGAGGCGACGGTCGCGAGGCTCTGCGCGCGGGTGGTGGCCTTGGAGGGGCCGGGGGACGTCGTCGTGACGCCGGCGGTCCTCAGCAGCGCCGCGAAGGTGGCCGTCGCGTCGGCCGCCGGGTCGCCGACGCGGGCCGTCGGGCCGCTGTCGGAGTCGTCGGTGCGGCCCTCGTCGGCGCTCAGCGCGGTGACGGGGGCGAGGTTGGGGTTGACCCCGATGGGGTGAATCCGCGAACCGGCGTACAGGGTCGTGTCGTAGGACAGCGTCACCTTGGTGAGGCCGCGCTTCTTCAGGGCGGCGGCGGTGGAGGCGGCGAGGGTGCGCAGACTCGCCCAGCCGCCGGCGTCCGCGCGGGCGGTGAGGGTGGGGTCGCCGCCGCCGACGAGGACGAGTTCCCGGGTGTCGGGCTCGAGCACCGCGCGCGTGGTGAAGCGGTGCTCGCCGCCCATCGCGGAGAGCGCGGCGACCGCGGTGGCGATCTTCGTGGTGGACGCCGGGGTGAGCGCCCGGCCCGCTCCGGCGTCGTAGAGGCGTCTGCCGGTGGCGACGTCCACGACCGCGGCGGTGTGCCGGGCGCCGAGGGCCGGGTCGCCCAGGAGCGGGCCCAGGACGCCCGTGAGGCCCGTGCCGGTCGGCAGGGCGTCGGGGGCGGACTTCACCGTGGTCCCGGCCTGTGCCGCGCCGCCGAGGGCGGTGAGGACGGTCGCCGCGCTGGGAGCGGGCCGGGGCGCGCCGGCCGCCCTGTCGGACGTACGGGACGAATCGTCCGGGCGTGCGTGATCTGTGCCACCCGTCCGTTCCAGGGCGGCGACCCGGTCCCGCTCGGCCGTACGCTGACCGCTGGAGTCCCAGGGCCCGGCGGCGGTCACCACGACGGCGGTCAGCGCCAGCCCGGCGGTCGCCGCACCCGCGGTGTACCGCCAGGAACCGGCCGGCGGACCGGCCTTCGTGATCCGCGCGAGCTGCGGCCGCGCCGCCCGTGCCAGCCGCGCGGCCTGCGGCTTCGCGGTCGCGGCCACGTGCGCGAGGCGGGGCCGTACGATTCCTGCGGCCCGTGCCAGACGCGGTCGTACGGCGTTCGCGACCCGCACCACGTGCGGTCTCGCGGTCCGCCAAGGCCTCAGCTCTGGCACGAACACCAGCCCCTTTCGCGATCACACACCTGCGTGAGGGACACTTAACCACCAGAACTATGTGTTGATCATGGAGGAGCCACCGGTGGAGTTCGACGTCACGATCGAGATTCCGAAGGGTTCGCGGAACAAGTACGAGGTGGACCACGAGACCGGTCGGATCCGCCTGGACCGTCGACTCTTCACCTCGACCGCCTACCCGACCGACTACGGCTTCGTCGAGAACACTCTCGGCGAGGACGGCGACCCGCTGGACGCGCTGGTCATCCTGGACGAGCCGACCTTCCCGGGCTGCCTCATCCGCTGCCGCGCGATCGGCATGTTCCGGATGACCGACGAGGCCGGCGGCGACGACAAGCTGCTCTGCGTCCCGTCGACCGACCCGCGCGTGGAGCACCTGCGCGACATCCACCACGTGTCGGAGTTCGACCGCCTGGAGATCCAGCACTTCTTCGAGGTCTACAAGGACCTGGAGCCCGGCAAGTCCGTCGAGGGCGCCGACTGGGTCGGCCGCACCGACGCCGAGGCCGAGATCGAGCGGTCCTACAAGCGCTTCAAGGACCAGGGCGGTCACTGAGCGATTCGCGGTGTGAAACGCCGGCGCGGAGGTAGGTGAAGGGCTGCACGCGTGCGCGTGCGGCCCTTTCGCGCGTCTGTGCGCATACTGGGGCCAACGGAAGGTGTCGTTCCAGGGAGCGTTGCTGAGTGTCGGAGGCGGAGGACCGCAAGCCGCAGTCGGACGAGGCGAGGAGTGGCTTCGACCCCGAGATCACGTCCGAGTTCGCGATCCCGGCGGGGCTGGCCGTCGCCAGACCCGGGGGCGAGCCGGAGACCACGTCGGAGTTCGCCGTCCCGGCGGGGCTGGACGTGTCGCAGCCGTCCGCCGCCGAGGGCGAGGGGTCGGCGTTCAGCCCGCCGAGCACGTACAGCGCCCGGCAGGCCCCGGTCGCCTTCACACCGGCCGCCGGCGTCCCGGTCGTGAGCCTGATCAAGGACCTGCCGTGGCAGGACCGGATGCGCACGATGCTGCGGATGCCGGTGGCCGAACGGCCCGCGCCCGAGGCCGGCCCGAAGGCGGCGGAGGAGGGACCGGCCGTCCCCAGGGTGCTCGACCTGACGCTGCGCATCGGCGAGTTGCTGCTGGCGGGCGGGGAGGGCGCCGAGGACGTCGAAGCCGCCATGTTCGCGGTGTGCCGCTCCTACGGGCTCGACCGCTGCGAGCCGAACGTCACCTTCACGCTGCTGTCGATCTCGTACCAGCCGTCCCTGGTGGAGGACCCGGTGACGGCGTCGCGCACGGTGCGCCGCCGGGGCACCGACTACACGCGCCTGGCGGCCGTCTTCCGGCTCGTGGACGACCTGAGCGACCCGGAGAGCCATCTCTCGCTGGAGGAGGCCTACCGGCGGCTCGCGGAGATGCGCCGCAACCGCCACCCCTACCCGACCTGGGTGCTGACCTCCGCGAGCGGGCTGCTCGCGGGCGCGGCCTCGGTGCTGGTCGGCGGTGACCTGGTCGTGTTCGTGGCGGCGATGCTCGGCGCGATGCTCGGCGACCGGCTGGCGTGGCTGTGCGCGGGGCGCGGGCTGCCGGAGTTCTACCAGTTCCTGGTCGCGGCGATGCCCCCGGCCGCGATCGGCATCGCGCTGACGCTGTCCCACGTCGACGTGAAGGCGTCCGCGGTCATCACCGGTGGGCTGTTCGCGCTGCTGCCCGGGCGGGCGCTGGTGGCGGGCGTCCAGGACGGTCTGACCGGCTTCTACATCACCGCGGCCGCGCGTCTGCTGGAGGTCATGTACTTCTTCGTGGGCATCGTGGCGGGGGTGCTGGTGATGCTGTACGTCGGAGTGCAGCTCGGCGCGCATCTCAACCCCGACGCGGCCCTCGGCGTCTCGAAGCGGCCGTTGTGGCAGATCGGCGCGTCGATGCTGCTGTCGCTGACGTTCGCGGTGCTGCTGCAACAGGAACGGTCGACGGTGATCGCGGTGACCCTCAACGGCGGTGTCGCCTGGTCGGTGTACGGGGCGATGCGCTACACCGGCGAGATCTCGCCCGTCGCGTCCACGGCCGTCGCGGCGGGCGTGGTCGGCTTGTTCGGGCAGTTGCTGGCACGCTACCGGTTCGCCTCCGCCCTGCCGTACACGACGGCGGCGATCGGGCCCCTGCTGCCGGGTTCGGCGACCTACTTCGGGCTGCTGGCCATCGCGCAGAGCAAGGTGGACGCCGGGCTGGTGTCGATCACCAAGGCGGCGGCGCTGGCGATGGCCATCGCGATCGGGGTGAACCTCGGGTCCGAGGTGTCCCGGATGTTCCTGCGGATCGGCTCCCAGGAGAAGCGGCGGGCCGCCAAGCGGACGAGGGGCTTCTGAACCCCGCGGCCCTCCGGCCCGGCTTCTAGTAACCCTGGCTGTCGTAGGGGTACTGGCCGTTGTGGCCGTTGTGCTGGGCTCCGTACGGCTGTTCCTGCTGCTGCGGCTGCTGCTGCGGCCAGTCGTCCTGCGCGTGCCGCTGCCGCTGGGGATACGGCTGCTGCTGCGGGTACTGCTGCGCGCCGTAGTAGTCGTCCTGCCGGCCCTGGTTCCCGTAGTCCTGGCCGTGGTTCCCGTAGTCCTGGCCGTGGCTGTGCTGGCCGTGGTTCTGCTGCCCGGGGTTCCGCTGCCCGTAGTCCTGCTGTCCGTGGTGCTGCTGCCCCTGGTGGGGCTGCCCGTGGTGCTGGCGGCCCTGGTCGCCGTACGGGTGCTGCCCGTCGTGCCGGTCGTCCCCGTCGATCCGGCGCAGCTGCGTGGTCGCGTCGTCCATGACCGGGAACTGCTGCTCGGGCCGGTGCTGCCCGGGGTCCTGCGCCGGGGTCCGCGCGGCGCCCTTGCCGGACTTGGAGCGGGCCCTCATGAACTCGATGACGATCGGGACCACGGAGAGCAGCACGATCAGGATGAGCATCGCTTCGATGTTCTTCTTGACGAAGTCGATGTTGCCCAGCCAGGAGCCGAGCAGGGTGACGCCCGCGCCCCACAGGACGCCGCCGATGACGTTGAAGGTCAGGAAGGAGCGGTACCGCATGCCGCTGACGCCGGCGATGATCGGCGTGAAGGTGCGCACGATGGGCACGAAGCGGGCCAGGATCAGGGACTTCGGCCCGTGCTTCTCGAAGAACTCGTGCGCCTTGGTGACGTTCTCCTGTTTGAAGAGCTTGGAGTCCGGCCGGTTGAAGAGCGACGGCCCGACCTTCTTGCCGAACATGTAGCCCGCCTGGTCGCCCAGGATCGCGGCGACGCAGATCAGGCCGACCGCGCCCCACAGGGGGAAGTCCAGCTGGTTGGACGTGATCAGCAGACCGGCGGTGAACAGCAGCGAGTCACCGGGCAGGAAGAACCCGATCAGCAGGCCGGACTCGGCGAAGACGATCAGCAACAGGCCCCAGATGCCGAAGGTGTCGAGCAGGTAGTCGGGGTCCAGCCAGCTCGGTCCGAGGGCGATCGTCGTCACGCTTCCGGGCTCCTGACAGGTGGGGGAACGTACAGCGTCCGTGGTGCAGCCGCACAAAGCTATCAACGGACCGCCCCGCCCCCAGGTTCCACGGGCGTCTCCGGGATGCGCTGTGCGCCCGCCGGGGCCAAGCTGTGAGCCATGGGAATCGACGATTACGGCGGCGGACAGGGTCCCCAGTCGGACGTGCTGGTCGTCACGACGAACGACGTGCCCGGGTTCCGGGTGCAGCAGGTCATCGGCGAGGTCTTCGGGCTGACGGTGCGCTCACGGCACCTGGGCAGCCAGATCGGCGCCGGCCTGAAGTCGATGATCGGCGGTGAGCTCAAGGGTCTGACCAAGACCCTGGTGGAGACCCGCAACCAGGCGATGGAACGGCTGGTGGAGCAGGCACGCGCGCGGGGGGCCAACGGCGTGCTGATGTTCCGCTTCGACGTGACGGAGGCGGCCGACATGGGCACCGAGGTGTGCGCCTACGGGACCGCCGTGGTCCTGGCCCGGGAGTAGCCCCGGACCACGACCACGAGCGGAGTCGGGACGGGCGCGGCCGGGCCCTGGCTCACCCCGAGTGCCGGGCCGCGTTCGCCAGGATCGCCTCCCTGAGGTGTTCGGCGAGGCCCGGGTGCATGGCGTCGTAGAACGCCTTGAAGCGCTCGTCGGAGACGTACATCTCACCCAGGCAGCGGTGCATCTCGTGCGGGCAGTCGTAGTACCAGACGCCGATGTGCCGGCGGTGCTCCTCGGCCAGCTCCATGGCCGCCTCGCCGGTCGCCGGCTCACCGGCGGCCACCAGGGCGGCGTAGCGCTCGCTCCAGGCGTCGACCTCGGCATGCAGGCGCTTCCAGTCGTCCTTGGTGTAGCGGGCGACGCGGCGCTGCGACTCGGCGTACGCCTGCGTGCCGCCCCAGCGCTGTTCCGCCTCCTCGGCGTACTGCTCGGGGTCCTTGTCGCCGAAGACCTCGAACCGTTCCTCGGGTGTGAGGTTGATGCCCATCGTGCGTGCCTCCATGGCGTGTTCCACGGCCGCGGCCATCTTCCGCAGCCTTTCGATCCGGTCGGTCAGCAGCTCGTGCTGTCGGCGCAGGTGCGCCCGCGGGTCGGCCGCCGGATCGTCGAGCAGGGCCGCGACCTCCTCGAGCGGGAAGCCGAGCTCGCGGTAGAACAGGATCTGTTGCAGTCGGTCGAGGTCGGCCTCGTCGTAGCGCCGGTGGCCCGCGTGGCTGCGCCCGCCGGGGACGAGCAGGCCGATGTCGTCGTAGTGGTGCAGCGTGCGCACCGTGACACCGGCGAACCCGGCGACCTGTCCTACGGAGTAGCTCACTTCGTCCGCTCCCTTCTCGGTACGCGCTCCACGGTGCGGCCTCACGCCGCGTGAGGTGCAAGCGGGATTCCCCGGAGGCGTCCCGTCCGGATGTCATGTCCGTTTCGTCCGCTTATCGTGAGCGCGTGGCCCAGGACACCTCGCAGCGCGCGCCCGCCCCTCCGGCGACGCCGGCCCGCGCCCTGCTTCCGTCGATCCTGCCCGCCGTGCTGGTCGGGGTGCTGGCCGCCCTGCTGCTCCTGCTGGTGGAAGGGCTGGCCGGGCGGCTGGAACACGTGCTGTGGGCCACGCTGCCGGACGCGCTGGACGTGGGCCGCTACTCGGTGCTGTGGATGCTCGTCGTCCTGACCGGGACCGGCGTGGCGGTGGGGCTGGTGGTGTGGAAGGCGCCGGGGCACGCGGGGGCCGATCCGGCCACGATGGGCCTGGACGCGCCCGTGCTGGCCCCGGTGGTGGTGCCGGGGCTGCTGCTGGCGACGGCGCTGATGCTGGCGGGCGGCCCGAGCCTGGGACCGGAGAACCCGGTCATCGCCGTCAACGTGGCGCTGGCGGTCTGGCTGGGCCGCCGGGCGCTGCCGCGGTCGCCGGGCGCGTTGTGGGTGGTGCTCGCGGAGGCGGCGACCATCGGCGCGCTGTTCGGCACGCCCGTGGCGGCGGCGCTGCTGATCTCCGAGGCGCTGGCCGGGCGGCAGAGCGAGGGGCCGCTGTGGGACAACGTGTTCCCGCCGCTGGTCGCCGCGTCGGCCGGTTCGATGACCACCACCCTGGTGGCTCATCCCGTCTTCGACCTCGGCCTGCCCGGGCTCGACCGGCCGGGGTGGGGCGATCTGCTGGCGTCTCTCGTGATCGCCTCGGCGGGCGCGCTGCTGACCCTGTGCGCCGTCCGCGCCTTCCCGTACGTCCACGGCGCGTGCGCGCGGCTGCGGCACCCGATGCTGATGCTGCCGCTCGGCGGGGTCGTCCTGGGCCTGCTGGGGGCCCTGGGCGGCCGTCTGACGCTCTTCAAGGGGCTGGACGAGATCGGGGAGCTCGCGGCCGATCCGGAGGGCTGGTCGGCCGGCCAGTTCGCCACCATGACGGTCGTGAAGCTGGCCGCCCTGCTCGTCGCCGCCTCGTGCGGGTTCCGCGGCGGCCGGATCTTCCCGGCCGTGTTCGTGGGCACCGCGTTCGGTCTCACCGCCCACGCGCTCGTCTCCGGCGTCCACCCTTCCGTGGGTGTGGCGTCCGGGGTGCTGGGCGTGCTCCTGGCCATCACCCGGCAGGGCTGGGTGAGTCTCTTCGTCGCCGCCGTCCTGGTGGCCTCGGCGTCGATCATCGCCCTGCTCTGCGTCGCCACGCTGCCGGCCTGGCTGCTGGTGACGGGACGGCCGCAGATGCAGTTGCGCGCGGACGGAACTTCGGTCCGCTGACCCCCGTTCGATCCTTCAGGAGGCATTCCATGCCGTTGCACAAAGGTCCCCAGAAGCCCGACGAGCGCCCGCTGTCCGTCAACCCCTTCTACGGCGAGGCGGATCCGGTCGGCGGCATGATCGAGGCGCCGCCCAAGCACCGGCTGCCGGCCGGCCCGACGCCCCCGTCCACGGCGTACCAGCTGGTGCGCGACGAACTCATGCTGGACGGCAACGCGCGCCTGAACCTGGCCACCTTCGTCACCACGTGGATGGAGCCGCAGGCCGGCGTCCTGATGGCGGAGTGCCGCGACAAGAACATGATCGACAAGGACGAGTACCCGCGCACCGCCGAGCTGGAGCGGCGCTGTGTGGCGATGCTCGCCGACCTGTGGAACGCGCCCGACCCGTCGGCGGCCGTGGGCTGTTCGACGACCGGGTCGAGCGAGGCGTGCATGCTCGCCGGGATGGCGCTGAAGCGGCGGTGGGCGCAGCGCAACGCCGACCGCTACCCGGGCGCGCGCCCGAACCTCGTCATGGGCATCAACGTCCAGGTCTGCTGGGAGAAGTTCTGCAACTTCTGGGAGGTGGAGGCCCGGCTGGTCCCCATGGAGGGGGAGCGCTTCCACCTGGACCCGCAGCGCGCGGCCGAGCTGTGCGACGAGAACACGATCGGGGTCGTCGGCATCCTCGGGTCCACCTTCGACGGCTCCTACGAGCCGATCGCCGAACTGTGCGCGGCGCTGGACTCGCTCCAGGAGCGCACCGGACTGGACGTGCCGGTGCACGTCGACGGCGCGTCCGGCGCGATGATCGCCCCCTTCCTCGACGAGGACCTGGTGTGGGACTTCCGCCTCCCGCGCGTGGCGTCCATCAACACCTCGGGGCACAAGTACGGGCTGGTGTACCCGGGCGTCGGCTGGGCGCTGTGGCGCGACAAGGAGGCCCTGCCGGAGGAGCTCGTGTTCCGTGTGAACTACCTGGGCGGCGACATGCCCACGTTCGCGCTCAACTTCTCCCGCCCGGGCGCCCAGGTCGTCGCGCAGTACTACACGCTGCTGCGGCTCGGCCGGCAGGGCTTCCGGGCGGTCCAGCAGACCACCCGGGACGTGGCCGGGCGCCTCGCCGGACAGGTGGAGGCGCTGGGCGACTTCCGGCTCCTCACCCGGGGCGACGAGCTGCCGGTGTTCGCCTTCACCACGGCGCAGGGCGTGGAGGCGTACGACGTGTTCGACGTCTCCCGGCGGATGCGCGAGAACGGCTGGCTGGTGCCCGCGTACACCTTCCCGGCGAACCGGGAGGACCTGTCCGTGCTGCGGGTGGTGTGCAGGAACGGCTTCTCGGAGGACCTCGCCGAGCTGTTCGTGGAGGACCTGACCCGACTGCTGCCGGAACTGCGACGGCAGTCGGGCCCGGCGACGCGGGACAAGGGCGCCGCGACGAGCTTCCATCACTAGGTGCATTGACCACGAGCGTTGTTGACGGGGGCCGGGCTCGAGCTCAGGCCGTCAGCGGCTCATGCGGGCGAACTTCCGCACCGCCAGCGGGAAGAAGACCGCCAGCAGGGCCAGCGGCCAGCCGACCGCCGCCGCCACGTGCCCGGGGTCGGCTCCCGGCCCCGCCAGCAGGTCGCGTACCGCCGTCGCCGTGCGGGACAGGGGGTTCCACTCGACGGCCGTCCCCAGCCAGTCGGGCATCGCCCCGGGGGCGGCCAGGGCGTTGGAGAGGAAGCCGACCGGCCAGACCAGGATCTGCACGGCCTGCACCATCTCGGGCCGGCCGGCGACCAGCGCCAGATGGATGCCGATCCACAGCATCGCGAACCGGAAGAGGAGGAGCAGGGCCGCCGCGCCGAGGAAGGCGTCCGGCGTGCCCTGCGGCCGCCAGCCGAGGGCGAGGCCGACGGCGGTGAGCACGGCCAGGCTCACGGCCGACTGGAGCATGTCGGCGGCCGCCCGGCCCACCAGGACCGCGCCGTCGGCCATCGGCAGCGCGCGGAAGCGGTCGACGACGCCCTTGTCCAGGTCCTGGGTGACGGCGAGCATGGTTCCCTCCAGGCCGAAGGCCATGGTCAGCGCGAGCATGCCCGGCATGAGGTAGTCCAGGTAGTCGCCGCTCACCCCCCGGCCGCCGCCCACCAGGTAGCCGAACATCAGCAGCAGCATCACCGGGAAGACCAGCCCGACGACCACCCGGCCGGGCCGGCGTGCCCAGTGGGCGAGTTCACGGCGGGTCATGGTCCAGCAGTCGGTCAGCGCCCAGACGTTCACACGGTCTCCCTCGTGTCCGTACGGTCGTGCTCGTCCCGGCCGGTGAGGTGCAGGAAGACCTCGTCCAGCGTGGGGCGGCGCAGGGCCACGTCTTCCGCCTCGACGCCGGCCGCCTCCAGCGCGCGGACGACGCCGGACAGGGCGGCCATGCGGTCGGTGACCGGCGCGCTGAGCAGCCGGCGGTCGGCGTCGACGGTGACGTCCTCCTTCGGCAGGGGCAGCGCGGCGACGGCCGCGCCCAGCAGGCCCGGATCGCGCAGGACGACGTCGATGCGGTCGCCGCCGGTCAGCGCCTTGAGCTCGTCGGCGGTGCCGTCGGCGATCACCCGGCCGCGGTCCACGACGCCGATGCGGTCGGCGAGCCGGTCGGCCTCCTCCAGGTACTGGGTGGTGAGCACGACCGTCGTCCCGCCGCCCGCCAGGGAACGGACCGCGGACCAGACCTCGGCGCGCCCGCGCGGGTCGAGGCCCGTGGTGGGCTCGTCGAGGAAGAGGACCTCGGGGTCGACGCCGCCGCGGCCGCCGATGAGGGAGGCCGCCAGGTCGAGACGGCGCCGCATGCCCCCGCTGTAGACGCGCACCGGTGTGCGTCCGGTGGCGGCGAGGTCGAAGCGCTCCAGGAGCTCACCGGCGCGCACCCGCGCGGCACGGCCGCCCAGCCGGTGCAGGCGCCCGAACAGCTCCAGGTTCTGCCGTCCGCTCAACTCCTCGTCCAGGGCCGCGTACTGGCCGAGCAGGCCGATGCGCAGCCGGACCTCGCGGGCCTCGCGGACCACGTCGTGCCCGGCCACCTCGACGCGCCCGGCGTCCGGTCGCAGCAGCGTGGCCAGGATCCTCACCAGGGTGGTCTTGCCGGCGCCGTTCGGTCCGAGCACGCCGTGCACGGCGCCCCGGGCCACCGTGAGGTCGAGCCCGTCCAGCGCCTGTGTGCCGCCGTACCTCTTGCGCGCGCCCTCGACGGCGATCGCGTGTGCCGCACCGGTCATGACATCCCCCCGCTCCCGTTCAGGGTAGTCAAACTTGACTACAGGCTCAAAAATAACTCCGCCGATCCCACTCGTCAAACTTGATCAGTGAGCGTCCCCGGGATGCCGTTCCCCGGTCGCGTACGGGTTGTCCTCGCCCTCCCGCAGGACGCCGACGAACGGCTCGCCCTCCCCCGCGAAGGTGTAGGCCCCGCCCTCGATACGGGCGATCAGCCCGCGGGTCCACTCGGCCTCGCCGTCGGCCGTGTGGATCCACAGGTTCATGATCTCGCCGATGTGGCCCAACTGCTCCGGGCCCTCCTCGGGGAGGTAGTGCGCGGTGACCGCGGACCGCCAGGTCTCGATGCCGCGGATGCGCTCCTCCAGCAGCGACACCGCCTCCGCGCGCGGGAGGTCGAGCATGAACCCGATGGCCGCCGACTTCACGTCGGTCTTCTGGTCGTACGAGGTCAGCGCGTCGCGCAGCAGCCGGAAGTACTCCTCGGCGCCGGCCTCGGTGATCTCGTACTCGGTGCGCGGCGGGCCGCCCGCCGTGGACGGGGCCGTCTCGTGCTCACGCAGCAGTCCCTGCTTCGCCATCTGCTTCAGGGCGTGGTAGATCGAGCCCGGCTTGGCGTTGGACCACTCGTGGGCGCCCCAGTACTCCAGGTCGCCGCGCACCTGGTAGCCGTGGGCCCGCCCGTGCTGACGCACGGCCCCCAGGACGAGAAGACGGATCGCTGACATGGGCCCAGGTTAGGGCGTGGCGGGCCGGCGCCCGCAGGCCGCCCGGCACGCCGGGACGGG
>NZ_JAHHIT010000056.1:66678-72468 GCF_024539675.1 Streptomyces hilarionis | reverse complement strand
CCGCGGCGGCCGGCGGCATGAACCCCACGCTCCTGACCTTCCGGCTGCGCTACGGCCTGCAGATCGAGGACAAGCAGGTCACGTTCACCTACGACCGGGCGGAGGCCGTGCAGCGCACCTACTCACCCCAGGGATTCCTCGGCGTGCTCGCCGCGGACCTGAACGGGCCGCCGCACATCATCGACGTCGACCTCGACGACCCCTTCTTCCGTACCCTCGTGGTGCGGCTGGTCGGTGATGTGGACTTCTCCGCTCTCGGCCTGACGAGCATCGCCGTGACCATCCGCTACGGCAGGAACGAGGACCCCGGCGGAGCACGCTCCTTCGACCGCCTCGCGGACGCCGCCGCCCCGCATCCCGAACCCGTCACCTTCTTCCTGGACAGCGCGGCGGACCCCACGTACGCCTACCGGATCGAGTACCACTTCGCCGCGGAGTCCGGCTGGCGGGGACGGGAGCCGACCGTGGTGCGGGAGGGCCGTGACGACCAGTACGCCTTGTCCATCGATCCGCACCGGTTCCTGGGCTTCCTCGGGGTGGAAATCGCGCCGCACGACATCGACCCCCAGCTGGTCCGGGAGACCCGAGTCGAGCTGGCCAGGAAGGAACCCGACGGAACCGAACTGCGGGACACCCGCACCCTGCTGCCCACCGACCCACCCTCCGAATGGAAGGTCCGCACGGCCGACCCGGCCGACCTGACCTACACCTACCAGCTCGTCCACACCATGACCGACGGCTCCGTGATCACCTGCGACCCCGTCACTACGAGTGCCACACACCTCGCGGTCAACGACCCCTACCCCGGGCAGCTCGACATCGACCTGGTCCCGGACTGGAACCCGGCCGCCATGCGGACGATCTTCGTGGACCTGCACTACGCCGACCCCGCCACCGGCTACCAACGCGAGCAGCGCATCGAACTGGACGCCGCGCAGACCGCCACCCGCCGCGCCTGGTTCGCCCTGCCCAACCCGCAGAAACGCGAGTTCTCCCATCGCTTCACGTTCGTACGCGGCGACGGCACCACGTCCGCGACGGACTACGTGACGACGACGGACTCGCTCGTCCTGGTACGCCCCCCGTGACCGAAGGGCTGCTGCCGCCCTCCCTGCGCCGGGCACTGGCGCTACTCGGTCCCGGGGCCCGCCGGTGGCTGCCGAGACTCCTGGAACCCGTCACGACGGCGCCCGGCGACGACCGGTGGGGAGGCAGCCTGCTGACGCCCGAGCGGTTCCCGGTGGAACTGAGCGTGTCCACGGCCTCGCCCCATACCGACCGCTACGCCACGGAGTTCGTCTCCCCGGCCCGCCCTCCCGAGACCAGGCTGGCGGCGGGCCTCGAACGGCTCGAGCAGATCGGGCTGCCACTGCCGGACGTGCGACTCCCCACCCTCCTCCTCGACGCACACCGTCGCCACCACGTGCTCTGGGGGACGTGGCTGGCGGGCCGTCACGACACGCACGGCGACCGCTTCAAGCTCTACGCGGAGGTACCGAAAACGGCCGCCGTTCAAGTCGAGCGTGAGGTGGCCCGGCTCATCGGCGCCCGGCCCTTCCCGCTGCCCGATGCCCGCCTCCGCCTGGTGGGCATCGACCTGACGACCGGCGCCGTCGAGCGCTACCACCGGGTGGGACGCCTCACGGTCGCGGACCTGCGCCTCCTGACCTCGCGCGGCCTGGACCCCGGACAGGAGTGCCTCGCCGAAGCGGTCCGCGACCTGCTCGGGAGGCCGGCCGTCGACGAGCTCCCCGGATTCAACGTGAACGTGAGTCTCGCCCCGCGGGCTCTGAGCGTCTCGGCTCCGGCCCTGACCTGGCTGGGGAAGGACCCCGAGGCCCGTACCAGGCTCCTGGACCACGCCGCCCGGCACGGATACGACCTGCACCGCTACGCCGCCCTGACCGCTCTGTCCCCAGCGACGCACCGGAACCGTCATGGCATAGTCACCGTGACGGCACAGCCCGGCCCCACCGCGCACCTCACCATCGGCTTCAGCCCCTGATCCCCGCCCGGGCACGCCCGAGTGACGGTCAAGGGAAACCGCCCTGGAACTGCAGGGGCCCGCCCCGGCGCGGTTCGCATCCTGTCGGGGGCGGGGGGACGAGCGGCGGGGCCCCCCACCTGTCCGGCAGGGGGTCTCATCCAGCAGCGGCGCGGGCGGGTTGCCGCCTTAGCGGGCTCAACTGCTCTTGTACATCACGACCGTGAAGCTGACCTTGCCACCATTGTGGTAGTCGGTGCTGTCCCACACCGAGATGTGAGACCTGTCTTGCATCCGCAGTTGCAGCACCTCATCGGCGTTGCTCCAGTTGTATCCGACGAACTGGAAGTTCGGCGCGGGACTGTCTCCCATTCTCCTGTTTCCCCAGCTGCAGATGTACGACGAGTCGTTCTCGCAGACGGACCAGGCCCTGGCGTACAGGTGGCAGTCCTCTCCCTGCCATACGTCGATGCGCTTCAGCCTCGCGTCGGACGAGCGCCACTTTCCGTTGAACGGGCTGGCGGAGCACAAGGCGGCTGCTTCTTTCGTCGAGGTGACGGTGAGCACCACCGAGAGGGAGAGCGTCAGGGCGGCCGTCAAGAGCATGGCCATGATCTGGCGTAGTGGAATGCGGGCAGAAGGGGCCTGTGTCATTGTGAACCTCCGATAGCGGGTCGCAGCGCGGGGCATCCCGTTGTCGCACGACGCGTCGTCCCCCTCTTTCGGCTGAACGCCGCCCATTCGGGCCCGGATCATTTACCCTTTACCCCCCAATTCCAGAGCAGCACTCCGCGGTCCTGATCGCAAGTCGGCAGGACTGCTTCATTTCGCGCACGATTCAATAATGAATCCGACCCAAAGTGAATCGGTCAAATAATAAGCGACTTGATCACGGGCCGCGCCCGGCTTCGGCAGACATACGAAATACCCACCAGCAGGCCACGCAAGACAACGCGCTGACAGACTTCGGTGGTGGCGGTCACATGGGAGAACAACGCTGACCAGCGCATCGGCCACCACCAGAAAGACAACGCCCTCCACCAGGATCAGCGCACCGCCGGATGCCAGATGCCCACCCACCCCGCCTTGCGCCTACGAAGGGCAGGAAGACAGCCGCCGGACGGTGCGACAACCTGCTCACCCTCACGGGATGCCTCCGGGGCAGCGGCGCAAGCCCGATTCCCGGCTGCCGGGCAGACGAGCTGAGGTCATGCGCTGATCCCTGCCCGTCCCGGGGAGGCACAGCGACGCAGATGCGCTGGGGACCGAGGGGACGCCGGCCCGCTGCCGAGGCTGGGCCATCGTACAGGCACGCCCTTGAGATCGTCGGGCGGGCGCGCGTCGTCAGGCCGCGTCGAAGCTCGCCCAGTGGTCGATGAGCCCTTCGCTTTCGCGTCCGGATCCGGCCTCGCTTGCGGGGGCCGCAACCATCATGTCGCCACGGCCGTGTTCGCACGCGGGCCGGGCAGCTGCCCAGTTCCGATGGTGCACGTGAGCCCTTGGCGCCGGCCTTGCCGATGGGCAGTTCCACAGCGGCCCGAGGTCGCCCTGCTCACCCGGGCCGGGGACGCCGGTGATGGTGGTGCTTCGTTGAAGGGCAGGGTCACGCCGGGGTGTGGATCGTGGCACCGCTGGCCCAGCTCGACATCGCCGCACGGCTGTCGAATCGGGCGACATTGGTGTCGAGGGGTTTACGTGTGTACTGGTGGATGAGCCAGGGGGCGGTGATGTGGGGGTGGCCGGGAGAGCTCTCGTAGTCGGCGATCCACAGGCCGTCGCACGCGTGGGAAGTGGTGTCATGGTGGAGCCAGAAGTCCCGGTTGCAGTACAGGATCACGCGGTGGCTGGGACGCAGCGCCTTGATCTTGTGGAGAATGGCGTCCTTCTCGGCGCTGGATGCGCGGGTATTGACGTCGGTGGTCTCCCAGTCGACGGCGAGAATGTCCCCTTCGCGGCTGTCGCAATGCTCGACGAAGTACTGCGCTTGTGCGTCCACGTCGCCCGGCCACAGGAAGTGGTAGAAGCCGACGACGAGCCCGGCGGATCGAGCGGTAGCCGCTTGCTGCTTCTGCTTGGGGTTCGTGTATGTGTGACCTTCGGTGGCCTTGACGATCACGAAGTTCATTCCGCTAATACTGAAGGACTGGTTGTTACTGGATACGTCGATACCTTTGAGCATGATGAGCTCCTGATGCTGAAGCACGTACACTAAGCTCTGTTCAAGAGCGCTCGGCAGACGCTGACTCATTCGCTTGCGCCTCTGGCGGCTTCCGGCTTTATGGGCCTGCCGCTAATCAACAGGACCAGCCCTTGCTCTTCCGATTGGGGGCGAACTGACTGGACCCGCGAGGCGACGTTGGAGCCGTCTACAGTGACGCCGCGATTTCATAAGAGTTCTTATTGCTCCTATGTTACCGCTGGCGGTGCCGTACTGCGCCCTAAACTTGCGCGGAGGCATCCCCCACGGATGCCTCTGTACGTACCCGTTGGCGAACCTCCGCGGCAGCCGCCATCGACGCCCTGGGCACGGTGACCGGCCGGTGGTCAGTTGATACTCGGGGTCAGGCGGCCGTCAAAGGCGATCTGGAACGCGTTGAGGGGTGCTTTCCAGCGCAGGGTCCACGGTTTGCGGCCCTTCCCGGTCGGGTCCTGCGATCAGCGGCCTGGCCATCTCCCACAGCCCGTCCGGAACAATGCAGCCGCACTTACCCCGCCCCCCTACCGAGGGGCCTCCAGCACGGCGAGGCACTCCCCCTCGATCGCGTCGAGCTGCTCCAGGAGACGCATTCGGGATGGGCAGGAGCGGCTTCCTCTGCGGCATCCACCGATGACGGCCCACCCCAGTGACATCCCTGGCCCACCCCAGGTGCCGACACTGGAAATCCCGTGCGCCAGGGCCCTGTTGGAGTCCTACGCTCCCGTCGTGTACAGCAGCACCTACCCCCTGCCGTTGACCGGCGGCGGCTTCCGCCTCGGAGTCTTCGGCGCTTCTGCGCTCGCCCAGGACGTCAACGGGCGCTGAAGCGGGGCCAGCCGTCCTCGACCCCCGCCGGGATACGGCACGGAACGCTGCGCCGGTTCCGCATCTGCACGGATCAACCCGGACCGACTGTCGGGGTACGCCCGAAAGCGCTCAGGTGCGTACACCGCTCTGTACCCAGCATTTGAATCGTCGGGGATTGGTCGCTTCTGAGCCCTCGCGTGCCTTCGTCCGGTGCCTGTGCGGGCGGCTCCTAGCGTCGCGAGGGGCGCAACCAGGTCTGTCGCCGTCGTGCAGCACGCCAGGCAGCCGAAGCTGTCTCCAGTTCGTCGCGGGTCCGCACGGTGTGCGGGTGCTCAGGGCCCAGCACACGGTCGCGGTCAGCCAGGGTCTGTCGCAGCAGGCGTACCGCCTCGTCTTGCTCGCCCATCCCGGCCAGTGCGCTGGCGAGGTTGTGGCGGCTGGTCAGGGTATCGGGGTGGTTGAGGCCCAGCACGCGGATGCGGTCGTCAACGGTCTGCCGGTGCAGGCGGACCGCCTCCGCATGTTCGCCCATCCCGTCCAGAGCGAGACCAAGACTGTCACGGCTGGCCAGGGTGTGCGGATGCATGACTCCCAGCACACGGGCGTGGTCATCAAGAACCTCTTGCAGCAACCGTTCCGCTTCCGCGTGTTCGCCCTGCCTGGCCAGTGCGCTGGCGAGGTTGTGGCGGCTGAGCAAGGTGAGGTGATGCTCGGGGCCCAGCACACGGATGCGGTCGTCAACGGTCTGCCGGTGCAGGCGGACCGCCTCCGCATGTTCGCCCATCCCGTCCAGAGCGAGACC
>NZ_JAHHIT010000056.1:0-66578 GCF_024539675.1 Streptomyces hilarionis | reverse complement strand
AAGACTGTCACGGCTGGCCAGGGTGTGCGGATGCATGACTCCCAGCACACGGGCACGGTCGGCGAGGGTGTGCCGCAGCAACGACACCGCTTCTGCATGCTGCCCCGTCCCGTCCAGGGCACAGGCGAGGTCATGACGGCTGATCAGGGTGTCAGGGTGCGCGGGGCCCAGGACACGGCTACGGTCCTCCAGGGTCTGCCTGAGCAGCAGTATCGCCTCAACTGTTGCGCCCATTCCGAACAATGCGTTGGCCAGGTGGTTGCGGCTGGTCAAGGTGTCGGCATGCTGGGCGCCCAGGGTGCGGCTCTCGAAGTCGAGGAGGCGTTCGTGGAGCAGACGGGCTTCGCTGAAGGCGCCAGCGTGCTCCAGTATGTGCGCGAGCGTGCTGAGAGCGGTGCGGTGGTGTGTGGAGAAGCAAGGGTCCGGGAGGTCGAGCAGCATGGGCAGGTGAGGGGCGAGGAGTACGGCGGCAGGCCAACCGGCGCGCCCCTGCTCATCCACCTCGTGCACGGCCGCGGTCAAGCGCTCGGCAAGGGCGCGGTGCCACGTGGCGAGATGGGATGCCCCCGCCGCCAGAGCGACGGCATTGATCTCTCGGATCAATGGGTGCAGCACCACCTGCGCCGGGTCGCTGATGCCCGATGCCTGCCCGACGTTGCCGGGAGCGCAAGGACGGTCAAGCAGGCCGTACCGGTGCAGACCTGCAAGCGCGGCCTCCAACGCTGGGACGGTGACGTCGTCTCCCGTGACCGCAGACAGCAGGTCCGGGGTGATGAGAGACAGCGGGACGGGAGCTTCGGCCAGTAAGGCTAGGAGTCGCAACACGGGACGGGCCAGGGCGTTGCCTTCTCGGGCGAGCTGGTCCAGGGACACCTCCCAGGTGTGCCGCACCACAGTGCGGGCGACGCGCGGATGAGAGGCGTCCGGGTGTTCGGCTCCCAGCAGGAGGGGCAGCTCGTGCTCCAGGGCCTGGCCGTAGGTGGTGAAGGTGCGGTAGCGGCTCGTAGGCCCGGCAAGGTAAGTACCGGCCGCGTGCAGCGCCAGCGGAAGCCCGCCCAGCCGCATGGCCAGGTCCCTTGCCTGCTCGGCTGTGCCGGCTGCAGGAGCAGCGTCGAGCAGGATCTGGCCTGCAGGCAGTGCGGGCAGCGGCTTCAAAGGCAGTAGCCGGGCACGCGGCCCCCATGTCTGCGGGCTGCAATCTCGGCTGGTCATCACCAGCAGGCCTCGGCCGTGCGGGCGGATCCAACCGCGGTAATCGGCCAGCGGTTCCCCTGCCGGGCCGATCCCTTGCGGCTCGTCGGCGTTGTCCAACACCAGCAGCCACCGCCGGGCCAGGCCCAGTTGCCGCCACACAACATCGGGCAGACTTGCCCGCCCGGCCCGCGCGGACTCCAACTCTGCCTCGGGCAGCCCACAAGCCAGTGCCGTCTGCACCATCTGCTGCGCCAGCTCGGCGGAATCGCGCCAGCGCACCCAAAACACTCGCCAGCCCGCCGCGTTGACCTGCGACGCGAACTGCGCGGCCACCGTTGTTTTGCCCATTCCGCCGGCCGCGCACAACACCGCGAACCGTCCTCGTGGCCGCCGCAGCATGCCTGCCAGCTCGGCCAGCTCGGCTTCGCGTCCGCGCACGCACTCCACGTGTGGGGGACGCAAGGATTCCTGCCGGCCCCTGGCCGGTCGGCCCACCGGCCCCAGCCGCGCCGGCGGTCTTGCTGCACCATCCAGCCGTCGGCTCCACAACATCAGCCCGATGCCGGCCAGCATCAGCACGACGAACAGCGGCCAGATCACCCACGCGTGAGCCGCCCATCCTGGCACGGCGGCACTGGCGTAGTTGGTCACCAGCCCCAGCCCCGCCGCCACGACTGCAGCAGTCCCCGTCACGGCCGACCCAGCCCACGCACCCTGCCTACGCCGCATCGCGCCCCCCCCTGTCCACCGTCATCAGCATGCCCAAACCGAGACCACCTGCGCAGGAGGTTGAAAGACTGGTGGTCAAGGTGGTCGCCGAGGTTCATGCAGTTGATTCAGGCTGACTGCGAGTGCGCTTCGCCCACGGTTGACGTCTCGACGTGCCCGTTTCTTCCAGCGCCTTCGGCTGAATTATCGGTCTGCGGGGCGGCTGCTTCATCAGTTCACTGCCTGGTGGCGGCGTGAGCATGCCCGAGCAGCCATAGGCTTGAGTAACCGGTTCAAGAGGACAGCGACTTCTTGAGTCGTCTCGAGCAGATGAGCGAGCACTCGACCGGGACGAAGGCGTCATGCAGCTCCAGGCGGCGTTCCCACCGAACGGCGACGCTTGAACCGGTGGAGGAGAGCGAAGGTCTGCTCCACGACGAAGCGGAGCTTGCCCAGGCCCCCGGATGCCGGATCAAGCCCTTAAAAGCCTATTGCTCGTCGTTCTGCTGAGAGGGCGGCGTCTGGCCCAAAACAACGTCATGGGCCATGTTGGTAACAGCCTTGATGCCGAAATAGGCAGTCGTGATCGAAACGATGGCAGTGAAGGATGCCGTCAGGATAGAGACAGCCCACTGGGGCTCCTTCGTGCCACCCGTCTTGTGAACGCCCCACAAGGCACTACCAGCGATGGCTGCATCACCAGCGAGGACGGCCATGAGCCCCGTTATGGACTTGACGCGCTGGGTGAGCTGATTACCTTTCGCGCCTCGACGGACGATATCTACCGTCACGCAAAGGCCGATGAGGATTACCGTGAGCGACACCACCAGATATAGTCCCGCCATCCGGATCACTCTCCAAGACTCGACGCGAGATTCAATGCAGAGCAGCGGCAGACCAATTATCCAACGCCTCTGCCGACCTTGCACATCCGTGACGGACCCATAAATTTGTCGCGCAGTCAACATTGGAAAATGAAACCAATCGGCCTGCAGTCATAGGGGTTAAGGGAATTTGTTCACCGAAGGCGAGCCCGGGCGGGCAGCCCTCCGCGACGCAGTCCGATACCAATCCCGGGCCGCATCGGGGGCTTGTGCTCGTGACATGGGGAAAACTCGCTCTGTTGGTCTCTCCCTCTCCCGTACGATTTTGCGGGTATTTTCACGTGATGGACTCGTCACGTCGATGGCGGTCTCGCGCGATTCGAGGACTTCCCCGTTGCTGCCCGTGGCGATGCCGTCGTGGCCCGGTCCGCGGCGTATTCAGCGCGGGCCTGCCGGTCTGCGTCCGTGAACTCCGGTTGTTCGGGGGGTGTCTGGGGTGCGCGCCAGATCTGGACGAGGTGGTGTTCGCCGTGGTCGCCGATGCCGGGTTCGGGGTCGTCGGCCTGGCAGTACAGGCGCATGCGCACCCATTCGGCGCTGTGCCGGGAGGGCGGGATGTCGAGGGGGGCGTCCGGTGGCCAGGCGTCGAGGATGTCGCCTTGTTCCAGGGTCGCCAAGTACAGGGTGGGCAGTTCGGTGTGCACGCTCATTTCCTCGGCAGGTTCCCAGGCGCCGCCGGTTTCGGGGGGGCGGCGGGGCGTCGTGGACTTCGACGGTCAGCTGGGAGGACCGATCCGGCAGAGCATGCGACCGACTGTTGCTGCTGATCGTTCTTATGGACCTGGGGCGGGGCGATCTGTCGGGTGCCGAGTGGGAACGGGCGGCCTTTCCTGCTTGTCAGCAACGGGCGTTGCGGCAGGTCGCGGGATCACCGGCAGGTGATCGACGGGATTCTGCACCGGGTGCGAACCGCAGTTCAGTGGCGTGACCTGCCCGAACGGTTGGGTCCGTGGAAGACGGTCTACGAACGCCACCGCCTGTGGTCGGCCGACGGCACCTGGGAACGCCTGCTCCAGCAGGTGCAGGTCGCGGCCGACGCGGCCGGTGAGAGCGACTGGGACCTCTCGGTCGAGTCCACCGTGGCACGACACGTCAGCACGCGGTCGGCGCCCGCATGGATCCGCCTCTGGCCACCGCTGCAAAACGGGGACACAGCGGCAGAACACCAGCACGAGATGCCGTGGTGGGGCCTCGCCGCCCGCCTGGTGGGGGTGGCGCAGGAGGTGAGGGCCTGGGCCGCTCACGCGGCGGGTTCACCACCAAGCCGCACCTGGGCGCGGACGGCCCCTGCCGGCCGCTGTCTCTGATTGCTACCACAGGTCAGAGGGCGGACTCCAGCGCATCCTCAAGGCGCTCGCGGACCGGGCCCGGCTCTATCAAAGGCCGCTGAGCTGACCTGCCAGGAGATGGCCGCAGCGTTCGGTATGGACGTGGTGCCGGCGCGGGTGGAGGCACTGCGGTCGAAGATGAAACGCCTGGTCGCCCGGGGTTGGCTGGTCGAGCCCGCGCCGGGCCGGTTCACGCTGGCTGCGGACGTGAAAGGGCCAGGCGGCGGGTCATGAGCAGGATCATCGACCAGTAGATCACCGCCTCGGCGCTGGCAGTGCGGCGCTCGAAGTCACGTGCCAGGCGGCGTGTGCGCATGAGGTGGGCGAAGAGGCGCTCGACGATCCACCGCTTGGGCAGCACCACGAACCCCTTCTGGTCGTCGCTGCGCTTGACGATCGCCAGGAACAGGGCGAGGCCGGCGAGGCGGTACTCGACGAGACTGCCGGTGTAACCGCCGTCGGCCCAGACCAGTGCCAGCAGATGGTGTCCGGAGGAGACTTGGGCGAGCGGGACCTGGGCGGCTGCGCGGTCCCCGACATCCGCTGCGGTGACCATCACCGCGAGCAGCAGCCCGAGGGTGTCGACCACGGCGCGCCGCTTGCGGCCGTTGATCAGCTTGCCGCCGTCGAAGCCGTGGCTGTAGGCACCGACGACGGCGTCCGCCTGACCGACTGGGAGTCGATCACGCCCGCGGTCGCTCCGGATCCCGCCCGACCTGCTCACGGACCCGGCAACGGAGCGGTCGTGGAACTCACGGACCAGCCAATTGTCGCGCCAGCGCCGGAAAAACGCGTAGACCCGGTCCCACAGCGGGAAGTCCGCAGGCATCGCCCGCCACTTGATTCCGTTGTCGACCAGGTAGCGGATCGCGTCCAGTATTGACCGGTTGCAGTACGCCTCCGGCTGGCCACCCCACCCGCGCAGCCAGCCCAGCACCGGCAGCAGGCGCCTGACCACCGTCCGCTCGGCATCCGACATGTCCGTCGGATAGCGGCGCGCGCGAATCCTGTGGTCGCTGGCGCTCCCGAACCGATGAGCCAGACAGCCACATGCAGGGGGGGCGGAAGTGGACTCCGCCTCCGCCGTGTCGTAGAACTGCGACAACAGGGCCTCCTGGACGGCTTTTTGGCGCAGACACCCTCTGAGCTACCAAGAGGCCCTGCTCTCATGCACGGCAACCGCCGCAGTCACCCGATCGAGACTCCCGTTCGATCGGCGCTCCTCAGGATCGGCACGCCGGACGGCCTGAACCGGGTAGCGTTGATCGCGGAAGACCAACCCCTCGTTCGAAAAAAGTGCAGGATGCACATCCTGGATGACCCCGTCGGCCTTACTCTCCGTGCAAGAAGTCTGCTGTGCCGAACTGGCCGGCGGGAGCCCTCGCAGGAACCCCGGCCCGCCATAGAGCTCCCCCGGACCCGCGACCGCTTCGGCGAGCCGATCCCCCCACCCGCGATGCTCGTGATCCGCCGCAAGGGGTTCGAACGCAGATACGGCGGCCTGTGCTACCAGGTGCGAAACAGCTACGCGGCCGGGAGCGAACGCCGTGAGCAACTCCGGAGTTGGCACTTCAACCTGGGCCAGAACATGTGGCGCGACTCCGGCCACGGCTGGTACTTCGACTGGCTCGGGGAGCGTGTCTCCTCTCCGGTGCGCTATCTCATGCACACGGACGGACGAGTCGGCGTAGAGGATGGAAGCGGTGCGTTCATCGAGATTGCCCCTTCCATCCGAGCTCTCATCGAATCTCATGCACTCACCGACTTGGCCTCAACCTGGGACCGCACTGACACCCTCGACCTCGACAGCTTCGCCCTCGCTCAGCGGCTCTGCGGCCTGACCGAGATACCCGAAGCCTCCGGACGAACCATCAAGTGGCGAGCCTCTCGCGCCGTCGCGGTCATGGAGTTCCAGGAATGGAGCAGCGAGGAACCGCGTCGATGGCGCGCATTCATCTGGAGCCACGACAAAGTCGGCCGTCACCAGATCGGGCAGGCGATCGCCTCAACGGCAGCACAGTCCCCGCCGCGGTTCCCCGGTTGAGATCCCCGTTCGACCAATACGCCTCATGAGCGGTACGACAACAGCCATGCACGCTGCTATGACAAGCCCAGACTGACGGCCGGCGAGCACCGAAGGAATCAGCGTGTGAGGCCCGCTCCCATGGGCGGAGCGGGCCACTGAGTTGTTTCAGGTGGCGGAGGGCCAGGCCCGCAGCAGGGCGGCGATCTTCGCGGCAGTGCAGGCGGGGTCCAGGAGCAGGTCCTTGAGGGCGATGGCGTCTTCGCGGGCAGGCTTGACGGGAATCCCGGCGGCCTCGAGGTACATGACGCCGGTGGCAGCGGCGACGGCGAGGTTGGAGCGCTCCAGCCAACGGCAGCGGCCCAGCGTATGCACCAGGGCGGCGGCTTTGGCGTAGGGGCCGTCGTAAGCGGGCTGCTCGAACAGCTCGGCCTTGTGGCGGGCGACCGCGGAGAAGGGAACACCATAGTCGTCGGGTGCCGGGTCATTGGCTCCGGCGGCCTCGGCGACCTGCAAGATCCAGGGGACGTCGATGTGCAGTTCCATCAGGCGGCGCGCGCTCCGGGGGGCGTCTGCTCGGCTTGTTCGGCCTCGTCGAAGACGGATTGGTGGTCGGCCAGGAACCGGGCGGCGGCGTCCACCGCGCGGGCGCGCAGACCGCTGGTGTCATCGTGCACGAGGCGGGCGAGGTAGTCGCCGATGCTCAGCCCGAGGTCGGCGGCGCGCTTCTTCGCGAGTTCTGCGACGTCTTCGTCCACGCGCGCGCCCAGCTGTGTCTTGGCCATAGCAGCATGGTAACAGCTGTTACCGCGCCGCGTGGGCGGCAGGCGCGCTCTCCTGCGTCCAGTCCCCGTTGAAAAGGGCGGCGACCAGACGTACGTGGGCGTTGGGGAGTTGGCCGGCGCGGTGATTCGCTCAGGCCTTGACGAGCACATCGACTTGGTTGGCCACTGAGCGTTGCAGCTGGCCAGAGTCGCGCAACGCTGGCTGAAAGGGAGCCGCGGCTCGGCACGCGCAGGAGAGGTGATGCGGCCTTCTGGCCTGCGCAGGCAGGATCTCTCCATGTCCACCGATGTCAGCGGGATGATCGAATGCCGGCCGGGATCCCGTCTATGGGGGCCCGACGACGAGGACTCTGTCTGGGAGGTCGGCATCGATCTCTTCCTCCTCAACAGGGGCAATGCCTATGAGGGCCTGGCCTGCCTTTTCGGGATCCGAAACTCCTTCGGCTTCCGTCCATTGGCGGAGGATCGCGGATTCCCAGATGACGCGTCGGACGGGCTACGCGGAGAGTTCGCCGGCTACGGCGGCCCCCACGATGTGCACGGGACAACCTGGCTGACCTGGGCCGAGCTGGACACCACGGACTGGCAGGAGACCGACGCCTCAGGCACACGAACCCGCGCCGCAGCCGCAGGGACCGACACCGACTGGGGCCGGGTCTGGAGCGTCATGCGCATCCTCAGCGAAGTCCACGGAGCCGAGAACGTACGCCTTGTCGTCTGGTTCCACTGACTCGCGACTTCGTACCTGGTCGGCCAGACTGACCAGCTACGACGCTCAGTCACACCCAGCACCCGCCCCTGACCCGCGCCTAACCAGCGGCCCGGGAAGAGTGATCAGTGCGTCGAGGGGACGCGGGCGCTGATCTCCCGCACCAGGCGGTCCGCCTCCCCCGCGGCCGTCCCGCCTTCCTGCGCCACCGCGCCCAGCACCCTGAGCAGGTCATGCGTCTCGTCGAGGGCAGCAGGCGCAGCAGCTTCGTGTCGTGCTCCACGGGTGCGAAGTCGATCTCGTCGAGGTCGAGGTGGTCGTAGTCGTCCATGGGCTGCGCAACGCGGACGGCGGCCGACAAGTCACGGCGGTGAACAGCTGCGGCCCCGGGGCGGCGTTGTGACCGGCCGGGGCCGCAAAGAGAGAGGGTGTGGTCGTGGGGGGCGGTCGCCTACGCGGCGAAAGGCTCTGCGGGGTTTCCGGCGAACGATCTTCCCAGCAGGTTAGCTATAGGCGAGGCCCAGGGACACTGTCCCTCCACAACCACACCCCGCGCACCATGCCCAGCCAGACCGTCATTCCCGGCCCGAGCGGGCTCCCGTCCCGGCTCGGGGGAAACACTTAACGGGAGCCCTGCCGCCGTCTTCTTCGCCGTCCTCGTCGCCGTCTTCGTCGCGGCGCTCGTCTTCCTGGCCCATGGAAGCGGTCATCTCAGCCGGCGGGGGCGGCTCGGCGGGGGCCTTCGCCCGGCGCCCCCCAAGGCGCAGTTGCCGTCGTCGTACCAGGTGCGGGTTGGGGGCCGCATACGGGAGCCGTGAGTGGAGCGCCGATCCGGACCGATGCTGAACAAGACCATCGCCGCTACAGCTGCGTCGACCTGCTCTGTATCGACGAGCTCGGCTACATGGAGCTCGACCGCCACGCTGCCGAACGTGCGAGGAGGGTTCGCGGCGGCCAGAGATCCGTGCACGTGGTGGAGGTAGTGCAGGAACGTCTGGTGCGTCGTGCCCGGATCGCGACGGACGGCGGCGATCAGGGTCGGCATCTGGCGATCAGGGTCGGCCTCTTTCGTTTCTCCGGTGCAACGGGGTGGAGATCGGTGCCGTGGCAGGTCAGCTCGCCATTTGGCGGATCGGCTCCGGGGTGGCTCCCGTCCGGCGGCGCCGGGCGGTGAGGCCGAGTGCGGCGGTGGCGACGGTCCCGGCGAGGGTGAGGACGCCCAGGGCGTTCGCCAGGGTGCCGACGGCGGAGGTGAGCGCGAGGACCACGAGCGGGCAGACGAACTGGCCGAGGAAGAAGGAGCCTGTCCACAGGCCGGTGCCGCGGCCGCGGTCGGCGTAGTGGAGCTTGGACATGGCGAGGGTGAGCAGGCTCGGCAGCATGATGCCGCTGCCGAGGCAGTTGATCACGGCACCGATGGTCAGTACGACGGGGTTGGGGGCGAGCCAGATCACCGCGAAGCCGAGGGCGTTCAGGCCGAAGGCGGTGGGCAGCCAGGCCTGCGGGCTGCGGCCGGTCTTGGCGAAGACGGCGGCGCCGATCACGACCGCGGCGCTGGAAATGGCTGTGGCCAGTCCGATCACGCCGGAGTTGCTCACGCCCATGTCGTCCAGGAGGAACGCCATCTCCACCTGGGCGGTGTAGAAGAGGATGGCGCCGAAGAGGGTCAGCGCGCAGGTGCCGGCCAGCGGACGCCAGGGGAAGGGCCGCTCAGCCATCGGTTCCGCGGCGGTGGGGGAAGGCTCGTTCGCGCGGTCGGCCGGTCGGGGCTGGGGCAGGAAGGCGGCCATGGCGGGGGCGAGCAGCAAGCTCACGGCGTAGACCCAGAACGGTGCGCGCCAGCCGGCCGATCCTGCCGCGCCGCCCAGCACGAAGAAGGCCGTCGCGGAGATCGAGGCACACATCGTCTGCATCGCGAGGTAGCGGTCGCGTTGCCGGCCGGAGTAGTAGTCGCCGATCAGCGTGGTGCTGCAGGTCATGATGGCGGCTTCGACGACGCCGACGAGGGCGCGGCTGGCGACGATGGCGCCGAGGGAGTCCAGCCACAGGGGGGCGGTGCCCAGGCTCGCGTACAGCGCGGTCGAGACGACGAGCAGGCGTTTGCGTCCGAGCCGGTCGACGAGGACGCCGGCGAAGGGGGCCAGCAGCGCCAGGGAGAGGGCGGGGATCGTCAGGGCCATGGGGACGAGCACGTCGACGCCCGGCACGTGGGCGAAGTGGTCGTGCATCTTCGGCAGGACGGGGGCGATGAGGACGGCGCCCAGGATGGGCAGACAGGCGCCGGCCATCAGCAGCGTGAGGCGAAGCCGGTGGCCGGGACCGGAGACGGTCTGCTCGGGTCGGTCGTCTGCGACCGCTTCGGACGGCGGGAAAGGGAGCGGGGGCACGGATGCAGGCATGCGGGAACTCCACGTGGCGGGTCGGGAGGGGGACGGGGCGGTGCGGCCGTCGTGGTCGGGCCGCCCGGTACCCGTGGCAGGTTCGGAGCGGGGCGCCGATGACTGCCGGGCGTCGCGGCGGGCCGGTTCGCCGGGCGCCTGCGGCCCCGGCGGCGGGGATGGTGTGGCTACGGCGCCGGGTGGAGACGACTATGGGCCGGCGGACAGGTCCTGCCTAGCCCTCATCCGATCGATATCCAAGATGTGGATCATCCGGGCCTTGGATGCCGGGCACCTGGAGGAGCCCGCTATCTCGGTGCGACGGTGGCGATACGGCCGGGCTCGGAAGCGGCCAGCTCCGCTCCCACGCGGGCCGCGGTCTCGCGCAGCCAGATGTGGGCCGCGTCGTGGGTGTGCACCGGGTGCCACCACAGTGCCTCCTGGAGAGGGACCGCGCCGTAGGGCGGTTCCATGAGGCGTACGGCGGCCACGCCGCGCAGCAGCTCGGCCAGGCGCTGTTGTATCAGGGCGATCCGGCGGGTGCCTGCGACCAGGAAGGGCAGCGCCTGGAAGCTGTCGACGGAGATCTCCACGCGGGGATCGACGCCGAGCATGCTCAACTGCCGGGCGGCCGGAGCGTCGTACGCGCGCTGGTAGACGACCCAGGGCAGCCGTGCCAGGTCGTCCATGGTCAGCTGGTCGCCGACCTCGTCGTTCGTCTCGGCCACCAGGAAGGCCCAGCGGTCGGTGAACAGGTCGACGGCGGGGAAACCGCTGATGACGCCGTGCGGCATCAGCAGCCCGTCGGCTGTGCTGAGCAGTGGTGCCGTGTCCTCGGTGACGTCGGTGGGTGTCCTTTGGAAGCGCAGCCGTACCCCCGGGGCCGTGGCGTGCACGGTCCGGGCGAGTTCGGCGCCGAACACGGTGAGGGCGTAGTCGGAGGTGAGCAGGGTGAACTCGTGCTCCTCGCTGCCCGGGGCGAAGTCGGCCCTGCTGCTGAAGACCCGTTCCAGCAGGTCGCAGGCGGTGGAGGTGCGGTCGAGCAGAGCGCGGCCGAGGGCGGTCAGTTCGTACTGTTTGCCGACCCGCGCGAGCAGGTCGTCGTCGAAGTGGCGGCGCAGACGGGCCAGGGCCGCGCTCATCGCCGGCTGGCTGAGCCCGACGCGCCGCCCGGCGCGGGTGACGTTGCGTTCCTCCAGCAGGGCCCGCAGGGACAGGACGAGGTTGAGATCCAGGCCGGAGAGGGACACGACGCCTCCAGAGCGAGGCCGCTTGCGGCGGCACCATTTGCACCACAGATGATCAACATCTAAAGAATCTATTTCCCAGATTACGCGGTGGGGGTCACATTGGTCGCACCGCAATCTGGAGGACATTCCCGTGAAACCCGCAGCTACTTCCGCGCCCTTCTCCGGACCCTTCGCCCTCGGCGTCCTCTCCGCCCCCGGCCAGGCGTCTTTCCCCGGTCTCGTGATACCCGGGGGGCGCGTGCTGGATCTTCCCACGGCCCTCGGAGAGCCGGCCCTGGCGACCCGGGGGATCCTTGAGCGCTGGGACGAGATGCTCCCTCGCCTGCACGAGCTCGCGGCCGACGAGACGGCCGACTGGCGCCCGTTGGAGCACCTGCGGGTGCACGCGCCGGTCGAGCCCCGCCAGGTCTTCCAGTCCGGCGCCAACTACCGGCAGCACGTGATCGACCTGGAGGTCGCCCACCGCTCCCCCGACGACCCCCGCACCATGGAGGAGGCGCGCGCCGAGATCGCCGCGGTCATGGACCGGCGGGCGGCAGAGGACCTGCCGTACGTGTTCACCGGCCTGCCGAGCGCGATCACCGGCCCCTTCGACGACATCGTACTCCCGGACTGGGCCGAACAGCCGGACTGGGAACTGGAGTTGGCGGCCGTCATCGCCAGGCCTGCCCACCGGGTGACGGTCGAGGAGGCCCTGGACTACGTCGCGGGCTACACCATCGCCAACGACCTCACCGACCGCGCCACCGTCTTCCGCCGGGACATGAAGGCCATCGGCACCGACTGGCTGCGCTGCAAGAACGCTCCCGGTTTCACTCCGCTCGGCCCGTGGATCGTGCCCGCCGAGTCGATCGCCGACCCGGGTGACCTGCGCGTCACGCTGAAGCTCAACGCCGAGACCATGCAGGACGAGTCCACCAAGGACATGCTCTTCGGCATCGCGCGGCTGGTGTCGTACATCTCCCGGACCTCCCGGCTCCTGCCCGGCGACCTGGTGCTCACCGGCAGTCCGGCCGGCAACGGCATGCACTGGGGGCGGCTGCTGCGCGACGGCGATGTCATGGAGGGCTCCATCACGGGTCTGGGCGTGCAGCGCACCCGCTGCGTCGCCGAGAGGACCGCGTCGTGACGACCCCGCTCGACCCCGCGGATGCCGAGGGCGCGATCACCGAGGCCGCCAAGCGGGTTTCCAACTGGGGGCGTTGGGGTGAGGATGACGTGCTCGGCACGCTGAACTTCCTCGGCGAGGCCAAGCGCCGCGAGGGTGCGACGCTGGTCCGCCGGGGCGTGAGCTTCTCGCTGTCGCAGCCGTTCGACATGAACGGGCCGCAGAAGGGCTGGCGCCGCCGCACCAACCCCGTGCACACCATGCTGGACACGGGAACGGACGCGGCGCTGGGCAACCAGGGCTTTCCGCACGGCATCGGCGGCGCGGACGACGTGATCGCGATGCCGCTGCAGTGCTCCACCCAGTGGGACGGGCTCGGGCACATTTTCGACCACGGCAAGGCGTGGAACGGGCGCGACGCCGCGAAGACCGTCACCTCCGAGGGTGATCTGGTCACCGGCATCGAGCACATGGCGCCGTACGTCGCCGGGCGCGGAGTCCTCCTCGACGTCGGCCGGGTGATCGGCGACGAACGCGGAGAACTGCCCGACGGTTTCGCGATCACCGAGGAACACCTGACCGCGACGGCCGAGGCGCACGGCGTGGCCGTCGGCCGTGGTGACATCGTCGTCGTCCGGACCGGGCGGCTGGCGCGCGCCCGCCGCGAGGGCTGGGGCGACTACGCGGGCGGCGACTCTCCGGGGCTGTCCTTCACCACTGCCGGCTGGCTGCACGCGAGCGAGATCGCCGCGATCGCCACCGACACCTGGGGCTTCGAGGTACGGCCGAACGAGTTCGACGGCGCCTTCCAGCCGCTGCACCAGGTCGCCATCCCCAACATGGGCCTGCTGATCGGCGAGATGTGGGACCCCGACGCTCTCGCGGCCGACTGCGCCTTGGACGGCGTGTACGAGTTCTGGCTCACCGCCGCGCCCCTGCCCATCACCGGAGCCGTCGGCTCCCCCGTCAATCCGATTGCCGTCAAGTAATGGGCAGAACAAGGGAGTTCCCCATGAGCACACCCCGCACGGTCCTCGTCATAGGCGGCGGCGCCTCCGGCAACGCCATCACCGTCCTGCTGCGGCGGGCCGGCCTCTCCGTCGATCTGATCGAGGCCAGACCTGACTGGAACGCCACCACCGGCTCCGGCATCACCCTCCAGGGCAACGCCCTGCGCGTCCTGCGCGAGCTGGGCGTGTGGGAGCAGGTGGAAGCATCGGGGTTCGCCTACGGCTCGCTGGGGGTGACCACCCCCGACGGCACCCCGTTGTTCGTCAAGGAGGACATCAAGACCGGCGGTGACGACCTGCCCGCCACCCTCGGCATGCGACGGCCGCAACTTCAGCAGATTCTCATCGACGTCGTCCGCGCGACGGGTGCCACCGTACGGCTGGGCACCACCGCCGAGACCCTGGAGCAGGACGCCGACGGTGTCTCCGTCCGGTTCAGCGACGGCACCGAGGGCCGCTACGACCTGGTGATCGCCGCCGACGGCCTGAACTCCGCAACCCGCGCCGCGATCGGCATCACCGACCGTCCCGAGCCCGTCGGCATGGCCATCTGGCGCGCCCCCGCCCCACGCCCCGAGAGCGTCACCCGCTCGGACCTCACCTTCGGCGGCCCCGCCTACATCGCGGGATACACCCCCACCGGCGAGAACACCCTCTACGCCTACGTCGTCGAGGCCAACCGGGACCGCAACTCCATCGACCCGGCCACCTACGCGGACGAGATGCGCCGGCTGGCCGAGCAGTACGGCGGTGCCTGGCCCGAGATCACCAAGCACATCACGGACCCGGCGAAGGTCAACTACACGTGGTTCGACCGGCATCTGGTCGAGGGCTCCTGGCACCGCGGCCGGGTCGTCCTCGTCGGGGACGCCGCTCACTGCTGCCCGCCCACCTTCGCTCAGGGCGCGGCGATGTCCTTGGAGGACGCCTCGGTCCTGACGGAACTGCTCACGAGCGGGCGCGCATGGGACGACGCCCTCTTCCAGGCGTACTACGACCGACGCGTCCCGCGCGTCCGGACCGTCGTCGAGGCGTCCGTCCAGCTCTGCCAGTGGCAGCTGGACCAAGTGCACGACGCGGATGTGCCCGGACTGATCGGACGCACCATGACCGCCCTCAAGGAACTGCCGTGACGGCCCACCCTCCCCGAGCCACCACCGGAAGCCGCCCCCAGCCCGGCCCCCACCCCTCCTCGGGCAAGGACGCACACGCTTCCCCGACCGTCGACGTCCACGCGCACGTGCTGATCCCCGAGGTCGATGCCCTGGTGGCCGGCCTGCCGGGCCTGGCGGAAGCCAGGGCCCTCGACGCCCGCCGCAACGGGCCCGCGGCCCTGACCGTCAGCGGCCCCATGGTCGCCGAGCGCGTCCCGAGGCTGACGGACGTCGCCGTACGACTGGCCGCGATGGACGCGCAGGGGGTGGACGTCCAGCTGGTCAGCCCGTCGCCCTCGCACTACCAATCCTGGGCGGACGAGGAGACGGCCGAGAAGGTGTACCGGCTCGCGGGCGAGGCGACGGCTGCCCACTGCGCCCAGGCGCCCGGCCGGTTGCACGGTCTGGGCCTCGCCCCCCTGCAGCACCCGAAAATGGCGGTGCGCGCGCTCGAACTCGCCATGGGCCTGGGCCTGTTGGGGGTCGAGATCTCCTCGCACGCACCGGGCCGGGAGCTGTCGGATCCGGCGTACGAACCCTTCTGGACCCAGGCCGAGGAGACAGGCGCGATCCTCTTCCTGCACCCCTTCGGCTGCACGCTCGACGAGCGCCTCGACCGGTGGTACCTGTCCAACACCGTCGGCCAGCCCACCGAGAACGCAGTCGCGCTCTCGCACCTGATCTTCTCCGGGGTGCTGGACCGGCACCCGGAGCTGAAGGTCATCGCCGCGCACGGGGGCGGCTATCTGCCCACCCACATCGGCCGCTCCGACCACGCCTGGTCGGCCCGCTCCGACGCGGGCGCGGGCTGCGCCCACCTGCCCAGCAGCTACCTCAAGCGCCTGTACTTCGACTCCCTGGTCCACGACCCGCACGTCCTGCGGGCGCTGATCGGCGCGGCCGGAGCGGACCGTGTGCTGCTCGGCTCCGACTTCCCCTTCGACATGGGCGCCGAGGACCCCGTCGGCGCACTGCGCGCAGCACGCCTGCCCGACGACGACTTCCACGCCGTACGGGGCGGCAACGCCGCCGCCCTGCTGCGGCTCACCTGACCCCCACACAGGAGGAAACCCGCCATGAGCGCACGCTTGCTCACCCATCTGCGGCACGTCGACCTCGCCGTGCCCGACTACGACAAGCAGCTCGACTTCTACGCCGGCGTCTGGGGCCTGACCAAGGTCGCCGAGGACTCCGGGATCTCCTTCCTCGCCGCCGAAGGCAGCCCCGAGCAGTACGTGGTGCGGCTGCGCAAGGCCGAGGAGAAGCGCCTCGACCTCGTCTCGTACGGCGCCGGCTCCGCCGAGGACGTGGACGCCCTCGCCGAGCGACTTCTCGCGGGCGGCGTGCAGTTGATCTCCCAGCCGGGCAAGATCGACACACCCGGGGGTGGCTACGGCTTCCGCTTCTTCGACGTCGACGGCCGCACCATCGAAGTGTCCGCCGATGTGGACGTACGGCAGCACCGCAAGATCGAGGAGAAGGAGTCGATCCCGGTCAAGCTGTCGCACGTCGTGCTGAACTCGCCGGACCTCGACAGGACCCGCGCGTGGTACGAGACCCACCTCGGCTTCCGTCACTCGGACACGCTCAGCTCGCCGCACATGGGCGAGGTCATGCACTTCATGCGGATCTCCAACCAGCACCACTCGATGGCCATCGCGAAGGGCCCGCACACCTCCCTGCACCACGTCTCCTTCGAGATGCGCGGCCTGGACGAGTACATGCGCGGCTCGGGCCGCGTGATCCGCGCCGGCGTCCGCAAGATCTGGGGCCCCGGCCGGCACCTGGCGGGCGACAACACGTTCACGTACTTCCTGGACCCGCACGGCAACACCGTCGAGTACACGACGGAACTGGAGCTGCTGGACGAGGACACCTGGCACCCCCACGTCTACGACTTCTCCCAGCCCGAGGTCACCGACCAGTGGGGCACCGCCAACCCCATGAACGAACTGGTCGCCAAGGAGTCCTTCAACGACGTCGACAGCGGCTGCTTCGTCGCCCCACCGGTGTGACCCCCCTCGAACCCCGGGGACGCGGTGGCCCTGTCACCGCCCTGACGCCCCTTGCCGCGTCCCCGGTTTCCACCGTTGTTCGAAGACCGCCGGAGCCTGGAGCCGTGCATGCGTTTCGCCACCTATGAACATCGACACCAGCGCCGGGTCGCCGTCGTGGAGGAGGACGGCCGCCTCCACCCGGTGCCCGGGGCGCGCTCGCTCACGGAGCTGATCCGCTCCGGCGACGGACTCGACGCACTCCTGCACGCCGGCGCCGCCACGCTCGACGTGCCGCCGGGCCCTCACGTCTCCGAGGTGCGGCTGCTGCCGCCGCTCGAGCCGCCCACCGTGCGGGACTTCGTCGCCTTCGAGGAGCACGTCGAAGGCGTACGGCGGTCCGTGGACGGCGGCGGCGGGGTGCCCGAAGCCTGGTACGACGCCCCCACGTTCTACTTCACCAACCCGTACGCCGTCATCGGCGCCCACGACGACGTACCGGTGCCGCCGGGCAGCGAAGTCCTCGACTTCGAGCTGGAGGTCGCCGCCGTCATCGGCCAGGAGGGGCGGGACCTGACGCCACAGCAGGCGCGGGATCACATCATCGGCTACACGGTCTTCAACGACTGGTCGGCCCGCGACCTGCAGTCCCGCGAGATGCAGGTCCGCCTCGGCCCGTGCAAGGGCAAGGACACCGCCGCCACCCTCGGCCCGTACCTGGTCACCGCCGACGAACTGGAGCCGTACCGCGACACCGACGGCTTTCTGCGTCTGGCGCTGACCGCCTCGGTGAACGGCGAGGTCGTCGGTGAAGACCTGCTGTCCAACATGAGCTGGACCTTCGAGGAGATGGTCGCCTACGCCTCGCGGGGCACCGTCGTCCGCCCCGGCGACGTGCTCGGCTCCGGCACCTGCGGCAACGGCGGCTGTCTCGCCGAGCTGTGGGGCGTGCGGGGTGAGCAGTCCCCGCCCCCGCTGAAGCCCGGCGACACCGTCACCCTCACCGTGGAGGGCATCGGCACCGTCTCCAACACGGTGGTCCCCGGCGTCGACATGGTGCCGCTGCCGCCCGCCCGCCGCCGCACCAGGGAGCGGCCGTGAACGCCCTGCACCCCAAGAGGCTCCTCGGCAAGGTCGTCGTCGTGACCGGTGCCGCGCGCGGCCAGGGCGCCGCCGAGGCCGAGGCCCTGACCCGCGAGGGCGCCCGGGTCATCGCCACCGACGTGGCCCGGGCCCCCGGCTGCCGCCGTCTCGACGTCACCGACGAGGAGCACTGGGCGGCGCTGGCCGCCGAACTGCGGGAGTCGTACGGCCAGGTGCACGGGCTGGTCAACAACGCGGGCATCACCTGGCGTGCTCGCCTCGGCGATGTGACCCCCGACGACTTCGCCCGCGTCCACGCCGTCAACGTCACCGGCCCGCTCCTTGCCATCCAGCACCTCACGTCCCTCATGCCGCCCGGCTCGTCCATCGTCAACGTCGGCTCCACCGCCGCGCTCAGTGGCCATTACCCGGTCGCCTACACAACCAGCAAATGGGCACTGCGC
Organism: Streptomyces hilarionis; assembly: GCF_024539675.1. Taxonomy (GTDB): domain Bacteria; phylum Actinomycetota; class Actinomycetes; order Streptomycetales; family Streptomycetaceae; genus Streptomyces; species Streptomyces hilarionis. The sequence continues at coordinate 48,506 of NZ_JAHHIT010000056.1, read as the reverse complement.
GGCCTGTCGAAGACCGCCGCCATGGAGCTGGGTCCGCGCGGCATCCGTGTCAACACGATCCATCCCGGCTTCATCGAGACCGAGATGACCGCCTCCGCCGCGCCCGCCTTCCGTGAGGCGAACATCCGCGAGACACCTCTCGGCCGCACCGGCACGGTGGACGAGATCGCCCCGCTCGTGGTGTTCCTCCTGTCCGACGAGTCGTCCTTCATCACCGGCGCCGAGATCCCGGTCGACGGCGGACTCACCGCGCACGGCGGCGTCAAGTCCCTCTCGGACGCTCTGGGTTCGGTTGCCATGGGTTCGGCTGCTTCGCGTTCGCAGGGGAATTGAAACGCTGGAAGGGAAGGTGGCCCTCATGTCGGGCACGGCCCGCGGTCAGGGACGCGCGGCGGCGCAGCGGTTCGCGGCCGAGTCCGCGATCGTCGTCGGCGCCGGCCTGCGGCACGAGTCCGCGCTGGTGACCCGGCGTCTCGTCGAGCAGGTGGGCGGCACGGCCGTCGCCTCCGGCCCGCTCGACGTCACCGACGAGGACGCCGTCCGTGCGTGGGTCGAGGAGCCGCGGGTCGTCTTCGGAGCATCGACATCCTCTGCGCCACCCGGCGCCGTCTGTGGTGGCGTCCAAGGGCGCGGTGATCGCGATGCCCCGGCAGCTCGCCGCCGAAGGAGCCCCGTACGGCATCCGCGCGCACTGCGTCGGCCCCGGTGATCGACGCCGAGGTCACGCGCGGCGACCAGCAGGACGACGACTCTCCCGTGCGGACCATCACCCGAAACATCCCCCTCCGCCGCGTCGGACTTCCCCAGGAGGTCGTCAGGCGGCCGTCTTCCTCGCCTCCGACGAGGCGTCCTGCACCACCGGCGCCACCCCCGTCGACGGCGGCCGGTCGTCCGTACTGCCCGGCTGAAAAGGACCACTTCCGTGAACAAGGTGAGCGCGAGCGCCGACGAGGCGGTCGCCGACATTCCCGACGGCGCGTCACTGGCCGTCGGCGGCTTCGGTCTCAGCGGCATCCCGGAAGTGGTGATCCGGGCCCTGCACGAGCAGGGCGCCACCGGCCTGCAGGTCGTGTCGAACAACTGCGGCGTGGACGGCCGCGGGCTGGGCGTGCTGCTCGCCGCCGGCCGGATCGCCCGCGTGACAGGCAGTTACGTCGGCGAGAACAAGGAGTTCGCCCGCCAGTACCTGTCGGGCGAGCTGGAGGTGGAGCTGGTGCCGCAGGGGACTCTGGCCGAGCGGCTGCGCGCCGGCGGTGCGGGCATCCCCGCCTTCTACACCCCGGCCGGTGTGGGCACCCAGGTCGCGAAGGGCGGCCTGCCGTTGAGGTATGCGGCGGACGGTTCGGTCGCCGTGGCCTCCCCGCCCAAGGAGACTCGCGGCTTCCACGGCCGACCGCACGTCCTGGAGCACGCCATCACCACCGACTTCGCCCTCGTCCGGGCCTGGCGGGGGGACCGGCACGGCAATCTGGTCTTCCGCCGCGCCGCGGCCAACTTCAACCCGCTCGCGGCGATGGCCGGCCGGATCACGATCGCCGAGGTCGAAGAGCTCGTGGAACCGGGCGAGCTGAGCCCCGACGCCGTCCACGTCCCCGGCATCTTCGTCCAGCGGATCGTGGCGCTCACCCCCGCTCAGGCCGCTGACAAACAGATCGAGAAGAGGACGGTACGAGCATGAGCACGACGACGGACACGCCCCGGGGCTGGACCCGCGACCAGATGGCCGCCCGCGCCGCCGCCGAACTCACCGACGGCTCCTACGTCAACCTGGGCATCGGTCTGCCCACCCTCATCCCGGGGCATCTCCCGCCCGGTGTGCAGGTGGTGCTGCACTCCGAGAACGGGATCTTGGGCACCGGCCCTTACCCGACCGCCGACGACGTCGACCCGGATCTCATCAACGCGGGCAAGGAGACGGTCACCGTCCTGCCCGGCGCGTCCTTCTTCGACTCGGCCCTGTCCTTCGGCATGATCCGCGGCGGTCACATCGACACCGCGGTGCTGGGCGCCATGCAGGTGTCGGTACGCGGCGACCTGGCCAACTGGGTGATCCCCGGAAAGATGGTCAAGGGCATGGGCGGAGCGATGGACCTGGTCCACGGCGCCCGCCGGGTCATCGTCCTGATGGAGCACACCGCCAAGGACGGCAGCCCGAAGATCCTGACCGAGTGCACCCTGCCGCTGACCGGCGAACGGTGCGTCCACCGCGTCATCACCGACCTCGGCGTCCTCGACGTCACACCCGACGGCCTCGCCGTCGTCGAGACCGCACCCGGCATCACCCTCGACGAGATCACCGCGAAGACGGCCGCGCCCCTGCGGACCGACGCCGTCAGCGCTGCCTGCTGAACGCCGTCGGCCACGACCCCGCTCGCAGGTTCGGGCAGCGGCCCGACACCACTGTCCGAACACCGCCGAACCCGGTATGTCTCGCGCCCCGGGGTCCTCCCCGGGCAGTCGGGGACGCAAAGGGCGCATCGTGGCCCCCGACTTGCAGGACGCCGGTCATGGGTAGCAGGGCTCGGGTTCTGGTGGGTAAACCTTGGCCGCGGCTGAGGCGGTCCTTGGGGGCGAGGTGCTCGGGGGCGGCTCACGCTATCGAACACAAAATCGAACTCGCGACAGCGCGGCGTCGATCTTGGGCATAGAATCGTAAATGTGTTCGATGACTTGCCGCCGGATCTGGAGCGCCTGCACACGCTGCGGGTGTGGCACGTCATGTGGCTGGCCCGCATCGACGCGAAGATTGAAGCCGTGCAGCAGCGCCAAACGGAGATCGAGCAAGGCCGGCAGAGGCGGCCTCCGCGGCCGGAGTGGACTGTCGAGTTCGGCATCGGCGCCGGCCGCCCGCCCGTGCAGGTCCACGCCGGCGACTGCTACGCGGCGGGCAAACGCCGTCGGCCCGTCGCCCGTGACGAGGCCCGCCGCCTCCTGGCCGACGGCCTGCGCGCCTGCACCCACTGCCGGCCCGACACCCGCCTGGACGTCATCGACTTATCCCGCGGCCCCACGCCAGCCCCCTGCACCCGTTTCCCGCCGCAAGGACACCAGTGCGGTGACCACTCCCCCGCCCCCGGTCACCGACCCTGACCCGTCGACGTTCGTCTGCCTGGGAAACCAGGTCGGCCCCTGCTCGGCATGCCAGCGCAAAACCCGGAAGTACGGCCACGGCGGCAGCCCTCTGTGCCAGTGGTGCGCCACGCCGGTCCTTCAGCAGTGGGGGCCGCACGTACGCCACCTCAGCACCCGAAACTGACCACTCAGTCCGGCCGTGCGGCGGCCCGGTGCACTCAGCCCGCCGCGATCCTCAAACGGATCCGGCCGTCGCGTCGGACAGGGCGATGCGGGCCGTGATGCGCTTGCCGACCGGCTCCTGCTCGACCAGTAGGGCCTGGCTGACGGCTTTGACGATCTCCAAACCGTGCTGGCCTATCCGGCCGGGATCGGCGGCCCGGGCGGCAGGGACGAGGGGATCGCTGTCCCACACGACGACGTCCACGAAGCGGGCGGTGATGCCCAGTTCCACCAGGACCGGACCCGGGGCGTACTTGCAGGCGTTGGTGACCAGCTCGCTGACGACCAGCTGGGTCAGATCACGCGCGCGGGCGGACACGGACACGGGGTAGTCAACTTCGGCCTGGGCGAGGAAGGCGAGGGCGCACCGGCGGGCGTCGGCGATGCAGCCCTCGTCCCCGCCGAGGGCGTAGCCGGCCCGGATCAGGTGTCCGATGGGCGCAGCACCAGCGCTGCGCGAGGCGTCGGGTCCGCTTGATGGCGCCGTCATTCTGCGTTCACGAGTACGCCCCTACCCGCCCTTTCCTCGCACATGCCCGGAGCATCCTGTTCCGCACAGCCGTCCGAGAGCATGTGCCCCGATTGGCGGGGCACAATCAATGCCGCAGGCCCTGACCTGGGCACGCCCGCGCGAACCGAGGACACCGTGACCGACATCGACACGACAGACCAGCCGGAGCAGTTCTGCGTAGAGCAGCGCCTCGTCGACGGTGTCCGCGTGGTGAGCGTCCAGGGCGAGATCGACCACGACGTCCAGGACGTCCTGACCGAGGCCCTGCTGCCCGGAGACGACGGCGCGCCGGCACGGATCGTGGCGGACCTCAGCGGCGTGACCTTCATGGACTCCACCGGCATCAACGTCTTCGTCACCGCCCACCAGGCCGTCACTGACACGGACGGCTGGGTGCGCATCGCCGGCGCGCAGGAGTCCGTCCAGCGCGTCCTCGCAATGGTGGGCGTCGACACTCTCATCCCCTGCCACCCCACGCTCGAACACGCCCTGCACCACTGACAGGAGACCGTCCATGAGGGCGGGACCGTCGAATTCACTGAGCAGGCAGACCGTCCGCGAAGGCGGTGATGGCGTCGGCGAGGGCGTGGGGGCCGGTGAGGAAGGCGTCATGGGCTTCGCCCGGGATCTCGACGAGCCGGGCGTCGGGCAGAACCTCGTGCAGGCGGCGGGAGACATCGGTCAGCCAGCGGGGGCTGAGTTCACCGATCACGAGGAGCGTGGGGACGTCGAGGTCGGCGAAACGGGTGAGGTCGTCACCGAAGCTGTCCATCGCGCGCATCTCGCGGGCCCACGTCGGAGTCATGGACGCGCGGATGGCCCAGAACGGGGTCTGACGGAACTCCTCGATGGCTTCCTCGGGGAACTTCAGGAAGTTCCGCAGCCCGAGGGTGAGGGCCTGGTCGAGGTCGCCGGCCCGGACGGCCTCCTCGAAGGGGGCGAGGGCGTCGCCGCCGACGGGGCCGCCCACCGGGATCGGGGGCTCGTAGAGGATGAGCGCCGCCGGGGGCTGGTGCAGGGCGTGGGCGAGGGTGACCAGTCCGCCGTAGGAGTGGCCGAGCAGGAGCGCGTCGGGTCCGGCGAGGTCGAGGACGGCGGCGATGTCGTCGGCCTCCCGCTGGATGGCGTGCTCGCCGTTGTCGCCACTGGCGCCGCGGCCGCGGCGGTCGATCGCGTAGGTGGTCAAGCGCGGGGCCAGCAGGTCGGCGAGGATCTGCCAGTCCTAGGCGGCGTTGAGGGCGCCCGGAGAGACGACCAGGGGGCGGCCCTGGCCGGTGATCGTGACGGCGATCTCTGTGCCGTCGGTGGACGTGACGTGGGCGTGGCGGGAAACAGGGGCCGTCATGGTTCGTCTTCCTTGTGTCGTGCTCTCGGGAAGGGGTGCGGCGCGTGCGGCCGCCCGTCCGAGCGGCCTTGCCGGCGGTACGGCGGGGCGCCGCCTCCCCTGCACGGTAACATCGAAACGATGTGCACATCGTTTCGATGTGAGAGGGTGGGGTCATGCTCGAACTCGCGATCCTCGGTTTCCTCGCCGAAGGCCCCCTGCCCGGTCACGAGCTGCGCCGCCGCATCACGGACCTGACCGGCTACAGCCGTCCCGTCAGCGACGGCACCCTCTACCCGGCGATCAACCGGCTGACGAAGACCGGTCTGATCGAACGGCACCCCGCACCCGAAGCGGGCGGCGGCCGGTACGTGCTGAACCTGACCGCGGCAGGCCGTGAGGACATGCTGCGGCGGCTGCGGGAACCGGCCGAGTACGAGATCACCGACTTCTCCCGCTGGTTCGTGATCCTGGCGTTCCTCTCACTGCTGCCCGACAGTGCCGAGCAGCACGCCGTGCTGCGCCGCCGCCTGGACTTCCTGGAGACGCCCGCCAGCTTCTTCTACGACGGCGACACACCGCTGCACGCCGAGCAGGTCAGGGACCCCTACCGGCGCGGCATGCTGCTCACCGCCCGCGCCATCAGCCGCGCCGAGCGCGCCTGGCTCCACCAGGCCCTGGACGGCGACGGCACCCGAGAGACGGAAGAGCGGCCCCGCCCCCAGATCCACGCCCGTGACCGGAAGGACTGAACATGCTTGCGTCCTGGTACGACCAGCAGGGCCCGGCCGCCGAGGTGCTCCAACTCGGTGAGCTGCCCGACCCCACACCCGGCCCCGGTGAGGTGCGGGTCCGCGTCAGCGTCTCCGGCGCCAACCCCGGCGACACCAAGAAGCGGCGTGGCTGGACCGGCTCGGCCATGCCTTATCCGCGGGTGATCCCGCACAGCGACGCCGCCGGCGTCATCGACGCCTCCGGCGACGGCGTCGACCCGCGCCGCGTCGGGCAGCGTGTGTGGGTGTACGGCGCCCAGTCCTACCGCCCCTTCGGCACCGCCGCCCAGTACACCGTCGTCCCCGGCGAGCTCGCCGTCCCGCTGCCCGACCACCTGAGCGACGACCTCGGCGCGAGCCTGGGCATCCCCGGCATCACCGCGCACCGCACCGTCTTCGCCGACGGCCCCGTCGACGGCAGACTCGTGCTGGTCAACGGTGTCCTCGGCGGAGTGGGCTCGCTGGCCGCCCAGCTCGCCCGCTGGGGCGGGGCCACGGTCATCGGCACCGTCCGACGCGGCGCCGACCTGGACAGGATCGATCCCGCGGTCGTCTCCCACGCCGTCGCCCTCGACTCAGGCGACCCGGCCGCCGCGATCCGAGCCCACGCACCCGACGGCGTGGACCGGATCATCGAAGTCGCCCTGTCCGACAACGCTGACCTGGACGACGCCGTGGCCGCCAACGGCGCCGTCATCGCCGCGTACGCCACCCGCTCCGACCGCACCGAAATCCCGTTCTGGAGCATGCTGTTCAACAACGTCACCCTGCGGCTGCTCGGCAGCGACGACTTCCCCGCAGAGGCCAAACGCCAGGCCGCCCGCGACCTCACCGCCGCGGCCGCCGTCGGCGCCCTCACCGTCGATGTCGGCGCCCGCTTCCCGCTCACGGACATCGCCCAAGCCCACGACCGCATCGATGCCGGCTACCGCGGCCGCGTCCTGATCGACATCCCCCAGTAGCGGAGAAGTTCTGGACCAATCTCCGCGCGGTTGAGCACGAAGGTGCTGTGGACAGGGTGGAGGTCACCGAGACCTACCCCGTCGAAGAAGTCGGCTCCACCCACTCCTTGTTCAGCGAGCGGATGGAGCGGTCGTCGCGTCCCGGGGAGTCGGCCTGGACGGCGGAGATCTCCACCCGCTCCCGGGCCCGACGGTGATCGGCCGCGGACGCGGGCAGCGCCGCCACCGAGACGAGGGCGCCGGCGGCGAGCGCTGCGGCGGCCAGACAGCGGGCGGTGACAGAAGCAGAAGCGGCCAAGAAGTCCCCCAGCCGGTGCGGGCACCCTCCCCTGCGCCCTGGAACTACGCGCGCCGCGGCCGACCTGACCGACCCGGTCTGGGCGGACTGCCCGGACGCGGTGCTCGTCGCCTGGGACCAGGCCCGCCGCACCGCCCGCGGACTTCGGGTGCAACCAGAACAACTGTGCCACCGAGTCGATTTGTGCCTGCGGCAGGTACAGCACGAGCCCATGCGTCCCCGTTTCCCGCCGGGCCTCGCGCACCAGCAGCCGATATGGATCGCGGCCGGGATCGGCATCACGCCCGTACTCAGCTGGATCCGTGCCCTCTCACCCGGTGACCCGCACCCTCGCGTCTCATCCCTTGCCCGACCACGCCCCCGTCGCCGCGGTCTCCTCGGCGTAGGCGGCGAAGCGTTTCGGGGGACGGCCGGTGAGGCGGTGGACGGTGTCCGTGGGGTGGGCGTCGCCGAGGGCGGCCAGGGCGGTGAAGGCGCTGATCTCGCGCTCGACGTCCTCGGCGGGGCGGCCCTCGGCGAGTCCGGTGGCGCGGTAGGTCTCCTTGTCACCGTGGAAGTCGACGGAGAGGCCGGCGGCGCGCCCGATCAGTGTCAGCGCGTCGGTGAAGGAGAGCGCCTCGGGGCCGGTCACCTCGTAGGTGCGGCCGGAGTGGCCGTCCTCGGTGAGGGCGGCCACGACGACGGCGGCGATGTCGTCCGCGTCGACGAACGTCTGGCGGCACTCCCCGAGCGGCAGGGCGAGCGTGCCGTCGAGGACGGCCTTGCGGAAGATGCCTTCGTCGAAGTTCTGGTCGAACCAATCGGCCCGGACGATCGTCCAGTCCGCCCCGGAGTCGCGGACCAGGCGCTCGGCGGCCATCAGCCGTTCGTCACCCATCTCCTCGATGGCGCGGCTGGACAGCAGGACCAGTCGGCGTACGCCCGTCGCGAGCGCGCGGTGGACGAAGTCCGGTGCCAGCGGCAATGCGTGCGGCAGCATCAGGTAGACGCGTTCGACGCCGGTGAGCGCCGGCTCCCAGGTGGTGTCGTCGTGCCAGTCGAAGGAGACGGCGGAGCCGCGGGAGGCGGCCCGGACCGGGTGGTGGGCGTCGCGCAGGCGGGCGGCGACGCGGCGGCCGGTGGTGCCGCGGGCGCCGAGGACGAGCACGGGCGCCGGACGGACGTGGGGGGTGTGATCGTTCATGCCCGGCGCAACGAGGCGGCCCCCGACAGGACACCCGGCGACGGTCTCACCGCACCTGGTCGGACTCCATGGCCGCGGCGACCTTCTCGCAGAGTTCCGCGAACAGGGCGCTCTCGCCCTCGGTCAGGACCGAGGCGGCGAGCCGTCCGACGTCGTGGTGGCCGCGGGCGATCCGGGCGAGGAACAGATGCCCCTCCGGGGTGAGGGAGGTGCTCAGTTCGCGGCGGTCCTCTCCGGCGGCCACCTGCTCCACCAGGTTCAGGTCCTTGAGGACGCGCAGGGCCTTCGACGTGGTCTGCCGGGAGACCTCCAGCACGTCGCTCAGCTCGGAGGGCCGCATGGAGCCGCGCGCACGCAGGAGTTCGAGGACGTCGTACTGGTGCCAGTTGACGCCCTCGGGGTTGACGCGGGAGCGGCGGGCGACCAGCAGGCACTGAAGGTGGGTCAGGGCTGCCTGTAGAACGGTCGGTTCCGCATGATGGGTGGGGGTCGAGCCGTCTAGTGGAGTCATGAGTGCTTCCGGTACGGGGGTGACCGGTGGGGGGATTCCACTTTACCAAGGGTGTGCCGCCGGGGCCGCCATCGGCCGAAAAATGATTTCCCTGAGGACACCATCGGGGGGCGTGAGCCCGCGAAGCCGGGGTACGGGAGTGCGAGGGCCGGTCGCGGACGCGTACCGGTCGACCGCACCGAACGGGCGCACCGGATATGCCGGGCCGACACGGAGGCGGGGCGGAGCTTCACGCCCCATTCCATGGGCCGGTGCGTGCGCTTAACGCACGGGGATACCCGCACAACCAGCGGATCAGCACACACGTTTGACATCGACGCGAAACCGTGATTAGCATCGATTTCCAGACGGAAACCATATTTTCACCTTTAGCCGCTGACTACGCACGAGCCCGACTCAGGTTCTCCACGACATGCGCTGCGGGCGCACGGGAACCCCGGGAGCCCTTCCTCCGGACGAACCCCCGAGGAGATCAGCGATCATGGAAAAGAATTACCCGTCATTATCGACGGAAGAGTCGACGGAAAAGCTGGAAGCCGCATTACGGGCGGGAAGTCCACCGACCCAGGACCCCCCTCTCGTCCTGACGACCCTCTTCGCACGGACGGTCCGCCTGCACGGCGGGGCCGTCGCCCTCGCGGACGGCGCGGAACGCGTCACGTACGACCGGCTCAACCGGCGGGCCAACCGCATGGCCCGGCACCTCCAGGCTCGCGGCGTCGGTAGAGGCGACCGCGTCGGAGTGCACATGCACCGCTCTCCCGACCTCTACGCGGTCCTCCTCGCGGTCCTCAAGGCCGGAGGCTGCGTGGTCCCGCTCGACCCCGCCCATCCCACGCAGTACCTCGCCCGTATCCTCCGCGAGGCCCGCCCGTCGCCGGTGATCTGCGACGACCCCGACGACCTGCCCCCCGAGGCCCGCGCCGGCGCGCTCTCCCGGGACGACCTGGTCCGAGGCAGCGAGGGACTCCCCGACGGCGACACCGATCCCGGCACCGGCCCCGAGGACACCGCGTTCCTCATGTACACCTCCGGCTCCACCGGCCGGCCCAAGGGCGTACGGATCGCGCACCGCGGACTGGCCCGGCTCGGCCCCCACAGCGGCCCCCTCGACATCGGCCCCCCGGACGGCCTGACCCAGTCGGCCGCGTTCTCGTTCGCCGCCTCGACGATCGAGATCTGGCTCGCCTTCCTGCACGGCGCCACCCTGCTGCCGATGCCCCCGGGGCTCCCCTCGCTGCCGGTGCTGCGCGAGGCCGTCGAGGAGCGCGGCGCGACCGTGCTCAGCCTCCCCTGCGGCCTGTTCAACGCTCTGGTCGACCAGGAGCCGGAGTGTCTGCGCCCGGTGCGGATCGTGCTGCTCAGCGGCGACTTCCCCTCCCCCGGCCACCTGCGCCGCGCCCTCGCGCACACCGACGCGGTCGTCTACAACGGCTACGGGTGCACGGAGAACTCCTCGATCACCGCCCTGCACCCGCTGACCTCGCCCGACGACGTGGACGGGGCGGGCGTCGTCCCGATCGGCCGCCCGCTGCCGACGGTCACCCTGGAGGTCTACGACCCGTCGATGCGCCCCTGTGACGCCGACGAGGTGGGCGAACTCTGCGTGGGCGGCACCGGCGTCGCCCTCGGCTACGCCGACCAGCCGGAGCTGACCGCCGAGAAGTTCACCCGCAACCCGGACGGCGACGGACTGCTCTACCGCACAGGCGACCTCGCGCGGCGGAACGACAACGGCGACATCGTGCTGGTGGGGCGGTCCGACGGCATGGTGAAGATCCGCGGGTTCCGGGTGGAGACCAGCGCCGTGACGCTGGCCGTGCGCGCCCTCGACGGGGTCGCGGACGCCGCCGTCAAGGCCTTCGAGGACGAGGACACCCACGAGAAGCGACTCGTCGCCTTCTACACCACCGGCGACGGCTGCCCGGCCGACCCCTCGGACCTGGTCCGGCGGCTCTCCGCGGACCTGCCCTCGCACATGGTCCCCTCCGTGTTCCGGCACCTGGAGAAAATGCCGACGAACGTGAACGGGAAGATCGACCGCACCGCGCTCACCGTGGAATCCCGGAAGAACCAGAAAATCCGGAACAACAGGAACGAGAAATCCGAGAAAGGCGAGAAGACCATGCAGAACCCCCTCGAAGCTGTCGTCCTCCAGTCCTGGATCGAGATCTCCGGAATGGACGACTTCTCGACCACCGACTCCTTCCTGGGACACGGCGGCAATTCCCTCCACTTCGTGCAGCTGGCCTCCCGTCTCCAGAAGATATTCGGGATCGAGATCACCACCGAGACGGTCTTCCGGCACGGCACGGTCGAGCAGCTGGCGCGCTTCATCGAGGAGTCCCGCGACCAGGCGGCCACCACCTCGTCGTCGCACGGCTGACGGAGACCCGACAGCGCCCGGCACGCGCGCCGCGCCGGTCGCCCGACGTCTCCGGAGGGGGCGGACCGTGAACAACCCTTTGACATCGGCTGTTCTGGACCTGGCCAGGAGAACACTCCGTTCCCCCGGTCTCAGGCCCGACGAGGCCTTCTCCGACCACTGCGACGACCCCGCGCTGCTGGAGCAGCTGGGCGCGGTGCTGCGGGCCGTCTTCGCCGTCGACCCGCCGGCCGGGGAACAGCTGGGCGCGCAGAGCGCGGCTGCCGTGGCCGAGCGGCTCGCGCGGGGCCGCGCCGGCTCCGGCGGACAGGAGCTGACGGCCGGGTCCGCGCCGCGCGACGGCGCCACGACGCAGGCCTCGTTCGGCCAGAGCGGCATCTGGCTCATCGACCAGTACCTGCCGACCCCGCAGGCCTACAACGGCCCGTTCCTGACGCGGCTGCCGTTCCGGCTCGACGGGGAACGGCTGCGGCGGGCCGTCGCCGGGGTGCTGCGGCGCCAGGAAGTCCTGCGCACCACCTACGCCTTGCGTGACGCCCGGCTCCTCCAGGTCGTCTCCGACGACGACACGGCCTTCCACTACGGCGTCGAGCAGTACGGCGACGACAAGGAACTCGACGCGCTCGCCCGGCGGGTGGCCAACACCCGCCTCGACCTGGAGCACGGGCCCGTGGTCTCGGTGACTTGTGCGCTCGGTCCGGGTGCGGAGAGCGCGATCGTCTGCAACATCCACCACATCGCGTCCGATGCCGCCTCGGCCGGGATCTTCCTGCGCGAACTCCTCGACGCCTACGACCGCACCGGGCGGGGCCTGCCGGTGGAGGCCGTGCCGGGACGCCCGCAGTACGCCGACTTCGCGGAGTGGCACCGCAGGCACCTCACGCCCGAGCGGACCACCCGGCTGCTCGACGAGTGGGCCGACCGGCTCGCCGGGGACCTGCCCGTGCTGGCCCTGCCCTCCGACCGGCCCCGGCCCGCCGCGCAGGAACACCGGGGCGCCACCCTCCCGTTACGCGTCCCGGCCGGGGTGACCGAGAAGCTGGAACGGCTGGCGAAGCAGGAGGGTGTCACGCTGTTCATGGCGCTCCTCGCGGTGTACGGCACGTTCCTCGCCAAGCTGAGCCGCCAGGAGCGGGTGCTGATCGGCTCGCCCGTCTCCCTGCGGGACGACCCGCAGACCAAGGACCTCGTCGGCTACTTCGTCAACATGGTCGTGCTGCGCCAGGACGTGACGGGCGCGATGACCGTGCGCGAGGTGCTGGGTCGGGCGCGCGAGGAGGTGGCCGGCGCACTGCGGCTGAAGTGGGCCCCCTTCGACAAGGTCGTGGAGCGGCTGCGGCCCGACCGCACCGGCGCTCACACGCCGGTCGTGCAGACGATGCTCGTCCTGACCGATCCCGGCTCCGCCCAAGTCACCTACGAAGCAACGCCCTTGACCATCCGGCGTGACATGGCGCACGGCGCGAAGTACGACCTGTCGGTGGTGTTCGCCCGGGAGGCGGACGGGCTGCTCGGCAGCCTGGAGTACGACGCGCACCTCTTCGACGAGGCGACGGCGCGGAGCATGGGCGAACGGCTGGGCCGGCTGCTGACCCGGTTCGCCGAGGCGGCTCCGGACACCCCGGTCCGCGATCTCGGACTGCTTGCCGCCGACGAGGAGCGGGAGGTGCTGGCCCACGACGACCGTGTGGACCGCTCGGCGCCTGCGGTGCCGGTGGCCGCACTGTTCGAGCGGCAGGCGGCGGCGACCCCGGACGCCGTGGCCGTGACGGACGGCGCCCACGGGTGGACGTACCGCGAACTGGACGAGCGGGCCGGACGGCTCGCGCGGGTCCTGCGCGAGGAGGGCGCGGCGGCGGGCCGCCGGGTCGCGATCGCCCTGCCCCGTTCGGTCGAGATGGTCGCGGGACTGCTCGCCGTCGTGAAGTCAGGGGCGTCCTACGTGCCGCTGGACCCGTCGCACCCGCCGGAGCGGGTGGCGTACGTCCTGGACGACACCGAGGCCCTCCTCGTCCTCACCGACAGCGCCACGGCCGACCGACTTCCGCCTGGCACACAGCTGTTGGAGATCGACCGGGAGGCGGACCGGATCGCCGCCGCCGACCCCGCGCCACTCGGCCCGACCCGGACGCCCGACGACGAGATCTACGTCATCCACACCTCCGGGTCGACCGGCGCCCCCAAGGGCGTCGTCATCCGGGACCGCACCGTCGGCAACCTGGTCGCCGCCCAGCACCGGATCAGTCCCTGCGGGGCGACGGGCACCACCCTCCAGTACATGACGCTCTCCTTCGACGTCTCCGTCATGGAGATCCTGGGGACGCTCTGCGTCGGCGGAACACTCGCCCTGATCCCCGGTGAACTCCACAAGGACCTGCACCGGCTGGCCGCGTTCGTCGCCGAGCACGACGTCACCCGCCTGTACCTGCCGTACATCGCGCTCCAGCGGTTCGCGGCGCTCGCCGTCGCGGAGGACCTGCGCTGCGACGCGCTGCGCGAGGTGACCTCGGTCGGCGAGGCGCTGGTCGTCTCCCCGCAGATCCGGGAGTTCTTCGCCCGGCACCCCCGCGCCCGGCTGCTCAACATGTACGGCCCGTCCGAGACCCACCTCGCCACCTGGCACGAGCTGTCGGGCGACCCCGCCGACTGGCCCGAGGCCCCGCCGATCGGGCGGGCGGTCGACGGGATGCGGCTGCGCGTCCTCGGCCCGGACCGCGAACTCCTCCCGCCGGGCGTCACGGGCGAGCTGTACATCGGCGGCCCGTACCTGTCGCCCGGCTACCGGGGCCGGCCCGAGGAGACGGCACGGCGCTTCCTGCCCGACCCGTACGGCGGCGAGGGCGAGGTGATCTACCGTACGGGCGACCTCGTCCGGTGGAACGCCCGCGGCGACCTGGAGTACCTGGGCCGCGCCGACGACCAGATCAAGATTCGCGGCTACCGCGTGGAACCCAGCGAGGTCGAGGCCGCCCTCGACGCCCTCGACGGAGTGCGGGACTCGGCGGTGGTCGCGGTCGAGTTCGGGCCGGGCGACCGGCGGCTGGTGGCCGCCGTCACGGGCGAGGGCGCCGACGACACCGCACGGCTGCGGGCCGCGCTCGCCGAGCGGCTGCCGGAGTACCTGGTGCCCGCGCACCTGGTCCGGCTGGACCGGCTGCCGACCACGCCCAGCGGGAAGATCGACCGGGGCGGGCTGGCCGGACGGCTGGCCGCAGAGGTGCGCGACCGGGGCGCCGACCAGGACGCCAGGGCGGCACAACCGCCGCGGACCGGGACCGAGCGCGCGATCGCCGAGGCCTGGGCGGACATCCTGGGCGGCGGTGTCCCCGGACGCGACGGCGACTTCTTCACCCTCGGCGGCAACAGCATCATCGCCACCGAACTCGTCTACCGGCTGCGGACGTCGTTCGAGGTCGACATCCCGCTGCGGACCCTGTTCGACAACCCGACGGTCGCCGGGATGGCCGCGCGGATCGACGAGCGGCGGGCGGGCGACACCACCGCCTTCACGGAGCCCACGGCCGACCTGCGCGCCGACGTGACCCTGCCGGACACCGTCCACCCCGGCGACCGGACACCGGTCGCGCCGGACGCCGCGACCCGGTTCCTGCTGACCGGCGCGACCGGCTTCCTCGGCTGCTGGCTGCTGCGGGAGCTGGCGAGCTTCCCCGGGCACACCGTGACCTGTCTGGTGCGCGCCGAGGACGCGGACGCCGCCCTGGCCCGGCTGCACGCCACGGCCGACCGGTACGGCATCACCGATGGCATCGACTGGGAACGGGTGCGCGCCGTCCCCGGCGACCTGGCCCGGCCCCGGATGGGCCTGTCCGACGCGGACCACGACGAGCTGGCCGGATCGGTCGAGGCGGTCCACCACGCGGCGGCGCACATCAACTTCGTGCTGCCGTACGCCTCGGTGAAGCCGGCCAACGTCGACGGCCTGCGCTCCGTACTGGAGTTCGCCGCCACGGGACGGCTCAAGCACGTGCACCACATGTCGACCGTCGCCGTGTTCGCCCCCGGCCGCGAGGGCGGGACGATCACCGAGGAAGCGGTGCCCGACAGGTGTGAGGGCCTCGGCATCGGCTACACGCAGAGCAAGTGGGTCGCCGAGGGCATCGCCCGCCTGGCGCGGGAGCGCGGGATGCCGGTGACCGTCTATCGCATCGGCCGGATCTCCGGCGACAGCGTCACCGGCGCCTGCCAGGCCGACGACTTCCTGTGGCGGCAGATCAAGAGCTTCATCGAACTCGGCTCGGCCCCGCCCGCCGAGGAACTCACCACCGACCTGCTGCCGGTGGACTTCGTCGGCCGGGCCGTCGCCGCCCTCTCCCGCGAGCCGTCCGCCGACGGCGCCACGTACCACCTGTTCCACCCGCGCGGCTCCGACTTCACCCCCGTGCACGCCGCCGTCCGCGACTGCGGGCACCCGCTGGACACGGTGCCCGCCGAGGAGTGGCTGACGCGCCTGGAGGAGTCGGCCCGCCGGCCCGGGGGCAACGCCCTCGCCGCGGCCGTCCCGCTGTTCCGGGAGGGCGCGCTCGAACTGGGCGAGAACACCTACGGCAACGAGCGGACGACCCGGCTCCTCGACCGCCTCGGGCTGCACTGGCCCGACATCGACCGCCGGTCCCTCGCCCGCATGATCCGCTGGTTCGAAGCGGCCGGTGAGCTGGACGACCGTGCCCTTGCGCGGCAGGGCGCGTAGACCGGGCCGCCCAGCGGCTCCCCCCACCCAGACATCCGCAGGCGGTCACTCCCCTGGCCGCTCAGAACGAAGGCCGACAGCATGTCTCGATACCCCTTTCCGGGCGCCGGACACGACCCGTTGATCGCCTCGATGGTGGCCGCTCTCCCCGCCCGCCAGCAGCCTCAATGGCCCGATCCCTCCCGCCTGGCCCCCGTGCACGACCGGCTGGCCCGCGAGTCGCCGCTGGTGTCGTACGCGAGCGTCCGCGAGCTGCGCGGGCTCCTCGCGCGGGCCGCCGAGGGCGAGTTCTGCCTCATCCAGGCCGGCGACTGCGTGGAGTTGACCACCGAGTGCGCACCCTGCGACGTCGAACGCAAGGTGGAGATGCTCGACGTCCTCGGCGACGTCATGCGCACCGGCTCCGGTCTGCCCGTCGTGCGCGTCGGGCGGATGGCCGGGCAGTTCGCCAAGCCCCGCTCCGACGACTGGGAGACCGTCCCCGGCGGACGGCTCCCGGTGTTCCGGGGCCCGGTCGTCAACGCGCCGGAGGCCTGCGAGGAGGCCCGCACACCCGACCCGTCCCGCGTCATCACCGGACTGGAGGCCGCCCGCTGCGCCGTCACCGCGCTCGACCGGCTGGGCCGCGGCGAGGGCGCCGCTCCCGAGGACCGGGTGTGGACCAGCCACGAGGCGCTCCTGCTCGACTACGAACTCCCCCAAGTACGGCGGCACACGGACGGCGGCAGCTATCTGGCGTCCACGCACTGGCCCTGGATCGGCGAGCGCACCCGTCAGGCCGACTTCGCACACGTGCGTCTGATGACCGAACTGGACAACCCGGTGGCGTGCAAAGTCGGGCCCGAGGCGACCGTCGACGAGGTGCTGGACCTGTGCGCGGCGCTCGACCCGCACCGGACCCCGGGCCGGCTCACCCTCATCGCCCGGTTCGGCGCGGACCGGGTCGCCGGACTGGCCCCGCTGGTACGGGCGGTGCGGCAGGCCGGGCACCCGGTGCTGTGGATGTGCGACCCGATGCACGGCAACACCGTGAAGACGCCCGACGGGCTCAAGACGCGACGCCTCGACACGATCATGTCCGAGATCCGGCAGTGCGTGGACGTCCTGGCGGAGAACGGGGAGCGGTGCGCGGGGCTGCACCTGGAGGCCTCGCCCGATGACATCTGCGAGTGCGAGGGCGCGGGTCGCGTCCCCGTCCGCGGGCCGGGCTACCGCAGCCTGTGCGACCCCCGGCTCAGCCTCGTCCAGGCCGTCGCCGCCGTCGCACACTGCCGGCTGCCCGTGGGGGCGGCCGTATGACCGCGCCCCCCGCCACCACCGCCGCTCCGGCGCAGGCCCACGACGCGCTGCTGCCGCCGCCGGGCCACCCCTTCGCGGTGCTGCACCGCTCCGGCGCCGGCCGCACGGCGCCGGTGGAGATCCTCAGCGGCCCGGTACGGCGCGAGGACGACCTGGACGCCCTCGGCCTGGACCGGCCCGGCGGGGCGACGCGGTCCACGGACGGCGGCGCGGACGCCCCGGACACCCTCGTCCTCGCCCCCTACCGGCAGATCCGCGAGCGCGGCTTCGCGCACCCCGACGACGGCGAGCCGCTGCTCGCCATGGAGGTGCGCGAGCACCGGAGGGTCCCCCTCGACCGGCTGCTGGCCTGCCTGCCGGACCGGGCGCCGCGGGTGGAGGACACCCGCTTCGACATCGACGACGACGGCTACGCGGCGGCCGTGGACGCCATCGTCCACCGCGAGATCCACCGCGGCGAGGGCTCCAACTTCGTGCTGGCCCGCAGCCTGCACGGCCGCATCCGCGCCTTCGACCGCACGGCCGCCCTCGCCGTGCTGCGGGGGCTGATCACGGCCGAGACCGGCGCCTACTGGACGTTCCTGATCTTCACCGGCGACCGGTACCTGATCGGCTCGACCCCGGAGCAGCAGGTGCGGGTGCGGGGCGACCTGGTCGAGATGAACCCGATCAGCGGGACCTACCGCTACCCGCGGACCGGCGCCGACCTGCCGGGGCTGCTGCGCTTCCTGCGCGACCCCAAGGAGACCGACGAGCTGTACATGGTCGTCGACGAGGAACTGAAGATGATGGCGGCCCTGTGCGGCGACGAGGTCCGGGTCAGCGGGCCGTCCCTGAAGTGGATGTCCCGGCTCGCGCACACCGAGTACTACCTCTCCGGCCGTTCGGACCGCCCGCTCACCGAGATCCTCCGCACCACGATGCCCGCGCCGACCGTGACGGGCAGCCCGGTGGAGAACGCCTGCCGGGTGATCGAGCGGTACGAGCCGCGCGGCCGGGGCTACTACAGCGGGGTCATCGCCCTGCTGGGCCGCGAGGGCGGGCAGCGGCGGCTGGACGCGGCGCTGATGCTGCGCATGGCGGACCTCGGGGCGGACGGCACCGTACGGCTGACGGCGGGCGCCACCGTCGTACGGGAGTCGGTGCCGGCGCACGAGACGGCGGAGACCACCGCCAAGCTGTCGGGTCTGCTGGACGCGCTGTCCGGTCGGCGGTCGGCGAAGGCGCCGGTGCCGGCGTCCGCCGCGGGGCTGGCCGAGGCCGGTCCGGTGCGCGGCGCGCTGGCCGCCCGCAACGACGGGCTGGCGGCGTTCTGGCTGCGCGGGACCGGCGACGTCAGAGCCGCCCGGGCCGTGGCGGGCGCCGAGGTCACGATCGTCGACGCCGAGGACGGGTTCACGTCGATGCTCGCCTACCAACTGCGGTCGCTGGGCTGCTCGGTGCGGGTGGTGCCCTGGCACCGGACGGCGGGCGGGGTCGCCGGGTCGCCGGGCGTGGTCCTGCTCGGACCGGGGCCCGGCGATCCGCGGGACACGGCCGATCCCCGGGTGCGGGTGCTGCGGGCCACGGCCCGCGAACGGCTCACGGCCGGGCTGCCGTTGGCGGCGATCTGCCTGGGACACCAGGTGGTGTGCACGCTGCTGGGGCTGCGGGTGGCCCGGCTGCCCGACCCGGCGCAGGGCAGACGGCTGCGGGTCCCGCTGTGGGGCAGGCCGCGCCGGGCCGGCTTCTACAACAGCTACGCCGCGCGGGCCGACGGCGACCGGCTGCACCCGCCGCTGGGCGGCGGGCCGGTGCAGGTGCAGCGCGCCGGCGACGAGGTCATCGCGCTGCGCGGCCCGGCCCTGTCCACCATCCAGTTCCACGCGGAGTCGTTCCTGACCGAGGACGGCCCCGGCATCCTGGCCGACCTGCTGACCGACGCTCTGGCGCCGGCCGCGGCACCCCGGCCGGGCGTCCACGACAGCGACGGGGCCGGTGTCCACGTCACCCGGCTCCGGGAGTCCAGGGGGACCCATGAGCATGCCTGAGCGAGGGGGCGTGGACACCGCGCCCCGGCCGATCGACCCGCGCGCCCTGCGCAGTTGCATGGGCCAGTTCGCGACGGGGGTCACGGTGATCACCTGCCGCCGCGGCGACCTCGTGCACGGCACCACGGTCAACGCGTTCACCTCAGTGTCGCTGGACCCGCCGCTGGCCCTGGTGGCGCTGGACCGGCGCAGCCGGGCGGGCGCGCTGCTGCGGCAGGACGGCGACTACGTCGTCAACATCCTCGACGCCTCGCAGCGCGATCTGGCGATGCACTTCGCCGGTCGGCCCATGGCGGAGCCCGTGCCGTGGGTGGACGAGGACGGGCCGCACCCGCGGCTGGCGGGCACGGTGGCCCATCTGGTCTGCCGGCCCTGGCAGATCCACGACGGCGGCGACCACACGCTGCACATCGGGAGCGTCGAGGAGTTCGAGAGCCGTCCGGGACGGCCGCTGCTGTTCCACGGCGGCGCCTTCCCGGCGCTGGCGCCGGACGACTCCGCCGTCGCCTGGTCGCTGTGCCTGGACGGCATGGACCCGGTGACGCACCTCCCGGTACCCGAAGAGCCCGACAGGACAGACAGGACAGGGGACTGACGTACATGACGGACACGAGGCACAGCACGGGCGCGGCGGAAACCCCCGCCACCGGGGCCACCGGCGCCGCGGGCGCCACCGGTGACGCGGCGCCGCGCCGCACGACCCGCCCGATGACCGGCGACGAGTACCTGGAGAGCATCCGCGACGGCCGGGAGATCTGGGCGTACGGGGAGCGGGTCGACGACGTCACCAAGCACCCGGCGTTCCGCAACACGGCGCGGATGACGGCGCGGCTGTACGACGCGCTGCACGACCCGGAGCACCACGACACGCTGACCACGCCGACGGACACCGGCAGCGACGGCTACACGCACAAGTTCTACCGGGTGCCGCGCAGTGTGGAGGACCTGGTCGGCGACCGGGACGCGATCGCCCGCTGGGCCCGGATGACGTACGGCTGGATGGGCCGCAGCCCCGACTACAAGGCGAGCTTCCTCGTCACGCTGGGAGCGGACCCGGACTACTACGGGGAGTTCGCGGACAACGCCCGTCGCTGGTACGCGGAGGCGCAGGAGCGGGTGCTGTTCTGGAACCACGCGGTGATCAACCCGCCCGTGGACCGCAACCGGGCGCCGGACGAGGTCGGCGACGTGTTCGTGCACGTCGAGAAGGAGTGCGACGACGGCCTGGTGGTCAGCGGCGCGAAGGTGGTGGCGACGGGGTCGGCGCTGACCCACTTCAACTTCGTCGCGCACTACGGACTGCCGGTCAAGAAGAAGGAGTTCGCGCTCGTCGCGACGCTGCCGATGGACGCGCCGGGGGTGAAGCTGATCTGCCGCCAGTCGTACGAGCTGGCCGCGAACCGGATGGGCAGCCCCTTCGACTACCCGCTGTCGAGCCGCCTCGACGAGAACGACACCGTCTTCATCCTGGACAAGGTGAAGATCCCCTGGGAGAACGTCTTCATCTACGGCGACACCGCGAAGGCCGGGACCTTCCTGAACACGTCCGGGTTCACGCACCGGCTCACCTTCCACGGCGTGACCCGGCTCGCGGTGAAGCTGGACTTCCTCGCCGGCCTGCTCCTCAAGGGGCTGGACGTGACCGGCACGAAGGATTTCCGGGGCATTCAGACCAGGGTGGGCGAGGTGCTCGCCTGGCGGAACATGTTCTGGGGTCTCAGCGACGCGATGGCGCACAATCCGAACGCATGGCACGACGGCGGACTGCTGCCGAACCTGGATTACGGCATGGCATACCGCTGGTTCATGACGATCGGCTATCCGCGGGTCCGCGAGATCATCCTTCAGGACCTCAGCAGCGGCCTCATCTACCTGAATTCCCACGCCAAGGATTTCCAGAACCCCGAACTGCGGCCGCATCTCGACCGCTACATGCGCGGGTCGAACGGATACGACTCGGTGGAGCGGGTCAAGCTGATGAAGCTGATCTGGGACTCGGTGGGCACGGAGTTCGGCGGCCGGCACGAACTGTACGAGCGCAACTACTCGGGCAACCACGAGAACGTCCGTATCGAACTGCTGATGGCGCAGACCGCGTCCGGCCTGGTCGACGGCTACCGGGGCTTCGCCGAGGAGTGCATGTCCGAGTACGACCTGGACGGCTGGACGGCGCCGGACCTCATCGGGCCCGACCAGGCATGAGCGGCGGGCCGGCACGACGACGGGGGCGGCGGACGGCCGGTGTCCGGTCCGCCGCCGCCCCCGGGGGGCCGCCCTCCCGCCGGGCGTCAGCGCGGGGCGGGCGCCTCGGGCCGGCCGTCCGGGTCGGGCAGGATCACGGCCAGGGTGAAGCCGTCGTAGCCCTTGGCGCCCACCGTCTGGATCGTGGTGGCGCTGACCCTGGGCTCCGCGGCGACCTTCTCGTGGAAGCGCCGCATCCCGCGCACGCCGCCGTCGGGGTCGTCCGCGTCGGCGACGGCGCCGCCGAGCACCACGTTGTCGACGACGATGACGCCGCCGGGCCGGGACAGTTCGAGCGCCCAGTCGAAGTACTCCGGGGTGTCGGGCTTGTTGGCGTCGATGAAGACCAGGTCGAACGGCTGCTCCCCGGTCTTCGCGAGGTCGGGCAGGATGTCGAGCGCCCGGCCCACCCGCTGGTCGACGCGGTCGGCGACACCGGCCCGCGCCAGATGGCCGGCGGCGGTCTCGGCGAACGAGCGCTCCCACTCGATGGTGACCAGCCGTCCGCCGGGCGGCAGGGCGCGGGCGAGCCAGATGGAGCTGTACCCGCCGAAGGTGCCTATCTCCAGAATGCGCTCGGCGCGCTGGACGAGGGCCAGCAGGTGCAGCAGCTTTCCCTGGGAGCGGGAGACCCCGATATCGGGGAGGTCGAATCCGATGTGTGCCTGGGCGGCGGCGGCCAGGGCGGGGTCCTCGTCACCGAGAACCGTGTCGAAGTAGCCGTCCACCGCGCTCCACTGATGCTGTGTCATGACTCCAGTGTTCCCCGTGAGGAGGAAATTCGGCACCCCGAAGGAAGGAATTCCAGAAAAACGGCGGATTCATGTCGTCCACTTATCCCCGTCGGTTAGTGGAGCGGATTCCCGGGAATTCGCCTGCCTGAACGAGAAAAAGAACGCCTCTCGTTTCCCCCCACCGACCCACCCCTCGATCTCTCCTGGCACGACTTCAATGAGAGGAGCGCAGTATCTTGCAGCGAACCGGGAACACGACAGAGCGACCGCCGAACCCCCGCCTCGGCCCTGATCCCACCCCCGATCTCCATCTCGTACCGGAGCTGCACCACGTGGGCGTGCAGACGGACGACCTCGACAACTGCGCCGCCTGGTACGAGGAGTTCTTCGGCTGCCGGACCAACTGGACGCTGGACGCCTTCTCCGACCTGACGCTGAGCCGCCTGCCCGGCATCACCCGGCTGACCGAGGTGATGGTGGCCGGACTGCGCTTCCACCTCTTCGAGCGCACCGGGCACGACGGCGCCGTCCCCGGTGCCAACACCCGCCAGTTCCAGCACGTCTGCCTCGCCACCGGCTCCCCCGAGGAGCTGCGGGCCTGGCGCGAGCGCTGGTTCCGGCTGTACGAGTCCGGCCGGTTCACGTTCGCCGGTGACGAGGAGCCCACCGACATCGTCATCGACGACGACGGCGTCCAGAGCTGCTATGTCCTGGACGTCAACGGCCTGGAGTTCGAGTTCACCTACGTACCGCCAGGAGGAGACCGATGAGCATGCGCGCCCCCCGCACCGTGACCGAACTGCCGGTGCCCGACGGCTGGGACTTCGGGGACTTCCCCTACGGCCTGGAACCGCTGACGCTGCCCGAGCCGCCGACGCCGGGAACGGAGACCGCGATCTCGGACGTGCTGCCCGCCGACACCTCCCGCGTGCGGAGCGCCGCACCGTGCCCGCGCACGGGGCCGGCGCTCGCCGCCGAGGAGATCTCCCACCAGCTGTTCTGGTTCCGCTG
Organism: Streptomyces hilarionis; assembly: GCF_024539675.1. Lineage (GTDB taxonomy): Bacteria > Actinomycetota > Actinomycetes > Streptomycetales > Streptomycetaceae > Streptomyces > Streptomyces hilarionis. The sequence continues at coordinate 25,241 of NZ_JAHHIT010000056.1, read as the reverse complement.
GATCACGGGACACCAAGCCACTTTCGCCATATGGCAGTTGACCGCGCACGCCCTGCACCAGGCCCGCTCCCGTTCCGACCCCGCGCCGTCCCTTCGGGCGATGACGGACCTCACCGACGCCTACACCGCGATGCTGCTGTACACCAGTTCCTGCCCCACCGACGTCTACGGCACGGTGATCCGGCCGAGCATGTACCTCCAGCACCGCAGCTTCAGCGGCACCTGGGCCCCGGACTTCGTGCCCGTGCGCTCGCTGCTGCGGGGCAAGAAGACCGAGTGGGAGGGGACGCCGGAGGCCGAGCGGCTGAAGAAGGCGGTGCAGATGTACCACAGGGTGCACGCGGGGGTGGCGGCCAAGCTGGTGCCGGGCGGCCGTTCGCTGCTCCAGGAGTCGGCCGCGGAGGTCGCACCGACCCGCCCCGAGACCCAGGCGCTCATCTACGACCACTACTTCCTGACCCTGCGGGCCCCGGTCGACGCGACGGAGCTGGTCGGCCAGTTGCGAAGCCGGCTTCGGGCCATCACGCAGGACGTGGCGACCAACGGCCTCTATCCCGGCCTCAGTCCGCAGGAGGACGCCGCCTTCCCCGAGGAACTGCGCGGCGACGAGGTACGCCAGGGCTACGAGGAGGGCTTCGCGTCGGTCCTGGGCCGGATCGACGCCGCCGCCGGGCAGCTCAGGCCGCGGGTGCTGCACCACAGCGCCCCCTGACGCGACACCGTCCGGCACGACGAGGCCGGACGACGTCCGGCACGACGGAGCACGACGGAGCACGCCGGCATCCGGTACGACGAAGGAGGAGTACGCGTGCGGCACGGAGTGGTGATCCTCCCCGAGCGGCGCTGGTCGCGGGCGCGCGAGCAGTGGGTCCTGGCCGAGCGCCTGGGCTTCGACCACGCCTGGACCTACGACCAACTGATGTGGCGGTGGCTGCGGGACGAGCCCTGGTTCGCCTGTGTCCCCACCCTCGCCGCCGCCGCGGCCGTCACCTCGCGGATCACGCTGGGCACGATGGTCGCCACGCCCACCTACCGCCACCCGGTGACGCTGGCCAAGGAGGTGATGTCGCTGGAGGACGTCGCCGGAGGCCGCTTCGTCTGCGGACTGGGCGCGGGGGCGGGCGGCCTGGACGACCGGGTGGTGGACCCCACCGAGCGGACCCCGCGCGAGCGCGCCGACCGGTTCGCCGAGTTCGTCGAGGCGCTGGACCTCCTGCTCACCGAGCGGAGCGCCTCGTACGCGGGCGAGCACTACGCCTTCGACGACGTGCCGGTGAACCCCGGCTGCCTGACACGGCCCCGCGTGCCGTTCGCCGTCGCCGCGACCGGGCCGCGCGGGATGCGGCTCGCGGCGCGGCGGGCGGACACCTGGGTGACGGCCGGTCCGCCCGGCCGCTTCGACGCCCTGCCCTACGAGAAGGCGCTGCCCGACATCGCCCGGCAACTGGACGAGCTCGACGCCGCGTGCGAGGCGACCGGCCGCGACCCGGCCACGCTGGACCGGCTGCTGCTGACCGGCGCCCTGGTCGGCGGGGTGCTCGAATCCGTCGAGTCGTACCGGGACGCGGTGGGCCGCTTCGGCGAGCTGGGCGTCACCGACCTGGTCGTGCACTGGCCGCGCGCGTCGTTCCCGTACGAGGGCGACCCGCGTGTGCTGGAGGCCGTCGCGCAGGAGGTGCTGCTCCCCGGACGGGAGGCGGCTGCGCGGACCGGGCCCGTGTCACCCCGGCCGGGCGGCGCCCCCAGTGGCGAAGGAGAGCGACGTTGATCGCGTACGAGATCGTCGACATGTTCACGGACACCCCGTACGGCGGCTGCGCCCTCGGCGTCGTCCCCGACGCGGCGGCGCTCTCCACGGCGGACATGCTGGCCGTCGCGCGCGAGACCGCCCTGACGGAGACGGCGTTCGTGGTGCCGCCGGCCCTGCCGGGGTCGACGTACGGAGTGCGGGTGATGACCCCGGACGGGGAGTCGCCGTACGGCGGGCACAGCGCGGTGGGCACCGCGAGCGCGCTCGTGCGCGCCGGGCGGCTCGCGGCCGGGAAGGCGGTGCAGGAGTGCGGCGGCAGGCAGCTCGCCGTGACCGCCGGGGCCGACGGCTCCACCCTGTCCGTCGCGGGCGAGCCGCTGCTGCGGCCCGAGTGGGACCCCGGCCCGCTGCTCACGGCGTGCGGCCTGACGGACACCGATCTGACGGGCACTCCGCGTCTGACCGGCTTCGGACCGGCGTTCCACGTCCTGCCGGTGGGCGCGAAGGCCCTCGCGCGCGCCGCGGCCGACCTGGCCGACCCGGTCTGGGCGGACTGCCCGGACGCGGTGCTCGTCGCCTGGGACCCGGCCGGCCGCACCGCCCGCGTCCGTGTGTTCGCGCCCGGTTACGGCATGCCCGAGGACCCGGCCTGCGCCTCCGCCGCGCTGGGGCTCGGCGCCTGGCTCGCCGAGGAGAAGGCGCTCCCCGGCGTCGACGGCCGCCACACCTACCAGGTCCGTCAGGGCGAGGGCCTCGGCCGTCCGGCCACCCTCTCCTGCACCGTCGACCTCACCGGGGGCCGGGCCACCGCCGCCACGGTCCACGGCCGGGTCACCGTCACCGCCTCCGGCCGGATGACACCCCCCGGACGCCCCTGACCCCCCGCTCCGCCCCGCGGTCCGACCGTACGACCAGAAAGGATCCTCCCAGGTGCTCTTCCGACCGGAACTGCACGGCACCCGCGGTGCCGTCGCCTCCACCCACTGGCTGGCCTCCCAGACGGGCATGTCCATGCTGGACCGCGGCGGCAACGCCTTCGACGCCGCGACCGCCGCCGCCTTCGTCATCCAGGTGGTGGAACCGCATCTCAACGGGCCGGGCGGTGACGTCCCGATCCTCGCCCACCGCTCGGGGACCGGCTCGGTCGACGTCGTCTGCGGGCAGGGCCCGATGCCGGCCGCGGCGACGCCGGAGGCCTTCACCGAGCGGGGCCTGGCCGTCGTCCCCGGTTCCGGACTGCTGCCCGCCGTCGTCCCCGGCGCCTTCGGCGCCTGGCTCCGCCTGCTCAAGGAGTACGGCACGCTGCCCCTGGAGGACGTGCTGGAACCGGCCATCGGCTACGCCGAGCACGGCTACCCGGTGCTGCCCAAGTGCGCCGCCATGATCGGCGCGCTCACGGAGCTGTTCCGCGACACCTGGACGGAGTCGGGCCGCACCTACCTGCGCAACGGGGTCGCCCCGCGCGCCGGGGAGCGGGTCACCAACCCGGCGCTGGCGCGCACCTACCGGCGGCTGGTCGCCGAGGCGAGGGCGTCCGGCCGGGACCGCGAGGGACAGATCGACGCGGCGACGGAGGCGTTCTACACCGGCTTCGTCGCGGAGGCCGTCGACACCTATCTCGCCAAGGCCGAGGAGATGGACTCCACCGGCCGCCGCAACAGCGGCCTGCTCACCGGCGCGGACCTGGCGGCGTGGCGACCGCGTGTGGAGCGTCCTCTGAGCCTCGACCACCGGGACCTCACCGTGCACAAGGCGGGCCCCTGGTCGCAGGGTCCCGTCTTCCTCCAGCAGCTCGCCCTGCTGGCCGACGCCGACCTCGCCGCGACCGGCCCGGAGAGCTCGGAGTACGTCCACACGGTGGTCGAGGCCGCCAAGCTCGCCTTCGCCGACCGGGAGGCCTGGTACGGCGACCCGGACCACGCGGACGTCCCCGTCGCCGCCCTGCTGGACCCGGCCTACACCGCCACGCGGCGGGCGCTGCTCGGCGCGGAAGCCTCCTACGAGCTGCGGCCCGGGCGGCCCGGCGGGCGCGAGCCGCTGCTGCCGCCGCTGCACGACGAGAGCGTCGCGCCCGCCGACCCGGCCTGGCTGGGCGAGCTGGAGCAGGGCATCCCGGCGATCATGAAGCTGACCGCGGCGACCGGCGACACCTGCTGCGTCAGCGTCACCGACGCGGCGGGCAACATGGTGGTGGCGACGCCCAGCGGCGGCTGGCTGAAGAGTTCCCCGGTGGTGCCGGGGCTGGGCTTCCCGCTGGGTACCCGGGGACAGATGGCGACCCTCACCCCCGGCCACCCCAACACGGTGGCGCCCGGCAAGCGTCCGCGGACCACGCTGAGCCCGACCTTGGTCCTGCGGGACGGCCGGCCGTACCTGGCGTTCGGGACGCCGGGCGGCGACCAGCAGGACCAGTGGACGCTCAGCTTCTTCCTGCACCACACCGAGCACGGGAAGGGCCCGCAGGCGGCGATCGAGGCGCGCACCTTCCACACCGACCACGTGCCCACCTCCTTCGCCCCGCGCCGGTTCCGGCCGGGCACCGTCGTCCTGGAGGGCGGCTGGCCCGCGGCGGAGGTCGAGGCGCTCCGGCGGCGCGGGCACCAGGTGGACCTGGCGCCCGACTACTCGCTCAGCAAGGTGTGCGCCACCGGGCTGACCGCCGACGGGCTGGTTCTCGGCGCGGCGAGTCCACGCGGCGAGCAGGCGTACGCGGTCGCGGGGTAGGAGAGGAGGACAGGATATGGTTTCCTCCAGGAAACCACCCTCCTAGCGCGGAAGGTGCTGACATGGCCGCTCACCGGAAGAACCACCGTGGGGACTTCATCGTGCTGGGCGAGGCCCGGCAGAACAATCTCAAGGGCGTCGACCTGCGCATCCCCAAGGGGAAGCTGACCGTCTTCACCGGGGTCTCCGGGTCGGGGAAGTCCTCGGTGGTCTTCGACACGCTGGCGATCGAGTCGCAGCGCCAGCTCAACGAGACCCTGCCGGCCTTCGTCCGCCACCGGATGCCCAAGTACGAACGGCCCGACGCGGGGGTGATGGAGAACCTCTCCACGGCGATCGTCGTCGACCAGCGGCAGGTCGGCGGCAACGCCCGCTCCACGGTCGGCACGATGACCGAGATCCTGCCCATGCTGCGGGTGCTGTTCTCCCGTGCGGGCACGCCCAGCGCGGGCCCCTCCCACATGTACTCGCCGAACGACCCGCGCGGCATGTGCGAGGAGTGCCAGGGCCTCGGCACGACGGTCCGCCTGGAGCTCGACAAGCTGCTCGACGAGGACAAGAGCCTCAACGAGGGGGCCATCCGCTTCCCGTCCTTCGCGGTCGGCACCTTCCAGTGGCAGCTGTACGGCGAGTCCGGGCTCTTCGACCCCGACCAGCGGTTACGCGACTTCTCCGCCGAGGACCGCGAACTGCTGCTGCACGGAAAGGGGTTCACCGTCGACCGGGCGGGCCGCAACGGCGTGTACAAGAACGAGTACGAGGGTGTCGTCGAACGCTTCACCCGCCGGTACATCACCCCCGGCCTCGACAACGCCAAGACCAAGGAGCGCGCGGAGATCGAGCGGGTGGTGACCCAGGGCCCCTGCCCCGTCTGCCACGGCGGGCGGCTCAACGAGGCCGCCCTCGCCTCCCGCATCGACGGCGACAACATCGCGGACTTCTCGGCCATGGAGATCACCGACCTCATCGAGCGGCTGGCCCGGATCGACGCGCCCGCCGTCAAGCCGGTGGTGGCGGGCGCGCGGGCCGCGCTGGAGCGCATCCAGGCGGTCGGACTCGGCTATCTGAGCCTCGGACGGCAGACCAGGACCCTGTCCGGTGGCGAGGCCCAGCGGCTCAAGATGGTGCGCCACCTGGGCAGCAGCCTGACCGGGCTGACGTACATCTTCGACGAGCCCAGCGTCGGCCTGCACCCGCGGGACGTGCGACGGATGAACGACATCCTGCTCGCCCTGCGCGACAAGGGGAACACCGTGCTGGTCGTCGAGCACGACCGGGACGTCATCGCGATCGCCGACCACGTGGTCGACATGGGCCCGGGGGCCGGCCGCGACGGCGGCGAGGTGACCTTCGAGGGCACCCCGGCGGCGCTGCGCCGCTCCGCCACGGTCACCGGCAAGCAGCTGCGGAGCGTGACCGGGCTCAAGGAGGAGGTCCGCTCCCCCACCGGCGAACTGACCGTGCGGGCGGCGAAGCTGCACAACCTGCAAGACGTCACGGTCGGCTTCCCCACCGGGGTGCTCACCGCGGTGACCGGCGTCGCCGGCTCCGGCAAGAGCACCCTCGTGTCGAAGGTGTTCACCGCCCAGCATCCCGACGCCGTCGTCATCGACCAGTCCTCGGTGGGGATCTCCGCGCGGTCCAACCCGGCGACGTACACCGACATCATGGACAGTCTGCGGCAGCGGTTCGCGCGCGCCTCGGGCGAGAAACCGGGACTGTTCAGCTTCAACTCGGAGGGCGCCTGCCCGCAGTGCGGCGGCAAGGGCGTCATCGAGACCGACCTGGCCTTCATGGACCCGGTCACCACGGTGTGCGAGGCGTGCGACGGCCGCCGGTTCAACGACGAGGCGCTGCGGCACACCGTGGGCGGCCGGACGGTCGTCGACGTCCTGGCCATGACCGCCGAGGAGGCGTCGGACTTCTTCGACGACGCGCCCGTACGCCGCAAGCTGGCCCTGCTCACCGAGGTCGGGCTGGGCTACCTCACCCTGGGCCAGCCCCTGTCCACGCTCTCCGGAGGCGAGCGGCAGCGACTCAAGCTGGCGCACCGTCTGAAGGAGACCGGCACCGTCTACGTCTTCGACGAGCCGACCACCGGTCTGCACATGAGCGACACGCGCCGGCTGCTGGACCTGTTCGACCGCCTCGTGGACGGCGGCAACACGGTGCTGGTGATCGAGCACGACCTCGACGTCGTCAAGCACGCCGACTGGGTCGTGGACCTCGGCCCGGAGGCGGGCAGCCAGGGCGGCCGGGTGGTGTTCGAGGGCACCCCCGCCGAGCTGGCCCGGGCGAAGGACTCGCACACCGGCCGCAGCCTCGCGGCGGACCTGCGCACCGCCCATGAGCACAACTCGTCCTGAGACACGGTCCCAGGACGCAGCCCACGAGACAGCCCGAGGGCGCGACCCCGGGACACGGCCCCGGCACACCGTCGGGACCGTGTCCCGGGGCGCTGTCCCGGTCAGAACCCAAGGAGTCGGAGATGCCCCTCATCCGCGTCACCTTGCTGGAGGGCCGCTCGCCGCAGGAGGTGGCCGCCCTCGGAGCGGCGCTCACCGCGGCGGCGCACGAGACCCTCGGCACCCCGGTGGAGTCCGTCCGGGTGATCGTGGAGGAGACGCCGCCGGAGCGCTGGTTCGTCGGCGGCCGGTCGGTGGCCGAGCGGCGTGCCTCCCCCTCGTGACCCGCCCCGTCACCGCCGCGGGCCGCCCCGGAGCCACCGGGGCGGCCCGCACGGCCGGGAGCGCCGGTTCAGCGCACGGCGGCCCCGCGCGGGCCGCGGTCGGCGCGCGCGAAGCGCTCCCGGACCCGCTCGACGCGGTCCGGGGACCAGGACGCGAGGTCGTCGCGGGTGAGGCGGCCGCTGCGGGTGATCAGATGGGCGTTGAACGCCTCCGGTTCGAGGTCGGCGTACTGGTCCAGTTCCTCGAACCACTCCTGGCTGGTGCGCGCGGTGCGCTGCATGGCCGCGACCTCCGGCAGGCGTTCGGCCTCGTAGGCGGCGAGCGCCTCCGGCACCGACCCATGGTCGTCCAGGGCCAGGGCGAGCGCGAGGGCGTCTTCCATGGCGAGCCGGGTGCCCGAGCCGACGGAGAAGTGGGTGGTGTGCGCGCTGTCGCCGAGGAGGGCGACGCGGCCGTGGCTCCAGCGCCGGTTGCGGACGGAGACGAAGCGGCCCCAGCGCGACCGGTTGGTGCGCAGGCCGTGGCCGTCCAGGACGTCGGCGAAGAGGTCCGCGAGCCGGTCCGTGTCGCTCCTGCCGGAGGCGTCCGGCTCACCGGCGTCGCCCTCGCTGAAGCCGGCCGCCTCCCACACGCGGTCGTCGACCTCGGCGATGAAGGTACTGAGGCCGGGAGCGTAGGGGTAGGCGTGCGCGTGCAGGGTGCCGTGGTCGGTCTCGGCGACGGCGAAGGTCAGGGCGGTGAAGGCCCGCTCGGTGCCGAGCCACAGATAGCGCGAGCCGCGCCGGGTCGTCTCGGTGCCGAACTCCTCCCGACGGGCTTCGCGGGATGCGGAGTTGACGCCGTCGGCGGCCACCACCAGGTCGTACGTGCGGGCCAACTCGTCCGCGCCGGGGGCGCGGGTGCCGTGGCGGACGGTGACGCCGAGGTCGGCGCACCGGGCGCGCAGCAGGGCGAGCAGGGCGCGGCGGCCGATCGCCGAGAAGCGGTAACCGCCGTTGCGCGAGGTGCGGCCCCGGTGGTGGACGTCGATCCTCGACCAGTGGGCGCACTCGGCGCCGAGCGCGGCGAACAGCGGGGGGTCGGCCGCCTCGATGCCGCCGAGCGCCCCCTCGGAGAAGACCACGCCGAACCCGAAGGTCACGTCGGGGGCGTTCACCTCCCAGACGTCGATCTCGCTTCCGGGGCGCAGCCGTTTGACGAGCGCGGCCGTGTAGAGGCCGCCGGGCCCGGCTCCGATGATCGCGATTCGCATGACACCTCACGGGGACTCGGTCGAGTGACGGGGTGGCGCGCGCGGGGGACGGCAAGTGGCCCCTCCAACGGACTACGTATTGCCCGTGAGAGCGAAAGTATTGTCCGCAGGGAAACCAATCGCCTCGGGCGGTCCGCCGCCGCGCGGCCGATCGGGAGGGGGCGCGGCCGATGAGGCCGACGACGGACGCCAAGGTGCTGGAGCGGCTGTACGGGGCGGACGTGCCGCCCTTCGCGCTGCTGCGCAGACAACGGCCCGGCGCGCCCGGACCAGCACCGGTGGAGCTGCTGTTCGGGGATGTGGACACCGGGAAGTCGTCAGGGCCTTGGGGGTCTTCGGGGTCCGTGGATGGCGCGGAGACCGTCGGGTCGCTGGACTGGGCCGGTCCGCCCGGTGCCGCGCCGGGGCCGGGCCTCCTGGCCCTGCTGCCCTTCCGGCACCTGGCCGCACACGGCCTGCCCTGCCATGACGACGGCACGCCGGTGCGGGTCCTGCGGGTGCGCGAGCACCACGTCCTGCCGGCGGACGCGTTCACCGACCCTCGCCTTCCCGGCGCGGGGCCGCTGGAGTGGCGGGACGCGGGGTTCACGACGACCGACACCCAGTACGAGGACCTGGTGCGAGGGTTCGTCGCCTCAGACGCGGCCCGCGGCGGGCTGAACGTCCTGCTGCGCCGCGACTGGACCGCGCGGCTGCCGGACTTCCGGCCCGCGGTGGCGGTGGACCTGTTCCGGCGGTTGCTGACCGCCGAGTCGGGCGCGTACTGGACCTTCGTCGTGCACACCGGGGGCGCGCGGCCGCTCACCCTGGTGGGGGCCACGCCGCAGGGGCACGTGGGCGTCGAGGGCGGCCGGGTGGTGATGAACCCGCTGTGCGGCACATACCGGCTCCCGCCGCAGGGACCGGACGCCGGAGATTTGCTCGCCTTCCTCGCCGACCGCAAGGAGTCGGAGGAACTGGCGACCACGGTGGACGCCGAACTGGCGTTGCTGTGCGGGCTGTCGGGGCCGGGCGTGCGGGTGGAGGGGCCGTTCCTGCGCCGGATGGCGCATCTGCTGCACACGCAGTGCCGCATCAGCGGACCCGCGGCAGCCGGGGCCCGGGAGACCCTCGCACGCGCCCTGTTCGCGTCGACGGTCGTGGGCAGCCCGTACGCCGACGCCTGCCGGGCGATCCACCGCCACGAGACGACGGGGCGCGGCTACTACGGCGGCGCCCTCGCGCTGATCGGCCGCGACGCCGCGGGGGCGGAGGAACTGGACTCGGCGGCGGTGATCCGGACCCTGGTCGTGGACCACCGGGGTGAAGCGCGGCTGTCGGTGGGGGCGACCGTGGGCGGCCGGTCCTCGCCGGAGGCGGAGTCGGCCGAGACCCGCACCAAGGCGCGGACCGTGCTGACCGCCCTCACCGCGCAGCCGCCCGCCGCCGCGCCACCGCCCGCCGCCGCGCAGGAGCCCGCGTCCGCGCCCCGCGCCTGTGGCGTGCCGGTCTTCGACGCGGCCGTACGGGACGCGCTGGACCGGCGCCACGCGGCGCTGTCGTCGTTCTGGACGGAGGGCACCGCCGCCCCGCCAGTGGGCGCAGCCCCGGTGCTGGTGCTGGACCCGGGCGGCGACCCGGTCGCCGAACTGGCGGCCCTGTTGCACCTGGTCACCGCCGTGCAGGGTCCCGCCGTGGTGGTCCGGTACGACGCCCCCGGCGCCGCCGACACCCTGGTCCGACACGCGGGGCCCGTGCTGCTGGCGTCCGGGCCGGGCCGCCCGGACGACCCCCGGTGCGTACGGATGGCGTCGCTGCGCCGGACGGCCGCGTCCCTGGTACGGGAACGGCCGCCCGGCGGGCCCCCGGTGGCCGGGGTGGGCCTCGGCTTCCAGTTGCTGGCGCTGGCCGCCCTGCCGGAGGCCCGGGTCGTGCCCAGGAGCGGCGGCACAGGACTGGCGCGGGAGGTCGAGGTCTTCGGCAGGCCGGTCACCGCCGCGTTCCGCAACGCCCACGCGATCGTGTCCGGTCCGGACGGGCACGAGGTGGTCGCGCTCGGCGAACAGGCCGTGCGGGGCGTGCAGTTCCGCCCGGAGTCGGTGCTGACGACCGACGGGGCCGGGGTACTGCGCCGACTCCTCGGCTGACTCCCCCGGCCCGTCGTCGTCCGGTGCCGTCGTCCCCCGGCCCCCGTCGGCGGGGTTCAGGACGCGTCGGCCGCCGCGCCGAGCTCCACGAGGGTGCGGGCCGCGGACTCCAGGGCGAAGGTCATCGAGCCTCCGTTGGGCTCGAACCCGGCGTGGTCACCGGCGAAGTGGATCCGCCCCTCGGGCCTGCGGATCACCGGCATCAGGGCGCTGTGCCCGCGCTCGGGAAGGATGTACGCCCCTTCCGCGTACGGGCGTTGGTCCCAGCAGACGGACGTGCTGGTCTCGTAGTGCTCGCGGGCGCCCGGGAGCATCCGTTCGACCTCGTCGAGCACGAAGTCCAGGCGCTCCTCCTCGGTCATGACCGACACCGCCCGCGCCCGCCACCCCGTCATCAGACACTCCAGGATCTTGCGCGGGCCCGGGAGTCGGGGAGTGGCGTCGCGTATCCACCGGATGGGCAGGTCGGTGGAGAAGCTGGCGTTGCGCTGCGGCCAGAACTGCCGGCGCATCTGGAGGTAGACGCGGACGACGGACGAGTACTTCACCCGGCGCATCACATCGTGCTTGGCGTCGGTCAGGCCCGCCTCGGTGAAGTCGATGTGCCGGATCGCGCTGAACGGGACGGTGACGACGACGCGTTCCGCCTCCAGGGTCTGCATGCGACCGTGGGCGAGGACGGTGACCCGGGCCCGCTCCGCGTCCTGTTCGACGCGGACCACCGGACGGCGGTAGTGGATACGGCTCTTGAGACGCTCGGCGAACGCCTGCGGGAAGCGGTCGGTGCCGTGCTTGACCTTCGCCCAGCGGGGATCGGCGTTGCCGAGCGAGTGCGGGCTCGCCTCGTGGCGCAGCCAGGACAGCGCGGACGCCGTCTTCAGGTCGCCGCCGCGCATCTCCAGGAACAGGGGTTCCATGAGGTCGATGGCCGCCTGGGAGGCGCCCCGTTCGGTGAGGACCTCGTGCACGGACAGGTGGTCGTAGGGGGCGAGGCGCTGGGTGAGCGCCCAGTCGGGGGCGTTCAGGTCGGGCTGGAGGCTGTCGGCGACCGCCGAGACGTACCGCTCGATCATCCCGCCGACACCGAGATCCTTCTCGTGCGGGTGCAGGTCGAGCCCGGCCTCGGCGACCGACTCCGGGTCGGGGGTGAAGAAACGGCCGCGCGCGAAGTAGGAGAACGTGGTGTCGAAGAGGTCGGCCGTCTCCGTCTCGACGCCGAGTTCACGCAGGTAGTGCATGGCGTAGTGGCAGTGCGGGGTGAGCGTCATCGCGCCGGCCTCGGCGTGCAGGCCGTCGGCGAACGGCTCCCTTAAGGTGTACGCGCGCCCGCCGGGCCGGTCGGACGCCTCCAGGACGGTCACCTCGCAGTCCCTGGCGGCGAGTTCGTGGGCGACGGCCAGTCCGGCGAGTCCGGCTCCGACGACGATGACGGATCGCGGGGGCCGCAGCCCCGGCAGTCCGCTGTCGAAGGCACGTCGTACCTCGGTCTGAGTGGCTTCCCGCATGGAGTACTCCGTTTCCGTGGTTCGGTGGCTCGACGGCTTGCGTGGTGCGGTGGTTCAGCGGCCCGGTGGCCGCACACCCGCGTCTGCGCCGCTCTCTGCTCGTCTACCACCTGCCACCGCGGCCATGTTCCGGCCGGCCCGCCTTCGCGGGAGTCCGGCCGGGCGGCGCCGCCCGGCCGGCGTCATCGTCGCGCGCGCCGTCCTCGACGGCGGCCTCGGCGCCGGACTCCGCCCATGCCTTGCAGTCGTTGCGGTTCCCGGCGAGCGGAGCGGAAGGCTCCACGGCCGGCCCCTACGGATTCCGTCCGCATCTGCGCGACGCAGCACCGTCACCAGCTTCCCGAAAGCACGCGGGCTCAGCCCGGAGAACGGGGCTGTCCAGCAAGGCTCCGACGCTGTGACCACAGCAGTCACCGCGTGATCATTCCTCTACTTCAGGTTCCCCCTGCTCGAACGCGATGCGGCAGCGTTCCACCTGGTCGGCCACCTGCTCCATGAACCAGCGCATGACCTCGTAGGGGACAACACGCTCGTCCGGGCTGTAGACGCGAACTGTCGGTTGCAGACCCGGGTCCTCGTCCGGAACAAGCGCTACCAGGAAGGCAGCGCCGGGCAAGTGGGTCACCGCGGCGTCGGAGTTCTCGGTACCCGTGACCGGCGCAGGCACAGCCTCGCTCAGCTCCACGGCCCAGGCATCGTCAGGCAATGCGTAGTGGAACAGGACGGCGTAGTGACGACCTGCATGTTCTCGCAGCTCCCATGGCATGTCAGCAGGCTGCCACACCGGCCTTGCCGGAGGCTCGCGGGTATCCGCGCGCTCACCTGGGCATAACCCAGCCAGCGTTTACGGGACAGCCCTTGGCGCGGCTGTCCTCACCGGGATGTCAGAGTGGCGGATCGGCAAGCTTGCGGGGTGGCGCGTCGAACCTGGGGCCGGACGGCTCCGCAGAACTGGACGGGTCGATCTTGTCGCGGCTTCTTCTCGGTAGATGCACGAATACGCGCGGGCTGGGTCCGGTCGGCTTGCATGTCATGTACCACGATCTGGACTCGTGACGGCCCAACGTGCCTTTATGGGAGCTCACTGCTCACGTTGTCCTCGAACAGTTCTCGGGCACGACGCACCAGTGCCTCCCGCACATCGTCCGGCGCCAGGACCCGGAGTGGTGTGCCCAGTGTGAGGAGGTACTTGGCGAGCCCGTCCGCGTGGGGACCGCCGATGTCGACGATCGTGGCGTCGGGGCCGTCTTGGCGGTGGCTGCCGACCGTCGCCGGGATCAGCCTCAGGGCCTGGTTCATGGGCAGCGGGAGGCGGATCGTCACGTAGAGCGGGTAAGAGCCGCTCGCGATGGAGCGGGAGACCAGTAGCGCCGGGTCGGGCGAGTCGACGAGTTCCACCGCCTGCCCGGTCGGCCGTATGTGCCCGACCCTGTCGGCCCGGAACGTCCGCCACTCGCCCCGCTTCACGTCCCGGGCGACGAAGTACCAGCGGCGTCCCGTGTGCACCAGGCGGTATGGATCGACGTCCCGGACCGTGGCCCTGCCTTCCCGGTCGCGGTAGGACAGACGGGCGCGCTCGCCCCGGCGGCAGGCGGTCGCCAGGTCCAGCAGCGTGCCGGGGGCGATCTGCGGTTCGTCGGGGCGGGGTGTGTGCACGAATGCTGCATCCATGTCGCCCAGTCGGTCCGCGATCGGCGGCGGCAGGACTTGGCGCAATTTCAGCAGGGCCGACAGCGCGGCCTGGTCGCTGCCCATGACGCCGCTGAGCGCTGCCTCCCGCAGCCCGACAGCCACGGCGAGGGCCTCTTCGTCGTCGAGGACGAGTGGAGGTATCCGGGTGCCGCCGCCGAGGCGGTAGCCGCCCCACGGCCCGGGGTCGGATTCGATTCCATAGCCGAGTTCCCGGAGTCTGACGATGTCCCGCCGCACCGTGCGCGCGGTGACCTCCATCCGCTCGGCGAGCTCGCCGCAGGTCCACGACGGGCGTGCGGACAGCAGCGAGACCAGTCGCAGCAGGCGGGCGGATGTGCTGATCACATCGTGAAGTGTCTCGCATGACCAGGACCGAATCTGTCCTGGTCCCGTCATAGCGTCTTTCCCATGAGCACTGGAAGCACTTCCACTCCCGCGATCCGCTATGCGGCCGTCACGTTCGACTGCCCGGAACCCGCCGTACTGGCCCGTTTCTATGGCACTGCCCTCGGCCTGCCCGTCGTCTACTCCACGGACGACTTCGTCCTGCTCGGCCAGGAGGGCTCGGCCGGACTGGGGTTCAACCGGTTGGCCGACTACCGGCGTCCCACCTGGCCGGACCCCTCCCAGGAGAAGCGGGCCCATATCGAATTGGGCGTCGACGACTTGGACTCCGCGCAGGCTCATCTGCTGGCCCTGGGCGCTGTCGAGCCCCCGACCCAGCCCCAGCCCGATCGGTGGAGGGTCCTGCTGGACCCCGCCGGCCACCCGTTCTGCATCACCACCCTGGTCTGAACATGATCGGCAGACTGATGACCATGACCGCGCACCCAGGCAGGGGTGGCGAACTCGCCGCCGTCCTGCTGAGAGTCGCGGACAGGCTTGGCGGCTTCCCGGGTTGCGAGATCTACTTGATCAGCCAGGACAGGGCAGACCCGGACACGGTGCACGTCACCGAGGTCTGGCAGGACGACGCCAGCGCGCAAGCCGCGCTCACTGCTCCGCCACTCGCCGAGGGTCCGGCTCCCGCCGACGTCCTCGCCCTGCTGTCGGCCCCACCGCACCGCACGGACCTCACCGTTCTGGGAGGAGTGGGCCTCCCTGCCGGCGGCCGGCTCTGACAAACGGGCCTGCGCAGGAATCCCGGCCGCAGGTCCTCGCCGACCGGTATCGCCCTGTCACTCGCCGGGGCGGTACTGGTCGCCATCAGCATCCGCGCCATGCGAATGACACCGGGTCGGCCCGCGTCTCCACGCGGCCGGCCCCAGGTCGTTCAGCGGTCGCCCCACGCCGAGCGGCGCTTCCTCGCGGGCGCGCCTTCTTCGCCGTAGTCGTCAAGTCGCCCCCTTCTGCGTTTGGCAGCGTTCGACGCGGCGGCGCCCTTCGACGGACGACGGTGCGTTGCGGTGAGTCGCGCGGC
Source organism: Streptomyces hilarionis (assembly GCF_024539675.1). GTDB lineage: Bacteria > Actinomycetota > Actinomycetes > Streptomycetales > Streptomycetaceae > Streptomyces > Streptomyces hilarionis. The sequence continues at coordinate 10,082 of NZ_JAHHIT010000056.1, read as the reverse complement.
TCACCGCACTTGCGGGGAGGCCGCCAGGCCCGTGGTGGCCTCTTTCGCCCGTGATACGTGGGCGATGAGGAGGACCAGCACGCCACAGGTGGCGACCAGGACCCAGCCCGGGCGGGACGCATGGGCGAGCCCCGTCGGGCTGGTGGCCGTGACCAGGCCGCCGGCGAGAGCGATGCCGAGGGCGGAGCCGAGTTGCCGTGCGGTGGAGGTGATCGCCCCGGCCACACCGGCACGGGCGGGTGGCAGTCCATTGACCGCGGTGTTGGTGATCGGGGCGTTGGCGAAGCCGAACCCGACGCCGATGAGCGAGTACGCGGCCAGCAGCAGCGGCACGCTCGTGTGTGGAGTGAGCCGGACCAGGCAGAGCCCGCCGGCTGTGATGAATCCACCGGCGAGGAGCAGAGGCAGCCGCGGTCCCGTGCGGCTGACCATGCGGCCGGACCAGGGCGCGCAGACAGTCGCTCCGACGGCCAGGGGCAAGGTCGCCACTCCGGCGGCCAGCGGCGTCCATCCCCGGGTGTGTTGCAGGTAGAGGGTGTTCAGCAGCAGTGTCATGGTCAGAGCGACGAAGACCGCCACCGCGCCCAGGACGGCACCGCTGAAGACCGGGCTCCTGAAGATCCGCGGATCTATCAGCGGCTCACGTCGGCGGGACTCGACCCACACGAACCCGGCTGTCGCCCCAACAGCCCCTGCGTATCCCGCCAGCGCCGAAGGCGATGTCCAGCCGATGCGAGGCCCTTCGATCAGGACGCCGACCACGACCGCGAGAACCACGGTCAGCAGGACCTGTCCGGGCAGGTCGAGGCGCCGGGCCCGCGGTGCCCGGGACTCCGGCACGAACCTCGCACTGAGCAGCAGAGCGGCCGCGATGACCGGTGCGTTGATCCAGAACAGCGCCCGCCAGCCGAGCCCCGCGAGCAGCGCACCGCCCGTGATGGGACCAGCGGCCATACTCAGCCCGAACACTGACGCCCAGATACCGATCGCCTGCGCCCGTTCCTTCGGGTCAGGCATCGCGTTCACCACGATCGCCAGCGCCACGGGGCTGAGCATCGAGGCACCGATGCCCTGCAGAGCGCGGGCCGCGATGAGTACGCCCGCCGACGGGGCGAGCGCACAGACCAAAGAGGCCGCGCCGAACGCGGCGAGCCCGCACTGGAACACCCGGCGCCGTCCGAAGCGATCCGCCAGTGCGCCGGAGGAGATCAGGAGACTGGCCAGGACGAGGGTGTAGGCGTCCACGATCCATTCGAGACCGCGCGTGTCGACATCCAGACCGCGCCCGATGACCGGCAGGCCCACGTTGACGATGGTGGTGTCCAGGCCCACCAGGAACATGCTCAGGCAGCAGACGGCCAGTACCGTCCAGCGTCTGCGCGCACTCAGCATGGATTGAACAGGGGGTGTGGTCGCGGTCACGGTCTACCTCTGATGTCCGGGAACAGTGCCCGGCAAGGCTCAGCCCGAACGGCAGCCGCAGCCCAGGAATTTTGCGAACACTGCAAAAATCGCCTCATGAATACAGGAGCCAGGGATGCGGAGCTGGAACAGATCCTCGATGGCATCGGGCCCCGGCTGCGCATCCTGCGCCAGGAACGGGGACTCACGCTCGAGGCACTCGCGGCCACGACCGGGATCTCGGTCAGCACCCTGTCCCGGGTGGAATCGGGCAAACGGCGCCCGACTCTGGACCTGCTCATCCCGCTGGCACGGGCCCACCACGTCGCACTGGACCAACTGGTGGCGGCGCCCGCCAGCGGTGACCCTCGGGTGCACCTCCGGCCCGTGCACAAGGAGCGCGGCAGCGTACTCGTACCCCTGACGCAGTACCCGGGCCGCGTGCAGGTCTTCAAGCAGGTACTGACCCCACGCCAGCCGGAACTGGTCACCCACGAGGGCTACGAATGGCTTTATGTCCTCGCCGGTCGGCTACGCCTCATCCTCGGAGCGCAGGACTTCACGCTGCGGCCCGGCGAAGTGGCCGAGTTCGACACCACCGAACCCCACTGGTTCGGCCCCGCGGACACGAGCACCGTGGAGATCCTGCACCTGTTCGGTCCACGGGGAGACCAAGCCGTCGTCCGCACCAGGCCGTCCCCAACCGATCTCGTCCCGCCGACCGCCCCAAACCCACCGTCAACAACGTCATGACCCGCAACGGCCAACCGACAAATCCGCTGTGTCGGTCACGTACTGGGTACCGAGGCCGGCGCACTCGAGAGGCGCTGCCTTGTCGGGGACGGGCGGACTTCTTTCGCACCCACCAGCTCTTGGGGGTTCAGTGAGCAACGAGCAGCACGGCCAGCAGCAGCCGGTCCAGGCGCAGAGCGCGCGGGCGGACATACGCCGGGAGTTCGCGAAGAAGAGCGCCCTGGCCGCGATCGGGGGCTGCGCGACGCGGCTTCGGGCTTCGCCCGGGTGGCGACGCAGACGATCGTCGACTTGGCCTCGGCGGCGATGCGTGACCTGTGAAGCGTCATCCAGGCTGGACCCGGCGCGACCCGCCCGCTGAGGGTCCAGACCGGCCGGGCCGATCTAGTTGAACCGGTGGATCACATCTCGGGCGGTGTCGTCGTCGGCCCTGTACCAGCTGGGCGGTCACCGGCACCCGGTTACCGTCGGCCGTGACTGCCTTCTTCAGCGTGCCACGTACCGCGGTCGCCACCCCGGTGACCTTCGCCTCGGTCAGCCGCTCCCGCTCAACGTCTCGGGCTTTGCCCGTCCGGCTGGTGGTGCACGAGCTCGCGCAGCGTCGCGAGTGCGGCCTGCACGAGCGCGACCGACTCGGGTGACTGCGCGCGACAGCATCGGCGTTTCGGCCAACCTCCGTGCTTCAGAGACCCGTTACGGCAGAAGGGTCCGTTCACTCACCACACGTCGACGCGCCCTGCGTTTCGGGAATCCGGAGCGACCGAAATACACCAGTTCGATATCCCGGTGTGGTCGTTAAGCCTCACGACCACACCGGACAGCCGTCAGGGGGACCACGTTGACCACGGCCGCCACGAACGCACAACAGCCCACCGAGCCCCCTCCCCCGCCGCCCGCGGAGATCAGGTACAGCGGGCAGTACTCCGTCAATCCGCTCGCCGAGGTCTCCTTCCGGCGGATGTGCGCGCAGATCCCGGCCGTCCTGTACCGGATCGCGCGGCTGTCGTGGCGGACCGACCGGCGAGCCGTGCAGCTCCTGCTCGGCTGCCAGGTGGTCACGGGCGTCTCTGCCGCGGTACTGCTGGCCGCCACGGCCCGGGCCATGGGACCGGTCCTCGGGGACGGAGCCGCCGGCGAACGGCTGCGCGGCGCCTTGCCGGCGCTGCTGGTGGTGGCACTCGCTGCCGCGCTGGGGCGCGCGGCGGGCGCGGTCGCAGCGTACGCCGAGCGGCGGATCACTCCACGGCTGACCACGGAGACGGACACCGCGCTGGTCGAGGCGGTGTGCCGGGTGGAGGCCTCGGCCTACGCGGAGGACGGCTTCTCGGACCGGCATGAGGCAGCAGAGATGGGAGTGATCCGCACCCACGTCATGGTGACCGACGCGCAGCGGTTCCTGTCCGCGCTGATCCGCATGGTCACCGCCGGTGGCGTGCTGTCGGTGCTGAACCTGTGGATGCTGCCACCGCTCCTGCTCGCAGTGCTGCCGGCCGGTGTCGGCGCCGTGCTGACCGCGCGGGTCGACTACGAGATTCACTACGCCAACATCGCCGACCGCAACGTGCGCGGCATGATGCGCTGGTGGGCGACCGAGTCGAAGTACGGCGACGAGGTCCGCGCCAACTCGATGAGCGACTACCTCGTCTACTGGTACCGGGCCCTTTCCGACCGGTGCGACCGGCGCACCCTGGCCGCCGCGCCGCGGACCCTGCGGATCGCCCTGCTCTCGGCGCTGGCCGGCGGTGTCTTCCTCGTCGCGACCTGGGGCGCGCTGGCGTGGCTGGCGCTCTCCGGCCGGGTCGAGCTGGCGGTCGCGGCGACGGCGGTCATCGCCGTGCAGACCACGCTCGCTGCGCTGTCCCAGGTGGTCGTCAACGGCGCCGCAGTCTTCCATACCAGCCTGTATCTGAGCGATATGCAGGCCTTCCTCGATGATGCCGCCGCCCGCGCCCCAAAGCGCGGCCCCCGCGCGCACGTTGCGCCGACCGAGGAGATCCGGCTCCAGGAGGTCGTCTACCAGTACCCGGGGAAGGACAAGCCCGCCGTGGACGGTGTCTCGCTCGTTCTGCGGCGCGGGCAGATCCTCGCGATCGTCGGGGCGAACGGGTCGGGGAAGTCCACGCTCACCCGGCTGCTGACCGGGATCTACCTGCCCGACAAGGGCGAGGTCACGTGGAACGGCGCCGACCTCGCCGAGGTGGACCCCGCCACGGTGTGGGCGACCACCGGCCTGGTGCCGCAGATCTTCGCCCAGTGGCCGCTGCGGGTCCGCGAGAACGTCACCCTCGGTCAGCCCCGCACCCACGACGACGCCCCCGTGTGGGAGGCCGTCGACGCGGTCGGCCTGCGCGAAGCCGTCGAGGACCTGCCCGCCGGTCTCGACACCCTCCTGGCCCGCGACGTCTTCGGCGGATCGGAACTCTCCGGCGGGCAGTGGCAGCGCATCGCCTGTTCAAGGGCCCTCTACAGGCGACCGGGGCTGCTGATCCTCGACGAGCCCACCTCCCAGATGGACCCCCGCGGCGAGCACCAGATCTTCGAGCAGATCAAGGCCATCGCCGCCGACCGCATCACGATCATGGTGACCCACCGCCTGGAGAACACCAGGATCGCTGACCACATCATCGTGATGGAGCAGGGCCGGATCACCGAACAGGGCCGCTACGACGATCTCGTCCACGCCGGCGGAACCTTCGCCGAACTCCTGGAACTCTCCCAGGACCGCTGAGCCATGACGCCCCGTCACGCCCGTCCCCTATCGCTGACGCTCAAGCGGCCTCTGACCCCGTGCCCGGCTCAACAAGAGCCCGAGCCGGTTCCGCGTGACACACCCGGGTGCCGTCGGCGCGGAGATCATCGCCGTCACCGTCACCGGCTCCCACCCGACCGCCTGATGTCAGGCACCGGCGGGGCCGACGGTGCGTGGCTTCCGTCGACGGTTCCGCTCCCGTCAGCCGCACCTCGCTCCAGTCCGACCTCGCCAACGCGCAGGCTCGCAGCACCCGGCTCGTGGGCCGCATCCAACAGCTGGAGAAGCGCCTGTCCGTCGCGCTCGGGGAACAAGGCTGGCGAGAGTGCGGCCCGGGTGCCCCCGCCGATGCCGAGGAACACCAGCGGATGATCACCCGTCTGGAACAGCAGACAGTGGTGAATGTTGAGCCCCCTGGTCATCCTGCGCAGCTCGACTACGGCGCGCAGCCGCGCAGGACGGACGTGATCAGATCGTCCAAGCCGTGCCCATCCGCTTCCGGCGGCAGGACGCCGCTCACCGTCAGGCTGGCGTAGCCGTGCAGCGCCGCGAAGACCGGCAGGGCAATCCGTTCGAGTGGCCCCTCGCGCACTTCACCCCGGCGCTGTCCGTCGCCGATCAGTTCCAGGAGTTGATCGGACCATCGGTGGGCGGTCGCCCCGAGTGCCTCCGACGCCTGCGGACTGTGCTTGACCGAGAACATCAGGTCGAGTAGTGCGGCGTTGGCCACGGCGAACCCCACGTAGGCGCGGGCCGCGGAATCCAGCCGGTCGGCGAACGCCTCACCCACGCCTTCCTGTGAGGCTGCGATGGCCTCGGCGAGCCGCTCGAACCCGGTCAGCGCCAGGGCGTCCAGCAGTGCCTGTTTGGACTTGAAGTGGCGACTCGGCGCGGCGGGGCTCACCCCGATCTCGCGGGCGAGTTCGCGCAGGGACAGCGCGGACGCCCCCCTCTCGCGCAGTGTCTTCTCGGCTCGCGCGAGCAGCGCGGCGGGGAGGTCTCCGTGGTGGTAGGGGCGGTTCGTCATGCCCTCAGCCTAGCCGGGTGTAGGCGACGCACACTTTGTTAATCTTGCCTACATTGTGATCGGTGCTTACATTGGGGTCATGGCAAAGAACACGCACACCCAGCCCTGGAACACCACCGACATCCCCGACCAGAGCGGCCGCACCGTCGTCGTCACCGGCGCCAACAGCGGCCTCGGCCTCACCACCGCCACGGCTCTGGCCGCCGCAGGCGCCCACGTCGTCCTCGCCGTACGGGACACCGAGCGCGGCGAAGCCGCGGCCGCGACGGTGAACGGCAGCGTGGAGGTTCGCCGCCTCGACCTGGCCGACCTCGCCTCCGTGCGCGGGTTCGCCGCCGACTGGCACGGCGACCTGGACCTGCTCATCAACAACGCCGGCATCATGAACGTCCCCGAGGGCCGCACCAAGGACGGATTCGAGACCCAGTTCGGCACCAACCACCTGGGCCACTTCGCGCTGACCAACCTGCTGCTGCCGCACATCACCGACCGCGTGGTGACGCTGACGTCCCTCGCCCACAAGTTCCCAGGGACCCCGCGCATCCGATTCGACAACCTCGACATGACCGGCGAGTACGGCGCGGTCCCCGCCTACAGCCAGTCCAAGCTCGCCAACCTGCTCTTCACCCTGGAACTCCAGCGTCGGCTCACCGAGGCGGGCTCGCCCGTACGTGCCCTCGCCGCCCACCCCGGCTGGGCCGCCACCAACCTTCAGGGGCACGACGCCAGCCTGTTGCGGCGCGTCTTCATGCGCCTGGGCAACCGGCTGATCGCCCAGGACAGCCGGGCGGGCGCACTTCCCACCCTGTACGCCGCCGTCCAAGACCTCCCCGGCGCGAGCCTCGCCGGCCCGGGCGGCATGTTCGAGACCCGCGGCGCCCCGACCCTGGTCGGCCGCTCCCCGGCGGCGGCGGACCCGGAAGCCGCCCGACGCCTGTGGACCGCCTCCGAAGAGCTGACCGGCGTCACCTTCCCGGAGCCGACCGCGGCAGTTCAATCCTGAACCCGTGGCCGGCCCCTCCGGTCGGCACGCTGTGACGGGATATGTCGGTTTCAGAGCCGGCATGACCAGTCAAAGGTGGGCTCAGGTGAAACACGCGATGGTGACGTAGGCGGCGGCAGGCGAGGCGCGGAAGGCGTAGGAGGCGGCGACCTCCTCGACGCCGGCCCGGCGGCCGAGTGGCCCCACAACCGTCTTCCGCGCGCTGGATGCGCTGACGGCCGCGGGCCTGACCCACGCGGTCCACGGTCCCGGCCCGGCGCGCCTACGGCATCACGGGAGAACCGCGCCACCACGCCGTGTGCCGCTTGTGCGGCAGCGTCGCGATCCTCGCGCGCCGGCATCTGAGCGAGCCGGCGGGCGAGATCGAGGAGCTGACGGGCCTGCGGCCCGACTGTTCCCGTCCTACTCGGCAGCCCCGTCTGTCGTCGTGGACTGGGCCAAACCTGCGGTCCACTTCTCTTCGATCCGGCCGAACTTCCACACCAGTAGGGCGATGGCCCAGGTGGCGAAGAACAGGCCGACGATGACGTAGCCGATGATGTTCAGGTCGAGTCCGGCCACCCAGCCCCAGAAGGGGCCGTGCAGGTCGGCCTTCTCGGCGATCAGACCGAGGAGCTCGACCGTGCCGATGATCAGGGCCACAGCGACGGACAGGCCCGTGATGGTGAGGTTGTAGTAGACCTTGCGGACCGGCTTGGAGAACGCCCACCCGTAGGCGAAGTTCATGAACGAGCCGTCGATCGTCTCCAACAGGGACATGCCGGCCGCGAACAGAACGGGGAGGCAGAGGATCGCATACCAAGGCAGGCCGGAGGCCGCGCCCGAGCCGGCCAGGACGAGCAGCGCGATCTCTGTGGCGGTGTCGAAGCCGAGGCCGAAGAGCAGGCCCAGGGGGTACATCTGCCACGGCTTGGTGATCGACTTCATCAGACGGCCCAGCAGGCGGTTCATGAGGCCGCGGTTGTTCAGCTGCTCCTCCAGCGCCGCCTCGTCGAAGTGACCGGAGCGCATCTGCCTGAAGACCTTCCAGATCCCCACCATGATCAGCAGATTGATGATCGCGATGACGTAGAGGAAGGTCCCGGAGACCGTTGTACCGATCCAGCCGGTGACGCTGTGCAGCTCGGAGTCGTCGTTCTCGACCGGCCCGGCCAGTTCCTTCACGCCCAGGGAAAGCAGGAAGGCCAGGGCGAAGACGATCGAGGAGTGGCCGAGGGAGAACCAGAAGCCGGCCGAGAGCGGGCGCTGGCCCTCGTTCATCAGCTTGCGGGTGGTGTTGTCGATCGCGGCGATGTGGTCGGCGTCGAATGCGTGGCGCATGCCCAGGGTGTAGGCGGTGACGCCGATGCCGATGCCGAAGGTCTTGGCGCCCAGGCTGTAGTGCTCGGGCGCGACGACCGCGACCAGGGTGAACCAGCCGATGACGTGCAGCGCCAGGATGAAGGCGGCCATGCCGCCGACACGGGCCCATTCCTCGCGGGTCATCGACGTGCGGATGCGGTGCCAGGAGAAACCGCGGCCGGCGCCTGCCGTAGCGGGGCGGCGGGAGGCGGAATCAGGAGCGGTGGTCATGAAGACGCGGGCCTTACTGCTCGGCGATCGGCCGTTTTCAGCCGCGCCTTCCAGGTTTCCTGCCCATGAGTTGCAACTACAAGACAAAGGCGGTAAAGCCCCGGTCGGCGTTCGGCCAGAGCACCCGCGGCGGTGTCCTGGTCACCGCCTCCCCCGGCACCGCTCTGCACCGCTGGCTCCGCCGGGGCCGCACCGTAGCGGCGCTGGTCCGCCCCGATGGCACCGTCCAGCGCACCGCACGCGACCCGAAGGCCCTGCGCAGGCTCCTGCCCGCACCGACCCCCCACAGGCGTACCTGAATGTGGTCTTGCGGCAGCGCAAAACGAGTCGACGGACGCCGCACGGGAGCGGATTGGACCCTGTTGCCGCAGAGAGGCGACGTGGCCGGCATCCCGGCCTGGCTCTCCTACAGCATCCGTGGGACGACCACCAGCGCGGGCCAGCCACTGACGGAGGCCTTCTCCTGGCCCGGAGCAGCGCCGCCGTCGTCGCCACGGGGGTGAACTGCGCCCCAGCCGCCGACACGGCCGCCGCCCTGGCCCTGAACACCGGGCTCCCCGGCGTCGTCTATCCGAACGGCGGCGGCACCTGGGCCCCGAGTCCCGCCGCCGGCTGGGCGCCCAGGACGAGATCACGGACCTCGTGCCCTCCTGGCTCCAGGCCGGCGCGGCGCTCATCGGCGGCTGCTGCCGGGTCGGCCCGGCCGAGATCAAGGCTCTGGCCGACAGCGTCGGCGCCGCGCCGGCAGACCGCTGAGCGGCATCCCAAGGACGACCCCGCACCCGTACACCCATGCCACCCGTACGAACCATGTGGCCATGCGCCCGTGCAGCGCCATGTGCGCCCCAGGCCCGGCCCAGCGCGCCGGACGCCACCGACCTCCGTACGTACCTCCCCCGAACACACACCGCCCGCAAGGAACGCCACCATGTCCCAGCCCGCCTCTCTCCCGATGACCGACCTCTCCGCCCCCGACCGTGAAGCGCTCCACCGGGCCGCCCGCGACGTCGGCTTCTTCCACCTGGTCGGACACGGCATCACCCCCGCCGAACAGACGCGGCTGCTCGGTACCGCCCGCGAATTCTTCACCCTGCCCGAGGCTGACCGGCACGCCCTCGACAACCTCAACTCGCCCCACTTCCACGGCTACACGCGGATCGGCAACGAGCACACCCAGGGCCGCCGCGACCGGCGCGACCAACTCGGCATCAGCAACGAGCTGCCCGATCACGTGCCGGCCCCGGGCGAGCCGCCCTGCCGGTACTGCGAGAGGTCTCGCTGGAGTGGATGGCCCGGCTCAGCGCGATCGCCCACCGGCTGTTGCACGAGTTGTCCGCGTGCACAAGGACTACGGCTTCCTGACCCTGCTCCTGACCGACGAGGTACCCGGACTCCAGGTGGAGTCCCCGGACGGGCAGGGCTTCATCGACGTGCCGTATCTGCCGGGAGCGTTCGTGAACCTGGGCTGGCTGCTGGAGGTCGCGACGAACGGCTACCTCAAGGCGACGAACCACCGCGTGGTATCTCCTCCCGGATCACGGGAGCGCTTCTCCGCACCGTTCTTCTACACCCCCCCC
>NZ_JAHHIT010000055.1 GCF_024539675.1 Streptomyces hilarionis | reverse complement strand
GGACGGGCGGGACGGGCGGGCCGGGGCCACGAGAACCGAGCAGCGCGCCCGTCGGCCCGCGACCCCCGTTCCCGTACCCGTACCCGTTTCCCGTCCCTGTTCCCGATCCCAAGGAGTGCCGTCATGCGCGTCCTCATCGTGCCGTTCCCCTGGAAGGCACATGTCTTCAACCTGGTGCCGCTCGCGTGGTCGTTGCAGACGGCCGGGCACGAGGTGCGGGTGGCCTGCTGGCCGGATCTGCTCGACGCCGTCACCTCGGCCGGCCTGACGGCCGTGGCCGTCGGGCCCGGCGAGCAGCCCGACGTCCGCAGACAACGCGACCGGCGCCAGACCTCCGACCGCGCGGCCGCCGCCCGGCGCGCCGCGCAGCCGACCGTGGACCCGCTGTTCGACCCGCGGCCGGACCGCGAGCGGCTGAACTGGGAGCAGGCCTGCCACGTCTTCGACGCCCTGGTGCTTCCGCAGGCGCGCCGCTCCAACGACTCGATGACCGAGGACCTCGTCGCACTGGCCCGCGCCTGGCAGCCGGACCTGGTCCTCTGGGGCGCCAAGGCGTTCGCGGGAGCGGTGGCCGCGGAGGCGGTGGGCGCGGTGCACGCCCGGGTGCTGTACTCCGTCGACGTCTACACCCGCATGCGGGAGGACTTCCTGCACGCCCGGGCCCAGCAGCCGCCGCAGCGGCGCACCGACGCGCTGCGGGACTGGCTCACCGGCTGGGCGGGCCGGTACGGCGTCGGGTTCTCCGAGGACCTGGTCAACGGTCAGTTCACCCTCGCCCCGCTCCCCGAGGCCTTCCGGCCCGACGCGCGGCCGACCACCCTGCCCGTGCAGTTCGTCCCCTACAACGGGCCGGCCGTCGTGCCCGAGTGGCTCGCCGAGCCGCCCGCGGCGCCGCGCGTGCTGATGACGTTCGGCGACTCGGTCGACGACGGCCCGGCCCGGCTCCCGCTGCCCGTCACACGCGTCCAGGAGATCCTCGACTCGGTGGCCGACCTGGAGATGGAACTGGTGCTGGCCCTGCCGCCGGACGCCCTGCGCGAGCTGCGCGAGGTGCCCGCCAACACCCGTGCGGTGCGCTCCGTGCCGCTGGCCGAGGTGCTGCCGACGTGCTCGGCCGTGGTGCACCACGGCGGCACCTGGTCGTTCGGCTGCGCGCTGCGCCACGGTGTGCCCCAGCTGCTGATCGGCCGGGCCTTCGACGCCCCGCTGAAGTTCCGGTGCCTCGAGGCCGCGGGCGCGGGCGTCGGCATGACGCCGGCCGAGGTGGACGGGCCCGCGGTGCGCGCCGCGCTCGTCCGGCTGCTCCACGATCCGGCGGTGCGGGCGAACGCCGTGCGGCTGCGCGAGCAGATGCTGGCCCTGCCCACGCCCAATGAGCTGGTGCGGACCCTGGAGTCCCTGGTCGCCGCCCACCGAACGGCCCCCGTGGACGCCCTGCGCTGACCGGCCGGGCGCCCGCGGCGGCGGGCGCCCACAGGTCGCCCCTGAGACGTCGCCCCTGAGACGTCGACTCTGAGACGTCGACTCTGCGACGGCGACTCTGCGACGTCGGCCGAGACGGCGGCCCCGGGACCAGGCCAAGAGGGACGGGCCCCGCGTGATCATCACGCGGGGCCCGTCCCTTCGAGCTGTGTCAGGGGGTGTGCCGGACGGTGCGTCAGGACGTGGGCACCGGGTCGGCAGCCGCCTCGCAGACGGCGTCCCTGCCCTTCTTGGAGGCGGGACGGGTGCCGTCCCGGAAGAAGTCCCCGACGTACTTGTTCAGGCAGGCGTTGTTGTTCGCCGACAGCGCCGCGCCGACGTTGTGGCCGCCCTTCTCCAGGATCAGCCGGGAGTTGGGGAACAGCGCGTGCGTCTCGACGGCGCCGGCGACGCCGTGCGCGGTGTCGAACTGGGGCTGCACCAGCAGCACGCTCACCTGGTCGTTGCCGACCTTCATCGGCTTGCGCGCGGGCTCGGGCCAGAAGGCGCACGGCGCGTCGTACCAGGTGTTGGGCCAGGTCAGGATTCGCGCACCGTTCCGGTACTGGCGGGAGCGGTCCTTGCTCCAGCGGTTCCAGTTCTGCGGCCAGGGGCCGTCGAGGCAGTTGACCGCGTTGGTCATCGCGTGGCGGTTCTGGTGCGGGAAGCCCGGCGGGGTGTAGCCGGTGCGCAGCGACGTCGGGTCATGGCGCACCACGAAGTCGGAGAGCACCTTCGCCCGCGACAGCCAGGTCCAGCTGCGGTAGACGACCGGCTCGAACATGTCCGCCCACTCGGCGGGGCCGATCGCGCCGTCGAGAGGCGCCGCGGTGAGCTCGTCCTGCGCCTTGTAGTAGTTCGCCTCGACCGCGGCCTCGGTCGTGCCCAGGTGGTAGACGCTGTCGTACTTGGCGACCCAGGCGAAGAAGATCTCGGCGTTGCGCTCGGACAGCACGTTCTTGCGCAGGCTGTTGCGGTATCCGACGCCGCTCGGGCGCACCACGCTGTCCAGCACCATCCGCTGCAACCGGTTCGGGAACAGGGTGGCGTACACCGAGCCGAGGTAGGTGCCCCAGTCGGTGCCGAAGTAGGTGATCTTCTCCTGGCCCAGGGCGATCCGCATGCGGTCCAGGTCGCGCGCCGCCTCCTCGGTGCCGAGGTGCTCGAGCACGTCGCCGTACTTGTCGCCGCAGCTCTGGGCGTAGGCGCGGGCCCGCTTGACCCACTGCTGCTCGGCGGCGGGGGTGGCGGGCGCCGGGTCCGGCTGCGCGTGCCCGGGGTCGAGGTAGCCGACGTCGCAGACGACGGCCGGCTCGCTGGCGCCGACGCCGCGCGGGTCGAAGCCGATCCAGTCGTAGGCGGCGCCGACGTCCTTGGCCAGTCCGGTGGTGCCCGTGGCGTACCGGGTGGGCAGGTCACGGCCGATGCCGCCGGGCCACTGGCCGCGGTTGAGCACGACGACGCCCTTGTACTCGCTGTCGGGGACGGTGTGCTTGGCCCGGGTCAGTGCCAGGCTGATCTGCCTGCCCTGGGGGGCGTCGTAGTCGAGCGGCACGGTCACCGTGCCGCACTCCAGGTTCTTCAGCAGGTCGCCGAGCACCGGGTCGCCGCCCGGACACGGCACCCAGTCGATGCTGCCGGCGGCCGGTGCGGCCGTGTCGTTCGCCACCGCGACCGGGGCGACGGCCGAGCCCACCAGCGCGGCCGCGATCACCGGTATGACCAACGCGAGCTTTCTCACGTAATTCCCCTCCTCATTCAGCGCGCTCGCAGCGTGGCACCGGCCTGTCGGCTCACGCTCAAGAACGCCTGGAAATCGCCTCGAGGCGGTATGAGGGTCGCTGCGGCGGCTTCCCGGATTTCCCTAGCATGAGGCGACGAATTTCCAACCCCGGGAGTTGAGAATGTCCGACGCGGCCATCCAGGGAATCAAGACCGTGCTGCATCCGGTGGCGGACGTGGCGGCGGCCAGGAAGCTGTACGCCGCCCTGTTCGGCATCGAGCCGCAGACCGACTCGGAGTACTACGTCGGGTTCGACGTCGCGGGCCAGCACATCGGGCTGGTGCCGGCGGGGGCGCAGGACCTCACCTCGCAGGTCGCCTACTGGCACGTGGCCGACCTCGACGCGACGCTGGCCGAGGTCACGGCCGCGGGCGCCACGCTGGGCAGCCCCGCCAAGGAGGTCGGCGGCGGCCGCCGCGTGGCGACCGTGACCGACCTCGACGGCAACGTCATCGGGCTGTTGCAGGACAGCTGACGACGCGTCCGGCGACCGGCGTCGCCCGCCGCTCCCGGCGCCCCGCGCCGCCGCCCCCGAAGCCCCTCGCGCTCGGCGAGTCCGCAGGCTCAGGCGCCTCGGGCGAGTCCGTCGAGTTCGTCTCAAGAGGGCTTCGAGGGCGGCCGTCCAGCCTCACCGGACAGGGTGGGCGCCGACTGCCGTCCGGGAGACGCACGGGCGCCCGCGTCGGCACGGCGGCCGGCTCCTCGCGGCCCGCCACGGCCGACGGGGCCCGCGGCGCACCCTCCGTCCCCTCAAGGAAAAGGGAAAAGGACATGCTTCGAGCGTGGAATTCCGACTGCGACGTGATCTCATGAAAATCCTCGTCACCGGCGGCGCCGGATTCATCGGCTCGCATTACGTACGGACCATGCTCGACGGGGGGTATCCGGGTTTCGAGGACGCGCACGTCACCGTCCTGGACGCGCTGACCTACGCGGGGAACCGCGACAACCTCCCCGCCACGCACCCGCGGCTGTCCTTCGCACACGGGAACATCCTCGACCGGGAGCTGCTCAGGGGCCTCCTCGACGGGCAGGACGCGGTGGTGCACTTCGCCGCCGAGAGCCACGTCGACCGCTCGATCGCCAGCGGCGCCGCGTTCGTGCGCACCAACGTGGAGGGCACGCAGGCTGTCCTCGAGGCCGCTCTGGCGGCCGGCGTCGGGCGGATGGTGCACATCTCGACCGACGAGGTGTACGGCTCCATCGAGGAGGGCGAGTGGACCGAGGAGTCCCCGCTGCTGCCCAACTCGCCCTACGCCGCGTCCAAGGCGGCCTCCGACCTGATCGCCCTGGCCTACTTCCGCACCCACGGCCTGAACGTCTCGGTCACCCGGTGCTCCAACAACTACGGGCCCTACCAGCACCCGGAGAAGTTCATCCCGCTCGCCGTCACCCACCTGCTCGAAGGACGCCCCATACCCGTCTACGGGGACGGGGGACAGATCCGCGAGTGGCTGCACGTCGACGACCACTGCCGTGCGGTGCAGCGCGTCCTCACCGACGGCCGGGCGGGCGAGGCCTACAACATCGGCGCCGGCACGGCCGTGCCGAACCTGGAACTGGCCCACCGGCTCGCCGAACTGTGCGGGGCGGGACCGGAGATGATCCACCACATCACCGACCGCAAGGGCCACGACCGGCGCTACGCCCTGGACCAGGGCCGCATCGAGCGGGAGCTCGGCCACCGGCCGCTGACCGCGTTCGACACCGGGCTCGCCGAGACCGTCGCCTGGTACCGGGACAACCCCAGGTGGTGGAAGCCGCTCAAGGAGAACGGCGGCCGGCCGTGAGCGCCCCGGCACAGCTCGTCCCGCGCGCCAGGGCCGCCGTCGCCGAGCGCCTGGCGCTGTCGGCCGCGACGGCCGAGGGGGCGCACACCGCGACGTCCGAGGTGCCGGGCTGGCTGGAGGCGCACCGGCGCTCGAGCGGGACGGTGGTGCGGCGCATCCCGTTCGCCGAACTCGCCAGCTGGTCGTTCGCCCCGGACACCGGCGACCTGCGGCACAGCAGCGGACGGTTCTTCACCGTCGAGGGACTGCACGTGTCCAGGCCGCGGACTCAGTGGCAGCAGCCGATCATCGTGCAGCCGGAGATCGGCATCCTCGGCATCCTGGCCAAGGAGTTCGACGGGGTCCTGCACTTCCTGATGCAGGCCAAGATGGAGCCCGGCAACCCCAACCTGGTGCAGCTGTCGCCCACCGTGCAGGCCACCCGCAGCAACTACACGCAGGCCCACGGCGGAACCGGGGTGAAGTACCTCGAGCACTTCCTCGCCCCCCGGCGGGAGCAGGTCCTCACCGACGTCCTCCAGTCCGAGCACGGGGCGTGGTTCTTCCGCAAGCGCAACCGCAACATGATCGTCGAGGTGGACGCCGACGTCCCCGTCCCGGTCCACGACACCTTCTGCTGGCTCACCCTGGGCCAGATCCTGCGGCTGCTGCGCCTGGACAACATCGTGAACATGGACGCGCGCACCGTCCTGGCCAGCGCCCCGGCGGCGCCCGCCGAGACGAGGGCGCTGTCCTCCGACGCCGACCTGCTGGCCTGGTTCACGGGGGAGCGGGCCCGCCACGACGTCCGGGCCCGGCTCATGCCGTTGCGCGAGATCGCCGGCTGGCAGCGCGACGAGTACGCCGTCAGCCGCGTCGACGGCCGGTTCTTCCGGGTGGTCGCGGTGTCGGTCGAGGGCGCCGGCCGCGAGGTGGCCGGCTGGACCCAGCCGATCATCGAACCGGTGGAGCGCGGCGTGGTCGGCTTCGCCTACCGGGTCTTCGACGGCGTCCCGCACGTCCTGGCGCACGCGCGCGTCGAGGGCGGCTTCCTCGACACCGTCGAGCTCGCGCCGACCGTGCAGTGCGTGCCGTCGAACTACGCCCCCCTCCCGGCCGACGAGCGGCCGCCCTTCCTGGACACGGTGCTCGACGCCCCGCCCGAACGCGTCCGCTACTCCACGGTGCACTCCGAGGAGGGCGGCCGGTTCCTCGACGCCGAGAGCCGCTACCTGATCGTCGAGACCGACGAGGCGACGACGCCCGCCGAGCCGCCCCCGGGGTACCACTGGGTCACGCCGGGGCAGCTCAAATGGCTCGCCGCGCACAGCCGTTACGTCAACGTGCAGGCCAGGACGCTGCTCGCCGTTCTCGACGCGGCGATCGGCGGCGACGGCGCGCCCTGAGCCCGGCAGGTCCGCACATGACGTCAGGCCCTGTCCGGGGAGTGCCACCGGACAGGGCCTGACGGGTTCGGGAGGGGTTACTGCGCCGCGCTGAGCCGACTGGTCATCGGGGTCCACGTCTTGGGGTTGATGCGCCAGTCCACCGCCTCCTGCTTGGTGACGACGTTGACCCGGTTCCACAGGTTGACCAGCCCGATGTGCAGGACCACGGCGGCCAGCTGCACCTCGGTCCAGTGCTTGGCGGCCTCCTCCCAGACCTCGTCCGAGACGGGGTCCTCGCGGCCGTCGATGCGCGTGGCCGCCTCGGACAGCGCCAGCAGCGAGCGCTCCGCGTCGGTGAAGCAGGTCTGCTCCCGCCACGTCTCCACCACCGGCAGCCGGCGGTCCTCCTCACCGGCGTCCTCGAACTCCTTGGGCTTGGTGGGCAGGTGGACCGTCCGCCCGTTGATCTGGCTCACCCGCAGGTGGACGAGCACGAGCGTTTGCAGGGGCACGCCGACGCTGTTGACGGCCTTGACCAGCGCGCGCATGGGCGGAAGAACGTCGGGAACCACCAACGAGGGGTTCGGCATCCGCGGCGACATAATTCTCCTTCGCATGGGGATCGGAAATCAGTTTGCCCTCGGGGTCGCCTTTTCTCAATGAATCGAAAATGCGGCGCCCGGGTCTTTCCGCAGGCGTCCGGCGGCGTGTGCGAGGGCTTGGTGGAGTCGTTTGTCGGCCGTGTATCCGGATTCCCATTGCACCCCGATCGCAAAGGGGTGGTCCGTGACCTCCACGGCTTCGACGGTCCCGTCCCCGGCCCATCCGGTGACGGTCAGGCCGCTGCCGAGCCGGTCCACCGCCTGGTGGTGGTGGCAGGCCGTCTCCGGCTCGTCCTCGTCGAGGATGCCGGCGAGCAGGCTGCCGGGCAGCAGCTTCAGCGGCTGGCGGCCCAGGGTGAAGGACGCCGTGCGCGGACGGTGGCCGTCGTGGCCGGTGACGTCCGACAGATGCTGGTGGAGGGTGCCTCCGTGCAGCACGTTGAGCAGTTGCATCCCGCGGCAGATCGCCAGCACGGGCAGTTTCGCCTCCAACGCCTTGCGCACCAGCGCGAGTTCGGCGCGGTCGGCGGCCGGATCGGGCGCCCGGGTCGCCGGGTGGGCGTCGGCGCCGTACAGCGCCGGGTCCAGGTCGGGCCCGCCCGGCACCAGCAGTGCGTCGAGCCGCTCGACCACCTCCTCCGCCCCCGGCCCCGACGGCAGCAGCACGGGCGTGCAGCCCGCCTCGGACAGGAACGTCACGTGCGACTGAAGAGCCAGGGCGACGACCAGATCGCCGCCCTGGAGGGTGACCGGCGCCGTCCGCGCGCAGATCCCGACCACCGGCCGCCGCCGGGCGGACGCCGGACCGTTCGTGACTGAATTCATGACGACCCTCGTTGGTTTCCGGGTTCAACCGAGGAAAGTCAGCAGATGGAACACGCGCTTCCCCGGACAGGCGGAACCGCCAAAATATCGGTGGCGTGATGCACGGGCCATCGTTCACGGACGGCTCCAGGCTGCGACTACTGAACAGATAGCGATCCTGCTATCACAGGGGTCCGGGGGATTTTGCCCCAGCGAAAACTGTCGCAGCCATTCAACCGAGGTGACCATGATCGAGGCCAAGAACCTCACGAAACGCTACGGCGACAAGACCGCCGTGAACGACCTGTCGTTCACGGTCGAGCCCGGCCGGGTCACCGGCTTCCTGGGCCCCAACGGCGCGGGCAAGTCCACCACGATGCGACTGCTGCTGGGACTCGACCGGCCCGACGCCGGCGAGGCCACCGTCAACGGCGTTCCCTACCGCGACCTCTCGCGGCCGCTGCGCGTGGTCGGGGCGCTGCTCGAAGCGCGGGCCGTGCACACCGGCCGCAGCGCCTACGACCACCTGCTCTGCCTCGCGCAGACCCAGGGCATCGGCCGGCGCCGCGTCCAGGAGGTCATCGAGCAGGTCGGGCTGGCGTCGGTGGCCCGCAAGCGGGCGGGCGGCTTCTCCCTCGGCATGGGACAGCGGCTCGGCATCGCCGCCGCGCTGCTCGGCGACCCGGCCGCCCTGGTCCTGGACGAGCCCGTCAACGGTCTCGACCCCGAGGGCATCCTCTGGATCCGCAACCTGATGAAGTCGCTCGCGGCCGAGGGCCGCGCGGTCTTCGTCTCCAGCCATCTGATGAACGAGATGGCCGTCACCGCCGACCACCTCATCGTCATCGGCCGCGGCCGGCTGGTCGCCGACTGCTCCACCAAGGAGTTCATCGAGCGCAGCACCGAGCAGTCCGTGCTGGTCCGCACGCCCGACGGGACGCAGCTCGCCGAACTGCTCGCGCGTCAGGGCGCCACCGTCACCCGCACCGACGAGGGCGACCTCGACGTCACCGGCATCGAGGCCCCGCGCATCGCCGAACTCGCCGCCGCCGACGGCCTGGTGCTGCACGAGCTGTCGACCCGACGCGGCTCCCTGGAGGAGGCCTTCATGGAACTGACCAAGGACGCCGTCGAGTACGACGCCGGCGTCACCGCCGCCGGAGGTGTGAAGTGAGCGCCACGACCGCACCCTTCACCGCGCCCGGCGCGGCGACCGACGGCCGCCGGCCGGGCTTCGGGAACCTGATGCTCTCGGAGTGGACGAAGATCCGCTCGGTGCGCTCCACCGTCTGGTCGCTCGCCATCCTGGTCGTCTTCACCCTGGTGTTCACCGCGCTGTTCCTGAAGATGGGCATCGCGAACTGGGACAAGACCGATCCCGCCCAGCAGGCCGAGATGCGGCTGGACCCGACGGGCACCATCCTGGGCAGCGGCATCCTGCTCAGCCAGCTGGCGGTGTGCGTGCTCGGCGTGATGGCGATCGCCTCCGAGTACTCCACCGGCATGATCCGCTCCAGCCTGCTCGCCGTGCCCCGGCGGGTGCCCGTGCTGGCGGCCAAGGGAGCGGTGTTCGCGCTGCTGGTCCTGGCGGCGGGCGAACTGACCTCGTTCGGCTCCTTCTTCATCGGCGCGCCGATCATGGACGACAAGGCGCCGGTCGCCATCGGCGATCCGGGCGTGCTGCGGGCCGTCGTCGGCTGCGGCGTGTACCTCGCCCTGCTCGGCCTGTTCGCGCTCGCCGTCGGCGCGATCGTCCGGCACACCGCGGCGAGCATCACCGTCGTCATCGGCTTCGTCCTGGTGATCACCCCGATGGCGGGTCTGCTGCCCGGCGGCGCGGGCGAGCGCATCCACGCCTGGCTCCCCACCCAGGCCGGTTTCATGATCACTCAGCAGGCTCCCCGCTCCGGCGATCTGCTGGGACCGTGGGAGGGCCTCGGCGTGCTCGCACTGTGGACGGCCGCCCTGCTGGCCGTCGCCGTGGTCCAACTGCGGCGCAGGGACGCCTGATCCCCGCGGGCGTCCGTCCCCCCCTCGGCGGGCGCCCGCGGCCTCGTGTTTCCAGGGAACGTCGACCTGCCCTCCACTGCGGCTGGAGACCCCCCTGCGACCCTCTTCGCCAGCGGCAGCAGAGAGGGAGTCAGCGGAATGTCTCAGAGGAACGCGCAAGCCGTCTCGATAACGAGTGCATTCAGTCTCGTCCAGATGGAGGGCGCCGGAACGTCGGCGCACAGCGAATTCGACCCGAGGAATTTCGACAGACTCCCGGCACGCGAAGTTCCCCTCGCCGCGCTCTCTCCCGGAGTTTCCCTGCGTCAGGGCGGAACCGACGCCGCTCATGTCCGGCTTCTCGTCGACGCCGCGGATTCGGCGGAACTCCCTCCCATTCTCGTCCAGGTGGACGGCTGTCGTGTCATCGACGGGCTGCACCGGCTGGAGGCCGCCCGGCTCATGGGCGACGAGAGCATCCGGGCCCGCTTCCTCGACTGCTCCAACTCCGAGGCCCTCGTCATCGCGATGAAGGCGAACGGCGTGCACGGCCTGCCGCTGTCCCGGGCCGACCGCGTCGCCGGAGCCCAGCGGGTCCTCGGCTCCCACCCCGACTGGTCCGACCGCGCCATCGCCGGCATCGCCGGACTGAGCGCGAAGACCATCGCCTCGCTGCGCGACCGCTCGGCCGTCGCGACGCCGCAGGGCGGCAAGCGCATCGGCCAGGACGGCAGACGCCGTCCGGTGGACGCGGGCGAGGGCAGGCGGCGCGCCGCCGAGTACATCGCCGCGCATCCGGACGCCCCGCTGCGCCAGGTCGCGCGGGCCACCGACGTGTCGCTGGGCACGGTGCACGACGTCAGCGCACGGCTGCGGCGCGGCGAGGGACCCGAACGCAACGGGCGTCGGACGCACGGCGCACGCCCGCAGCATGTGCGGCCCGTGCACGCCGTGCCCCCGCCCGACGACGTGACCGCGCCGGCCGAGGCGGTCGCCGACGGCGTCCGCCGCGCCTCGCTGCGGGTGGCCGCCAGCGTGGAGGCCGTGCCGACGCAGCGCAGGAACCACACCGAGACCCCGCCCACCTGGGCGGCGGTGGCGGCCAAGATGGCCACCGACCCCGCCATCCGCTACACCGCCGACGGCCGGGAACTGCTGCGCTGGATGCAGACCCAGGCCACCGAGCCCGGCGACGACTGGCGGCGGCTCGTCGACGCCGTCCCGCCGCACTGGCTCGGCGTCGTCGCCCCCATCGCCGAGCACATCGGCAAGGAGTGGTGCCTGCTCGCCGAGCGCCTGAAGACCCGCCAGGAACTGTGCCGCAAACTGTCCCCCTCGGGCCCCTGACGGCAGACCCTCGACCGCCGGCCCCCGACCGCCCGGGCGGCTGAGCACAGGTCCGACGGCTCGGGTCCCTGAGCGTCCCTCATCGCCCGGGCCCATGGCCACTGGTCCGACCCCTCGGCTCCCGGCTGCTCAGGCTCCTGTCGGTGTCGGGGTCGGGGTCGGTGTCGGCTCGTTGGGGGGTGGCCGTAGACGGGTCACGGTGGCCCGTTCGCGGGTGGGGGCGGCCGTGGCCGGGGTCGTGGCGGCGCATCCGGGGCGGGGTACGACGATCGCCGGCGGTTCCAGGTCGGGCAGGGCGAGCAGCGCCGGCGGGTCGACGGGGCGCGGTGGCCGCAGCCGCACCGCCGCGCTGGTGACGTCCCCGGCGGTGACGGTGACGGTCGTGGCGCCGTCGCCCGCGACGAGCGCGGTCCGCACGGCCCGAGGATCGTGACCGGCGCCGGCCGCCACCGCCACCGCGAGCAGATGCCAGCGCCCCTCGGGCACGTCCCGCAGGGAGTAGCAGGACGGACGGTCGCTCGGTACGTCGACGACGGCCGAGGCGACGGCCGGGTACCGGACCACGGGCGTGGCGAAGGCCCCCAGGAACACGCGGGCGTTCCCGTGGCCCGGCGGCAGCCTGACCGTGCCCGCGACCGAGCCGTGGTGCGCGCCCGGACCGGGCCGCGGCCCCGGCGGGTCCTCGCCCTTCTCGTGGCACAGCCGGCGGAACCGGCCGGGGGACAGGCCGACGCCTGCCGTGAAGGCCTGCGTGAACGAGCCCGGGTCCGGGTATCCGACCGCCGTCGCTATCTCCTCGAAGGGCATCGGGGCGGCGCCGATCAGTTTCTTCGCTTCGTGAATGCGTACCGCGGCGAGGAATGTCCCGGGACTCACCCCGGTCTCCTCCTTGAATACGCGGGAGAAATCGAGACGGCCGAGCAGAGTGTCCCGGGCGATATCCGTGGCGATATCCGCGAGGGGCGACGGATCGCCGTATCGCTCGCGCAGGTACGCGACCGCCTTCTCCACCACTGCGTCCACAGCTGCCCTCCCCACGTGTCGAACCACTCGACAGGGTGGCTCGGGAGCGTCCTGATCGGCTCGCGTCCCGCTCGAGAACCACTACAGCCCGCGGACAGGACGGGACCGTGCTGAGGGCCGCCGCCGGGGCCCTCGGGGGAGGGGTCGCGGCCGGGGCGGGGAGCCGCGCACCGGCCCCGGCGGGGCGCGGCCCGACCCGGTGTCACCCGACCGGCGGCAGACGTGGACGGCCGGGTGTGACCAGTGCGACCTGGTGAAACGGTGTCGCGGCCGGAGGCGCCGCGGCCATCCGCGGCCGCCGGGCGGCGGGGCGTTCGCCGCTCCGGCGGCCGCGACCGCCCGGTCGTGCGCCGGCTTCGCCGCTCCCGCGTCGGGCGCGAGGGGCGGGCCGCGGCCGCGCCGGCGCTTTCCCGACGGCCGTCCGGGCGACGTTCGCGGCCGCCGCACAGGCGGCCGATCCCCAACTCCCGTGGCTACAGTGACCGATATGACCTCCCTCGCATCCGTCACCCTGGAGGTGGCCGATCACGCGGCCGCCGAGCGCTTCTACGCCGACGCCTTCGGGCTGGGCCCGCGGTTGCGTCTGCGCGCCTCCGACGCGCAGACGACCGGATTCCGCGGGTTCACGATGTCGATCACCGTCTCGCAGCCGGCCGACGTCGACAGCTTCGTCGAGTCCGCCCTCAAGGCCGGCGCCACCACGCTGAAGCCCGCCTCGAAGTCCCTGTGGGGCTACGGCGGCGTCGTGCAGGCCCCGGACGGCACGATCTGGAAGATGGCGACCTCGTCGAAGAAGAACACCGGTCCCGCCACCCGTGAGGTCGACGACCTCGTGCTCCTGCTGGGCGTCGAGGACGTGAAGGCGAGCAAGCAGTTCTACGTCGAGCGCGGCCTGTCCGTCGCGAAGAGCTTCGGCGGCAAGTACGTCGAGTTCGCCTCCGACGACGCCTCCCCCGTCAAGCTCGCGCTGTACAAGCGCCGGGGCCTGGCCAAGGACGTCGGGGTGCCCGAGGAGGGCGGCGGTTCGCACCGCATCGTGCTGGGCAGCACCGACGGGTCCTTCACCGACCCGGACGGCTTCGCGTGGGAGAGCGCGCCGAAGGCGTAGGCCCGCGCCGTCCCGTGCGGGGGACGGCGACACGAACGCGCCCACCGAGCGGTGCCGGTCGCACGGGCACCGATCGGTGGGCTGCGGTCTCGTCCGGGAGGCCGTGCGTCGCTCAGCCGAAGGAGATGCCGGCGCCGACCGCCCCGGTGGCGTCCTGGTAGGCGACCAGCTGGCACTGCTGCACGGCGCAGTCGACGGTCACGGACGTGCCGGCGCCCGTGCTCCAGTCGGTGGCGGTGAACTGCCGGTGCACCGTGTAGGACGCGGTGAAGGAGCCGTCGGCGGCGACGGTGGCCCGGGTCAGCGCGTCGGTGCAGGTGGTGCTCTCCCGGCACTGCGACACGGCGACCTGGGAACCGGCCGGGAAGCCGGTGCCGGTGACGGTCACGGTCTGCCCGTCCGTCAGACCGCTGCTGGGCGAGGCGGTCACGGCCGCGGCCGCGGAGGCGGGAGCGGCGGAGACGGCGAAGGCGGCCAGGACGGCGGAACCCAGCAGGCCGGCCTGGGTCAGACGCGAGCGGATCTGCATGTTCTTCTCCCCGATGGGTGCGGAGTACGAAAACCGGAACGGCGCGTTCTGATGATCACGCCTCACCCAGAGTCGACGGCACCGCATGAGAGCGGGTCGAGGTCCGCTCGAAGCCCGCTCGATTCCGCGGCGGGCCGCCGCGCCGCGGCTCCCGTTCCC
The DNA here is from genome assembly GCF_024539675.1 of Streptomyces hilarionis. Classification (GTDB taxonomy): domain Bacteria; phylum Actinomycetota; class Actinomycetes; order Streptomycetales; family Streptomycetaceae; genus Streptomyces; species Streptomyces hilarionis. The sequence goes on along the minus strand of NZ_JAHHIT010000055.1, from coordinate 59,990 downwards.
GATCCCCGGCGTTCGCATCCGTCTCCCGGCCGGCCCCCGATCCCGGCTCCCGGCCCTGCGGCTCCCGGCCCCGGGCGGCCCTACGGGTTGCCGATCCCGGGCGGCCCTACGGGTTGCCGAGCATGAAGCCGACGCCGCGCACCGTCACGATCCAGCCGCTGTCGCCCAGCTTGCCGCGCAGGCTGCTGACGTGGGTGTCGACGGTACGGCGGGACCAGGAGTCGCCCCAGACCTGCTGGAGGAGCTGCTTGCGCGGGATGACGGTGTCGGGGTGCGAGGCCAGCAGGCACAGGAGGTCGAACTCCTTGCGGGTCAGGGCGACTTCCTCGCCGCCGACCAGGACCTCGCGGGAGCCCACGTCGATGTGCAGCCGGCCGTGCCGGATCTCGCGGGCGGCGGCCGGCTGCCACTCGGCACGCCGCATCACCGCCTCGATGCGGGCCATCAGCTCGCGCAGCCCGTACGGCTTGGCGACGTAGTCGTCCGCGCCCGCCTGAAGACCGAGGACACAGTCCAGTTCGGAGGCGCGGGCGGTGACGATGATGACCGGCACCCGGCTGACGGCGCGGATGGCCCGGCAGACCTCCAGACCGTCCAGGTCGGGCAGTTCCAGGTCCAGCAGCACGAGATCGGCGTCCTCGTGGGCGCGCAGCGCGGCCTCGCCGCGCCGCACGCCGAAGGCCTCGTGACCGTGCCGGCGCAACTGGGTGACCAGCGATTCGGCGCAGGCGTTGTCGGCGTCGACGACGAGGACACGGCGGCCGGAGGGCATGGACACGACGGCGCCGTGACCGGCGGCCGCCGGCCGGCGGTCCCCCGCGGGCCGGGGGGCGGCCGGGGTGGGTCCGGCGGGCGGGCGGGTGTCGAGCAGCGCCTGGGCCGATGTCACGGTCGTGCCTCCCCCGGGAGTGCGGTGCGGTGCGCGGGGCGGGCCCCGCCCTGACCACGAATCTAGGCAAGCGCGGTCGAGCCCCGGTACAGCCCCGGCAGCCCCCGCGCGGGCGGGATCCCCAAGGGGGGCGCGGGTGCTAGGGGTTGAGCACCCAGGCCGACTCGTGGCGGGTGAACCCGATGTGCGGGTAGTAGTCGACGGCCGCGGGCGCGGACAGCAGCACGAGCTTGGCGTCGGGCGCCTCGCCCCGCGTGGCGTCGATCAGGGCGCGGCCGATGCCGGAGCGTTGGCGGTCCCGCACGACGGCGATGTCCGACACGTAGGTGACGTAGGAGAAGTCGGAGACGGCGCGCACGATGCCCAGGAGCGCGCCCTCGTCGTCGCGGGCGACCAGCACCAGGTTGGCGTTCTCCACCATGGCGGCGAACCGGTCCCGCTGCCCGACGGGCCGCCGCTCGCCGAGCCCCGAGGCCGTGTAGACGCCGAGGACCTCGTCCAGGTCGAGCGAGGCGCCGTCGACGCGGTCAATCTTCCAGCTCATGCAGCTTCTCCAATCGGGTGCGGATCACGTCGTGGTGCGTGAGGAAGCGCTCGGGGCCGAGCCCTGCCAGATCGATGCCCTGCTTGGCCAGGGAGGCGCCGAAGTGCTCGCCCGTCGCCAGGGTGTGGTTGGCCGCGGCCTGCACGCTGCGGTAGGCGCGCTCGCGTTCCATGCCGTCGCCGAGGAGTTCGGCGAGGACCGCGGAGCTGTGCACGAGGCCGTCGGTCTCGTCGACGTGCGCCCGCATCCGGTCGGCGTTCACGGTGAGCGAGGCCACCAGATCGGCCGCCCTCGTCACCTGGAAGTGCCCGACGCTCAGGCTGTCGGGGAGGATCACCCGCTCCACGCTCTGGTGGGCGAGGTCGCGTTCGTGCCACAGCGCCACGTTCTCCAGAGCGGTGTCGGCGTAGCCCCGCAGCAGCCGGGCCAGCCCGCACAGGCGTTCGCTCGTGGTGGGGTTGCGCTTGTGCGGCATGGCGCTGGAGCCCTGGTAGGCGCCCGTGCGCGCCTCCTCGACCTCCCGCACCTCGGTGCGCTGCAACAGCCTCAGCTCCAGGGCGATCTGTTCCACGCAGGAGCCCAGGGTGGCCACGGCCTGGAGGAGCTGGGCGTGCCGGTCACGGGCCACGACCTGGCTCGGCGCGGGCTCCACGCCCAGGCCGAGGGCGGCGCACACGTACTCCTCGACGACGGGGTCGATCAGCGCGTAGGTGCCGACGGAGCCGGAGACGGTGCCGACGGCGACGGCCTCGCGGGCGGCGGCCAGCCGGCGCAGCGAGCGGTCCACGGCGAAGGCGTGCCCGGCGAGCTTGTGCCCGAAGGTGGTGGGCTCGGCGTGCATGCCGTGGGTGCGGCCCACCATCACGGTGTCCCAGTGTTCCAGGGCCCGCTCGGTCAGCACCCGGCGCAGCCGGCGCGCCGCGCCGGCGAGCAGGTCCGTGGCGCGCGCCAGGGTGTGGCCGAGCGCGGTGTCGACGAGGTCGTAGCTGGTCATCCCGAGGTGCACCCACCGCGCGGAGGCCTCGGGGATGTCCTCGCAGTAGGCGGCGAGGAAGGACAGCACCTCGTGGTCGCGCTCGCGCTCGATCTCGGCGACCCGCTCGGGGGCCGGGACCCGGGCGCGGCGCATGTCCTCGACGGCCTCGTGCGGCACGCGGCCCAGGGCGGCCTGCGCCTGTGAGGCGAGGATCTCCACCCGCACCCAGGTGGCGTAGCGGGTCCGGTCGCTGAAGAGGTCCGCCATCTCGGGCAGCGTGTAACGGGGGATCATGCGGGGCCTCCGTCGGGAAGGGAGCGGCACGGGCCGGGGACTCGACGCGGGTCAGTAGGCGCCGAAGTACTCACGCTGCTCCCACTCGGTGACCCGGCCCGGAGCGGGCGCCGCCTGCACGGCCCAGGCCTCGTAGCGGCGCAGCTCGCTCTCCTTGAGCTTGACGAGGCAGGCGGCGAGCGGCTCGCCCAGCAGCCGGGCGGCGCGGCCGGCGCGGAAGGCGTCCAGGGCCTCGCCCAGCCCCTGCGGCACCAGGGCGGCGTCGTCGGACCGCGCGGGCGCGGCCTGGGCCGTCAGGCCCTCCAGTCCGGCGAACAGCTGCGCGGCGATGTTCAGGTACGGGTTGGCGCACGGTTCGCCGATCCGGTTCTCGATGTGCGCGCCGGAGCCGTGGCCGACGACGCGGAGCATCGCGCTGCGGTCCTCCTGGCTCCAGCCGAGCCGGGTGGGCGCGAGGGCGTGCTCGGCGGCGAGCCGCCGGTAGCCGTTGACGGTGGGCACCGACAGCAGGCACAGCTCGCGCGCCCAGGACAGCAGTCCCTCGGCGTACGCCTTGCCCTGCGGGGGCAGCCCGCCGGAGGGGCCCTCGGTGCCGAACAGGTTGGCGCCCGAGGCGAGGTCGGTGACCGACTGGTTGAGATGCCAGCCGCTGGGGTCGGCGGCGTCGAGGAGCGGCTGCGACATGAACGAGGCGTGGTGGCCGCGCCGGGCGCACCAGCTCTTGGCGACCGTGCGGAAGAGCAGCATCGCGTCGGCGGCGTCCAGCGCGGACATCGGGCTGAACGTCGTCTCGACCTGTCCGGGCCCGGACTCGTGCTCCATCGACCGCAGCGGCAGGCCGAGGGCGAGCAGGTGCAGGGCGAGCGGGTCGGTCAGGGGGGCGACCGTGTCGTAGTGGGCGTCGAGGTTGAACTGGTAGCCGGCGTTCAGGGCCGCCACGCGCGGCGCCCGGCCCTGGAGGCCGAAGCCGTTGCCGGCGTTGCCGGGCTCGTCGTCGAGACGCCGCGTCAGGTACCACTCGACCTCCAGGCCGACGGCGGCGGCCAGCCCCTGCTCGGTGTACCGGTCGACGACCCGGCGCAGCACGGCCCGCGAGGACAGCGGGTGCGGGCTGCCGTCGCGCAGGTACTCGTCGCCGATCACCCAGGCGGTGCGCGCGGTGCCGCCGGGCAGCGGCTGGAACGTGAGCGGGTCGGGGACGAGGACGAAGTTGCCGGCGCCGGCGATCTCGTCGACGCCGATGCCGTGGTCGCCGAGGAAGTCGACGGCGACGGCGTGCCCGGTGTCGAAGACGAACGGGCCGGGGCTGAAGTTCATGCCGTTGCGCAGCACGGAGCGGAACGCCCCGGCGGTGAGGGTCTTGGAGCGGGCCAGCCCGTGCGGGTCGCCGAAGACGAGGCGGACGAAGTCGAACTCGGCGAGGCCCGCCTCGATCCGTTCGGCGGCGGCGGTGCGGGCCTCGTCCCACAGCCCGTGATCGGCCACGAACGAGGGCCGCCCGACGCAGCCCTCCGCGGCGGGCGAGGACCATGACCTGACGTACATGGGGACGTCCTTTCCACAGGGCGTGAGTCAGCGGGCGACCGCGGGTTCCAGGGTCCGCGCGGCGGGCGGCGCGAGCATGCCGAGCTCCGCCTCCAGGCGTCCGGCGAGCGAGAGCACCAGGTCGTCCCCGCCGACGGGGCCGACCAGTTGCAGGCCCACCGGCAGCCCGGAGGCGGTGAGCCCGGCGGGCAGCGACAGGGCGGGCTGGCCGGTCATGTTGAAGGGGTACGAGGCGGGCGCCCAGGCCAGCCACCGCAGATCCCGCGGGTCGTCCGCCCAGGACGGCCCGATGGCGTCGGCGGCGAACGGCTCGACGGGCACGGTGGCCATGGCGAGGACGTCGTAGCGGTCCATGACGGTGCGCAGGGTGGCGCGCAGGTTCTGGCGGACCTCCTCGGCGCGGATCACGTCGGCCCCGCCCAGGGTGCGCCCGTAGCGGATCACCTCCAGGCGGCCGGGGTCGGCCCACCCGTCGTCCTCGGGCCGGGCCCCGGCCGCCTCGGAGGCGGCGATGAGGTCGACGAGCGCGGGGTACAGGCGGTCGCAGCGCACCTCGACGTCCTCGACCAGGTGGCCCTGGCCCACCAGGGCCAGGCGTGCCTGCCCGGCGACCCGGCGGACCTCGTCGGCGGTGCCGTCGTACTCGATCCAACCGATCCTGAGCATCCGGTCGGCGCGCGGCGCGTCGAGGGAGCCGAGACCGGAGTCGGGGTCGGCCGGGTGCGGGCCGGACATGATCCGCCCGAGCAGCGCGGCGTCGGCGACGGTGCGGGCGAGGGGGCCCTGGTGGGCGAGCCGGTCGGCGCTGTTGGGCACGTACGGGATGCGGCCCAGGGTCGGCTTGTAGCCGACGACGCCGCAGAACGCCGCCGGGATCCGGATCGATCCGGCGCCGTCGGTGCCGAGCGAGGCGTCGCACAGTCCGGCGGCCACCGCGGCGGCGGCGCCCCCGCTGGAGCCGCCCGCGGTCAGGCGCGGGTCGTAGGGGTTGCGGGTGGGCGGGGCGACGCGGCTGACGGTCGAGGCGCTCCAGCCGTACTCGGAGGTGGCGGTCTTGCCGACGACGACGGCTCCGGCGGCGCGCAGCCGCGCCACGGCGGGAGCGTCCTCGCGGGGCCGGGTGTTGGGCAGCAGCGAGCCCCGCACGGTCGGCAGGTCGCCGGTCTGGAGCAGGTCCTTCACGGAGACGGTGACGCCGAGCAGCGGCAGGGTCCGCCACGCGTCGGCGCCGAGTTCGCGGATCCGCGCGTCGGCGCGCTCCGCCGCCCGCAGCGCCTCCTCGCCCGCGACGGCGACGTACGCGTCGAGGGTGTCCCGCTCGCGGGCGGCGGCGAGGACGGCGCTCGTGTGCTCGACGGCGGACAGCTCGCCCCGCCGCAGGAGTTCCCTGGTGTGGCTGACGCCGCGGGCGGTCATCGCTTCCCCCTCAGGACGCTCGGCGGACCTGGCCGGCCAGGGCGTCCGAACGCGCGGGCCCCCGGCCCGTGACGCTCGCCCAGTGCCAGGCGGAGTCGAACGCGGTGACCTCCAGTTCGGACCCCGCGGCGACCAGTTCGGCGGCGAGCGAGGTGGCGCGGGCGACGAAGGCGGACACCTGGTGCGCGGCGAGCACGTCCTGCTCGCCGAAGGGGTCGCCGGCGCAGCGCAGCAGCCTGAGGTCCATGAAGCCGTCGAAGCGGCGTCCGTCGACCTCGACGGCCTGCGGGGAACGGACGGAGAACCGCACGTTGTTGTTGACGTGCCCGTGGTGGTGCTGGTCGGAGAAGAACGCGACGTCGGGGATGACGGGCGGCACGAAGTGGTCGCGGGCGGTCACCTCGGGGGCCTTCGGCAGGTTGCCGGCGACGAAGTGCCAGGAGTTGTACTGCATGCGCGAGGACATCGCCCAGGCGGCGTCGGCGAGCGCGGCCTCGGAGCCGCCGAAGTGCGCGGCGGCCCGCGGGCTCGGCACCACGCAGCAGAAGAAGTGGGTGATGTCCCAGTCGCAGATCTCCGCCCAGTTCTCGCCGCGCAGCGCGCGGACCAGGCCGGGCAGCGAGCGCATCCCGCGGCTCATCGCGAAGTCGGCGTCGAAGGCCGTGACGGTGGCGGCGACGCTCTCGTACACCAGGGACTCCAGGCCGGTGCCGAACGCGCCGTGCGGCCGGGCGAGCCAGCCGGGTGCCGCGGCCAGGTCCCGGCCGAGGTCGGCGAGTGTGCCGCCGGTCAGCGGCAGCCGCGCGCGCAGGTGCTCGGCGACGGCCGACTGGCGGGCCTCGGCGGCGGGGCCGGGCGGGCCGGCGACCCGCTCCACCTTGTGCATCAGCGCCCCGTGGATCTCGCGGTACAGCTGGGCGCTGCGGCCCACCGAGCGGCGGCGCTCGCGCAGCGCGAGGGCGAGCCGGTCGAGGTCCGCGACGCGGTGGGAGGCGGGGGCGGGCACCGGCTCGGCGCCGGGCACGGCGTTGTAGGCGCGGCGCACCCGTTCCAGCGTGTGGGCGACGTGATCGACGGTCAGCTGGGTGCCGTTGGCCTCCTCGACCCGGCCGAAGCCGGCCGAGCGGATGAGCAGCGTGAGGCAGACGACGAGCTGGACGTCGTGGTCGGACCACAGGTCGAGCGGCAGGCCGTGCAGGGCGGTGAGGGCGCAGTCGGGGTGGCCGGGCCACAGGGTCTTGCCGGTCAGCGTGTTGCGGCCGCGGAAGTTCGTGTACTGCGTGTCCTCCTGGTAGAGGACGAACGGGGCGGTGCGCAGGGCCGCCTCGCGGGCCTGGGCGACCAGTGCGTCGCGGCCCTCGGGGCCCTGTTCGGCGAGCCAGGCGCGGCAGTCGGCGGCGCGGGCGGCGCGCCGTTCGCGGGCGCGGGCGAGCTCCCGCCGGTAGAGGGCGAGGACCGGCTCGCTCCACGGCACGCGGCGGACGCCGCCGACCAGGTCGCGGGGGTCGAGGGGGCGGGCGTCGGGGGTGCGCACGACGATGCGGCCGCTGGTGCTGAGGCCGATCTCGCCCCGGAACGCGGGCGGTTCGCCGGGTTCGCCGCCGTCGGCGCCGGATCCGTCGCCACTGCTGTCCCTGTCACCGTGGCTGTCGCCGTCGTCGTCGCGCCAGTTCAGTCCGCACAGCGCGGTGAGGGCGGCCTGCTCGGCGCTGTTCAGGGCCCGCAGCTGGACGTCGCCGGGAACGTGCCCGTCGAGGGTGAGGAGCACCTCGAGCGCCGACCGCAGGTCCGCCGCCCCGGCCGCGCTCCGCCACACGCGCCGCAGCAGTCCGGGAAAGCCGGCGTCCGCCTCGGCGACGCGGTCCGGGGTGAGCGTGCTGCCGGCGGGCAGGCCGAGCCGGCTGGGACGGCGGCTGATCCGCTTCCTCGCCTGCACCGCGCGGCGGGACTCGGGGCGCCCTGCGGGATCCTTCATGCGGCACTCTCGGCGGTGAGTTCGACGTGGTTCCACATCGCGTCGTCGGTGGGGCTCCAGTCCTCGTCGACGTAGATGCAGTCGACCGGGCACTCCAGGACGCAGGAGGGACAGCCCGAGCACAGCTCGGGGACGATCACCACGTCCAGGCCGCGGTCGAAGATCGCGCCGAACTCCGCGGGACAACCGCGCAGACAGCTGTCGCAGGTGATGCACTCGGACGGTTCGATGCGCCGCGGCGGCTTCTTCCAGTTGTCGGCGCGCGAGCGCCGGGCGATGCGCTCGGCGCGCTCCGACAGCGCCGCAGACGAGGCAAGCTTCTTCACGGGAGTGGCCCCCTCCGGGACTCTTCTCGGCCACGGCCGAGACGGACGGTGCCCATCGTCATCGCGCCCTCTCGACTGCCCCCGGAGCGCGGGTGGGGACCGGCTGGAGCTGGCGCGCCCGGCGGTCCGCCGCCCGGAGCCGCCCCCGGCCCCGCACCGTGCGCGCGAGCCGCGCCCGCACCGGCGCGGCTCCAGCCGTCCGCGAGCGCGGCCCGTCCGCCCCACCGGACCCTCGGAATCCGGGGCGTGCCCGGCGGTCGCCGGCCGCGGGCGCGCCGACCTGCCCGCCGCGGGCGGACCACCGGGCCGCTCGCCGCCCACCACACGGAGGAACCCATGCCGCTGCCGCCCGCCCGTGTCGTCCGCGCCGTCGAAGCCGTGCGCACCGGTCTGCAGAGGCTGGTGCGCAAGCTGGCCCCCGCACCGTTCTCGCTGCTCGAAATGGTCCAGGGCGCCATGCTCAGCCAGGCCATCTACGCCGCCGCAGAGCTGCGCGTGGCGGAGGCGCTGCGCGACGGCCCGCTGCCCGTCGCGCGGCTCGCCGGGCGGGTCGGCGCCCACCCGGAGACCCTGCACCGGCTGCTGCGGCTGCTCGCCTCGAACGGGATCTTCGCCGAGCGCAAGGACGGCAGCTTCGCGCTGACGCCGATGGCGCGGGCGCTCCTCGAGGACGCCCCGATGTCGATGCGCGGCATCGCGGTGCTGATGGGCCACCCGGTCCACTGGGAGGACTGGTCGCACTTCGTCGACGCGGTGCGCTCCGGGGAGCCGAGCCTGCCCAAGCTGCGCGGGATGACGGCCTTCGAGTTCCTGGAGGCCAAGCCGGAGTACGGCGAGGTGTTCTTCAAGGGCATGGGCGCCATGTCCACCACCGAGACCGAGCCGGTCCTGGCCGCCTACGACTTCTCCCGGTTCGGCACGGTCGTGGACTTCTGCGCCGGGCGCGGCGAGCTGCTCGCGGGCATCCTCGCGAAGTCGCCGGGCGTGCGCGGGATCCTCGCCGACCCGCGGGTGGCCGACAACGGCGCGGCCGAGTACCTGGCCGAGCAGGGGGTCGCCGACCGCTGCGAGGTGGTCGCCGCCGACCTGTTCGGGCCGGTGCCCGAGGGCGGGGACGCCTACGTCCTCAAGCACATCGTCCACGACTGGCCCGAGGAGAAGGCGCTGGAGATCCTGCGCAACGTCCGCGCCGCGATGCGGCCGGGCGGGCGGCTGCTGCTGATGGAGATGGTCGTGCCGGAGAAGGCGAACGCCGCGCACGCCGCGAAGCTGGTCGACCTGTGGCTGATGCTGCTGGTGGGCGGCAAGGAGCGCACGGCCTCGCAGTACCGGGGGCTGCTGGCGGACGCGGGGTTCCGGCTGGAGCGGGTGGTGGAGACCGCGGGGGCGATCTCGGTCGTCGAGGCGAGCGTGCGGTAGCGGCCCGCACGGCGAAGAGGGGCGCCGCCCGGTGATCCGGGCGGCGCCCCTCTTCGTGTGCGTCCGTCGGCCGCCGGCCCGCTCAGCGCTCGGCGGGTGTGCCGAACCAGCGGGCGAGGGCCGCGTCGAGGCCGTCGGCGCCGCCGGCCGCGGTCCAGGCGACGTGGCCGTCGGGGCGGACCAGCACCGCCCCGGCGCCCGCGAGGACCGCGCCGCCGTCCGACGCGGAGGCGGTGGCCGTGACGACGTCGACGCGGTCCGCCCAGGCCGCCGCGGCCTCGCGCACCCGGGCGTCGTCGGCGAGGTCGAGGAGCAGGCCGCGGCCGGCGTGCAGCAGCCGGAAGGTGTCGGTCGTACCGCCGGGCCCGGTCAGCGCGATCCTGGCCAGGCGGCGGCCGAGCAGCGGGTGGGCCCCGTCCCCGTCCCCGTTCCCGTCGCCGTCTGCGCCGATGTCGTAGCGGATGTCGAGGTGGGAGACGACGCCCGCCAGGTGGCGGCGGACCACGTCGTGGCCGGTGAGTTCGGTGAGGATGCTGCGCAGCGGTTCGGCCTGGTCGCCGCCGAGGAAGACCATGCCCTGCGCGCGGGTGTTCATCAGCAGGCGGCGGCCCACCGGGTGGCGCTCGGCGTGGTAGGTGTCGAGGAGGGCGTCGCCGGCACGGCCGGTGACGACGGCGGCGAGCTTCCAGCCGAGGTTGGCGGCGTCCTGCACGCCGGTGCTCAGCCCCTGGCCGCCGGCGGGCAGGTGGATGTGGGCGGCGTCGCCGGCGAGCAGGACCCGGCCGCGCCGGTACTCGGCGGCCTGGCGGGTGGCGTCGCTGAAGAAGCTGACCCACTCGGCGCCGCCGCCGCTGATGTCCTCGCCGGTGATGTGCTCCCACGCCTTGGCGACCTCCTCGAAGGTGACCGTGTCGTCGGCGCTGCGGGCGGCGGCGCCGTGCGGGCACACGATGATGCGGTGCACGCCCTCCTTGAGGGGGGCGGCCATCACCATGCCGTTGGGCAGGGTCTCGCCGAGGTAGCGGGGCTTGAGGTCGACGCCGGTGATGTCGGCGAGGAACATGGCGCGGGTCGCCTCGGTGCCGGGGAAGCCGATCCCGGCGAGCTTGCGCACCGTGCTCTTGCCGCCGTCGCAGCCGACCAGGTAGCGGGCGCGCATGCGCCGCACGCCGTCCGGGGTGCCGACGGTGACCTCGGCGTGGTCGCCGTCCAGGAAGCCGTCGGCGAGGGCGAGGACCTCGTGGCCGTGGTGGACGACGGCGCCGAGGTCGGCGGCCCACCCGGCGAGGACCGCCTCGGTCTGGCTCTGCGGGATGCCCCGGGCGCCGAAGTGGGCGCCCTCCAGGGAGGTGAAGTCGAACTGGACGCCGCCGAAGTGGCCGACCGAGCTGACCTCCAGGGTCTCGCCCTGTCCGAAGCGGGGGAGGATGCCGCGCTGGTCGAACACCTCCATGGCGCGGGCGGTGAAGCCGAGACCGCGGGACTGGCCGGTGGGCTCGGCCAGCTTGTCCAGCACGATCACCTCGGCCCCGCCCAGGCGCAGTTCGCCCGCGAGCATCAGTCCGGTCGGCCCCGCGCCTACGACGATGACGTCGGCGTCCATCGTGGTGTCTGGCATGTCGTCGAATCCCTCTCACTCATCTGTGGTCCGTGCTCGGTGCGGGCGGGCGGCGACGTCGCCCGGGCGGGCGCGCGGGCCGGGGAGCGGCGTGTCAGGGGGACCCGAACCACCGTGCGACGGCCTCGGCGAGCCCGTCCCCGTCGGGTCCGCCCGCCCAGGCGACGTAGCCGTCGGGCCGCACCAGGACGGCGGACGTGCCGTCGAGCGGCGAGCCGGCCGCCGCCCGGGCGGCGACCGTGTCGACGCGGTCGGCGGGGACAGCGTCGACGCGCGGCGGCGGCCCGTCCAGTCCCAGGAGCAGCCCGCGCCCGGAGCGCAGCAGGTCGGCCGCGGTGCAGACGATGTCGCCGGTGCGCAGCCCGACGTGCGGCAGCCGGGCTCCGCGCAGCGGATGGTCGGGGCCGCCGACGTCGTAGCGGACGTCGAGACCGCTGATCATCGCGGCGAGGCGGGCGCGGACCTCTTCGCGCGCGACGAGTTCGGCGAGGACCGTGCGCAGCGGCTCGACCTCGGGGCCGCCCAGGAGCAGCAGGGCCTGGGCGCGGATGTTGGTGAGGACGGCCGCGCCCACCGCGGCGCGTTCGGCGTCGTAGGTGTCCAGGAGGGCGGCGGGGGCGGTGCCGTCGACGGTGGCGGCGAGCTTCCAGCCGAGGTTGTGGGCGTCCTGGAGGCCGAGGTTGAGGGCCTGGCCGCCGATGGGCATCTGCCGGTGGGCGGCGTCCCCGGCGAACAGCACGCGGCCGTGCCGGTAGCGGCTCAGGAGCCGGTTCTCGTCGTCGAAGTGGTTGACCCACAGCGGTGTGCCGCCGGTGATGTCCTCGCCGGTCACCCGCTTCCAGGCGGCGGCGACCTCGTCGTAGTGCGGGGCGCCGGCGCGTTCGCGGGCCGCGGCGCCGAACTCGTGGACCATCACCCGGGTGACGCCCGCGGGGTTGCGGGCGGCGACGGCGAGTCCGCCGGGGAGGCGCTCGAAGCGCCGGTTGGGGATGTCGATGCCCTCGACGTCGGCGCGCAGCAGTTCGCGGGCGGCCGGGACGCCGGGGAAGTCGGCCCCGGTCAGGGCGCGCACGGTGGAGTCCTGGCCGTCGCAGGCGACGAGGAAGTCGGCGCGCAGCGTGACGGGCGTGCCGTGGCGGTCGGCGGCGGCCGCCTCGACGTGCGTGCCGCGGTCGTGCACGGCGTGCAGGGTGTGCCCGCAGCGCAGGTCGGCGCCCAGACCGAGGGCCCACTCCTCCAGGACGGCCTCGGTCCTGGTCTGCGGGACCTTCCACTGGCCGGGGTAGGGGCCGGGCAGCGTCAGGTCCAGGGGGATGCCGCCGAAGTGGCCGCGCGGCTCGCACGGCGGGTCGCCGAGGTCGGCGAGCAGGCCGCGGGTGTCGAGCAGTTCCATGGTGCGGGCGTGCAGCGTGGAGGCGCGCGACTCCGTGGTGGGGCCGTGGCGGCGCTCGACGAGCGTCGCCCGGATGCCGCGCAGGGCCAGTTCGCCGGCGAGGAGCAGGCCGACGGGGCCCGCGCCGACGACGATCACCTGGGTGTCGACCGTCCGGGCGGACCCGGTGGGCGGCGCCGGGTCGTCCCGGCGCGGGGCGGCGGCCATGTCAGCTCTTCCGCTCCGCGTACTCCTTGGCGTGGCCGAGGGTGGCGAGGCTGTTGGTGCTCAGCGCGCTCTGCACGTAGGCGCGGGCGTCGGCGACGGTGGCCTCGGGGCCGAGGATCTTCGCGATGTTGTCGGTGTTGAGGGTGACGGTGTGCTGGGAGCTGGCCGTCGCGCCGTCGCCGCTCTCCTCGAAGATCCACAGGCCGGTGTGCAGGGTCATCAGCGCCGGCAGGGTCACCTGCTTGTAGGCGATGCGGTGGTGGCCGAGGACGACCCGGTAGGACTTGGTGGTGTGCGTCGAGCCGTCCTTGGCGCGGGTGTCCATCTCCAGTTCCTGGAGCCCGGGGGTGTCCTCGGAGAAGCGGACGCGGGCCACGTGGGGGAGCCGCTCGGTCCACCGTGCGGCCTCGTTGACGAAGGCGAAGGCGTCCTTGGCGGAGCCCTCGATCCGCACGGTGTCGGTGAAGGAGAAGGTCAGTTCCTGCGTCTCGGCGGCGTGCGCCCGCTCGACGTTCTCCTTCAGCGCGGCGAGTTCGCTGGTGCTGTTGCGGTCGACGGCCCGCTCGATCCACAGCAGGTCGTGCGGGTCGTCGTCGACGGCCCGGTAGTCGTGCAGCAGCCGCACGCGGGAGGCGCCCTGGTCCAGCGGCTCGACGATCCAGGTCCCGCCCATGGCGGCGACCGGCGGCGCCGGCACCTCCTGGCGGAAGCCGATGCGCAGGGCCTCGGGGTCGAGGACCCGGCGCGAGGTCCACGTCTTGGGCTCGCCGTTGGCGGTGGCCCAGATGCGGATGCGCTCCTCGTTCGCGCCGCTCTCCTCCCGGTCGACGTAGATCGTGGGCGGGAAGATCCGCGGCCAGTTGGTCACCTCCGCGAGGAGGCGGTAGACGGCGGTGGCGGGCGCGTTGATGGTGATCTCGTGCTCGACCTCACGAGTCGTCATGACGGCTTCTCCTCGGTGGTACCGGCGTGCGCGGGGCGGGGAGCAGAAGGCTCCGCCGGGGTGGGCGGGTCTAGAAGTTGCCGAGACCGCCGCAGACGTTGAGGGCCTGGGACGTGATGGACGCGGCGGTGTCGGAGGCCAGGTAGCCGACCAGGCCGGCGACCTCCTGGGGGGTGGAGTAGCGGCCGAGCGGGATCTTGGCCTGGAACTTCGTGAGGATCTCGTCCTCGCTGGTGTCGTAGGCCGCCGCGTAGCCCTGGCGCACCCGCTGCGCCATCGGCGTCTCGACGTAGCCGGGGCACACGGCGTTGACGGTGATGCCGGTCGGGGCCAGCTCGTTGCCGAGGGCCTTGGTGAAGCCGACGACGCCGTGCTTGGAGGCCGAGTAGGGGGCGCCCAGGACGACGCCCTGCTTGCCCGCGGTGGAGGCGATGTTGATGATCCGGCCGCGGTCCTTGCCGCGCATGCCGCCGGTGGTCAGCACCTCCCGGGTCACCCGGAAGACGCTGGTGAGGTTGGTCTCGATGACGTCGTCCCACAGCTCGTCGGTGAGGTCGGCGGTGGGGCCGCCGCCGGAGCGCCCGGCGTTGTTGACGAGGACGTCGACCGTGCCGAACGCGGCGACGGCGCTGCGCACGAACTCCTTGACGGAGTCGGCGTCGCGGACGTCGAGCCGGCAGCCGTCGACGTCGAGGCCCTCGTCGCGCAGCGCCTTGGCGGTGAGCTGCACGGTCTCGGCGTTGCGCGCGCCGATGAAGACCCGGTGGCCCTGTCGGGCGAGCAGGCGGGCGGCCTCCAGGCCGATTCCGCTGGTCGCCCCCGTGACGAGGGCGACCCTTCCGGTGGTGTCGGACATGGGTGTGCTCCCCTCAGGCGGCCTGGGCGGCGGCCAGCAGCTGGGCGTTGACGGCTTCGATCAGGTCGCGCGGGGCGAGCTCGTCGCTGAGGTCGTCGTCGTCCAGGACGATGCCGTACTCGCGCTCGATGCGGCCGCCGGTCTCCAGCAGGGCGATGGACTCGTAGCCGAGCACCTCGAACGCGGTGTCCAGGATGTCTCCGCCGAGGTCGATGTTCTCGTCGGCGCCCGCGGCCTCCAGAAGGATCCGCCTGAGGTCGTCGAGGGTGAACTGGATGCTGGCCATGGGTACTTCCTTCGGTCTCGGGGCGGCTGGCCCCAGCTGATCTGGTTCGTGGTCGCGGGCACGGTGGCCTGGTGTGCCGGCGGGGGCGGGCGGCCCGGCGCCGTGCGCGGCTCGCTCAGGCGGTCGCTTCCCAGCGGTAGAAGCGGTGGGCCATCGCGTCGGCCGGGGAGCGCCAGGTCGCGGGGTCGTAGGGCTCGATGAACGGCTTCAGGTCGTCGCTGACCTTCACGAAGCGCGGGTCGTCCTTGGCGCGCTGGATCAGCTCGCCGCCGTTGTCCTCGTCGAAGTCCTGCAAGTGGAAGTACAGGCCGTTGAAGGCGAACAGCTGGCGCCGCCGGGTGCCCATGCGGTGCGGCATCTCGGTGGCGTCGAACTCGGCGAACAGCTTGGCGACGTCGGCACTCGCACCGGGCGCCATGCGGGCCACGATCAGCGTGCTGTGCATAGGTTCTCGCTCCTTGGCAGGGGTCCGGTGGGTCGCGGCGGGGCGCGTGCGCGCCGCCGGCTCGGTCGCCGCGCGGCCGGGCGGAGGACCGGCCGCCCGCCCGGTGGGGGATGCGGCGGCTACGCGCCCGCGGCGCGGGTGTGCACCACGCGGTAGGTGTTGGAGTCGCCGGCCACGGTCAGCTCGGCGATGCGCTCGTCGTTGGCGCGACGGGGCTCCGGCTTGCGCTCGGCGGGCAGGGAGCGGAAGGCGTCGTAGCTCTCCTTGCTGTCCCACTGCGAGTACACGACGGCGAAGGCGCCCTCGACGAACATGGCGCGCAGCCCCCGGAAGACGCTGTGCGAGCGGTAGCCGGGAACGTTCACCAGCCAGTGCTGGCCCTCGCCCAGCAGCTTGACCAGGTCGGCCTGGTCGGCCTCGGCGACCCGCAGGACCTCGATGACGGTGTAGTCGTCGCGGTCCGGCGAGACCTCGATGCGGCCGGCGAGGTCGGGGTGGGTCTGGGTGAAGACGATCTCGTTCTGCAACAGCCGGATCGCCGTGGTGATCTCCCGGAAGACCGGCAGCGTGCGGTGCTTGAACTCCTCGCCGGAGTACCGCTTCTCCAGGTCCTCGCCGCTGCGCCACTGGATCAGGTTCGCGGTGCCGGGGCTGTCCTGCCCGGCGTGCACGGTGGAGGAGATCCAGCCCTCGTAGGTCGCCGCGTCGACGATCTTGCGCATCTCGGTGAGCAGCTGGTCCTGGTGCTCGGGGGTGTCGGTCGTGAACAGGTTGAGGACGGTCAGGTAGTTGTCCTCGGTGGAGATGATCGGCATGGTTCCTTCGCTTCCTCAAGGATGTGACGTGCGGTGGGCAGGGACCCCGGTCAGTCGGCCGGGCCGAACCAGCGGCGCAGCGCCCTGGTGAGCGGCAGGCCGCTCGCCCCGGCGCCGGCGCCGTCGTGCGGGCCGCCGACCCAGGCGATGTAGCCGTCGGGGCGGACCAGGAGGCCGCCCGGGGCCGCGTCGTCCCCGACGCCCTGGACGGTGACGATGTCGACGCGGTCGGACCAGCCCTGGGCCGCGGCGCGCAGCTCGGCGCTGTCGGCCAGGTCGAGCAGCAGACCGCGCCCGGACTCCAGGAGGGTGAGGACGCTTCGCTTCACGCCGTCGACGCTGACCTGGCGGTCCTCCAGGCGGCGGCCGAGCAGCGGGTGGGAGTCGCCGCCGACGTCGTGGCGGATGTCGAGCCCGGTGACCATGCCCACGAGGTGGCGCTGCACCTCCTCGTGCCGCACCAGCTCGCCGAACACCTGGCGCAGGGGGTCGACTTCGTCACCGCCGAGGTAGAGGGTGCGCTGGGCGAGGGTGTTGGCGAGGATCCGCGCGCCGACCGGGTGGCGCTCGGCGTGATAGGTGTCGAGCAGCCCCTCGGGGGCCCGGCCCTTGAGGTCGAGGGCGAGCTTCCAGCCGAGGTTGACGGCGTCCTGGATGCCGGCGCTCATGCCCTGGGCGCCGATCGGCAGATGGATGTGCGCGGCGTCGCCCGCGACGAACACGCGGCCCTTGCGGTACTCGGCGGCCTGGCGGCTGACGTCGGTGGTGGAGGACACCCACAGCGGCGTGGCGCCGCTGATGTCCTCGCCGGACAGGCGCTGGAAGGCCTCGGCGACCTCCTCGAAGGTGATCGGGCCGGGGCCGGTGCGCAGCGGCTGGGCGCGGTCGTAGTAGATGACGCGGGCGCGGTCCGGGCCGAGCGGCAGCACCATGACCATGCCGCCGGGCACCGGTTCCCCGCTGAAGCGCGGGCGCAGCTGCACGCCGGTGACGTCGGCGAAGCGCAGTTCGACGGTGGGCGCGGTGCCGGGGAAGTCGATGCCGGCGCTGGTGCGCACCACGCTGCGGGCGCCGTCGCAGCCGACGACGTAGCGGGCGCGCAGCGTCGCGGCGCCGTCCTCGGCGGCGATGCGGACGGCGACCCCGTCGTCGTCCTGCTCGACGGCGGTGACCTCGACGCCGCGGCGCACCTCGACACCGCGCTCGGCGACCCAGCCGGCGAGCATGCCCTCCGTCCGCGACTGGGGAATGCCGCGGGCGCCGTAGGAGCCGCCGGGAAGGACGCGGTAGTCGAGCGGCACACCGCCGAAATGACCGAAAGGAATGACGTCGACTTCGCCGATCCGGGAAATCAGACCGCGCTGGGCGAATTCCTCGATCGTGCGCGCGGAGAAGCCGAGGGCACGGGATTCCCGGATGGGCTCGGCAAGCCGGTCGACGACCAGGGCGGAGACTCCATTGAGACTCAACTCACCTGCGAGCATGAGTCCAGTAGGCCCTGCTCCGACTATGATCACGTCCGCGTCAAAGGTATTCATCCGCCCTCTCCCGACTGGTGTTTGACGAGTATTGCCGGGCCACGGGAAGACGGTAAAGAGAAGGTGATACAGGCTTCGCGCATTCCATTACAGAACTCTGTCGGCAATGTCAGATCTTCGGCAGGAACCTGGTCCCGCGAGCGCACCCGGCACCATGCTCGGGCGGTGACTTCCAACCAACTCGCCGCCTCGGCCACGGCAGCCGACGCCGCTCTGGTCGGGGAACTGCTGGGCCGCTATCTGATCGCGCTCGACGACGAGGAACTCGACGACGCCTGGGCCCGGAGCCTGTTCGCCGAGGACGCGGTCGTCACGTTCCCGATGAGCCGCCACACGGGGTGCGCCGGGCTCGCCGAGTGGCACCACGCCTCGCTCGCCGCCTTCGCCCGCACCCAGCACCTGGGCTCGCCGCCGGTGGTGACCGTCGACGGCGACCGGGCCGTGTTCCGCGCCAACGTGCTGACCACGCACGTCCACCATCCGGGCGGCGACCGGCCGCCGCTGTTCCGCGCGGGCACGCTCGCCTCCGGCAGGGCCCGCAGGACCCCGGCCGGATGGCGGATGGACGCGCTGTCCTTCGACGTGCTCTTCACCGAGGGGGAGCCACCACGCCGGCCCTGACCCTCGGGTCCCGGCGCGGCAGGGCGGGGCCCGCTCACGGCCGCCCGGGCACCGCCCCGCACGCCGGTGCCCGCGCGGGGCGGAACCGCACCCGCCGGCCTCGCTGCGGGCCCTCCGACGCCGGCGACCGTTCCCGCCTCTCGCCCCTGCCGCTTCCCGCTTCCCGCCTGGGCTCAGATGTCCACGGTCGGGGAGTCGTCGTCGCGGGGCGGGGTCATCGCCGTGAGCAGGCGTCGGTCCAGCATGGTGCCGACGGAGGTGTCCCCGGCCGGGTCCAGCCCGGCGTCCTGGCAGGCCGCGCTGACGAGGTAGCGGCCGAGGACGGGGTGCGTGGCGAACGCCCACTCGTCGCCGAGGGCCACGGCGCCGTCCGGGGTGCGCAGCCCGCCGAGGGCGAGGTCGAAGCCGAACTCGGTGAACGGCAGCCGCATGCCCTGACCGAGCGCCTTGGTGTAGGCCTCCTTCAGCGTCCACAGCCGCAGCAGGCACGCCCCCTGCCGGTCGGCGGGCAGCGCGTCGAGCTCCGCCGCCTCGGCCGGGGTGCACATCCGCCGCCGCAGCAGGTCCAGGTCGAAGTGCCGGTCGGCGCGCTCGGCGTCCAGGCCCATCCGGCCCATGCGGCTGATGCCCACGGCCATCAGCTCACCGGTGTGCGTCAGCCCCACCTCCACCTGGTCGAGTCCGCGCAGGTACGGGCGGCCGCCGAGCCGGTAGGCGATGTCGATGTCCTCGGGGCCGATGCCCAGCGCGGCCGCCGCGGTGTACTTGATGAGCAGCCGGGAGGCGGCGAACCGGCACCGGACCGCGGGGTCCTGGGTGCCGGCGTAACGGTTCCAGTCGCGGCCGAGCAGCGGCCTCAGCCGCGGCGTGGTGAGCACCGCCGGCATCCACTCGGTCCAGGTCGCGTACGCCACCGTGGCCCCGCGGTCCAGGAGGTTCTCCCGCACCCCCAGCCAGGAGCTGTCGGGGCGCGGGATGTGCACGGGCGGGGCGACGGCGCAGCCGCGCGCGGTGGTGACGACGCCGAGGGCGCTCATGCGCTCCAGGGTGGCGAGGACGCCGACGGTGTCGCGCGCGTCGATGTCGTCCGTGACGCGGCCGCCGCCGCTGCGCACGTCCGGGAACTCACTGTGGTGCATGGCGTTCGCCTCCTTCCGTGGGCCTGACCGCCGGGCGCCGTCCCGGTGCTGCCGGGCCGCCGTCCCCCGCGGAGCCGAATCGTTTCTGTCGAGGTGGGGGCTCATGCGAGCCGCATCCCGTACAGGTCGAAGCCGTGCCCGCGCCGGTACCGGTCCACGAGAGCCGCGGCGAGATCCTGCGCGACGCCGTCCGGCAGCTCGGGCACCTCCAGGCCCAGACGGCGGCCGAACCGGGTCAGCGCCAGCAGCGCCCAGTCGGGTTCGGCGAGCAGGTCGCCCTCGGGAGTGCCGCGGGCGGCGTTCTCGCAGACGGCGAGACAGGCGGCGGCGGCGAGCAGCAGGCAGTACCGGTCGACGAGGACGTACGCGGCCGGAGCGAGCGCCCCGGCGTGCGCCCGCCCCGACAGCGTGGCGCACCGTTCGGCGAGGCTGTGCACCTCGGCGGCGAAGGCGCGGGCCAGATCGGCGAGCGCCGCCCACCGCGGCCCGCGGGCGCGCTTGCCGTCGAGCCGGGCGGCGGCGCCGAGCAGCGCGGCGAGCAGCCCGTCGCAGCCGGCCTGCGGGTCGCGCGGCTCGGCGTCGAGCCGCCGGAAGTCGAGTGCGGCGCTCGGGCCGCCGGGGGTGAAGAGCGCGGCGGGGGCCTCGTGTCCGCTCTCCTCACGCCAGGCGGCGTGCGCCAGGGTGCGCAGGTGGGGGACGAGCACGGCCTGGGTGTCGGCGGTCCCGGCATGTCCGAGACCGGCCACCGGCAGGTCGCGCACGAGCTTCTGGAAGCCGCCGAACTCGGGGCCGCGGTCGTAGCCGCGGGCGCCCAGCACCGCGGCGAGCTCGTCGAGGTCCTCGTGGAGCAGCGCGGACACCGCGTACTTGACGGCGGCCGAGGGGACCAGGGCGTGCTCGGGGGCCAGGTCCAGCAGACGCATCCCGGCGACGGCGAGGCTGTCGCAGGCGAGCAGGTCGGCGAAGACCCCGGCGAGCACCCGGCCACGGCGTCCGCGCAGCACGAGACCGCGGCGGGACTCGCTCAGCGCCCGCACGGCGTAGCGCAGCGCGCTGTCCATCCCCCCGACCAGGGCGCCGCCGGACACCACGGCCCGGCTGACCTGGAAGGTGCGCAGCGCCAGGTAGATGCCCTCGCCGAGCTCCCCGACCAGGGCGTCGGCGGGCACGGGGCACTGTTCGAGGTCCAGGCCGGCGTAGTGGGCGCCGCGCATGCCGTGGGTGCGCGAGCGCGGCAGCCGGTGCACGGCGTGCGCGGGGAGCCGGTCGGTCTCCAGGAGGAACACGGAGTGGCTGTCCGGGCCGTCGCCGGGGGCGGTGCGCACGTAGGCGACGAAGGCGTCGGCGCGGTCGGCGTTGATGACGACCTCCTTGCGGCCGTCCACGACGAACCCGCCGCCCGGCGCGCGGCGCGCGCTGTACTCGCCGCGCAGGATCGCGTTGGCGTGCGCGAACTCCCGGTGCAGGATGGTGAGTCGCCCGCCGTCCAGCAGCCGCCGCGCGGTGGCCCGGCGCTGGCGACCGTCCCCGGCGGCCCACACCACGGACGCGGCGAACAGCGCGGTCGCCCCGGCGCCGAAGCCGAGGGCCACGTCCCGCCGGAACACCGGCCGCAGCACCTGCGCGAGCCCCTCGACGCCGACGAGGCGGCCGCCCAGCGCCGTCGGCACGAACTCGGCGGCCAGGCCGAAACGGTCGAGCAGTTCCTCGGTCGCGGCCGGCGCCTCGCGTCGCTCGTCGGCGTCGAGCAACGCCCGATGGCCGTGCGGGTTGTCGTCGGCGAAGGGATCGCCGAGCAGGTCCTCGATGTACTGGGCCCGCGCGGCGCCGTCACCGTTAACCCGGAGGGAACGGGGGGCGAGGGGACGCACCGCGCCCCCGGGCGCAGCAGCGTCCGCGATCAGGTTGTCATTCACGTGGGACCTCCAACGTCGGTCCGGCCGGCCAGTGCGGGCGGACCGTTCAGCGCGGTGAGCGCGCGAGCGGGGGCGACGACCGGACAGGCCGCGCGGCTCGGACTCGGACTCGGGCTCGGGCTCGGTCGCGGGCTCGCCGGGCGGGCCTGCGCGGCTCAGGCTCTCTGCGGGCAGACCGCGCGGCTCACGCTCCGCGCGCGAGCCGCGTGGCTCGAGGCTCAGCGGGCGAGTGCGCTCTCGGCGTGCTCCGCGGCCATCCGCAGCGCGGCCACGCTCTCCCGTGCGAGCCGTGCGCGCAGCGCC
Organism: Streptomyces hilarionis; assembly: GCF_024539675.1. Taxonomy (GTDB): domain Bacteria; phylum Actinomycetota; class Actinomycetes; order Streptomycetales; family Streptomycetaceae; genus Streptomyces; species Streptomyces hilarionis. The sequence continues at coordinate 38,526 of NZ_JAHHIT010000055.1, read as the reverse complement.
TCCCGCGCGACGCGCAGCGCCTCGGGCCCCTCGCCGTACCGCTCGCGGACACCGTCCTCGTCGAGCACGGCGTGATGCCGTGCGACGACGGTGACCCCTGCGCCCTCGACGTCGGGCTCGACCGACCACTCCCCGGTGTGCGCGGCGAGCAGCGCGGGCTGCTCGGTGTCGCGGATGTCCTTGTAGACGATGCGCCCGGCGTGCGGGAACCCGATCCGCACCGATTCGGTGGTGCGCGTCGTGCCGTCCGCGCCGGACAGTTCGACGGTCATCAGCTGCACCCCGGGGCCGCGCTCGGAGATGCCGATCCGTGTGGCGCCGGGCACGGCGTCGCCGCGGTCGCCGAAGCGGTGCAGGAACTCGTAGACCGGCTCGACGGGCGCGTCGATGCGCACCGACTCCTCGAAGGACAGGACGAGTGCGTCCAGGCGGCGCCAGCGCTCGGCGAGCTGCCGCAGGTTGGCGAGCGCGGCGCGCGTGTTCTCGGTGGTGGCCCGCTTGACCCAGTCGACGTCCGCGCGCGAGTTGTCGGCGACGGCGAAGTCGTTGCGCAGGGTGACCAGGGACTGTTCGGGGCCCCGGGGCTCGATGGTCCAGCTGCCGCCCATGGAGGTCACCGGACGCGGCAGCACCTCCTGACGGAAGTCGACGCGGTGCGCCACGGGGTCCAGGACCCGGCGCGTGGTCCAGGACCTGATCTCGCCGTTGGCGGTGACCCACATCCGCAGCCGCTCCGACTCCCCGTCGAACTCGAGCTGTTCGACGTGGACGGTGGGCGGCAGGAAGACCGGCCAGCGCAGAGCGTCCGCGATCAGGCCGTAGAGCACGCCGGCCGGGGCGTCCACCTCCGTGTGCTGGGCCATGCGGTGCACAGGCGCGAGGTACATCGGCCACACCCCTCTCGTCTCGGACGTCCGGAAGGCCCGCCGGCCACGGCCGCCGTGACCGGCCCGGCCCGTACAGGCTCGCCATGGACTGTGTCCTGATCGGGTGGAGAACGCCTCGGCGGCCGCTCGACCGCCGCTCGAATCCCCAGCACGCGCGCCGCGCCCGCCCCCGCACCACCCGGGCTCGACACCGACTCGACCCGCACCCGACCGTCACACTCGATCCTGCGCCACCCCCCACGACCACCCGAACACCGTCCGGGCAACGGGACGTGATCCGACGTCAGGGCGGGACGCGAAGGGGGAGAGGCGTAGACGGGGGAGTGCCCCACACCCCTCGGCGGACGCCGGTGCACCTCGGCCTGACGGCGGGTGCGGTGCCTCAGGGGCTCGGGGGCCCAGGGCCGCGGGGGTTTCGGGTGCACGGGTGCACGGAGGCGGGAGAGCACGGGGCTCGGGGGCCCGGCAGATGTGGCCCCCGGCAGACGTGACGCGCCGGCCCGCGGAATGCGCGCGCCGACGGGCGATCCCGGGCCGCGGGGTGACCCGAGCCGCGCGGTGGTCCTCGTCGCGGGGCGGTCCAGTCCCGGGGCGGTGCGAGTCGCGGGGCGACCGAGCGCTCCCCATGGATCCGCCGGAGCCCGTCCCGGGCTCGAGGGGATGTCAGGCGCTTCACGAGCGCGCGGGCCGACTCTGACGGCGCGAACGGCGGTCCGCTGCCCGAAGGAGTCGTGATGGCGTTTTCCGGTGCCCGGCGCATGCGACAGGCCGCCCGTGCCCTGGCGGCCTGCTTCTGGCAGTGTCTGGTGGCCGCCGGCGCCGCCCATGTGGCGGGCGAGGCGGCCCGGGCCGATGCCCTCGGGCCGCTCGACGCGCCCCCGCCCGGTCATCCCGAGCGTCTGCGCCCGGACGTGCCCCTGACCTCGCTGGAACGGACCCTGCTGAGGGAGCTGGACCTCGCGGACTGACGTGCCCGGCGGCGCCGCGGTGCTGCGGGGTCAGGCGGTGTTCAGGTCGTCAGGCGGCGTACTGGTCGTCAGGCGGCGTACAGGTCGAAGGTGGAGGTGCGCCGGGGACCGGACACCACGTCCAGCTGGGGGTCGACGGCGAGCATCGCCTGGTGCAGCCGCTGCAACTGCGGCGAGGGCTCCACGCCCAGTTCCTCGACCAGACGGCGGCGCAGCCGGTGGTAGACGTCCAGTGCGGCTGCCTGCCGTCCGGAGCGGTACAGCGCCACCATCGCCTGTGAGTGCAGCCCCTCGTGCTCGGGGTGGCGGGCGGTCAGGTCCATCAGCTCGGCGGTGACCTCGGTATGCCGGCCGAGCCGGAGATCGGCGTCGATACGCCGTTCCCGGGTGACGAGCCGGCTCTCCTCCAGCCGCATCGCCTCGATCTCCAGCACCGGGCCGACGCGCACGTCGACCAGGGCGGGCCCCTGCCACAGATCGAGGGCCTGGCGGTAGGTGCGCGCCGCCGTCTCGTCGTCGCCCTTCTCGAAGGCCTGCTGGCCCTCGGTGACGAGCCGCTCGTAGGCGTGGACGTCGACGGCGTCGGCCGGTATCTGGAGCAGGTAGCCGCCGTGCCGGGTGGCGAGCACGTCCTTGGCGGTGCCGGGGGCCTCGGGTCCCATGGCGGTGCCGAGGCGGCGCCGCAGCTGGAGGATGTAGGTCTGAAGGGTGGTGAGCGCGCTCTGGGGGAGGTCGGGCCCCCAGATCTCCTCCATGAGCGTGGGGACGGGCATGACCCGGCCCGGGTAGAGGGCGAGCAGGGCCAGGATCTGGCGCGGCTTCCCGGCCGTCGGGACGATCGACATCCCGTTGACGTCGGCACTCAGTGGACCAAGAACACAGATCTTCATGGTTTCCTCCCCGTACCTCGACGGCTGTAGTCGGTTTCCGATCCGGTGTGCGCATCGGTGCCCGAGGTTCGTCGATATTGCGCCACGCGGGGGTCGCTCGTGCTTTCCCGCGACACATGTGCGAGGCGCACCGTACCCTGCCGCGACCGGGCCCTCGGATCGTGTCGAGGAATCGTCTAGTGACCTTCTTGCGGAGCCCGTTCCACCGGCTTCCGCCGGAACCCGCTGACATTTCCCTGATACGCCCCTGACCGCTGGGAAAAAGGGATTCCACTGTCTTCTGCGGAACCGAACCCCGCTGTTAGCTTTTCGCGGCATGGAAACCACTGAGAGCACCTCGCGGGCCCGCGGGCAGCTCCCGCCCGCGGGCCCGGACCCGCTGACCCGGCAGCTGTTGCGCCTGATGGCGGCCTCGGACGACCGCCATGCGGGCCGTCGCACGACGGCCTCCGACGAGCAGCCGGCGTGCCAGGGCCTGGATTCGATCACCGTCATGGAACTGGTCAGCGCCTGGCACCGGCGCGGTGTCGAGGTCGGATTTCCCGAGCTGATGTCCCGTCCCGCCCGCGACGGCCGGCACCGCCCGTGACGGCACACGCCGCCTGGCCTGAACTCGACGGAACCCGTAAGTCCGCTGGAGCCGGGTTCGTCTTTTCCCCGCCGTTCGCGTAACGCGTCTATGGTCCCAGGGCCGGAGGAATTGTCCCCCTCCTTTTCCTTTCCCGGTCGGCCGGAAAAGGATCACCGGACGGAGCCCCACCATGGAATGCGACGTGCACTCCCCACCGGTCCTCTCACGGGTCGTTCCCCCCGTCGTTCAACCCGTCGCCTCACCGGTCGTTCCCCTCGCCCCGCAGGGCGCCCCACGGGTCGTCGGGCCCGTCGGGACGAGCCCGGTGGCGGCGGCCGGGCCCGACGCGGGGGAGGGGGCGCGGTTCCGCATCCTCGGCCCGGTCGAGTTCCACGACGAGCGCACGGGCCTGCGCGTCCGGCCTCTGGGGGCCAAGCAGCGAGCCGTTCTGGGCGTGCTCCTGGTGAAGGCGGGACAGGTCGTCTCCGCCCATCGGCTCATCGACGAGGTGTGGGGCGAACACCCGCCCGCGCACGCCGGGAACGCCCTGCAAGCCCATGTGGCCCGGCTGCGCCGGGTGCTGGCGGCGGCGGCCGTCGCCACCGGCGAGCCGCCCCGCGACTGGGTCACGACCCGTTCCCTCGGCTATGTCCTGCGGCTGGGCGGGGCCACCACCGACGCCGACCTCTTCCACCGTCTGGCGGCCGAGGGCCGGGCCGCGGCGGTCGACGATCCCGGACGCGCCGTCGACCTGCTGCGCCGCGCGCTGTCGTTGTGGCGCGGGCCGGCCCTGGAGGGCAGCGTGCGCGGGAGCATCTGCGCGACCGAGGCGGCCCTGCTGGAGGAGAGCCGGCTGACGGCGCTGGAGGCGCTGTACGACGCGTGCCTGCGGACCGGCCGGCATCACGGGATCACGGGCGAACTGGAGGAGCTGGTCGGCGAACACCCCGTGCGGGAGCGCTTCTACGACCTGCTGATGGTGGCCCTGTACCGCTGCGGCCGGCAGGCGGAGGCCCTCGGCGTCTACGACCGGGCGCGCAAGCACCTGGCCCTGGAACTGGGGGTCGAGCCCGGCCCCGTCCTGCGCGGCCGGATGGAGGCGGTCCTCCACCACGATCCGGCGCTCGTCCTTCCAGGCCCCGCCGACCCGTTCCCGGCGGCCGCCCGCCGCCCCCCTGCTGCCCCGGCCCTCTTGGCGGCCGTCCCCCGTCGACCGGCCGCCCCGGCCGTCTCCGCGCCCTTCCCGGCGCCGGACCACTGCCACGAGGCCGCGGTCCTGTCCCTCGTCGACGAGGTCGCCCGTCTGCGCCGCCACGTGGAGCGCCTCACCTCGGAGCAGGAGGCCCTGGTCCGCCGCGTCGACCGGCTGTCGGCCCTGGCGGCGACGTCGTGGTCCTCGACGGCGACGACGTCGTCGGCGACGTCGGTGCGGGCCGGATGACCCCGGCCGCTCCGTTCCGGGTCAGCCCACCCGGACCATCGGCTGCCCGAGGATCTCCGGGTCGCGCGCCGGGACGGTCTCCGGGGTGGCCATCAGGATCGAGCGCTGAAGCCGGCTGAGCGTCGCCGACGGCTCCAGGCCCAGCTCGCGCACGAGCGTGGTGCGCAGGCGTTGGTAGACGTTGAGCGCGTCGCCGCGCCGCCCGGACCGGTGCAGGGCGACCATGAACTGGCCGTGCAGGCTCTCGTGCATGCGGTGCCGGTTCACGAGGACGGTCAGCTCGGAGAGCAGCTCGCGGTGGCGGCCCCGGCGCAGGTCGGCCTCGATGCGCTGGTCGAGGGCGCACAGCCGGGCCTCGTCCAGGCGCTTGACCTCGAGACCGATCCGGCTGCCGGCGGTGACGTCGGCGAGCGCGGGGCCGGTCCACAGGGCCAGCGCCTCGCGCAGCCGCCGGGCCGCGCCGGAGAAGTCGTCGGCGTCCATGGCGCGGTAGCCCGCCCCGGCCTGCTTCTCGAACTCGCGGAAGTCGATCCGGCCGCCGCGGGTGTTCAGTCGGTAGCCGCCGGGGAGGGTGACGAGGATGTCCTTGGCGGTGACGCCCTCCTCGCCCGCCTGGGCCAGCGCCTCGCCGATGAGCTCACGCAGTTGCAGCACGTACGTCTGCAAGGTGGTGCGGGCGCTGCGCGGCGGCTCGTCGTCCCACAGTTCCTCGATCAGGGAGGAGACCTGGACCACGCGGTCCGCGTGCAGGGCGAGCAGGGCCAGCACCTGCCGCGGCTTGGGAGCCGTCGGCGTGACAGAGATGCCGTGCTCGCGTACCGACAGCGCGCCCAAAACCTCGATGTCCACTGTCTCCCCCTTCGTCCGGTGCCGGTTGCGTACGGATCCATGCCGTGAGGACCGCCGCTTGGAAGCTTGGACGGGGTTCCACGGCTCTTGCTTGAGCACGAGTAAAAAACAGCATAGTCGGTTTGTCAATGAGAAGTGCAGATGTCCCCACTCGCGCTCCACCGCCGGCGCGAGCGCTCTCCAAGCCTTTGTGGAGCGCCAGTTGGGCACCGGAGGGGGTAGGGGAATGGCAGATATATATCGGAGCTCGATATATGCTCTCTGCATGACGAGACGGAAGCCGCTCCTGACGGAACCGCAGTACTTCATCCTTGCTGCGCTCATGGATGGTCCGCTGCACGGTTACGGCATCATCAAGGCTGCCGAGCGGGCCACCGACGGGCGGCTCCGGATCGCCGTCGCCACGCTCTACGGCGCGCTGGAGCGGATGGAGCGGGCCGGGCTGGTGGCCGCCGGCCATGAGGAGATCGTGGACGGGCGGGCGCGGCGCTACTACCGGCTCACCGAGGACGGCACCGAGGCGCTTCGCCGGGAGGCGCTGCGGATGCAGCAGGCGGCGGCCGTCGTCATCGAACGCGCGCGGGATGCCGGAGCGGCCCCGGCATGAACCGTCTGCTGCTCGCCGCCTATCCCAGGTCCTACCGCTCCGGGCAGGGGAAGGAGTTGCTGGCCTGCCTGACCGAGGCCTATCCGGACCGCTCCTGGCCGCCGCCGCGGGAAGTCGCCGCCCTGGTGCGCGCCGGGGTGCGGGCCCGCGCCCTCGCCACCGTCGACGACACCACTCGGCCGTGGTGGCTGGACGGCATCCATCTGGCCGCCCTGGCCCTCGCCGCGCTGGCGCTGGTCCCGTACTTGCAGGACGTGTGGCACTGGGCACTGCACATCGACCCCAAAGAGCACGCCATCGCCTTCCACTTCTCCGGCTGGTACCCGTGGGCCGGAGGCCCCACCCGGGTACGGCTGCTGCCCTACGGGCTGCTCCCGCTGGGCTGCCTGGTCGCTCTGCTGCGTGGCAGGGCGTGGGTCGCGCTGCCGGCCGCGGCGGCCATGATCTGGGCCGGCGCCACGTCCCACGGCCGCACCCTCTTCGGAAGCGAGGGCAAGGCGGGCCTGAGCTACTACGGCCTGGGCGCTCCGATAACGGCCCGTGACCTGGTGCTCTCGGGGGCGCTGTGCGCCGCGTGCGCCGTGCTGGCGCTCTGCCGGCCCGGCCGTCTGCGACGCCGCTCGTACCGCTGGCTGGCCCCCCTCGTGCTCGCCATGTACGTGGCCGGAGGCCTGCACGTCATCTCCGTCAGTCCGGCTTTCCAGCGCGGCTTGTTCGTCCTCGAGGTCGCCGCTCTGCTCGGCGCGTGGGTGGCGACGGCGGCCACCGGCGACCACCGCTGGCTGATCCCCGTCGCGGCGGTCGCGAGCGTCCGGACGCAGGCGATCGTCGCCCAGCCGGACGCGTTCATGCAGTCCCTTCCGGACCTGGTCGTTCTCCTCCTCCTGATCGCACCCCTGCCCGCCCTGGCGATCACCGCCCAGCGCCGGCAGGAACAGGCACTCCCCGAATAGGCAGGGGCAGGAACGCCCCGAACAGGAGCGGGCCCCCGGTGGACCGTCCGAGCCGGGCGGCCCACGCCACGCCGTGCCGCAAGACGTGCGTGACCCAACCACCCTTCAACGGAAGAAACAGAGCGATGACCCAGCACGATTCTCCGCCCCTGCCCGCGAACCGCCCGGGGGCTTCGAAGCAGGCCCCCGAAGCCCCCGACGCCCCCGGCCCGTCGCGCAGGACACGGCCGTGGATGCCGGCCCTGCTGTACACCCTGGGGTTCCTGACGGTCTATGTGCTCGCCGTCTGCACCCCGTGGGGGCAACGGGCCGAGAACGCCCTGTTCGGGCTCGGTGAACAGGGCAGCGAAAAGGCATGGATCTACCCCCTGTCCGGAGCGGAGTACGGCTCGACGCCCCTGCCCCCGATGGAACTGAGCGCCAAGCCCACCGTGATGGTGGGACTGGCCCTCATCGTCGTCCTCACCCTGGTGCGGCGGTGCTGGTGGCCCGGCTGCGCGGCGCTCGCGGTCTTCGTTCTCACGACCGGAGGCAACGACGTGCTCAAGTCGACGCTGCCCCGACCCGACCTGGCGGGCGCGCCCGCCAATCTTCTCGACGGGGGCTTCCCCAGCGGGCACACCGCCATCCCCGCCGCGCTGACCCTCGCCGTCCTCCTCGTCGTCTCCCCTCGGATACGCCCCTACGTCGCCACGGCCGGTGTGCTGTGGCTCGCCTGCATCGCCGCCGCCAGTGCGACCATGGGCGGCCACCGGCCCAGTGAAGTGCTGGGGGCCACCCTGCTGGCCTGTGTCTGTCACGGCCTCGCCACCTGGCTGCTGCCGGCGAGCGCCGCGCCTGGCGCCACGCGGAGCCCCCGCGCGCTCACCGTCACGACCCTGACACTGGCCTTGGCCATCGCCCTGGTCTCCGGCGCACGCAGCGACACCCTCACGAGGTCGCTGGTCTCCGCGGCGACGGCCTTCATATGCACGGTGCTGGTCTGGTACGCCGCAGTCGGGCGGTCGTCCGCACAGACCGCCCGTCCCACAGCCCCCGCACGGGGCTGACGACGCGGCCGGCTCCGGCCGGGACCCTGCGCGTCCCGGCGGCCGATCCGGCGATCCGGCCGAAACGGCTGCCGGCCCGGATCACGCTCCGACTCCGGCGCGCCTCATAGGGTGGGGTGATGTTCGATCGTCTGGAGATCCGGGTGGTGCCGCCGGGACCGAGGTTCGCCGCCCAGTTGCGGTTCTGGGTCAACGGCGAGGACGTGATCGAAGGGGTGGTCCAGGAGGGCGGCCGTGGGCCGTTCGCGGCAGACGTGTTCCCTGCCGGCCGGCCCAGCCCCCTGCGGGCGACCGGCGAGGGGCGCCGTCTGGAACTGGGGGAACCGGAGTGCACCGGCGGCTGCTGCGGTTTCCTGTCCGTCGTGGTGCGACGGTTCGGGGACGTCGTGCGGTGGTCGGACTGGGAAGTGCCCCAACCCGGCTCTCCACCAACGGAGTTGCACTTCGACGCCGGCCGGTACGACGTCGAGGTGGCTCGCGCCGAGGCAGACCGGAGGTGGCAGGTCCACCGGTAGCCCGACGGCCCATGGCCACGCCTTGCGCGTCAGCGCCGTTCCCGCGGACTCCTCGCCCACCCGGTCACCGGTGCGCGTCGGGAGCCCGCAGGGAGTCGAGCCAGCGCAGGAGGCGGGTTCCTTCGCGGGTCATGACGTCCGGGTCGCGCAGGGCGTTGGCCATGAGGGACATGCCCTGGTAGGCGGAGACGAGGGTGAGGGCCAGGTCGTCCGGGTCCGACAGGCCCAGCTCGCGGAACTGGCGTCCGGACCAGTCCAGCAACTGCCGGACGACCGCCCCGGCCTCGGCGTCGAGGGTCCCGTCGGCGCGCTTGTCGAGCTCGACGGCCAGGGTGCCGGTCGGGCAGCCGTAGCGGGCGGCGACCTCGCGCCGGCCGACCCACGCCTCGATGAGCCCCTTGAGGCGGTCGCGGGGGTCGCTCAACTGCTCCAGCCGGCCCGTGAGTTCGTTCAAGTGCGCGCTGTGCTCGGACAGCGCGGCCCGGACCAGCTCGTCCTTGGTCTTGAAGTAGTAGTACACGTTGCCCAGGGGGACGTCGGCCTCGCGCGCGATGTCGCCGAGGGTGGTGCGCTCGACCCCCTGCTCGTGCAGGACCCGGGCCGCCGCCGCCGTCAGCCGCTGACGCTTCTGCGAGGCCCGCACCCGCCGATTCTCTGAGTTGGTCACCCAACTCACTATAGACAGCCGCCGATCGACGTGTGCTACGTTCCTCCCACTGAGTCAGCCAGCTAACTAACAAACGGGGTCACGATGATCGCAGTGACAGGTGCTACCGGCAACATCGGCAGGACGCTGGTGGAACTGCTGGCCGGGGCGGGCGAAGAGGTCGTGGCCGTGTCGCGGCGACCTCGGCCCGCCGGACCGACGGACGGCGTTCGCTGGGCGCAGGCCGACATGGGAACCGCCGCGGGCCTGCGGCCCGCCCTCGAAGGAGCCCGCGCCCTGTTCCTCCTGCTGGGCGGCGAACTCAACAGCCGAGGCGAGCACCCGGCGACCCTGCTCGACATGGCGACGCGCGCCGGGGTCGAGCGGATCGTGCTGGTCTCGTCGCAGGTCAGCGCGACCCGCCCCGACGCGCCCTCGCACGCCCGCCTGCGGGAGTTCGAGTCGGCCGTGCGCGCGTCCGGGCGCGACGTCACCATCCTGCGCCCCGGCGCCTTCGCCTCCAACGCCTTCGCCTGGGCCGAGACGGTCCGCGCCGAGCGCACGGTCTTCGCCCCCTTCGGGGACGTGGCACTGCCCGTCGTCGACCCGGCCGACATAGCCGCCGTCGCCGCGGCCGCCCTGCGCGAGGACGCTCACGCAGGCCGCGTGTACGAGCTGACCGGCCCCGAACCGATCACCCCGCGCCGGCAGGCCGAGGTCATCTCGCACGCCCTCGGCGAGGAGGTGACCTTCGTGGAACTGTCCCGTGAGGACGCCCTTGCCGCCATGACGCAGTTCATGCCGGAGCAGGTCGCCACCGGCACCCTCGACGTGCTCGGCGTCCCGCTCCCGGCAGAACAGAAGGTCAGCCCTGACGTGGAGACCGTCCTCCACCGTCCGGCCGGCTCCTTCGGCACGTGGGTGGCGCGCAACCTGCCGGCCTTCCGGTAGGCCCCGGGGCGGGCGCACACAAGGCCGTGCGCCCGCCCCGGCTCGGCCGCCCGCCGGCGACGACCGAACCGTCGGCCCGTCAGCCCGGCGGGTGGTCGGACGATCAGCCGGTCAGGCGACCTGACGGTCAGACGGTCAGGCCGAGCGTGTTCAGGCGGTCGGGATCGCTGAGGATGTCGAGTCCGTCGATGCGGCTGCCGCGAATGGTGAACGACATCACGGACAACGGCCGCCCCTCGGTGGACGAGACGACGCCGGGGGTGCCGTTGACCAGGACGTGGTGGGCCTCGGCCGCGAAGCGGGCGAAGGAGATCGCCTGGGACGCCACGTCGGCCGCGCCGCGCCGCACGATGCTCGGGGCGAACGTGCCGCCGTCGGAGCGCGCGACCACGTCCGGGGCGAGCACCGCCAGCAGCGCCTCGAAGTCCCCGCCGCGGGAGGCGGTCAGGAAGGCGTCCACGACGTCCCGCTTGCAGGCGGCGTCCGTGTCGGCCGCGGGGGCGGCGCCCTGCACCCGGCGGCGGGCGCGGCTGGCGAGCTGCCGGGTGGCGACGGTCGTCCGGCCGAGGACGGGGGCGATGGCGTCGAAGGGCACGTCGAACATGTCGTGCAGGACGAAGGCGAGTCGTTCGTCCGGTGAGAGCGCCTCCAGCACGATCATGAGCGCGATGCCCACCGAGTCCGCGATCAGGATCTCCTGCTCGGGGTCGACGCCGGACGCCGCGGTGACCACCGGGTCGGGAAGCCGGACCGAGCCGTCCTGCTCGGGCAGCGGATCCTCACGGCGCGACGCCCGCGAGCGCAGCATGTCCAGGCATATCCGGCCCACGACCGTGGTGAGCCAGGCCCCCAGGTTGCGCACGTCGCCCACGTCGGCGCGGTTCAGCTTGAACCACGCCTCCTGGACGGCGTCCTCCGCCTCGGCGAGCGACCCCAGCATCCGGTAGGCCACCGCCCGCAGCCCGGGGCGTTCCGCCTCGAATCGGTCGGCCAGAAATAATGTCCCGCTCACCTGTCACATCCCCGCGTTCGGATCCGTCGGTCCAGTGACAGACGCTAACGGATCACCAGGAGGGCATCAGATGAACGCCGAGAGCACCCCCGCCGCCCGGATGAAGAACCCCGCTCAGGTCCTGCCGGACGCCATGAAGGGCATCCAGGCCATCTACAAGGCCATGTACCAGGGCGGCGTCTCGCCGCAGATCCTCGAACTGGTCCACCTGCGGGCCAGTCAGATCAACGGGTGCAGCGCCTGCGTGTTCGCCGGCGTGACGGGCGCGAAGAAGCACGGTGAGAGCGACGAGCGCCTGCACGCGGTGGCCGCCTGGCGCGAGGCGCCCTTCTTCACCGACGAGGAACGCGCGGCCCTGGCGCTGACCGAGTCCGCCACCCGGATCGCCGACCGCTCCGGCAAGGCCGTCTCCGACGAGGTGTGGAACGAGGCCGCCGACCACTTCAACGAGGAGCAGCTCTCCGCGCTCATCCTGATGATCAGCCTGACCAACTTCTTCAACCGCATCAACACCACCATCGAGGAGCCCGCAGGCGCCTCCTGGTGACCGGGCGCGGCGGGCCGTCGGGCCGGGGCCACAGCCCCACCCGACGGCCCCCCACGGGCCACGACGGCCCGCGCAAGCGCCGTAGGAGGACGGGGACTCACTCCTCGCACGACTCACCGGCTCCCCCGGCCGGTCCGGCATCCCGCCGAGCCCGGAATACCCGCGACGGTCACCGGGCTTCCCCTCGTCGAGGTCCGGCGCGGGAAACAGCCGGCGGAAGCCATGAAGAGCTCGTTCACGACCGGCGCCGACTGGAGGCCGACGCATGACGTCCGGATCTGTCCCGCACCTGGCCGGTCTCTACCCCGAACTCGGTCGGGACGGCACTCTCCGGAGCGTCCTGCAAGAAGCCGTTCACCGGGCTGGATACCGGTTCGACGTGCTCCCCGAACGAGCCCCCGGGTGGGAGCGATCAGGGGCCCGGGCGGACAGCGCCGACCGGACGACGAGCACTCACCTGGGCATTCAGGAACGCTGCTTCGTCATGAGCTTCCGGGAACGCGGCGTCGAGATGGCCAAGGGCGCCACCACCAGCCTGGACGAGGCCGCCTTGGCCACCGGGGTATGGCAGTCCGGCGCCGCTGTGGGAGAGCTGCGATCCGCATGCCGGTTCGTCCGCCACGGGCCGCTCGCCGAGGCCCACGAGCGGGGTGCCGCCGTCGAGACCATGTGGATGATCTACCGCCGGACCGCGGCGCCGTACGTCGACCACGACCTCATCGAGGCCGCCTACGCCCAGCCGCGGCTGCGAGCCCTGTTCCCCTTCCACAGCCACAGGTCGCTGAACTTCAGCCGCTGCACCGGGTATCCCTACACCCACGACGTTCCCGTGGTCACTCCCGTGGACGGGGGATACCGGGTCACGGGGTGGAGGACCGGCTCACCCGGTGGACCAGTGGCCATGGGCGAGACGGACAACCCGCGTGACGCGGTCGCCCTGGTCGTCGCCCGCCTTCCCCCCGGATGCGGACCGGCAGTCCCCGGCACTGCCGACGACCTCGACAAGCCGGATTCCCCATGACGCCGTGAGGGACGGTCCGCGGGTGCCTGCGGCGGTGGAGCCGGGCAGGGCCGTCGTCTGCCTCCGTGACCGGCTCCGCGCCCGGTCCCTGCCGGCGAGGGCAGCCGCCCGCCTTCCCCGCGAACAGCTGCGACGGCCGCGACTACGTCGCTGCGACGCTGCGGAAGAGCCGCTCCGCGCTCCGCCCGCGCACCGTCTCCAGGCGCCGCCGGTCGAGCGGCGACGGGCGCCGGTCCAGCCGGGCGGCGAGCAGCCGTGCCGCCCGGTCGCATGCGTCGCCCGCGATGAGGGCGTGCAGCAGCGTCTCCTCGACCACCTCCTGCTGGGCCTTGCTGGCGCCCGTGTGCGCGAGGAGGGGCAGCAGCGGCCGCAGCCGCCGTACCGCCTGGAGCCAGTCCTCCCGGACCACGTCCGCCAGCGCGTCGCACAGCGGGGCGATGACGAGCGCGAACACCGGCTGGTGGTGGGCCAGCGCGTGGGCGCGCAGCCGGCCGAGCGCGTCGAGGTCCCCGGCCGCGGCGAAGGCCACCGCGGTGTGCAGGGCGGCGAAGCCCGTCGCCGGTGCGTCCAGCCAGTGCCGTGGAGCGGCGTCCAGCAGTTCGGCCACCGGCAGGCCGCCGCTCCAGCTGTCCGTCATGCGCGCCCGCCACAGCAGCGAGGCGGAGTCGACCAGCAGCCGGCCTCCGCCGACCCGGGAGGCGGTCAGCTCGCGCCGGTAGCGGCGCAGCAGCGCGGACCGGTCGTCGAGGGACAACTCGTGCAGGGCCACGTGCCAGGCCACGTGGGAGCGGTGGGCCGCCCCGTCCCCGTGCCGGCCGAGCCACTCGGCCAGCCAGGCCAGACCGGCCCGGTGCTCGCCGGTCTCGTAGTAGACGTGCGCGCGGGCGTGGACGGCGTGCCCGGCGCGGGGCTGTGCGGCGAGCGCCCGGACGGCCAGCGCCTCGGCCTCCTCCCAGCGCTCCTGTTCCTGCCGGACGAAGGCGAGCTGGCCGAGGTACCACCAGTCGTCGCCGTAGGTGCCCGACAGGCCCTCGACGAGCGCCCAGGCCTCCTCGGCGCCGGTCACCCCGTTGAAGGAGACGGTCGGCACGGCCGCGCTCACGGCGAGCGCGTCGCGGGGGTGGGCGGCGATGTGGCCCAGCAGGGCCGCCTTGCCGCGCTCCTCGGTGCCGGTCAGGCAGGCGTCCACGGCGGCGACGAAGCCGCGTTCGCGGTCGTCCGCCCGCACGGCCGCGGCGCGGAGGGCGGAGGTGAGCGCCCGGGGCGTCTCCTCGGCGCTGCCGCACGCGTGGTCGAGGAGCGCCAGCGCCGCGTGGGCGACGGCGAAGCCCGGGTCGACGCGGACGGCGTCGGTCAGCAGCGCCTCGGCGCCGAGACTGCCCGCCAGGATGTGCCCGAGGGCCCGGTCGTACAGCTCCGCCGCCTCCCGCGTAGTGCTCAGGCGCTGGCCGTAGCGGTCGGTCGGCGCGGGGGCGCCGTGGTCGGTGAGCGCGTCCAGGACGGTGGCGGCGACCTCGGCGGCCTGCGCGCGGATCTCCGGGACAGCGGTGGTCTCCAGCAGGTTCCCGCGTCGCGCCGCCCCGAGCGTCCACAGCCGCAGGGGCGGGGTGCCGGACGCGGGCGTCAGCCGTCCGTCGGCGGCGGTGTCGAGCCCCAGCCCGGCGGGGCCGGTGCGGACGAGGCCGCGCTCCAGCAGGAAGCGCACCAGGGGATCGGCCGTGCCGTGCGAACCGGTCCGGGTCCCGGTGCAGTCGACGACCGCGCCGACCCGCAGCCGGGTGCCGTCGCCGAGGGTCACCTCCACCGCGTCGTCCACGGGCACGGCACGCGCCACCTCGCCGGCGCCGATGCGCAGCCGGCCCGCGGCCAGCAGTGCGCGCAGCGCGGTCGCGGTGGCGGGGGCCATGCGGTGGCGGTGCACCTCCCAGGTCCGCAGGTCCTCGTGGAGGAAGCGGGCCCGGTCGGCCACGGGCAGTCGCTGCCAGAGCGCCGCCGTCAGCGGACGCAGTCCGTCCAGGGCGGGCCGCCAGTCGCCGCAGGCCCGCCGGGTGGCGGCGAGGTGCCCTCGGACGTCGCGGCGCAGCGCGTCGAGGCCGCGTGAACCGTCCAGGTCCGGCGGCTCGACGGGCGGGGCCGGGGTGGGCAGGTGTTCCTGGGGGAGGAGTCCATGACGGGACACGGCGTGCAGCACCCGGTCGGGGCGGGCCAGCGTGGCGGCCAGGTCGACCATGGTCAGCCCGGTGCCGACGAGGAGCACGTCCCCCTGCGCGGCGGGGCCGTCGAGTGCGCCCGGCGCCCACGGATCGGCCACGAACCGCCCGCAGCCCCGCAGTTCGGGCCCGGCCCAGTCGCGGGCCGTGGCGAGGCTGCCGAGCGCCAGGACGGCCGCGTCCACCCGCAGCTCTCCGCCGCCCGCGAGCCGCAGCGCGAGCCCGGCTCCCTGCTCGCGGACGGCGACGACGCTGTCGCGCACCCGGTGCAGACGCCCGCGCCCGCAGGCGTCGACGGCGCGTTCGACGACGTCGGTCAGGTACTGCCCGTACACCCTGCGCGGGACGAAGTCCCCGGGCGCGGTCAGCGGGTTGCGTTCCCTCAGCCAGCGCAGGAAGTGCCCGGCGTCGTCGGGGAAGGCGCTCATGCGGCCGGCGGGCACGTTGAGGAGGTGGCGCGGGTCGGACGTGCCGTAGGCGACGCCCGGCCCGGTTCCCCGCGCCGGGTCGATCAGCCACACCTCGACCGCGCGGCCGCGCCGGTCGGCCTGCCGCAGCAACTGGACCGCCGTCAGCGATCCCGCCGCGCCGGCCCCGACGACCGCGACGCGGCGCATCAGAGCCGCCTCCCCTCGACCACGGCAGCTGTCACGTGGACGGCGGTGGAGGCCCCGCCCGTCACGGCGTCGGCGGCGAGGGGCGCGCCCTCGGCCCGCTCCAGCTCGGGACGCCGCCGACGCGGGTCCCGGTCCAGGTTGCGCATACGCACTCCTCACGCCGAACGCCGAACGGAGGCTTGTGGCCTCCCCGCCTGGCGGCATCCTCGATCGCCCGGCTGGAACTCGGGTCGAGGTCCGCTCGTGAAGCCCTTGAGAGGTGCTCACCGCCCGCACGAGACGGCCGGCCGCTCCCGCCCGAGGGGCGCTGCTTGACCTTGCCGCTGGCGGCAGGGCTGCACGATGACCGGCATGAACAGCACCGCGCAGCATGCCGACAGGGTCATCGCCGTCACCGGAGCCGGCACCGGGATCGGCCGGGCCACTGCCCGCGCCTTCGCCTCCGAGGGCGCCCACGTCGTCGCGATCGGGCGACGAGTCCGGCGACTCGAAGAGACCGCTGCCGGGAATCCCAGGATCACACCACTGGCCGCCGACATCACGGCCGAGGGCGAGCCCCGGCGGATTCTAGAGGCTGTACTGGAGACACACGGTCGGCTCGACGTGCTCGTCAACAACGCCGGCGTCGTGCGCGGCGGCGCCCTGGGGGCGCTGACGCCCGAGGCGATCGAGACGCAGCTCGCCACCAATCTCGTCGCTCCCGTCCTGCTGGCTCAGGCCGCGCTGCCGCTCCTGGAGGCGTCACGCGGGGTGATCATCAATGTGAGTACGTCGGTGGGACAGCGGGCCTGGCCGGGCAACTCGGTCTATGCGGCGACGAAGACCGCGCTGGAACTGCTGACCCGCAGCTGGGCCGTCGAGTTGGCGCCCCGCGGGATCCGGGTGGCGGCGGTCGCGCCCGGCGCGATCGACACCCCCATCGGCGAGCACCAGGGGCTGACGCCCGAGCGGGCGGCCGCGGTGCGCGAGTGGCAGCTGGCGCACACCCCGCTGGGGCGGATCGGCCGCCCCGAGGAGGTGGCATGGGCGATCGCCCAGCTTGCCGCCTCGGGCGCCTCGTTCGTCACCGGGGCGGTACTCCCGGTCGACGGCGGAGCGGTCGTGGCGTGATCGCGGCGTGATAGGAGTGGTCCGGGAGGTGGGACGGGTGCGGATCGGTGAGCTGGCCAGGGCGACCGGGACGACCGCTCGTGCGCTGCGGCACTACGAGCAGGCCGGACTGATCTCTTCCGAACGGGCCTCCAACGGCTACCGCGTCTACGACGAGCGGGCCGTGGTGCGCGTGGGCAACATCCGCTGTCTGCTGGCCGCCGGCCTCACCCTGGACGACGTTCGGGTGTTCCTGCCGTGCCTGGACGGCGACGTGACTGCGGCACCGCCGTCGGACAGGGGGCTGCGGGTGGCACGGGAACGCCTGGCGGTCCTCAACCAGCGGATCGCCTCCCAGACCGAGGCCCGCGACCGGCTGGAAACCGCGTTGCGGCAGGCGGCCGGCGGCCAGGTCCGCCCGGTGGCCTGACCGCCACCTCTGCCGCCGCGACCTCTGCCACCGCCGCCCGCGCCCTCTGCCACCGCCGCCCACGAGGAGGGCCGCCCGCCGCGCCTCCCCTCCGCTCGCCTGCTCACGGGGAATGCGCGGCGCCCCGCCGCCGGACGTCCGGCGGCGGGGCGGTGAAGCGACTGGAAGGAGATCTTCAGTTGGCGCAGATGGCGTAGACGCTGATGCCGACGCTGCTGTAGGCGTTCTGCCTGCCGAGGGCGATCCAGCCGGTTCCGTCGGGGGTGGGGAAGCTGCCGACGAGGATCGCGTCGTTGCCCTGGGCCTCGGCTCCACCGCCGATGACGTGCTTGCCGGGCGGGCAGAAGACGGTACGGCGCTGGAAGTTGGGGACGGTGGCGTTGGGGAGCGTGACGATCTGGTAGCCGTCGACGACGCGGGTGTGCGCGGGCTTGGGGGCGGGTTTGTGGTCGGGAGCCGCCTGGGCGGCCCATCCGGCTCCGGCGGCGATGGTCAGTGCCAGGGCGCCGGCGGTGAGGGCCGTCTTCGCTCGCATGGGTCTCCTCCTGGTCGTGCGGAGCGCGGTGCCCCGTCACGGGACGTGATACTTCCGCGAACGGAGGGTGAGCAGCGGGCTGTTGGGGGCGAAACGCCCTGATCGTGGGAGGCGGGTGCGCGGAGCACGGAAAGGGCGTGGAGGCGCCGAGGCGGCCGGCTCACGCGCGGTCGCACCTGGGCCGTGTGGACGGGGACGGCGTGCGGGGTCTCAGCGCGGGGGGACGGTAGTCGTCACCGCTTGTGGTCCTCCGCCGCCACCCTGCGTCGGGTCTCTGCGAGGTGGCCGTCGACGTACCGCGTGAGGATCAGGGCGTCCTGCGGCTCGTCGGCTTGGAAGGTGACGCGCCGCAGCAGACTGACCTCGTCGAGCGCTACGCCCTCGCGGGCGAGGACGAAGACGAGGGTGAGGAAGGCGGACCGGGCGTTGCCGTCGTCGAAGGGATGGAAGAAGCACACGTCGAGATAGGCACGTGCGGCCCGGGCGGAGAGGGAAAGGGGCCGCTCGGTGGTTCGTGCGCTCTCGGCCAGGCAGGCGTCGAGGCGGGCTCGGGTGTCCGGGCCGATTCCGTAGCGTTCCCGTCCTCCCTTGGCGAAGGCCGGTCGGTCGCGCAACGACGGCGGCTGCGGTGTGCCCAGAACGTGCTGCTGCCAGCGCTGGAGCAGCTCGAAGTCAAGAAGGGAGCCGCGGGCCGCGTCGGCCCGCAACAGCTCCAGGGCGGTCAGCAGGCCTCGGGCGCGGGCGGGGTCCAAGGCGCCGTCGAAGGCCTGTATGTCCTGCGCCGCGCCGTCGCGCGACGGGGCCACCGGCTCGTCCCGGCCGCCTTCCGGAACCTTCGGCCATGGCACGGTGTCGCGCACCGCGAGCCAGCGCTCGAGGTGGTCCGGCGCCGGCCCGGCGGATCGTGCGCCGTCGTGCGGCCGCACCGACAGCGCGAGGTGCTCCGCGATGTCGTCGACCAGCACGATGTCGGGGCCCGTCCAGCTCGCGAACCGCCCGCCGATCGCCTCGTCGACCAGTTCCTGCGCGCGGTCGGGCGCGACGCCCCAGCGGCTGAGGAACCAGGTGAGTACCTGACGGCAGTGTCCGTGCCAACCGCTGCCGCAGCCGGTGCGGTCGGCTACGTGCAGGATCAGGTTGCGGGCGGCACGCTCCCACAGGATCCGCTGGTCCTCGATGCCGGCCAGGTCCAGCGGGTAGGCGTCGAACCACCCGGCGAGACTCTCCACCCACGCGCGCCATTCGCGCAGCGCCGCGACGACACGGGTGAGCGTCTCCTCAGGAGTGGTGATCGAGTCCCGGGGGCAGCACCAGTTCCCGACGGGTCCTCCGTCGAAGTCGCCTTCGTCGTGCGCCCAGCGCCAGCCCGCCGTCCAGCGGCCGTAGTGCTCGGCGAGGGCGTGCGACATGGCTTCGGCCCAGGGCTGTCCCTCGCTCCAGCTCCAGGCGCTCATCGCCGGGTCAGCGAGGGGGATGTCGGGGCGGCTGGGCACCGTCTGTGCGGGCCCGAGCGACCGCACCGCCCGCGGTGCTGACGCGCCGTCGAAGCGATGCCGGGCGGGATCGACGTCGTCCCAGGTCAGGAAGCGGGGGGCCAGCTCGACCATCACCGCGCAAGCCTGCCCATCCGACCGGCTGCGGTTCAAGCGGATTACCGCAGGGCTCATCGCCTGGCGAAGCGGTCCCGCTCCCGTGTGCCGAAGCGGGGCGGGTGGTCTGGCCGCTCGGGTCTCGTCAGGCACGCTGGTCGTCACCGACGAGGCACGCTGCTCGTCGTCAACGGCAGTCGGGCGGCCTCGCCGTCACCCGTTCCGAAGGGGAATCCTCAGTAGTCGAGGTCGAGGTAGTCGATGTCGTTGAGGGTGACGTCGCTGAGGCCCGGGGCGCGGGACCCGCCGTCCTGGAAGTACACGTCCTTGAAGCCCTCGGCGATGATCGCGCGCATCTCCCGGTCGCTCGACCCGGCCTCCCGCGCGTCGAAGAGCCGCTGCGCGTAGGGCGGAGGGAGGTGGACGGTGAGGCGCCGGAACCGTCCGTCGTCGGTGGTCCCGACGGGCGCGGTGTAGCCGAACCGGGCCCTGGTCTCGACGGTGATCCCGCGGGTGGTGGCGGCCTGCTTGCGTCGGCGCTTGCGCACCTGCGGCTGCCACCGCTGCCGCACGGCGGCGTCGATCCGGTCCGCGATCGCCTGCGGCGGATGCTTGCGTTCACCGGTGCGGTAACGCTCCACCGACCGCTGGCTGATCCCGAGCTCCGCCGCGACCGCCCGGGTCGTCTTGAGCTGCTTGACCAGGAAGTTGACACGGCCCTTGAGGGTCTTGGGCGGCTGGCGGGTGAAGTGCTCCCGGTCGGCGCGGTCGATGGCGTCGTCGATCTCGGCCACGGGTCACTCGCCTTCGTCGAGGACGGCGTCGCCGCCCTTGATGTGCCGGGCCGGGTTGTAGCCCTGCTCCATGAGGTCGACGGCCCACAGCATCGACTGGACGCCCTCGAGCTTGGCCAGCCCCGGCGTCGGGCCGAGACGGAACGCGCCGGGCTGCGGCTTGCCCGAGGCCGCGTACGGCAGGAAGTCCAGCGGGCTCGCGCCCGGCGAGGGGTAGACGACGCAGTCGGACAGGACCGCGAGCGGATACAGGCCGGTCATCTTCGCCATGTTGGTGAGCTTGCGGTGCATGTTCACCCGGGCCTTGCTGATGACGGCCGCGCGGATGTCGGGCCGCCAGGTCGGCCGCTGCAACGCCGGCCACCGCTCGCCCTGCTGGTAGCGCCGGCCCTGGGGGCGCTCGCGCAGCTTGCCGATCCCGCCCTTGACGGTCGCCTTGACGGCGGCGAGGACGGCGGCCAGGGCGGGGTCGACCTCCTTGTGCCGCTCCATCGCGGCGAGGAACTCCCGGTCGTCCAGGTCCTTGGTGACGCCGAGGTCGGCGAGCGTGTCGACGTACGCCGTCCGCAGCCGGTCGTGCCACGGGTCGAGATACGCGCCGGTCTCGCGGCGCAGATAGGCCTCCACCGGACGGACGTTGAAGCCCAGCTCCTGCGCGTAGGCGACGGTGTGGGTCTGGTACCAGGCGGGCCCCGTCGGCCGCTCACCGCTGGGCGTGAACGGCGACGGCAGCCGCGGGTCCACCTCCACGTGCGAGAGATCCACCAGCCACGAACCAGGGATCTTCGGATTGAAGGCCGGCCCGCGGAAGTGGTCGGGCGCGGACAGGCCGACGACCAGACGGGCCGCGGCGGCCAGGAACGCGGTGTTGAGGTCGAGACCGACCGCGTACGGCAGCGTGCACTCCTCGTCGCTGAGCAGGTCCACCGGCCGCACCCACTGGTAGGCCTCCTCGTCGAGGAACCCGCCCGTCCAGCCGCCGGCGACCACCACGGGGTGCTCGGGGGTGGCCTCCGGCGGCGCGGGATCCATCGGCTCCGTCCCCAGCGACCCGGGGTTGTGGCCCGCCACCCAGTTCCCGCTCGCCTCGTCGCGCACCGCGCGCGTGGGGGGACGCAGCGCCGTCATCAGTTCCAGACCGGAGACGGCGGTGGAGCCGCGCGGAGTGATGACGCGGGTGGCGTACACGGTCAGCGCGCGGGCGATCTCGGCGGGCTCGCGTTCGGCGACGCCGGGCCAGGCCCGCTCGTCGAGGGCGTCCCACGACAGGATCGCCAGCTGCACGCACTGCCGCTCGCGGCCCTGCACCTTGCGGTAGATCCTCGGCCAGGGGCCGAAACCGCGCTGGGTGAGCCGCCACTTGGCCTTGGCCACCTCTTTCACCACCGGGTGGTCCTCGGGCAGGCGCAGCGAGCGACGCTGCTCGTGGCCTTCCAGGCGCTCGGGCAGGCCGAGCTTCACGGCGGCCGACGCGGTGAGCACGATCAGCGGATCGGAGTCCTTGCCGTTGCGGTTCAGCCTCGGCGCGCCGAGACCCGACTCGCGCAGCGTCCACTCGACCAGCTCCACGACGGTCGTGGCGGGGCAGTCCAGGACGAGGCCGTCGACGCCGTACGCGCAGCCGTCACCGTCCAGGACGGCGAGCGGCCCGTGCGGGAACCGCGGATCGGCCACGGCCGCCTGCGCCGCCCGCTTCACGGCCGGGCGCCGCGCGGGGGAGGCGGGCGAGGCGACGGTGCGTTCGCGAGCCGGGGCGGGGGCCGAAGCGGGAGGAGCGGGGACGGCATCCGCCGCCTCCCCGCCGGACGTGCGCGCTCCCTCGGGCGCGGGCTGCCGGGAGGCCGCAGGGGGCACGGATGCCGCGGGCGTCGTCGCGGCGGCCTGGGGAGCCGGGGGAGCCGTGTGAACGGTGGGGGCCTGGGGGACCGGGGCGGACGGGGCCGGCGCGAGGGCTCCGGAGGCCGGGTACTTCGCCGCCCACCCGTTCAGCAGCCGCTGGTAGGCGTCCAGACGCGGCGACTTCGGTTCGCTGCGCCCGTTCTCCCAGTTCTTCACCGACTGGGTGGTCGTCTTCAGCGCGGTGGCGAGGCGGGCCTGGGTGATCCCGGCGGCTTCACGCAGCCGGGCACGCTCAGCCGGGGGCGGGAGATGCGGCTCCTCGTTCAACAGAGCGTCGACGGAGGCGAACAGTTCTTCCTCGGATGCCATTTCCCGCACCTTCACGTCAGGACCCGGTAGTGCTGTGCTGCTTAACCGTAAACTTATCCCACTCCTTAACCTTTCCGCGCCCAGTCCAGCCCCAGCGTGGCGAGCGCGGCGAGCCTGTCCGCGGTGAGTTTCGCGCGCCGGGTCCGGTGATTCGACAGGAACACTCCGAGCCTGACCTCCGTACCGTCGTCCAGCCGCTCCACATGCCCCCGGGGGATCTTCACGGTCCCCTCGCGCAACTTGTACTGCGTGAGAGCCGCCAGCCCCCGCTCGAAGGCGGTCATACGCGGGACGGACGACTTCGAAGACGCCTGCGCCGACGCGGCCATCGGCGTCACACCCGCCTGCCCGAGCCGTTCCCGCTGCCCCTCCGCCAGGGAAGCCCACACCTCGGGCCTACGCTGCCGGGCCAGCCACCGCCCGATGTCCATGCCGTGCACGGTGAGCCCCGGCAGAACCTCCGTCGCCCCCTCCTCCTCGCGCACGAGCTCACGCAGCGCGGCGTAATGCCGCTGCCAGTCCGCCGGCCACGCCGGATTCCAGTCCGGATCGACGTCCTCCAGCGCTGCCCGCCACTCGGGACGTCCGTCCAGAGCCCCGGGACGGCGCAGGTTGGACAACCACTGACCCACAGGCCGGTCCAGCACGGCGGCCGAACGAGGCGCGCACAGCGTCCAGTGCTGCTCGTAATACGCCTTGGCAGCCTGAAGGTTCGCCTGGAACCGCTCATCGGCCGGCGACCACAGCATGCCGAGCTCCTCCAGCCGCGCCACACGCCGGCTGCCCAACTGACCGGCCCCGTGGGCCCGCCGCTGCTCCGCGACCCACTGCCCCAGCGGGTACGCGCCCTCCTTGTGCCCGTACGGCACCTGGGCGTGCTGCTCGCGCTCGACGAACGTCTTCAACGCCGCCCAGCCGCGCGCCCAGTCCTGGCGCTCGGTGTCGATGACGTTGAACGACACCCAGTCCGCGATCATGACCGGGTCACGAGGAGCGGCGAACCGCAACAGCAGACGCGAATCGACCTCCCCCTCCCCGGGCGGCGGACCGATGAACAAGGACGGCTGCGCCACGCCCCTCTGCGGCTCCTGCGGGATCGCCAGCAGCTCGACGGCCTCCTCGTCGTGAGCCCGCAGCCCCTCCAGCACCTTCACCAGCGGCCGGTACGACCCCGAGGTGAACATGTCCTCCGGCCGCTCGCCCGGCTGGAGGAACACCGGCACGATCAACGAAGCGAGCTTCCCCTGCCCCGGCGTCTGCCGCAGCGCCCGGCCGATGGCCTGGACGATGTCATGCGGGGCGCCCTTCGGATCCAGCAGCGCGATGCTGTCGACGGCCCTGATGTCGATGCCCTCCCCGAGCACACGGCAGTTGGACAGCACGGCACGCTGCCCAGTGGACCCGAACGAGCCGAGGACCTTCCGCCGGTGCCCGGGCGCGTGCTCACCGCACAGCCAGTCCGCCCAGATCCGCTCCGGATACTCGCGGGGCCGGTCCGCGTACAGGGCCGCCGAGACGCGCTCCAGCCCCTCGGCGTAGGCCTGCGCCTCCATCGTCCGATGATGGAACGTGATGCAGGTCTGAAGATCATGCTGCGCCATGGTGTGCAGCAGCGCGGCCTGCAACGCCCCCAGTCGCTGCCCGCGGACCTCCTCCGTATGCCGGGCCTCGCTCATCAGCCGCTCCGGAGTGACCACCGGATCCTGAAGCTCGACGACAATGATCTGATACCGGGCCAGCAGACCGCGCGACACCGCGGACGCCAGCGACAGCTTGTACAGGACGGGCCCGAAGACCTTCTCGTCGTCCATGGAAGCCGCCATCTCCCGCGGCAGCGGATCACGAACCCCCTCGGGAACCTCCCGCTCCAGACGCTCCTGCCAGATCCGCGGCGTGGCCGTCAGATACAACCGGCGATCGGCCGGGACAACGCTCTGATCATGAACGTCCGCCCACGCCTTGCCCATCGACCCACTCGTCCGATGCGCCTCGTCGACCACCGCGAGATCCACGGGATCCAGCCGCTGACCGTAGGCCCCCTCGAAGGCCTCCGCGAGCACACCCAGCGACGCATAGGTCGCGTACATGGTGACCGGCCCGGAACCGTGCCACAGCGCCAGCTGGATCGGATTCGTCGTGGCCCGCACCTTCAGGTTCCACAACTCCGGATCGTCCTGGAGCGAACACACGGCGACCGCCGGCCCCCGATGCCCCGTCTCGTGCCACGCCTTCACCGTCTGCGCCAGCAGATCCAGCGTCGGCACCAGCACGAGCACGCGACCATGAGGCACCAACCGCTTGGCGGCTGCCGCAGCGATGACGGTCTTCCCCGTCCCGCACGCAGCGTGCACCTGCCCCCGCAGACCGGCGGAAGGGATACCACCCGGCGGCACGTCGAGCCCCCGCACGACGGCGGCAACGGCCTCGACCTGGTGGTCCCGCAGCTTCACGGCCATGCTCCGCGTACTCCTTGCCCACTGCTACCGACCAACCGCATCTCCAGCGGCTGACCTGCTGCTTTCCGGAGGTCACCACTGTACCCACCGGCTGCTCGCCGCTCGGAGTGGAGGAATGCGCCCCGAGGCGTTCACCACTGCCGGACCACTGTGCTGGACCACCGTCGGTCACGGGCGGGAAGCGAAGGCGACTGCCTCGGCAATGGCCGCGGCCAGCGGCTCGGGGGCCTCCACCGGGAGGAAGAACACCGAGCCCGGGATCGTCACCAGCCGGGCGTTCGGGCAGGCTTCCAGGGTGCTGCGCTCGCCGTCGGTGAGCCCGCCGTCGCCTTTCTCGGTGTGGATGGTCCAGGTCGGCACGCCGGCCCGGCACAGCCGGACGGCCCGCTGCTCGTCCTGGCGCAGCCACCGTGTGTACTCCAGCAGGATCCGCCGCACGACCGCCGGGTCGTTCCTGCCGAAGTCGGCGCGCAGCTCTGCCTGACGCTCCGTGGACATCCGCATCTGCTTGAGCATCACCCCGGTCGCCTTGCCCAGCAGCCTCACCGGGATGCCGCCGAGTACGCGGCCCAGCGCCACGAGCCCACGGAAGAACGCCGGTTCGTCGGGAGAGCTGAGGCTGACGCCCGACAGCACGACCGGCCCGGTGAACGCGCCGGAGGTGACCATCTCCACCGCGACGGACGCGCCCATGCTGAACCCGGCCACGACGTCCGCCCGAATCCCGGCCGCCAGCACGGCCGACGCCCGCGCGTAGGACGCCATGCTGCACTCCTTCAGAGGCGCCGCCCCCGCGTGTCCCGGCATGGTCGCGGCCACCAGCCGCAGCCGTCCGAGCGCGGGTTGCGCCATCACCTCCGCGAACGACTCTGCGCCGCACATGCCCCCAGGAAGCAGCAGCACCGTGTTCGTGGCGTCCGCCGGTCCGGATTCGAGCAACTGCCAGTCCGTGCTCACCCCCCATCGCCTCCTGCCTTGCGTGGCGCGCGGCCCCGACGCGTGTGGGTCCGTTGGCCGGCGCGTTGCGGCTGAGCACCAATGGGCCGGGACGGCGGCCGCGGGGGGACACTCCTTCTTCCACGCTAAGAGCCTTGATCGAGCCGCGCGACCGGCGGGCGACGGGGGGTGGCCCGGCTCGCCCGGTGCTGCCGGCGGACCGGGAGCGCGTCCCCGTGATCGACGGCGGGCCTGTCATCGGGCGACTGCTCTGCCGGCCGAGAACTTGATGTCGTGATGCCGCCAGTGTCGGCGTCGCGCTCGCGAGAGAGTCGACGACGGTTCGTGCTCCTGATGGCGGACCTGTCCGTCCGACACTCCGCGAAAGGCACAGCACATGCATGTCGTCCCCGGGCTCAAGGTCCTGTACTTCGGAACGCCCGTGGTGCTGATCAGCTCACTCAACGAGGACGGCACGGCGAACCTCGCGCCGATGTCCTCAGCGTGGTGGCTGGACCAGTCCTGCATGCTCGGTCTCGGCAACAACGCCCAGACCACCGCGAACCTGCTGCGGGAGGGCGAATGCGTGCTCAATCTGCCCTCGTCGGCGATGGTCGATGCCGTCGACCGGATCGCGCTCACCACCGGAAAGTCAGCCGTGCCCGACCACAAGGAGAAGCAGGGCTACCGATACGAGCCGGACAAGTTCTCGACCGCGCAGCTGACGGAGCAGGCATCGGACCTGGTCCGGGCCCCCAGGGTCGCGGAATGCCCGGTCCAGCTGGAATGCAGGCTCGTCGCGGCCCATCCCTTCGGCGGTCCCGACGGGCATGCCACCGCCTTCGAGGTCGAGGTCCTTCGCGCCCATGTAGAGGAAGACCTGGTCATCCCGGGGACGCACCACGTGGACCCGCTCGGCTGGGACCCGCTGATCATGAAGTTCTGCGAGTTCTTCGGCGGGGGACGCAACGTGCACCCGTCGAGGCTCGCCGAGGGGTGGAACATGCCGCACCAGCTCCGGTCTGCGACCGCCTGAACAGGCATCCGGCGCCCTCGCCCGGGCGTTCGTCCGCATCAGGTCCTGCTCCTGCCGCCGTCGCTGGACGACCGACCGCCCGAGGACCACCTGCCCCGGTCCGTCGCCGACCTGGTCGACGAGGTGCTCGACCTCGGGCCGGTCCTGTCGCCGCCGACACCGGCGTCCATCCCGAGCAGGCCCTGGTCGCCGGTCAAGAGACCACCGTCAGCACGATCTTGCCCTGGATGTGGCCCCGCGCGGCTCGCGTGTGCGCGCTGCCCGCCTCGGACAGCGGGTAGGTGCTGTCCACCCCGACCCGGAGCCTGCCCTCGCCGAGCAGGCGTCCGATCTCGGCGAGCTGGGGGCCGTTGGAACGCACCTGAATGTTCGAGACGGTGATGCCAAGACGCGCGGTCTCTTCCGGGTCGTACTGGGCGAAGAAGACAGGAAGCATGGTGCCGCCGCGCTTGAGCACGGTCAGCAGACGCGAACTGTCCGGGCCACCGACGGCGTCGATCACCAGATCGACGCCGCTGACCACGTCCGCGGCCCGTGTCGTGGTGTAGTCGATGAACTCATCGGCGCAGAGCTTGCGCAGGAACTGCTCGTGCCGGCTCGAGGCAACCGCGACGACGTGCGCCCCCTTCCATTTCGCCAACTGCACCGCGAAGTGACCCACTCCACCAGCGGCCCCGTTGACCAACACGGTCATCCCCGGCGTGATCGGCACCGGCCGGTGCACCTGGCCGGTGAAGGGAGACGGCACGTCATGGCCGAGATCGACCAGGTACTGCCAGGCCGTCAGCAGGGCCATCGGGGCCCCGGCCGCCTCGACGTGGTCGATACCGGCCGGCTTGTGAGCCAGGTCGGAAGCCGGCGCGGCCACGTACTCGGCGTACGTCTGACCGGCGAATCCCGGGAACCGCAGCATGCCGAAGACCTCGTCGCCGACGGCGAACCCGGACACGTCCGGAGCGACCGCCTCGACCACGCCCGACATGTCCGTTCCGGGGATGAGGGGGAACTCCAGCACCGGCCTCATCTCGGCCGGCATGACCTTCAACCCCTCACGCAGGTACCAGTCCGGCGGGTTGACGCCCACCGCGTGCACCCGCACGAGCACCTCGCCCGGACCGATCCCGGGAACCGGCACCTCGTCGTACCGCAGAACGTCCGGACCGCCCGCCACGTGGAACTGGATCGCCTTCATCGCGCCTGTCGCCTTCTCTGGGAAACGTTGCTCCTTCAGTCAAGGCCCCGGCCGGCATGGCCGTCCAAGACCCCTTCGGCAACCGGTCATTCCGAAACGGCATGACGCGTACCCTGCAACGGTGAACGATCTCGGACAGGACCTGGAACTGCGGCTCGTGCGCTACTTCACCGTGGTGGCGGCGCACCAGCATTTCGGCCGGGCCGCCGCCGACCTGCACGTGGCCCAGCCGGCGCTGAGCCGTCAGATCCAGCGGCTCGAGAAATACCTCGGCACACGACTGCTGGACCGCACCCCCCAGGGCGCCCGGCTCACTCCGGCGGGCCGGACGTTCCTCCCGCAGGCCCAAGCCCTGCTGCGGGCCGCCCGCCAGGCCGAACTGGCCGTCCGTGAACAAGCCCGGACCGAACGGATCACCATCGGCTACGTCGAAGACCTGGTGATCACCGACGCCGTACGCGAACTGCGCCACCGTCACCCGGACGCCGAGATCGCCACCCGGCACCTGAGCTGCCGCGACGTCGGCGCACTGTCCGACAAGCGCGTCGACGCCCTGATCGCGCGAACCCCGTTGCCGCTCGCCGCCGACCACGTGTCCACGACCCCCTTGTACGAGGAGCCCCGGATGCTCGTGGTCCCCCGCGGCCACCCTTGGGCCGACCGTGTGTCGGTGACCGCGGAAGAACTGGCCGACCAAGAGGCGGCCCCGTGCGCGTTCGAGACCGCGGACTGGACGTCCTACCGGATCCTCGGGGCCGGCGTGCCGCCGATGGAGAGCTACGAGGACAAGCTCGAACTCGTCGCGAGCGGCGGGGCGATCGCCGTCCTACCGGTCAGCGATCGGCGCAGCTCACTGCGTCCCGACCTCGTCACCGTCCCGATCGAGGGTGCTCCCCCCAGCCAGGTCGTCCTGGTCGGCCGCAAGGGCGACCCGAATCCCATGATCAGGAACCTCGGTCTGGCCGCCAAGGCCGTCCTGGCCCGGAGGGGGGCCGACACCGGGTGAAGCCCCGGAGCCGGCCCACCAGGAACGCGATTGAACGTGTCTGCACGCATCCTCACACCCCTGTCTCGTGCCGCCGCACGCTCGCTCGACCGGCCCCGGCCGCGATGGTTCAGGCCGGCTCTTCGACGGAGTGGGAGTCGGTGAGCGTGAGCGCACCGCCTGCCGCGATCAGACCGACGATCACCGCGAGTACGGCGTACGTGATCCGCTCGCCTCGGAAGAAGGACTGCACGAGGTCGCTGCTCCATGCGCCCGCGGGCAGTCGGGTGGTGACCAGTGCGGCGATCAGGGTGCCGACGACAGCGGTGCCGACGCTGGTCCCGATCTCCTGGGCGGTGTCGTTGAGGGCGGCGCCGATCGACGTGCGGTTGGCCGGCATCGCGTCCACCAGGGCGATGGCACAGATCGTCATGACGGTGCGCAGCCCGATCGTCATCACGACCATGGAGACGGCGATGGCGGCGTACCCGTGGTCGACGCCCCAGGCGAGGCCGGCCAGGGCAGTGGCCAGACAGGCGGCGCCGACCAGGCAGGCGACCCGGTGCCCGAACCGCTTGCCGAGCCATTCCGACAGCGGCGTCGCGACGATCATGGTCACGATGATCGGCAGGTTCGCGAGGCCTGCGCGCACGGGGCTCCATCCGTAGGCGTACTGGAAGTGGAGGATCAGCCCGAACATCACGCCGGCCATCGCGATGGCCGTGCCGGTCTGGGCGATGGCCGCGCCGCGGACGGTGCCGCTGGAGAAGATCTTCAGGTCCAGCATGGGCGCGGCGCTGCGGCGCTCGTGCCACACGAACGCGACGCCCGCCGCCACGGCGCCGAGGATCGACGTGACGGTGGCAGGGGAGAGCCAGCCGTGCTCGATGCCGCTGGTCAGGGAGTAGCAGGCCAGGCCGATGGCCAGGAGGCTGAGGACGGCGCCCGGCAGGTCCAGTGGGTCCCTGGTCAGGTCCTCGGGCCGGTCGGCGGCCACGCCGAGGCGCACGCCGATGGCCGCGACCAGCGCGATCGGCGCGTTGACGACAAGCAGCCACTCCCAGCGCACATGGGCGAGGGCCGTGCCGCCCAGCAGCGGGCCGAGGACGAAGCCGGACATGCCGACGACGATCATCAGGGTCATCGCGCGCATGCGCAGCGCCTGGTCGTCGAAGAGCCGGAAGACGAGGGAGTTGGTGATGGGCGCCATGGCGGCGGCGGCGATGCCGAGCCCCGCACGCAGCGCGATGAGCTGCCCTGCGGAGTCGACGGCGACGACGCAGAGGCTGAGCAGCCCGAACACGGCGAGGCCGACGAGCAGCACCCGCCGTCGCCCGAGCCTGTCGGCGAGCGACCCTGCCGTGAGGAGGAGGCCGCCGAAGGTCAGCGAGTAGGCGCCGGTGACCCATTGCAGAGCGGTCGTGCCGCTGTCGAGGTCGCGGCCGATGGTGGGGAGGGCGATCGAGAGCAGCGTGTTGTCGACCATCTCGACGAAGAAGGCCAGGCAGAGCGCGGCCAGGGGGA
This sequence comes from Streptomyces hilarionis, assembly GCF_024539675.1. Lineage (GTDB taxonomy): Bacteria > Actinomycetota > Actinomycetes > Streptomycetales > Streptomycetaceae > Streptomyces > Streptomyces hilarionis. The sequence continues at coordinate 8,018 of NZ_JAHHIT010000055.1, read as the reverse complement.
CCCAGGCCGCGCGCAGCGACGGATAGGTGCGGCGTGAAGGTGGAGCGAAATCGGTGACGGCGGTCATGGCCGGCCCCCTCCCTGAACGTCGCAACGAACGACGTTCGATATTGGAACGTGGTTCGATACTAGAACCATGTTCGATACGAGGGCAAGCTGTGATTGGATGGATGCCATGACAGGCCCGCGAACGCTCCCCTCCAAAGGCTCTCCCCGTGGGCGCAAGCGTGCTTCGCACTCGCTGGAGGCTGTCCTCGGCGCAGCCGTGGCCCTGCTCGACGAGGCGGGCGCACCGGCACTGACCTTCCGCGCGCTCGCCACCCGTCTCGGCACCGGCGTCGGCACCATCTACTGGTACGTCTCCAGCAAGGACGAACTGCTCGACCGCGCCACCGACCACGCGATCGGGGAGGCCCTGGCCCTCGTCGAGGGGCATCCGCAGAGCGACGACCCGATCGCCGACCTCCGTGCCATGGCCATCACGCTGTTCGACGCGATCGTCGACCGGCCCTGGCTGACGGCGTACTTCATGCGCAACACCGACGTGCAGGGCAACTCGCTGCGGCTGTACGAGAAGCTCGGCCAGCAGACCCTCCGCCTCGACCTCACGCCGCGGCAGCGTTTCCACGCGGTGTCGGCGATCACGGGCGTGGTCATCGGCACGGCCGCCGACCTGGGCGCGGAGATCCCTCAGGAAGTGCTCGACGGCCACATGGACCGCGACGCGTACCTCGACCGCTTCGTCGAGCAGTGGCGGTCGCTCGACAGCGTCGAATTTCCGTTCGTGCAGCAGATCGCCGACGAATTCGCGGGGCACGACGACAGGGACCAGTTCGTCGCCGCACTGGAGCTGACTTTGTCAGGCCTCCGCCTTCAGGCCGGAACCACGTGACCACCACGTGACCCGAAACCTCGCCATCACCGCGAGGCGGTGAGATGACTCCCCACGCTCAGAGAGGAGGAGCGGGTGGGGCGGGGCATCGGCGATCCACTCGCTGACCGCCGGCACGGAGGTCGCCCCCCGCCAGAACGGCGCACGCGGTCAGTGCGAGCACGATAGCCAGAGCGTGCGCACGCCGCCTGGGTCTCGGTCCGGGAAGCGACGGGTGCGTCGGCGGGCACGGTCTTCCACTTCGATCACGGGCATGGAGAACTCCATGATCTTGGAAGCCGTGCCTGTCACGTTCCGGTGGCACTGACGAGCTGACAGATCGTCACGAACCAGGCGTCACGCGACTACGCCGAAGCCTTGAGCAGCGTCCTACTTCAGGGTGGCGCACACCTTCGTGGAGCTGCCCTTGAACTGGGTGCAGATCACCGTGTTCTTGGGGAACTTGGGCCCGGTGTGGCTGTCGTTCTTCCCCCAGGCGACCTGGGCGTCGTAGCTTCCGTCGAACACGCGGAACAGTGTTGCCTTCCTCCAGGACTTGCCCACCTTGTAGGTGCCGCCGGGCTTCTTGTAGAGCCAACGGGCGTACAGCGTCGACTTCTTCTTGAGATCCGACTTGTGAGCCGCGACGGCGTTCAGGCCGCGTGCCGAGGACCCGCTGTTGTACCAGTACTCCCCGCTGATGCCGTACGCACCCTTGACGTTGCGGATCGTCTTGTCTGCCGCAGCCGCAGGCGAGGCACTGACGGCCACCGCCAGTGTCGCCATGGTGCCCAGCGCCAGGATCTTCCCCGTGGTCTTTCGCACTCTTCCGTACCTGTCCGGCCACCCCTACGCCCTTGCGAGGCGGCCCCTCGTTTTTGATCTTGGGCGTCAGCACACCTTATCCATCAGCCCCGCGACGTCTTACGCGTTCACAGGGTCCCCCATCAATGTCCGCGGGGTTGACGGTTGTGTGGTCGGTGGTCCCGTCAGACAGCGGTCGCCGCCCACGCAACCGGCGGCCGCGCGTCCGGCGCCGACGGGCGATCCGCTCTTCGGCGCCCCCGTTGGCCGCGACGGTCAGCCGATCCGGCACGGCTGTTCGGGACGCCCGGCCAAGGAACTGTGGACAGACCGCCAACGACACCCGCGAGGCCATCCGGCAGTCTCTCTCCCACCCGATCGTTTCGGCTGCGAGGAGCTCCTGATGGCCAAGATGAAAAACCGGATCGCCACTCTGCTGGCGGCGACCGCCATGACGGTCGCCGCCTCGGTCACGCTCGGGACGACCGACGCAGCGGCAGCCAGCTGGACCTTCAAAAAGAGCAGCGTCGCCTCCGACGGAAGCTTCACCATCACCGCCTACAACGACGGGACCTATGCGGGCGTCATGGTGTGGAACGCCGATCCGGGGTGCTGCGGTATTCCCGGGGACGCCTTCCAGGTGTACGACAAATTGGCCGACGGGTGGGGAATGGAAGCAAGCATGATCATTCCGATCTCGGCGGACCGCGTCGCCACCACACGCGGGCACGGGGCCGGCTACACCAGCCCGTGGAACACCGGCAACCTGGCAGAAGGCACCGAGGTCGCCATCCAGCTCTGCGCGGTCAAGGGCGAAGCCTTCTCGTGCAGCGCCGCCTACACCGGCCACGCATAGCCGCGCCGGTGGGCCCCGGCACCGAACCTGCGGCACCGGGGCCCCTCCCGGCTACCCGGCCCGCGCATCTCCACCCGGGCGCGCGCTCGCCAAGGCGCGACGTCGCCGGTCCCGGTCCCGGCCTCGGCCCCGGTCAGACGGGTGCCTCCTGGGACCGGTCGCCCGTGGGCTCCAGGCGGACGACGATGCCCTTGGACGTGGGCTGGTTGCTCATGTCGGCGACGCTGTCGAGCGGCACCAGGACGTTCGTCTCCGGGTAGTAGGCGGCAGCCGACCCCTTGGCCGCCGGGTAGGACACGACCTCGAAATTCTCGGCCCGGCGCTCAATGCCGTCCCCCCAGACGCTCACCAGGTCCACCCGGTCGCCCTGGGCGAGGCCGAGCACGGACAGGTCGGCCGGGTTGACCAGGACGACGTGGCGGCTGCCGTGGATGCCCCGGTAGCGGTCGTTGTTGGTGTAAGGGACGGTGTTCCACTGGTCGTGCGAGCGCAGGGTCTGCAGCAGCAGGTGTCCCTCGGGGGCCAGGGGGACCACCGGCTCGTTGCAGGTGAAGCGGGCCTTGCCGGTCTCGGTCCGGAACACGCCCTCGTTGACCGGGTTGGGCAGCTGGAACCCACCCGGGCGGGTCACCCGGGCGTTGAAGTCGTGGAAGCCCGGCACGATCCGGGAGATGCTGTCGCGGATGGCGTTGTAGTCGCCCTCGAACTTCGCCCAGGGGATGTCCCCCGTGCCGTCGACGCTGAGCCGGGCGAGCCGGCACAGGATGGCGACCTCACTGAGCAGCATGCGCGAGGCCGGTTCGATCCGTCCCCGGGAGGTGTGCACCTCGCTCATGGAGTTCTCGACGGTGACGAACTGCTCGCCGTCGGCCTGGACGTCACGCTCGGTGCGCCCCAACGTCGGCAGGATCAGGGCGGTGTCACCGCAGACGGTGTGCGAGCGGTTGAGCTTGGTGGAGATGTGGGCGGTCAGCCGGCACGTGCGCATCGCCTTCTCGGTGACCTCGCTGTCGGGCGCTGCCCGCACGAAGTTCCCGGCCAGGGCGAGGAAGACCTTGACACGGCCCTCCAGCATCGCCTTGATCGAGTTCACCGAGTCCAGGCCGTGCGGGCGCGGCGGGTCAAAGCCGAACTCCTCTCCCAGGGCGTCCAGGAAGCTGTCCGGCATCTGCTCCCAGATGCCCATGGTGCGGTCGCCCTGGACGTTGCTGTGGCCGCGCACCGGGCAGACGCCCGTGCCCGCACGTCCCAGGTTGCCGCGCAGCATCAGGAAGTTGACGATCTCCCGGATGGTGGGCACGCCGTGCTTGTGCTGGGTGATGCCCATCGCCCAGCACACGACGACCCGTTCGCTGGCCAGGACCTCGTCGCGGACCTTCTCGATCTCCTCGCGGGTCAGTCCCGTCGCCGCGCGCACGTCGTCCCAGTCGACGGTGCGGGCGTGCCGGGCGAACTCCTCGAAGCCGGAGGTGTGGGCGTCGATGAAGTCGTGGTCCAGGACGGTGCCGGGGCGCGCGTCCTCCGCCTCCAGCAGCAGCCGGTTCAGTGCCTGGAACAGGGCGAGGTCCCCGCCGGGCTTGATGTGCAGGAAACGGTCGGCGATCTGGGTGCCCCGCCCCACGACCCCGCGCGGCTTCTGCGGGTTCTTGAAGCGCCGCAGCCCCGCCTCCGGCAGCGGGTTGACCGCCACGATGCGGCCGCCGTTGCGCTTGGCCTCCTCCAGGGCGGAGAGCTGGCGCGGGTGGTTGCTGCCGGGGTTCTGCCCCACCAGGAAGATCAGTTCCGCGTGGTGGAGGTCGTCCAGGCTCACGGTGCCCTTGCCGACGCCGAGGGTCTCGTTCAGGGCGAAGCCGCTGGACTCGTGGCACATGTTGCTGCAGTCGGGCAGGTTGTTGGTGCCCAGGGCGCGGGCGAAGAGCTGGAAGACGAAGGCGGCTTCGTTGCTGGCCCGGCCGGAGGTGTAGAAGACCGCCTCGTCGGGCGAGTCCAGCCCTTTGAGTTCCTGCGCGAGGACGCCCAGGGCGTCGTTCCAGCCGATGGGCTCGTAGTGGTCCGATCCGGGCCGTTTGATCATCGGCTCGGTGAGCCGGCCCTGCTGGTTGAGCCACATGTCGGAACGGGCGGCCAGGTCTGACACGCTGTGCTCGCGGAAGAAGCCGGCGGTGATCCGGCGCGTGGTGGCCTCGTCGTTGATGTGCTTGGCGCCGTTCTCGCAGTACTCGTTGCGGTGACGCCGGCCCGGGGCAGGGTCCGCCCACGCGCAGCCGGGGCAGTCGATCCCGCCCACCTGGTTCATGGTGAGCAGGTCGACCCCGGTCTTGCGCGGGGAGGTCTGCTCCAGGGAGTACTCCAGCGCGTGCACGACGGCGGGCACCCCGGCCGCCCACTTCTTCGGCGGTGTCACGGAGAGGGAGGTCTCCGGCTCCTCACCGGGCGGGTTCTGCATCGCTTGGCCTTTCTCTTGCCGTGTCGGGCGGGCGGGTCAGCCGACGGGCCACTGGGCGACACGGCTCCTGGGCGGTTCCGGGGTGTCGTGCTGGACACGGCCGTTACGGATGGTGCCGCGCCAGGCGCCACCCTCCTGGCCGAGCCCTTCGATGAAATCCTTGAAGCTGACAAGTTCTCCGCGGACCAACCGGGCGGCCAACTCCGTGACCCTGCGGGAACGGGCGAGGACCTTCACGGCGCCGTGCGGCCGCAGGAGCATCCGGACGGTGATCGCCGTACCCCCGGACTCCGTCGGCCGGAACTCGACCTCGCCCTCATGGGTGGGATGCTGCTCCAAGCCCCGCCAGGCCAGGTAGGCGTCGGGGTCCTGTTCCACGATCTCGACCGCGAAACGGTGGCGCACCGGGCCGTAGCCGATGGTCCACGCGGTGACCGTGGGCCTGACCTGCTCGACGTCGCGCACCACGGCCGAGAAACGCGGAAACGTCTTGAACTGCGTCCACTGGTTGTAGGCCGTACGGACCGGCACCGCGACCTCGACCGTCTCCTCGACGTGCCGCTCGCGCAGCGGACGGCGGCGTGTGGCGCCGTCGCCGCCGCCGGTACGCCCGTCGTCCTCTTCGTGCGCCATCATGGTCCTTCTTCCGATGAGAAAGCCGATCATCCGCACGCCCGGCCTCCCCTGGTGGGTCATGGCCCCACTTCCGGTTCCCCGATCCCGGGCTTCGAGTCACCCGACCGCACCCGCGGCCCCCTGTGCACAGGCCCGAAGGCACTTCCGCCGGGCTGCTCCCGGCCTCCGGCGGCCACCTCCAGCTTCACCCCTGCCCCCGGCCACCCGCCACTCACCGCGCCCCGGCGAAGCGAGCTTCGAAGTGCCGAAGCCGGGCGGCCGACTTCTTCGGTGTCGCGCGCCACCCCCAGGAGCAGTACCGGTGTGAGTGATGGCTCCCGGTTGCATTACCTAGGGCCCCTAGGTTAAAACTAGGGCTTCTAGGATGACAGGGAGGGTGCATGGTGCGAGCAGGGCTGACGGCGGAGCGAGTGACGATCGCGGGTGCCGAACTGGCGGACGAGGTCGGGCTCGACCGGGTGACCATGTCGCAGTTGGCGCGACGCCTCGGCGTGAAGGACGCGAGCCTCTACACGCACGTCCGCAACCTGGAGGATCTGCGCGGACGGATTGCGCTGCTGGCGGCGGACGAGAAGACCATTCGTATTGCGGAGGCGACCTCCGGACTGGCAGGCAAGGACGCCCTGGTCGCGTTCGCCGACGCATGGCGGGAGTACGCCCACAAGCACCCGGGTCGCTACATGGCGACGCAGACCCCGATTCAGATCGACCCCGCGCTGGCCGCAAAGGCGGCCGGACCGCGACGCGCAGTCGAGCTTACCTACGGCATGCTGCGCGGTTACGGACTGACCGAGCCCGACCTGACAGATGCGGTCCGGTTGCTGCGCAGCACCTTCCACGGCTTCGTCGCCCTGGAGGCCGCGGGCGGCTTCGCGCACGACCGTTCGCTGCAGCAGTCCTGGGTCCGCGCCCTCGACGCCCTCCATACCCTCCTGGAGCACTGGCCCCCCTCCCGAGAAGGAGACCCCGCATGACCACCCCGACCATCGGCAGCCTGCGCGTGAGCGGTGCGACCCTGCACTACGAGATGCGCGGCCAGGGCCCGCTCCTGCTCCTCATCCCCGGAGGGGCGGGCGACGCGGCCTCCTACGATGCCGTCACCGACGCCCTGACCACCGAATACACCGTCGCCACCTACGACCCGCGAGGCATGTCCCGCAGTACCCTGGACGACCCTGAAGCGGAGCAGAGCGTGGCCGAACACGCCGACGACGCCTTGCGCATACTGGCGCTGCTGTCACCAGATGAGCCCGCCCGGGTGTTCGGCTCCAGCTCGGGCGCGATCGCCGCCCTGCACCTACTCACCACCCACCCCGAACGCGTCCAGCGCGTCGTGGCGCACGAGCCGCCGGTCGTGGAAGTCCTGCCGGACGCACTCGAACACCGCATGCTCATCGCGCGCGTGCAGGACACGCTTCACACAGAGGGGCTCATGCCGGCGATGACCGTGTTCGCTGCGGGTCTCAAGAAGGACGGCGAGACCATGGAGCCGAAGGCCGAGCTCACACTTCCACCCCAGGCAGCGGCGCGGGCCGAGCGGACGATGGCCAACCTGCCCTACTTCGTCGGGCGCATCGTGCCCAGCTTCATGTCCTACGCCCCCGACACCCACAAGCTGGAGGCGCTGTCTGACCGGCTCGTGCTCGCCTGCGGCCAGGACTCACGCGGCGAGCTGCCCTACCGTGCGGCCGCCTTCCTGGCCGAGCGGCTCAGCAAGGAACTCCAGCACTTTCCCGGCGGTCACACCGGCCTCACCACGCACCCCACCGAGTTCGGGAAGCTCCTCCTGAATGCATTCCGATCCTGAACCCGTATCGGACGCAAAGCGGTGGTCGGCAGTGATCACGCTGGTCATGACGACGCCGACACCGGGCAATACCGCTGGGGCTGGCAGGCAGACGGCAGAGCACACAATGGGGGCTGTCGGAGGGGGGTGGAGAAAGGGGCCGGCGAGTTGTGATGCTTGTGGAGCTGGAGATGCCCGGCGGTGCTTGCAAGTCAGGTGGGTTGGCAGGTGAGGCGTGATGTGGCTTGCACCTGTCTCATCCCAGGACACCCGCCTTTCGCAGCCGAGTGCTTCCGTTGTCGTCGCTGTACACCTGGGCGCACTCAGCCCGCGGCGGTACGCCCGACCGCGCCAGGGAGGCATGCCAGCCTGACCCCAAAAACTACACAACGACTCACCATGATGCATCGCTCTGCGATCCTTGCTCAGCTCCGGGCGACGCACCGGAACGCCATCCCGGAATCGAAGGCCCGCTAGGGAGGATGAGCGTGTCTCAGATACCCCACCCCGAGAAACCCTCAACTTCGTTACCCAGCAGACGTGTTGCAAAGCGGCAGTCGAGGGCAGTCGATGGAGAGACCGGAGGGAGAGTCATGACGGAACACTCTGGCCCGCGTAC
>NZ_JAHHIT010000054.1 GCF_024539675.1 Streptomyces hilarionis | reverse complement strand
CCTCCCGACCCTCCCGACGAGCCTCCCGGTCGAAACCGCTGCCCTCACTCTGGGGCTCTTCCCGCTCATAGCCTGGGCCTGCGCGGACAGGCGACTGCGTGTCCGCCGGACGCTCGCCGCCGGCCTGGTAGGCGGTGCGCTGTTCTGTGCTGCTCGCGGCAGGCACCGCTGCCGCGGGAGCGGTCCGGCGGGAACGGGTTGTTGATCGGTCCCGTGCCCTCAGCCAGGTGGAAGTCGGAGAAGGAGCGGAGCACCGTTTCGCAGTGGGCACGTGTCCGCGCCGCGTACTGCGGACCTGGTGACGCTGTGCCGGTCATCGCGTTCGGCGTCCCCGGGCCTTGTTCCGCACTGTCTTCGGGGCCGTCTCGGCGGTGTGGCCAGCCTTGCGATGCTGCCGGTGCAGGCGCTGCGGCTTGTTCGCGATCTGCATCCAGCAGGTGAAGTCCCGCGCATCCGTGAACCGACGTCTTAGAGGCCGTCTCGCGTCGCGCGTTCCTCGAGCTTCTTCAGTATCTCGGCGGTGGCCGTGGCCGGCTTTCAGCACTGCCGGTCCGTGCTGTCCACGTACAAGATCTTGAGCCCGCGAGCGGCCGATGGCAGGCTCATGCCGCATGATCGATGAATTCGCGAAGGACACCCTGCACGGGAGACTGCGGCGGGACCGCAAGGCGCTGCTCTGGAAGCTCGACGGCCTGTCGGAATACGACGCCCGCCGGCCTTTGACGGTGACCGGGACCAACCTCCTCGGCCTGGTCAAACATGTGGCCAGCGTCGAGGCCAGGTACTTCGGCGAGGTCTTCGGCAGGCCGTCACCGGAACCGCTGCCGAGGTGGCAGGACCACGACGGCAGCGATCTCTGGGCGACTGCGGACGAGACCCGCGATCAGATCATCGAGTCCTACCGACGCACGTGGGACCACTCAGACGCGACGATCGACGAACTCGCCCTCGATGCCCCGGGCCACGTGCCGTGGTGGCCGGAGCCCCACCTGCACACGAACCTGTTCGCCGTCCTGGTCCACGTCCTCGGTGAGACCAACCGGCATGCCGGGCACGCCGACATCCTGCGCGAAGGCGTGGACGGCCGAACCGGGATGCGCCCCGAACACGAGATGCAGATCGATGAGAAAGCCCGCGCCACCTACCGAGCGAAGATCGAGCAGGCCGCCAGATCGGCCACATCAGTCGAGGCATAGCAGGCTGTCTGCGTAGGTCAGAAGCAGGTTCTGGCACAAATCGTGGGGAGCGGTCGCGGACGGTGAGGGCGCTGTTCGATTGAGGGGTACAAACCCCCGGTGGCTCGAGGCGGAGAATTCAGCTTTTCGAGATGATCAAGGGTGTGTCGTGGGGTGAATGGTGGGGGTCAGCTGTGGGCCGGCACGGCGCAGCCGTCGGGGCCGCAGACCGGAGCGTCGCCGCCGGTGCCGGGGGTGAGCGGGTGCGAGGGGTTGTTCGGAGTTGCCGCATCCAGATCTCTCCTTGCTCGCCGACCGCGTAGCCGCCAGACAGCAGCTCGGTCCTGCCCGCGGGGTGCGAGGGCCTCCCACCACTTCCACCCGCCGCCGAGTCGGTCCGCGAAGGCACCCATGTGGACAGGCTTCCCTGCCCGACGCCGCAAGCATTCAGGGGGCGACCATCAGATCGACTCATCAAAGAGACACGCTTTACATGAGCGCATCAAACGCTCACTTGGAAGAGCCTGCATGAGACCGCGTTATGAGGCAGCCGCGCATCGCACACTTCGGCCGCACTCGCGCCTTACAGCAAAGCATTCTTTCACTCCGGCCGACGCTGGGGTATCACTTCACGGGCACTTCCATCCTGAACAGTTTCTCTGCATTTCGGAAGGCGATCTTCTCCTTGTCTTCGCGCGGCATATCGACTCCGCGGAACCAGTCGGTCTGCTCCTTTATTTTCGCGAACGGGTAGTCGGTTGCGAACATCACTCGATCCACGCTTATGTACTTCAGCAGGAGAGCGAGCAGTTCGGTCTGGGGGAATGCGCTGGTAGTGACCCAGAAGTTATCCTGGAAGTATTGCGCGATGGGCTTCTCGAGCGAGTCTTCGGTCGGCCCTCCCATGTCATTGACGATCCGCTCGTAGTAGAAGGGAAGACCTTCACCCATGTGGCCGATGATGATTTTCAGTTTGGGGAACCTGTCGAAAACCCCGTACGTGATCATCCGAATGCATTGAATCAACACCTCCTGATGCCAGCCGTATCCAGACCCACTGAAAATATAGTCTTGGTGATCTTCCGTGTATGTAGACCGTGTAGTGCTGTAGTAGATCTTGAAGACGTCGTCAGCTGGGTAGCCGGGATGCAGATAGATCGGCACATCGAGAGCAACGGCACGTGCCAACACAGGCTCGAAATCGGGATGATCGAGATACTTCTTCGCGATGTGCCCGTTGGTCAGTGCGCCCAAGAAGCCATCTTCCCGAACCGAGCGTTCCAGTTCGTCCGCCGCCGCCTCCGGGCTCTGCAAGGGCAAGGTGGCGAAAGCCTTGAAGCGGTCCGGATATTTGGCGATGGGCCCGTCTGCAAGTTGCCGGTTTAGACGATGGGCAAGGTCGATACCCCTCCGCCCAGAGACATTTTGCACGGAGGGTGTATGGGCAGAGAGGATTTGCATGTTGAGTCCCCCCGCATCCATATCGCCGATGCGGCGTTGGCCTAGGTCCGAAAGGCCAATTCCCTCAAGGAACGCTATGTGATCCTGATCGATGGAGTTCAACTTCAACAACGTGGGAGTCGAGAAGGTCTCCTCAGCGCCGATGAAGGGCAGGTCCTGGTCGCGCCGCGAAATGTCCGAAGTCTTGTCCGAAGTCTCATTCTCGGTCGCTTCCGAGAGGAGGGCGTGCGTGGATACGCCGGCACCAATGCCAAGTGCCGTGCTGGCGGTCAGAAAGCCGCGGCGTCCCATGGGCTTCATGTCAGTCCCTCTCTTCAGGCATGTGTGTGGTGAGGTATCCGTACGGCATCCGTCTGCGAGATGCTTCAGGGGGTCTCGCGTCCCGCTCGCGCACCGCGGCAGCGCTCAGGCGAGGAACCGCTGGCTGGCGCGCGGCGGCTGTGAGCTGACGACCGCCCGCGTGCGCGCTGTGCGGGCCGGCCCGCGGCGGGCCCGGCACCGTTGTCGGCGTGTGACCCCGCATGCGGCGACAGGGAACGCTGTCGCCAGCGCCCTGGTGGCCACCCCGAACCTCCGCAGTGGACTATCAAGTTCCGGCATAGCCCCGACGCTAGGCCCGATTCCGTTCTGTTTCGTCATACTGCGGTCGTCATCCCTCGGGAGACAGGCGGTACGACGTTACTCCGACGGGAGTACTCTCCGGAGCGCCGTTGAACACGCGCACGAGAATCAAGGACCGTCCCAACTGGGGCCGGAGTACAGAGATGGGCCGGGCTGCGCTTTCCCCGATGGTGCTGCGTCGACTGCCATCACTAGCCTTCTGCATACGGGTTGCATCGCATATCCGCATGCCTACTTCCTACCGAGCCAACCTGAGACGAACCTTCAAGGCTGCTCACGCGTTCCGCCAATTGATCAGTTGTGGGAACTCCTCGAGCCGTTGCTTCCTCCGTGGCCCGATGAAGGCGCCCGGTCCGCGGCCGGTACCGGATCGGCCGTGCCTGAAGGGTGTCTTGTACGTGCTGCATACCGGGTCGTCCTCGAGGGCGATCCGGTGGCGTTGTCACGTTGTCGACTGGGACTGTCTGACGGCGCGTCGGGGCAGGGTGGGCTCGGGAGCCGGGCCTGTGCCAAGGCCGCGGCGGCAAGGCCGACGACGCCGGTGCACCGGCAACGCGCGGGAGGTGCCCAGTGGTTCTCGACGGCCGCATCGCCGCGGCTCGTCAGGCCCAGGGCCAGGGCCGGCCTCGTGACGGTGAGTCCGTAAGGTGGCGCCATGTCTGACGTCTCTCCCCTGATACAGAGTCTGCGCACGGCCGTCGAGACGGCGCCGGCTGACGTGCCTCTGCGACTGCACTTGGCCGGCCTGTTGCTGGATGCCGGTCAGCAGGACGACGCGGTCACGCACGTGGCCGTCGCACTGCAACACGCGCCAGGCGACACTCAGGCGAAAGCACTGATGACACGCGCGATAGGCACGCCCTCGCCCGCGGGAATCCCGCCTTCTGAGCCGCCGCCGGCCCCGGCAACCCCGCCCACGGAGCCCGCGGCCGATGCCCCTTTCAACTGGAGCGCCGCCGCCGACCAGGTCAAGGACGTCCTTCCGCCGCGCTTCGTGGAAGAGCCCCTGGCCACCGACGGCAGCGGCGACCCCGAAGGCGCCCCCGCCTGGGAAGTCGATGCTCCGGGCACGGTACGCCTGGCCGACGTCGGCGGCATGCGGGAGGTCAAGGACCGGCTGGAGGCCGCGTTCCTCGCGCCGCTGCGCAACCCGGAGTTGCGTCAGCTGTACGGCAAGAGCCTGCGCGGCGGCCTCCTCCTCTACGGACCTCCCGGCTGCGGCAAGACGTTCGTGGCACGCGCCGTCGCGGGGGAGCTCGGTGCGAACTTCCTGTCCGTGTCGGTCAATGACGTGCTGGACATGTGGATCGGCAACTCCGAGCGCAACATGCACGAACTCTTCGAGACGGCCCGACGGCAGGCCCCCTGCGTCGTGTTCCTCGACGAGCTGGACGCTCTCGGCGGCAAGCGCAGCCGTACGCAGAGCGCCGGCATGCGCAACACCGTCAACCAGCTCCTTACTGAGCTGGACGGCATCAACGCCGTCGCCAACGAGGGCGTCTTCGTACTCGCCGCGACGAATGTCCCCTGGGACGTCGACATCGCGCTGCGCCGCCCTGGGCGCTTCGACCGAACGCTCCTCGTCCTGCCTCCCGACGCACCGGCACGCGAGGCGATCCTCCGATACCACCTGCGCGAACGCCCGATCGAGAAGGTCGACTTGGGCAAGCTCGTCAAGCTGACCGACGGCCTGTCGGGGGCCGACCTCGCCCACCTGTGCGAGTGCGCGGCGGAGACGGCCCTCCTCGACTCGGTGCGCACCGGTGTCGTCCGCATGATCGGCATGAAGGACCTGCTCGATGCCGCGAAGCAGACGGTGCCCTCGACCGAGCCGTGGTTCGCCTCGGCGCGCAACGTGGCGATGTACGCCAACGACGGCGGCATGTACGACGACCTGGTCGCTTATCTCAAGAAAAGGCGGAAGCTGTGACCACGCTGCACCCGACCGTCGAACAGGCCCAAGCGCTGATCGACTTCGAACGGTATGACCAGGCCTTGGCGCTGCTGGGCCGCCACCTCGCCGACGATCCGGGCGACATACGCGCCTGGGTCAAGATCGGCTACTGCCATCTCAACACGGCGGCGCCGCGGCAGGCGAGAGAGGCGGCCGACGAAGCCCTCAAGCTGAACCCCGAGGACTACGGCGCGCTGATGTTGCGCGCCCGGGCCATGGTGGACGACGGGGGTTGGCTCGACGTCGAACCCGTGCTGCGCGAGGCGGTCCGGGTGGCTCCTGAGGAGTCGTACCCCCGTGCCATGCTGGCGGACGCCGTGTGGCGAGCCGCGATCGTCAAGCACGCCCGGACGACGGGCACGGGGGCGATCAGTCATTCCGAGGTGGATCGCGTTTCCCGCGAGGCTGCCGACCTGGCCATGGAGGCATTGCGCCTGGGCCCCGAGGACCTCTACGCCCACGAGGTCGCGCACCGCATCGCCAGTGCGGCCGGCAATGGCACCGTTTCCGATCAACTCGACGAGGCCATTCTCCGCATCGACCCCACGCACGCCGAAGCCCTTGCCCGCCGGACGAAGAAGGCCGCCGACGCCCCAGGTGTGAACGCCGCACAGGCCGCCGAACTGTACGCGGGCGCACTGGCTGGCCAGCCGAACTCTTCCTGGATGCAGCAGCAGCTCGACCGCGCCACCTACCGGCTCCTGCGGGGCACTCGATGGCTCGCGCTGCTCTGCCTGGTCACGGCAGGCGCCATGATCAACCTCTTCCCCTCGGACGACCACCCGGCCCCGGCGCTGCCCCTGCCCATCGGTCAGCGACTGTGGTCCATGGTGATCATGGCGGCGATCTGGGGCTTCGGCGCCTGGCGCCGCTACCGGGGGCTCCGCGCCGGGGTGCAGCTCAACGTGCAGTCGCTGATCCGCCGCGGCCGCTGGGCCCGCGTCGTCCTGGCGCAGTCGGGCTGGGCCATGCTCTGCGCCGTGCTGATCGCGGGACCTGCCTGGGCGGAGCTGGCCGGGCCCCGCCTCCTCTTCTGGGCAGGACTCGTGCCCGTCGCGGCCACCATCTGGTTCGACAAGAACAAGGCCCGGTAGCTCCTTCGGGGACGCAGCCGACCGAGGTCTCGGGTAGGTGTCGGTGTGCCGGGCCTTCCACCCGCAGGTGAGCGCGTTCCTGCGAGCTCCGACTCATGAGCATGAGCGAAGCGGCGGGCGCGAGCGGGGCACCACGGACGTATGAGTGGAAGGTGCTGCGAATGGGTCAGGTCCCTCCGGTGCGAAGGGTCCTGGGCCGGCGGTGGCGTCAGCTCTGGCAACCACATCCCGACGCCGTCTTGGCCTCGGTCACGGTGAGGTCGGGGTTGACGGAGGTCTCGGCCGCCGTACAGCAGGCGTCGACGCCGCAGCAGGCAGCACTCGATTCGGCCGCCGGCCCGGTGCTTTCGGCGGTCGCCGGCTTCGTGGCGCGGACGATCGCGGAGTGGAGGCCGTCGGCGACCGCGTGGGTCGGAGTGATCTCGACGTCGGTGAACCCGGCGGCTTGGAGTCCGGCGCGGTATTCGGCGAAGGAGAGGGCGCCGGCGATGCAGCCGACGTAGTCGCCACGTTCGGCGCGCTGGTCGGGCGTGAGACGGTCGTCGGCGACGACGTCGGAGACGCCGATCCGGCCGCCGGGCCTCAGGACGCGGAAGGTCTCGGCGAACACCGCGGGCTTGTCCGTGGACAGGTTGATCACGCAGTTGGAGATGACGACGTCGATCGTGTTCGCGGGCAGCGGGACCGCTTCGATGGTGCCCTTGAGGAACTCCACGTTCGTCGCGCCCGCCTTCGCCGTGTTGGCGAGGGCCAGGGCGAGCATCTCGTCGGTCATGTCCAGTCCGTACGCCTTGCCGGTGGGGCCGACGCGGCGGGCGGAGAGCAGGACGTCGATGCCGCCGCCGGAGCCGAGGTCCAGGACGCGTTCACCTTCGCGGAGTTCGGCGACGGCGGTGGGGTTGCCGCAGCCGAGGGAGGCGGCGACAGCCTCGGCGGGCAGAGCGTCGCGCTCCACCGCGGCGTACAACGTCGAGCCGAAGTTCTCGTCGACCTCGACCGGCTCGGGCCCGCAGCAGGCGGTGCCGCCCTCGGTGACCTTGACGGCCGCCGCGGCGTACCGCCGGCGGACGGTTTCGCGCAGGTCGGTGGACTGCTCACTCATGACTTCACTCCTGGATGACGGGCATGGCGGCGCCCGGAACGGCTTGTATTGACGCTCATTGATGCAACCTTGCACCTTGGATCGAAAAACATCAACATAGAGGTATGTCGAAACAAGAGCTTGAGGCGACCGGCCAGGACGCCGCCTGCTGTCCGGGCCTGTCCGCCGCCCCGCTGGACGAGGAGCAGGCGGCCGACCTGGCGAAGGTCTTCAAGGCGCTGGGCGATCCCGTGCGGCTGCGGCTGATGTCGATGATCGCCTCGCGCGGGGAGGGCGGGGAGGTCTGCGTGTGTGAGCTGACCCCGGCCTTCGAGCTGTCCCAGCCGACGATCTCCCACCACCTCAAGCTCCTGCGGCAGGCCGGGCTCATCGACTGCGAGCGCCGCGGGACCTGGGTGTACTACTGGGTCCTGCCCGGCGTCCTGGACCGGCTCGCCGCGTTCCTGACCGCGCCGCAGCCCGCCGGAGCTCCTGCGTGAGCGCGCCGCTCGGCCGCCGGGTCGCCGCCGAGGCGATCGGGACCGGGCTGCTGGTGGCGGTGGTCGTCGGTTCCGGCATCCAGGCCACCGAGCTGTCGCATGACGTCGGTGTCCAACTGCTCGCCACCTCCCTGGCCACCGTCTTCGGCCTCGGCGTGCTGATCGCCCTGCTCGGGCCGGTCTCCGGCGCGCACTTCAACCCCGCCGTGACCCTGGCCGCCTGGTTCACCGGCCGCCGCACACAGGGCGGCCTCGCTCTGCGGGACGTCGCCGCGTACGTGCCGGCCCAGATCGCGGGAGCGGTCGGCGGGGCGATGCTGGCCGACGCGATGTTCGCCAAGCCGCTGGTGAAGCTCTCCACCCACGACCGGTCCGCCGGCCACCTGTGGCTCGGCGAGGTCGTCGCCACGGCCGGGCTCATCCTGCTGATCTTCGGCCTGAACCGGATCGACCGTGCCCCGCTGGTCCCGGCCGCGGTGGCCTCCTACATCGGGGCCGCCTACTGGTTCACCTCCTCCACCTCGTTCGCGAACCCCGCCGTGACCATCGGCCGCACGTTCACCGACACATTCGCCGGGATCGCGCCCGCCTCCGTCGCCCCCTTCATCGCCGCCCAGCTGGCCGGCGCCGCCTGCGGGCTCGCCGTCGTGACCGCGGTTCATGGCCCGCACACCGCTGCGGCCCGCCGTGCGGTCGAGATCCCGATCGGCGAACCCGAACCCGAACGCGCAGCCTCCTGACCACTCCCCCGAGAAAGACACCCGCCATGAGCTCCCCCGCCTCGCGCCCGTCGGTGCTGTTCGTCTGCGTCCACAACGCCGGCCGCTCCCAGATGGGCGCCGCCTTCCTCACCCACCTCGCCGGGGACCGCGTCGAGGTCCGCTCGGCGGGCTCCGCACCCGCCGCCTCGGTCAACCCGGCCGTCGTGGACGCGATGAAGGAGGTCGGCATCGACATCTCCGCCCAGACCCCGAAGGTCCTCACCACGGAGGCGGTGCGGTCCTCGGACGTGGTGATCACCATGGGCTGCGGCGACGCCTGCCCCGTCTTCCCCGGAAAGCGGTACCTGGACTGGCAGCTCGACGACCCGGCCGGCCAGGGCGTCGAGTCCGTCCGCCCGATCCGCGACGCCGTCGAGCAGCGGGTGCGCACTCTGCTCGACGAGCTGGGAATCCCGGCCTCCGCCTGATGGCACTCCGGGGCGCGATCAGGCGCCGAAGGGCGGCACCTGCTGCACGGTGAGGTCCTCGCGCAGAACTGGTACCAGGTACGCATTCCAAGCCCGCGGTGATTCGTACGCGAGCCCCGGGTGGGCTCAGCTCCTCAGCTCGCCGGGGCCGTAGTCGCCGACGCAGCGGGTCTCACCGAGCAACCGAGCCCAGCCCCCCACCGCGGCCGGCTGGAAGCACTCACGCAAAGCGGCTGGGAAAGGCCGCCCGTGACGGTGCGGAACACCTGTTTCACGGTGCCTGAGCGGTGGAAGGGCTGAGCGGTACTTCTTCGCTCCTTGGAGGACTTCATGCCAGAAGATTTCGAAGACGTTCCTGAGCCTGAGGACGACACCATCGAGAACACCATCGACGAGACCGGGATTGACCCCAAGGACATCGAAATGGTCATGAATCAGACTGGTGCGTCAAGAGCGAAGGCAGTCAGAGCTTTGCAAGAGAGCGGCGGCGACCTCATCAACGCGATCATGGCGGCCAGCGGCTAGGTGGCGAGCCACAACCGTGATGACCGTGATTGGTCAGCATCGTCGACGAGTCCGGGTGGAGTAGTTGGGGTACAGCGACTCCCCTCAGAACAATCATGCTCGGTTAGCACGTCGACTGAAGGGGCCGCTGAGGTTCAGGAAAGATCGCAGGGCGGGTTCCCTGGCCGGCTACGTCGGCGGGCGGGTCGAATCCACCGGCGTGCGCGCCGCGGCTATGTGTTCCTCGGTACCGTCACTGCCGCAACCCTGATCATCTGGCTCCCTGCCTGATCGCCGGACGGTTGCTCGCCTCCAGTCGTCCCGGATCAGAAGACGGCCCAGGCTTCCCTCGGCAACCGGTGATAGGCGTCATCCATGACATCAGCGGCCAGGAAGACGGGACGCGTCAGCAAATGATCGCCGGCTCGCTGAACGCAGAGCGAGCGACACCCCAAAAGTGAGCGATCCAGGCTCGGCTCCAGGCAGATAGAAGAGCTCCGTGAATGGTTCCCGGCTTTCCGCGCGATCGAACAGCCACCGTTGCAGCTCGGAGGGAACCTGGCCGACCAACGCGGCCTCGTCGGCATGGACTTGCGGTCCCCGGCGCGCATCGATCGAGACTGCCCGCAACTCCTCAGCGGCGAAGTAGATCTTCAGGCCCACTTCAGAGTAGGTGTGGCACACGACGTTCCAACGCGGATAGTGCCGGCGCACGGCCGCAGGGACGCCCGGTGACGACGACCGTGACCTCGTCGCCGGCCCGGACGGCATCCGATGCGTTGTGCACGGGCCCCCGGTGAGCTCTCGCAGGTGGACGAAGCACGACACGACATGCCGACAGACGTGTCGGCAACATCCGATAAGATGCCGACACCCGCGTCGTCAATTTTAGGCAAAGAGGCGATGTGGCCGCCTGTCATGCCCTCATTTCCCTTTCCCTCGGAGAGCTCCGTGTTCCTTGCCCTACGCGATCTGCGCTTCGCCCGCGGTCGCTTCGCCCTGATGGGCGCGGTGGTCATGCTCATCGCCGTACTCGGTGTCCTTCTGTCCGGGCTCGCCTCCGGTCTGGCGGACGCCGGCATATCCGGGCTGCGCGCGCTGCCCGTGACCCACATGGCCTTCGACGAGAAGGCGACCAGCGAACAGTTCTCCCGCTCGACCGTGGATCAGGAGGACTGGCAGACGTGGTCCAGGACGCCGGGCGTGGAGCGCGCGGAGCCGTTCGGGAACACCCTGGCAAACGCCCAGGTGACCCAGGGCGCCAAGAAGGGCGAGCAGGTCAACCTCGCCGTCTTCGGCATGGCACCGGACTCCTCCCTGGCCCCGAGTCCCAGTGAAGGCGAAGGCCTCGAAGAGGGTGGGGAGGGCATCGTGATCACCCGGGAGATCGCCGACCTGGGCGTGAAGATCGGCGATGTGCTGACCGCGGACCGGAGCGGGGTGCGGCTGAAGGTCGTGGGACTGGTCGACGAGACCGTCTCCTACGGCCACATCGGCGTCGTCTACGCAGACCTCGACACGTGGCGGCATCTGCACTACGGCCTGCCCGGCGACCTGCCCGAGGCCGCGAGCCGACAGGCCACCGCCGTCGCCCTGACCCTGAAGCCGGGCGCCGACGTCGCCGCGGTGGAAAAGGCGACCGGAACCCTCGCCGAGACCAAGGAAGCCACGTTCAACGCGTCCCCCGGCTATGAGGCCGAGTCGAGCACCATGGCCCTGATCAAGGGCTTCCTCTACGTCATCTCCGCCCTGGTCGTCGGCGCGTTCTTCACCGTCTGGACCGTCCAGCGCAAGCCCGAGATCGCTCTGATGAAGGCACTGGGCGCCCCCACCGGATACATCCTGCGCGACGCGCTCGCCCAGGTCATCGCCGTGCTCGTCGCAGCCACGGCCCTCGGCACCGTCGTCGGTCTGGTCCTGGGCAGCGCGATGATCGGCAAGGCCCCCTTCTCGCTGTCCGCCCCGGCCATCGCCACCTCCTCCGGCCTCCTCATCGTCCTCGGGACCGTGGGCGCCGTCGTTGCCGTCCGCCGCATCACCGCCGTCGACCCCCTGACCGCCCTGGGAGCCACCCGATGACCACACCCGCCACCGATCACCAGTCCGCCACCGCCACCGCCACCGACCAGCCCGGCGGGCTGCGTCTGAACGACGTCACTCTCACCCTCGGCGACGGCGACACCGCCGTCACCGCCCTCGACCACGTCGGCCTGAGCGTCGCCGCCGGTGAGTTCGTCGCCGTCGTCGGCCCTTCCGGATCCGGCAAGTCCAGCCTCCTCGCCGTCGCCTGCGGCCTCCAGCGCCCCACTTCGGGCACCGTGCACATCGCCGGCACCGAACTGACCGCCCTTTCGGACAGGCAACGCACCGCCACTCGTCTTCGCCACATCGGCTTCGTCTTCCAGCAGTCGAACCTGCTGGCCTCCCTCACCGTCAAGGAACAGCTCCTGCTGCCCCTGCACATCGACGGACGCCTCGACACCGCTGCCCGGACCCGCGCCGACGAACTCATCGAAGCCGTCGGGCTGACCCACCGCGCCGGCTCCCGTCCGCACCAGTTGTCGGGCGGCGAGCGCCAGCGCGCGGGCCTGGCCCGCGCCCTGATGACCTCCCCCGCCGTCCTGCTGGTGGACGAACCCACCTCGGCACTGGACCGGGTACGGTCCGCCGAGGCGGTGCGGCTGATCGCCGAGCAGACCCATCAGCGAGGCACGGCCACGGTCATGGTCACCCACGACACGGCGATAATGGACGCTGCCGACCGGGTGTACGAGATGGTCGACGGCCGCCTGTCCTGACGGGGGCCGTCAACCGGCATCGCATTCCCGGCCCTGCCCACACCTCCAGGAGCCAGCCCCGCATGCCGAAGATCAACGCCTCCACCGTCGCCGAGCACCGTGCCCAGCAACGCGAGGCGCTGATCGGGGCGGCGATCGACATCCTGGTCAACGAGGGCGCCGCCGCCGTCACACCGGCGGCGGTCGGCGCTCGCGCGGGCCTGGCCCGCTCCAGCGTGTACCAGTACTTCGACTCCTCGGCAGCCCTCCTGGCCACCATCACGGAGGAAGCCTTCCGGCGCTCCAACGAGGCACTCACCCGCGCCATGGCCACCGCGAACGGTCCACTGGAACGCGTCGAGGCGTTCTTCGGGGAAAGTCTCCGCCTGGGGGCAGAAGGCGCACACCGGCCCGCCGTCGCCCTCATGAACGCCGGCCTTCCCCCGGCCTGCCGGCAGCGGCTGATGGAACTCCATCTGGAACAGGTCGAACCGTTCCGCGCCGCCGTCCGGGAGCTCGGCGCTCCTGAGCCCGCGCTCACGGCCGACCTGATCGCCGGAATGCTGCACACCGCCTTGGCCGCCGTCGAGAACGGCACCCCCCTCGATACGGTCACACAGCGCACCCTCGCACTCGTGCGCCGCTGCCTCACCCCGGCCGGCAGCACCGCCGGCGCAACGGAGGACGGGGCCTGAAGCCCTCGCACCGCCAAAGCACCACGGCCGACCGCGGCCCGGCACGTCTTTGCCGGTGCCTCTTCGCCGTCAGTCGCGTTCTTGTCGCGCAGGAGCCGCAGGCCGCCGGACAGGTCCGGCAGCCGGAAGGAGCACCAGCCGGGCACGTCGACGTGATGCCGCACGAACGGGAAGAGGCGCGCGACGCCCTCGTCACAGGGGCCCGGAAACGGTGCAGGCGCCCGACGCACCCGGCCGGGCATGCTGGAGCCGCCCGGCCGGATGAGCGCGTGGGCGCGAGCATCCGGCGCGACCGGGAAAGCCGGTCGAGACGGCGGGAGCCGGGGTCACCTCACGGCGAAGACCCCAAGGAAACACTCGGACCGACGCAATGTTTGACAATGTTTCAAACTGCGTCGAGAGAAAGGCTGTTGGCGATCGTATTGCCTGGGCGAAAGGGCGCACGTGCTCGGACGGGCGGTGTAGCTTCAACCCGTCAGTAGGGGCTTGAGCAAGGGTGGAAGTGTGGTTGCCTCTCCGCATACCGATAAGTTCGCCGCCTGTCTTCGCATGCTGAAGGAGCGCAGCGGCCGGGGGTACGACCGCCTCGGCAAGGAGGCGGGCGTCAGTGGTTCCAGTCTGCATCGGTACTGCTCGGGGCTCGGTGTTCCGACGGACTACCGGGTCGTGCACTCCTTCGCCAAGGTGTGCGGTGCCAGTGCGGAAGAGCTCCGCGAACTCCACCGGCTCTGGGCACTGGCGGACACCGACAGGGACGCAACCACCGGGACCGCCAAGGAGAGCCTCGCGGCAGATCGCGAGACCGGAGCGGAGACGGTGGCGCGATGGGACGCCGACGCGAGGCGGGAGGCCGGGCCGGCGGCGACCACGGCTGCGGCCGACGGTGCGGAGCCCGGGTCCGGGCACGGCGCACCGCCCGTGGCGCCGGACCCGGGGGCGGACGACGTCGTCCCGCTGGAGATAGAGCTCGGCACGACGCGGCGGCCCGGGCGGTCCCGGATGCCCGAGAAGCTCTCTCCCCGCTTCGCGGTACTGGCGGCCATGGTCGCGGTGCTGCTGGTGGCCGGTTTCGTGTGGCTGCCCGGCGGTCGTTCCGCCGACGGGTCACCGGCGGCGGACGACGGGCTGCTGTACTCCCCCGCGTGCAAGTCGGTGAGCATGGGCCAACACGACGAGTGCGTGCGCGAGGTCCAGACCCTGCTGGTGGCGGCGAAGGGCCGGCTCGCCGTCGACGGGGACTTCGGGCCGGAGACCCTGCGCAGGCTGACCGCCTTCCAGGTGCTGGCGCGTCTGCCGGCCAGCAACGTGGTCGACGAGGACACCAAGAAGGCGCTCTACGCCCGGAAGGTGAGCATGTCGACCTGGTCGCCGGCCAGGGTGGCGGAGCGGATCCGTCAGGTGTTCACCGAGGATCCCGCGTCCGCGGTGGCCGTCGCCCGCTGCGCGTCCTTCCTGGACCCGTTGTGGGTCCTGCCCAACACCAACGGCAGCCGCAACTGGGGCGTCTTCCAGATCTCCGACGGCCGCCTGCGCGAGCTCGGCGGCACCCCGCTGCGGGCGTTCGACCCGGAGTGGAACATCAAGGCGGCCCACCGCCTGTGGAGTGCGCAGCACGACTTCCACGACTGGCCCTCCTGTGAGGCGGCGCTGAAGGACACGCCGAAGGCCTGAGGCGCGAAGCCCCGGGTACCGCCGCCGCGGTACCCGGGTACACCGTCGCGGCCCGGCCGCGACCGCGTCAGATCGTGCCGCTCTCCCACCACCAGTCGCGGCCCAGGTCGGCCCGGCTGTCGACGTGCTGGTGGTCGACGGTGTACCGCTCCAGGCCGGAGAACCCGCAGGTCTCCGCCTTCTGGTAGACGGTCTTGGTGGCGACGCCGGGCACGTCGAGGTCGGCGGCCGTGCCGTACAGGTGCATGCTGTCGCTGGCCCCGCCGATGTCGGCGTTGTGTGCGATGCTGCGGAAGCCCGAGTTGACCGTGATCGGCTTGTCCCCGAGCTTCTTGCGCAACGCCTCCAGCTTGTACATGCAGCGGCGGGCGTTCTCCTTGGTCTGCGCCGCGCTCAGTTTGCCGCCGTTGAAGGTGCCGCTCGACTGGTCCACGAACTCGCTCCAGTTGAAGTGGGCCGTGGAGCCGTCCGACTGCTCGAGTGCGTTGAGCTTCGCTTGGGTGTTGGGTCCGGCGACCCCGTCGTCGTCCAGGCCGTACGCGGCCTGGAACCGCTTGACGGCCGCGAGGGTGCCGGGGCCGAAGTCGCCGTCGAGGCCGACCCGGGTGTGGCTCGCGCTGTCGGCCGCCCACCCGGAGACACGGATCTGCAGCTCGAGCACGTCGGCGCCGCTGTCGCCCTGCTTCATGGTGCGCGACCACGAATAGGCCTGCGCGGTACCGGAGAGCAGCAGGGGGCTGATCGCCAGGCCGGCGCCGACGGCCAGCGTGCCGCGCAGCATGCTGCGGCGGTCGAGCGGGCGGCCTGCGGCGGAGCGCGCGTCGGCGGAACGGAAGAGGAAGGTCATCGTCGTCCTTTCGGAACGGTCCCAACAGTCGGAACGGTGGTGCGAGAAGTGCGGAAGGAGATCAGTAGGCGAGCTGGAAGTTCACGTTCTGCGCGTCGGTGTCGTAGGGGCCGACGCGCAGGACGAAGCGGGTGCCGTCCTTGACGTCGGTGGCGACCGTCGCCCACGGGGTGCCGTGCAGGGAGTACGTGTTGTCGTGGTTGCACTTGTCGGTGTGCTCGACGAACACCACACAGGCGTAGAGGAATGCGCCGTCGTCCGTGGTGAGGCGCATGTTGATGTCACCGCACCGCGAGGACGTGGTGAACGGACCGAAGTCCTTGGGCCCCACCTGGTAGCGGTAGTTGAGGTTCTTCGCGCCGCCGTAGCAGCTGGTCGCCGCGGCCGAGGACTGTGCGGCGGCGGGCGCGGCGCCCGCTGCCAGCAGTGCGGCCACGGTGACGAGAGCCGAGGCGAGCGCCCGGGTCTTGATCATGGTGGTCTCCGTTCGGTGAAGTGGGTGAGTCGTCAGAAGGCGATCTGGAAGGTGGCGGAACTGCCCTCCAGGTCCACGCCGTTGGGCACGGTGAACTTCGTTCCGTTCAGGACGTCGGTGGCGATGGTCGTCCAACTCCGGCCGATCTTGGTCCAGTAGTTGCAGCCGCTCGCCCGGGCGAACTGCACGCAGGCCCAGCCGAAGTCGGCGTCGCCGCCGGTCATCCGCATGTTGATGTCCGTGCAGCGGCTCGTGGTCACGTACGGGCCGAAGTCGCGGACCTCCCCGTAGTGGACCGTGACCGCTCCGCCGTAACAGCTCGTGGCAGCGGTGGCTGCCGAGGCGGGCGCCGGGACGGTGAAACCCAGGACGGCGAGCAGGGCGACGAGGGCCGCGCGGGAGAGGCGGTCGGTCATGGTGTTCCTCCTCGGTACGGTGACGGCCACGGCCGGCATCACCGGTTGGCCAGGCGGTCGAGGTCGGCCTGGGTGCCGTTGAACACGTCCCCGGTCGCCGGCGCCCGCAGGCCGGGGAAGAGCGCGGCGTCCGTGTACTGCCACATCGCCCAGGTCGTCGAGCCGTTCGGCACCGGAGGCTGGGTGATCGACTGGCGGTAGTCCGCGAGCTGGAGCGGATACCGGGCGAAGGCGGTGGTCGACCCCATGCAGTCGTCCAGGAAGGACTTCTGGGTGTAGATCATCGGGACGCGGCCGAAGGCGTTCTCGACCCGGTCCAGCCAGGCCTTGGCGTCGGCCACCGTGCCGTAGGTGGGACAGCGTCCGGTGCCGTCGTCCATGCGCTCCAGGTCGAAGATGGGAGGCAGGTCGCCCGCGCGCTTGCCGGTGTAGCCGGTCGCCCGCACGGCGGCGATGAACCGGTCGGCCTGCGCGGCCCCCGTGTCGGCGGCCGAGCCCGTGTAGAAGTGGTAGGGCGCGACGGCCAGTCCCGCCGCCCGGGCCGCCTCCAGGTCGGTGGCGAGGTACTCGTCGGTGACGTTCATGCCCCGGGTGGCCTTGACCGTCGCGAACTCGACGCCGGAGGCACGGACGGCCTTCCAGTCGATCGGCGCACCGCCCGGGTGCTGGTACTTGGCCGTGTCCAGCCCGTCGATCGGATACCCGGCCGGGCGGGGCGGGGTGCAGTACGTGTTACGGCTGGACCAGTCGACCAGCTTCGCCCACGTGTTCGGGCCCACCGTGCCGTCGGCGCTGAGGTTGGCGCAGTGCTGGAGCTCGATGACCCGTTCCTCGGTGCCGCCGCCGAAGTCGCCGTCGATCGTCAGGGGCGGATAGTGGTACGGCTCCATGGCGAGGTTCAGCCGGCACTGCACCTCCTTGACCTCGTCGCTCTTCGCCCCCTTCTTCAGGGTCGGGCGCGAGTCGGTGTGGCCGCACACGGTCGCCTGAGCCGTGCCCGCCGTGCCCTGGGTCGCGCAGGTGTGCGGCTGGGCGGCCCAGGTGTTGAGCGCGGCCCACGTGTTCGGGCCGAGCACGCCGTCCGCACTCAGTCCGGCGCACCGCTGGAACTCCCTGACGCGTGTCTCCGTCGCCGCACCGAACGTGCCGTCGGCCGCGATCGGCGTGTACCGGCTCGGCTTCGTCGCGAGGTCGAGTTCGCACTGCGCCTCGACCGTCGCGTCCCCCGTCGATCCCTGCTGAAGCGTGGGCTGTGCGCTCGTGTGCCCGCAGACCGCGACCGCGGTGGCCGCGGCGGCCTGTGCCGCCTGCGTGGCCGTTTGCCCGTACAGGGGCAGGACCGCTGCCAAGGCGAGGGTCAGACCCCGCAGGAGCGTCCTCTTTTCCATCTGGTGTTCCCCCTCTTGCTGGTGAGTGGCCGGGAGCCCTCCCGGCCCGAGTGATGCTGGCAGCGGACGTCCCGTGGTGGTCGCGTCCGGCGGAGATCGGGACGGCGGGACGCCGGCACGGCTGTGACCTGCGCGGACGGACCGGTGCTGGGACGGGCTCGGGACGCGGACACCCGTGCGGTTCCCGCGACCGGGAGGAGTGGCGATCGAACGGGACCTGCGAGGACGGAAGTTGGGGAGCGATGAACGGGCGGGCCGGGTCAAGGTGGCGCTCGTTGCCCTGCCTTGGACGTATGGCGCTGCGTCACCGAAATGATCGTCCGTGGCGCCAGAGGGGCCAAGACCGGCCGGCGCCGCCAGGCGGCCCGGCAGCGGAACATCGAGGCGCTGAGTCAACAGGTCCGCGCGTTATCGTTCACTCCCGGCCGGACACTGCCCTGGGCATCCTCGACGGGCACTGTCCGCCGATCAAGGTGATGCGGGTCCGGGCCCACAGACGAACTCGCCGTCCGCGATCACGCGACCGTGCTGGTCGCAGCCGTCGACGAGTGACTGCGACCAGCACGGACTCAAGTCGTCCTAGCCCTTGATGTCGAGTGCTGTTCCGTACAGCCGGTCCACCCTCAACCGGATGACCACCCGGCGTTCGGCGACCAACTGCTCCAGGAACGCGTCTTCGTCCTCCGGCTTCGCAGCCTGCGGGATCATTCCGAGCAGTTCGCGCCCCACCGCATCGCCGGGGACCGTCGTGATCTCCGAGACCTCGGCGTCGCCCTCGGCGACGGCGAACGACCACACGTCCCCGCCCTGCACATGCAGTGAGGCACGCGGATCGCGCCGCAGGTGCCCGACCTTGATGCGGTCAGCGGTCGTCGAGAACCGCACGATGCGGGTCTCGGCCTCCCAGCTGTACAGCATGGTGGTCAGGTGCGGGTGGCCACTGCGTTTGACGGTGGCGAGCGTGCCGAACTGCTGCTTGCCAAGCAGGTTGGAGAGGGCTTCATCGGACAGTGGGCGGGGCGCTGGTCCTTGAGTCATGACGTGATCAACATCCATGGCCGCCAAACCATTTCGTGGCCACTGTGCGTCCCGCCCTCTCCCTCGCAACACGCCCTGCAACGTGATCCCGAACGATGCAGCCGAGTTGATCGCCGCCACCATCCGCACCCTCTTCGCCCGGGTGAAGACCCGGACATCCTCCGCGACTGCCGTCTCAAGAGTGACGGGCGTTCCGTCACGCCATGCTCGGTATCGCCCGCCTTCACGACCTCACCCTGACCGGCTGACGAAGACCCGGCTGGTCGCCGAACAACTCGTCGGCCATGTGCAGGACAGCGCCCAGTTTCCGGCAGCCGGCTTCTACGCACGGGCCTCCGCGCGCAGACCTGCCCCACTGCGACATTCACCGCGTTCCACTCCTGCGCAGAAGGGGTGACCCCGCAAGCCGGGATCACCCCTCGTCCTGTTGCAGAGTGAGCGTCAGTAGCAGTCGCGGACCTTGACGGTGTAGATGCCGCGGCCGTGGGTGGCCGCGTACAGGGTGTGGCCGTCGGGGCTCAGCTTCAGCTGGAGTACGGCGACGGCGGGGAGGCTGCCGATACGCTGCCACTTGGTGCGGCCCGGGGCGCGGTAGACGACGCCGAGGTCGGTGGCGACGGCCAGGCCGCCGTTCGGCAGGACGATCGCCGAGTTCGTCGGCACGTCGGGGAGGTCGGCGGAGATGTCCTTCCAGGTGGTGCCGCCGTCGACGGACTCGAAGACGTGGCCGACGCCGGCGCCGGGGCCCTCGGTCCAGTGCCGGGAGAAGCCGTTGACCGCGAGGAAGACGTGGTCGGCGTTCTTCGGGTCGACGGCGAAGCCACTGAGGTAGCGGTTGGGTACGGCGCCGTTCACCGGCAGGGTGATGTCGTGCCAGCCGGTGCCGTCCGCGTTGCCGACGGAGATGCCACGGGCGAAGCCCTGGTTGTTGCAGGGGCCGCACCAGGCCGCGTACACCTTGCCGCCGGAGGCGGCGACGGCGGTCGCGGTGCGTCCGACGCCGAGGTCGTGGACGTTCTTCCACTCCGCGCCGCTGCGGATGGCGTAGCCGCGGGTCTGCACCCAGATGTGCCGGCCGCCCGCGATCCAGGTGTCGCTGTCCTTGGCGTCCGTGGCAAGGGGGGCGATGAAGCGGGCCTCGCTGGTGGCGTTGTCAGCGGGAGCGACGTTGTAGGAGGTCGCCTTGGTCGGATCGGTCGTCCAGCTGCCGTCGTTGACGGCGCAGTTCTGGGTGACCTGGATGGCCAGGTAGACGTACTCCTCGGCGATGTTGCAGCCGTTGGCGGGGTCGGTGAGCGTGTCGCCGCCGTCACCGCCGAAGTTGGAGCCCATCACGATGTCGTTGCTGCGCAGGACGGACTGGCCGTTGTCCTGGAGGCCGCCGGTGACGGAGTAGCCACCGTGGTCGAGGTCCTTGCCCACGCCGACCGAGTAGTACTGGAGGGTGTCGAGGGTGCCGTCGTTCAGCGAGGTCCAGTCGGTGGCGTGGCCGGAGGCGTCCTGCGAGCCGCTCAGCGGGCGCTTGTAGACGCCGCCGTCGTTGCCGACGTACACGAAGCTCTTGCCGTGGTAGCGGCCGATCGCCACGCCGTGCTGGTCGGAGTGGGTGGTCTGGTGGCAGTCACCGGTCTGCTTGGCCGGGTCGATGCTCCAGCAGGAGAAGCCGAAGTTCCAGTACGGGCCCACGGTCGACCACGTGGAGCCGCCGTCCTTGGACTCGTAGACCTCCTCCAGACCCGCGTACACGTGCTCCGGGTCCGCCGGATCCACGGTCAGGAACTGGTTGTACCAGGCCTGCACGCCCGGCATGTAGCCGCTGGAGGTCAACGCCGAGCCGTCGGCGGCCAACTGCTTGTAGTCGGCGACCTTGGTCCACGGTCCGAACGGCGAGGCGGCGCTGTAGATGCCCATGAGGCCGCTGTCCGGGTTGGCCGCCATCTGCTCCGGCGACTGGTCGATGGCGTAGTAGCGCGAGCCGTCGGCGGCGCGGGCGAAGGTCACGGTGCCGACGTTGTCCGCGTCGGTCGGCAGGTCGCCGAAGCCGCCGGTGATCCGCGCCCAGGCGCCCTTGGTGTTCTTGGTGTAGAAGCCGTTGTAGTCGTCGCCGCTGCGCCAGCCGACGGCGAGGATCGCCTTCGAGGGGTTCTTCGCGTCGAAGGCGATGTCATTGGTGATGTTCTTGTACGCGGCCGAGTCGTCGTTGGCCTTCGAACCGCCCGGCAGATAGTCGGGGTTGGGGGCGAACTCCAGCTTCCACGCGCCCTTCAGCGTCTTGGTGGAGTGGCTCCACACGCCGGCGCTGGTCGCGGCCCACACCTTGCCTGCGCCGAAACGGAGTTGGCGGACGGTGGTGGACTCCAGTTCGTCACCGCCGACCCGGCTGCGGGTGGAGAAGCTGCCGTGGTGCGGATCGGACAGCACGTACACGCCGCTGCCGAGGTAGGCGTCCGCGTTGGTGTTCGCCTCACCCGTGCCCAGCCACAGCCGGCCGGCCCCGTCGAGGGAGAGTGCGCCGGTGGACTGCGAGGGCAGCTTGTCGCTGATGGGCTTCCAGTGCCCGCCGCCCCGCTGGGAGCGCCACACACCGCCGCCGGCGCTGCCCGCGTACACGTATCCGTCGTCGTCGGCCGCGATCGCGGCCATGCGACCAGTGACGTTGCCCGAGCCCCCGCTGGAGTTGGAGTCGATGTCCCGGTAGCGGGAGTCGTCGGAGTTGTAGGGCAGGTCGGTGATGTTGTGCCAGCTGCCTCCGGTGCTCTTCAGGTTGGTCAGGCTCGACCAGGCGGCGCCGTACGCGCCGCGTGCGACGATGCCTGGGGAGGTGCGGGCCTCGGCGTACTGGTCCGCACCCTCGGCGATTTCGTCCGCCTCGTTGCCGTCGTCCCCGCCGTCGTCGGCCTTCGCCTCGAGACTGAGGGACCCTGTGGACTGGCGCTCGGCGGCGAGCTGAGCGAGGGTGCGCGCGCCGAACGGGCGCTTCGTCTTGCCTGCCGCGGCGCCTGCGGGTGTCGCGACGAGTACGGCGGATGCGGAGATGGCACAGATCGTGAGCCATCGTCTCTTGCGAGTTGGTGCTGACACCAGATCCTCCGAAAACGGGTGGTCGTACAGCCGTCGTGGAGAACCCGACCACCGGCCACAGGAGACGTCCGGCACTTGAGCATTCTTTGACTAGAACCTGTCATTAACGCATGGACGGGCGTGTCACCAAACGGCCCGGACGAGTACGCGTTGGCGGCGGCGAGCGTGACGCCACCCGAAAACAGCAGCAGAAGGCAGAAGGCAGAAGGCAGAAGGCAGAAGGCAGAAGGCAGCCGGATGCTCCGCTCCATGGTCAGGAATGTCTCCCGACTCGGCTCCTCTGCGGAGATTTCGGCGGCGTCGAATCATGGATCGAGTCGATCGATGCGCACGCAGCGAGCACCGTATTCCAGCGCGGCGTTCTTGGTCAGGCCGATCACGCCGTGTTCGCCCTCCCGCGTATCCCGAGGACAGCCATCAGCACGGGCACCGACGGCTGTCACCGTTCCGTCACAAGCGGTCGCCGCACGGAACCCTGCCGCTCCTCGCCCTGTCTGCACTCACGTACCACGACCACGCGTACCGCGGAGCAACGACCGACGACCGAAATCCGCGGACGAGACGACTCAGGGGGAAGACAGCATGCGGCACAACAAGGGCATTCGCAGGGCGGCTCTGGCGACGACGGCGGTCACGGCCGTCGCGGCGGCGGTGACCGGCATCCTGCCCGGCGTCGCCATGGCGGCGAGCACCACCATCTCCACCCCGCCGCCCGCCTGCGCGACCTCCGCCCTCCAGGTCAGCGCCCGGCAGGCCGTCCACCGGCCCGTCGGGACCGGGACCGGGGCGGCGGTCGTGCAGTTCACCAACGTCTCCCGCAGGACGTGCGTCCTGAAGGGCCATCCGACGGTCGCGGGCGCCGGCAACGGCTCCCCCGCCCACAACACCCCGCTCAAGGTCACCCGCACCGGCCGGGCGGCCACCGTGACGGTCCGGCCGCACGGCAAGGCGTGGGTGAAGCTGACCTTCGTCCAGGTCCAGGGGGAAGGCGACGGCTACTGCGTGTCGGGCAGGGCCCCGGTGACGTATCCGACGATGGTCATCGGGCTGCCGCACTCCGGGAAGCACCAGGTCGCCCTGAACGACGGGGTGTGGGCCGAGTGCGACAACAAGGTGACCGTCACCCCGGTCTCGGCGGTCAGGCCTTCCTGACCCCACCGCCCCACGAATCGAGCAGCCTGCACGACCACCGCGACCCTCTGACCTGCACCTTTACGGGGCACTGCACACAGGTGCAGGTCAGAGGCTCGCACAAGCACTACGACCGGCGCAGATCGACGCCCGCGACGAAACTGCCATCGGACACGGCGCGACAAGACCGCTCGCCCGACGACAGCCTGCACCCGGGCAAGGGACTTCCTTGTTGGCGCTCGGGAGGGGCGGCAGCTGAAGAATGTCGCCTTCGAGTAGGTCGCGCTGCTCCAGCTCGACGGTGAGCACGGACCCTTCGTCGTCGTCCAGTTGCTCTTCTTGATGAGCCGGGTCACGTCGAGTTGTACGCGGGGCTGGGTGGGCCTGTTCGTCCAGCGACCGCAGGAACCGGGCCAAGATCGAGTCTCCTTCGACGGTGTCGCAACCGGCCGTGGAGACTCCTTCGCCATTCGTGTCCGTCTGGATCGGCCTCATGCCGCTCAGAATCTGGCAGTGGTCAGCGCTTCGAGCTGCTCGCGAATGCTCTGGTGAGTAAGGCGCAGCAGCTTCATCGGGTGGCGCGGCTGTGGTGCAGGGCCGTGGGCGCACCGGCGGACTGGCTGCCCTCTTCACCGAGGCTGATGGTGTCGGCAGCGGTCAGCTGAACCACGTAGAGGTGGCCGCTCTCGCACTGCAACGATGTGTCCGAGCGGTTGGTCGCGTGGCTGGTGGCCGCGAGGAACGTGGCTGTCGTGCCACGCACCGACCGTAGTTCCAGGGCTTCCGTACAACCCACCTCTCGGCCGGTGCCGGCTTCCTCGATGTTGCTGACCTGTTTGCCGGCCAGTTCGCCCACCTCGGCGGTGTGCAGGGTGAGGGTCACGGTGAAGGACTCGGTGCGCGGGTGCTGTTGGCCGTCCGCGTCAGGGTTGCCCGGCCCCGTGCCGGTCCAGACGCCCGCCCACGCGGCGGAGAGGGCGGGAGCGGAGGACGACGGGGTCGGGGAGGACGTGGAGCCGTCATCGACCGTCTCCTTGCCGAACGGGTTCCACAGCACGACGCCGGTCACCAGCGCGGCCACCGCGAGAAGGGCACCGACGATCCAGCGAGCGCGGCGACGCGCACCCCCTTCCCTGTGAAGAAGGGCGGAAGCGCCGTACGGCCCGAACCCGGCCGACCCGGCGGCGGGGGCCGCAGGGCCATGGGGCTGGGCGATGTCAGGAGTGAACACGCCGTGCGGTGCGGGAGTGTCCTGGGCTTGCTGACCGATCGGGGCCGGGATGTCGGGGGGCGGCGCGTACGTCGCGGCAAGGCTCGCGTCGTCCAAGGCCGGGGTGAGAGACATGGTCCGGGCGGTCGCCGGGACGGGCGGATTCCCGCCGGCGGCGGACTTCACCGCGTCCGACGGCGCCTGCCCTTGGCCGTGCAGCGGTACAGCGCACCGGTGTGCGACCTCCTCCTCGCGAGCCACCAGGTCCACACCGAGTCCGGGCGGGAGCGCGCCCTTCCACGCGTCGGCCACCGCAGCGGACCTGCTCTCGTGAGCGGCCGTCCGCGGATCGTCCACGGCTCGACGGCGTAGTCCGGCCGCCAACTCGGCGGCGTCCGGCCGGTCCTCGGGCCGCTTTGCCAGACAGTCGCGGATCAGCGGGGCCAGTTCCGCCGGTACACCGTCCAGGCGGGGTGGCTCGTGGACGATGCGGTAGAGCAGGGATGCGGCCGAGGGCTGCTCGCCGGGATACTCGAAGGGACCGGTGCCTGTCGCCGCGTACACCAGGACCGCGCCCAGGGAGAAGAGGTCGCCCGCCTCGGTGACGGCTCCCCCGGCGGCCTGTTCGGGAGCGAGGTAGCCCGGCGAGCCGATGACACCGCCGGTGCTGGTGTGGCGGGAGTCGTGGGCGGCCCGTGCGATGCCGAAGTCGATCAGCATGGGCCGGTCGCGGCCGAGCAGGACGTTGGACGGTTTGACGTCTCTGTGAGTGAGCCCGCAGGCGTGCACGGCGGCCAACGCCGCGGCGAGTTCGGCGGCCAGCGTACGCACGGCCGCGGCCGGCAGCGGCCCGTGCACGGCGACCCAGTCGGAGAGGGCAGGCGCGGCGACGTATTCCGTGGCCAGCCACAGCGGGCGGTGGCCGGGCGGGCTGAAGTCCACCACCGAAACGGTCCACGGGGAGCGGACCCGGTCGCTGGTGCGGATCTCCCGGGCGAAACGCCGCTCGAAGTCCGGGGCGGCGACGAGGTCGGGCCGGACCGTCTTCAACGCCAGAGGGCGGCCGGTCGGCGTGCGTGAGAGGTAGACCTGTCCCATACCGCCCGCGCCGAGCCGCGCCAGCAGCGGATAGCCGCCGATCGTGGCCGGATCCGTGCTCTCCAACGACTCCACGGCCGCCTCCCCCTGGTCACCTCACCCCGTAGCTGAAGCAGGATAATGGGCAGCCCTGGCCGGGGTACGTGCGTGGACTACGCACGGCCGCCAACATCTCGGCGGCCCAACCGCCGACTGCGGGGCGGACGATGCCGTCATCGCGGGCGAAACGGCCGGCTTCGCGAGCCCACCGGACAGCTTGTGCAGCCAGAACCCGTAGGCCACCCACTCCATCTGGTCCTGCGACAGATACAGCATGTGCCGGTTCGAGCCCGCCTCCCCTCGGGCCTCGCGCACCCGCTCCGCAAGGCCAGCCATCGGCGGCGGCACTCGCAAGTGGTCGGCGAGGGCAACGACAGCCGCAGCGCGGTCAGCTGCGCCGGGATCAGCTCCACCAAGCCCCGACGATCGTCTGCTCCTGCTCGAGGGTGATCTTCCCTGCGGACACTGGCGTGGGGCTTCGCTTCTACCGGGTCCTTCTTGTTGTTGACGCCTGGACCCGTCCGATGGCCCCGGTCTGCGGGTTCGGCCCACAGGTCGCCCGGGGAACCGTGAACCGACGGTGATCGGAACGCGCGCGGCTGCGTCAGGTGAACGGAGAGGAAGCCCGCAATCTCGGGGTCTCCACCGACCGAGAGTGAGTGCCCGGATGGCGCAGCCCAGCGTGCGCCTGGCTCCCGAGGCTGCTGGAGTGATCACTGTTCATGTCCCCCACAGTTGGAGAAAGACCATGGGTATACGTAAGGGTGTTGCGGCCACCGCGCTGGCTGCCGCTGCGGTTCTGGCTGGTTCCGGCGTGGCCTTCGCCGGCGGTTCCGGAGACGACATGGTCCAGCAGGTGCTGGACGCGCGATGCAACGACTTCACCACTCAGGAGGGCCTGATCAACGTCAATCAGGGCCCCGTGTGCATCGACTTCGGCTCAGCGGACGCCGGCGCCCGGACCACCGGCAGCGCGGACGACGAAGGCGAAGGACAGGGCACCCTCACCTGCAACTCCTTCGTGGAACAGTACGGTCTGATCAACGTCAACGAGGGCCCGGTCTGTATCCAGTTCTGAGCCCCGGCTGACGACGGGCGATCGGAGCGTGATCACCTGGCCGAGCCGTCGGCGGGTGTCACGCAGAAGAGGCCAGGAACGGGGTTCGAGCCCTTGTGGGTACGGGGAGCCGGCAAGCAGAGTGTGCCTTTGCTGCGGGAGCCTCTCACCTGGGCCGCCACCGCGGCCGCCCCGCTCCCGTACTGCTCCGACTCGGCTGTCGCCGGCGCCACAGCGCACTTGCTCGACGCCCTTGGGCGACGTGCAGGCAGCGTGTGCCTGGAGACACCCTGGGGCGTTCGGTCAGGCCGTGACCTGCCGCCGCGCCGCGGCTGTCCCTGTGGCCGCGTCCGTGCTGTCCGCGCCGGGTCGTAGCCCTTCGCCGGCCGTCAGCTCGCAGGAGGGCCCGCCGTCGACTGCGGGCCCTCCCTCCGAACGCTCGACGAAGGTCAACGTCTGGCACAGCTCGGGTGGCCGACGCTCCTGGCGTACCACTTGGCTGGTCGGGGGGCGGGTGAGCGCTTCAGTCGGCGAGTCGGTTCGCGGAGACCAGCCACCGCCAGCGGCGTTGTTCCGTGACGAGGGTGGCGGCGGCCAGCAGGCTCACGGCAGTCGCCGCCCAGCCGGGCCAGGCCAGCCACGAGGAGACCACAGCCGCCACGAGCTGGAGCACCACCAACAGGATCGTGACCCAGCCCGGCACCGCGATGATCACGTTGGCCTTGTCCCCCGGAGTGGAGAACAGCGTCGGAAGGCCCACCAGAACCACCACGGACAGGGCGGCAAGCAGCCACGAATGGCTGGACAGGGCCCAGGGGGCCGCCACCCACGCGACCAGCTCCGTCGCGAAGCGAAAGGCGGACGCCACACGATCGTCCGGCCGTTTCAATGTCCTTGCCCCATCAGCAGCGTCGTCACCCGCGAACGATCTCACGGCGCGCGGCCGCCTGGTGAGCGATTTTCCAGACCTGTGGACGCTCCAGGTCGGTTGACCTCGCCGGCTGGGCGCAGGCGAAGGGAACGCGTTCGCGCTTGGTCGCAGGCCAGGACGGCAACGGCCGCCGGTAGGAGGATCGATCCGAGTACGAAGGCCGAGCTGATCTGCTCGCCGCGCCGAGTGGCCAGGAACGCGGCCGTGGCCGGTTCGAGGAGCACGAGGACGGCGGCCTGGGTGCTGGGGTGCGTGGCCAGCCCGACGAAGTACCAGCGGTAGGCGAGCAGTGTCGGCACGACACCCAGGAAGATCCTCCAACCGGTGGACTCGGTGGAGTGCCCAGTCAACACCAGTTACGCGTTGGGATGCTCCGGCAGGGCGAGCCAGTCCGACCAGGAGATGTCGCGGCCGAGGAAGCGCGGCTGCTCGAACGGCCAGTCTTCGGCGATCCACCGAGGCACCAGCACGTCGAGGGCCTGCTCGACCTCGCTGCCCACCAGCTCGTCCACCACCCACCTGGAGATCTCGCCGTCCGCGCCGACCCTCCCCGGCGGGTCGATGTAGACACAGCCGAGCAGAGCTGTCTCCGCCGCGTCGAACAGCGCGTAGTTGAAGGACTGGTGCGCGGCGACCTCCTTCTCGTGCCTCAACAGGTCGGCCTGGTCGGCCTCGTAGGTCATGGTGGCCGCGGGCCAGCCCCAGGCCGGGCCGAAGATGGTCCACAGCCGCTCACGCGAACCCATCACCGCCGGATAGTCGAGCGGGGTGTCAGCCTCCCGGATCGGCCGCAGGTGATGGCCACCACCCGGCAGCGGTACCAGGACGGGGTGGACGAAGTCATCGGGAAGCCAGCTCATGGCGTCCGACCGTAGCAGCGCGCGGCCGCCCGCTCCCTTGGATCTGCCCGTAGATCGTCAGGCCCCGGCCCCACGCCGGGCAGGCCCCCTGAATCCCCCTACGAGGGCACGGACGGCAACCCGTGTGCGGCGGGCTCTTCGGCTCGGCGCGACAGGAGTGCGGCGCACCTCCCCACACCGGGCCGGCCGACCCACGGAGAACGCTCGTGCCACCCACCTGGCTTCCCGCCCTCGACGCCTTTCCATGCTCGAAGCCTCGAAGCCCTGCTCCCCCACCGTCCTCACCTGGGGTGGGTGGCAAGGCCTGTCAGTGCGGACCTGAGAGGTGCGGCGCTACCTCACCGCGCCGGTGCGGAACGGGCGACCGCCGTCGTCGATCCGTAGCGTGCCCGAGCGGGAGCCCTGGGTCCAACTCAGTTCCAGATACCAGCGCACCTCGCTCTTTGTCGTGTGCGAGGTGACGTCCAGGATCAGGGGGGTCTCGGCGGACGCCTCGTACGGGAACCCGTGCCTCGGGCTCACGGCACGGGACTCGGGGGCGTCCAGGTCCACGGCGAACGGGTGCTGTGCGTCTGGGCCTTGGCAGTCCGCGTAGGCGGCTTCGGCGGGCGGGGCTTCGGCGGGCGGAGCTTCGGCGGACAGCACCCGGACGTCCATGGCGGTCATGGTCACGGGGCCCTCTGCCGTGCTTCGCACCTTCAGGCGGAACGTGGTCGGACGGATCCGAGTGCCGGCCGTCCGGGGGCAGTCATGGTCGGACGCGACGACGGCCACCGAAAGGGGGACGTTCCCGGCGGTCGATCCGGGCGCCCCGTGCGCCCCGGCCGCCCCTGCCGCCCCGACATCCTCGGTCGACGGGTCGGGCACCGTGATCGCCGGGACCGTCAGGTCCGGTACCGACTCGGCTCGGAACCGGTCGATGGCCAGCGCTCCGGAGGTGCTGAGGGCGACCACGGCGGCCCCCAGCGCGACGTACCGCGACACGAGGTGGCGGCCCCGCGGCGTCGGCGCCCCGGCAGTCGGCGGACTCTGGACGGCCGGCACCGGCACCGGCGCGGGCACCGGCGCCTCCGCGCTCTCCGACAGGCCCGCCCCCCTCCCGCGCCGCGCCTCGTCCGCCACCGCCCATCGCCGGTGCAGCTCCAGCAGCTCCTCGGGGTCCGCCCGGCAGATCCGGCCGAAGCGTTCGACCGGGGCGAATTCGGCCGGCACCGAGTCACCCGAGCAATAGCGGTGCAACGTCGAGGCACTCAGGTGTAACCGACCGGCCAGAGCACCGTAGCTGAGGCCCGCGCGCTCCTTCAGCGAACGCATCATCTCGCCCAGCCCGGCCGCCGAATCGACGTCCCTCACCGATCCCACCCCACCCACACGTCCCACCTCATGTCCCCTACGGCCGCATCCCGCCTGGTCAGGGATGTGGAACGTCCCAGCGTCCCAGAACGGCCGTTCAGGCTGGCCCGGGACGGCCGTCCCGGGCAGGCTGCGATCACCAACCGGCGAGCCCGACACGAAGATCATCACACATCTCGCCGGACGACTCGCGCGCGCACGCGCGGACCCGCCGGTCGACCGACCGATCCGCCCCAGGATGGAAATGATCACCGTCATACGCCACACCCCCCCGTCCCGAAGACTCCGGATGCGCCGGCCGGCGATGGTGGCGAGAAGCACCGTGTTCGGTGCGCTCCTCGCCCTGCTGCTGTCCGTCTCCGGCGTCTTCCTCTCCGCCACGCCCGCCCGGGCGAACGACTACTACAGCAGCATCACCGAGGCCTCCGCGGCCAACGTCGACTGGATGTCACGCGTCCCGGACGGGACCAACCTCGCCTGGCTCTCGGTGCCCGGCACCCACGACAGCCTCGCGCTCTGCGGGGACACACCGGACCCGGCCACAGGCCAGTGCTCGGGCATCGTCACCAGCATCACCCAGACGCAGGAGAACCACGGCCTCAGCGCGAAGACCCTGACCACCCAGTTCGACGCCGGCATTCGCGCGCTCGACATCCGGGTCCGGGTCGACAAGGGGGACGAGGGGCTGAAGTTCACCGTCCACCACGGCGCGACCTATCAGTACGCCAACTTCACCGACGTACTCAAGACGACCTACGACTTCCTGAGCGACCACCCCGGCGAAACCGTCCTGATGAACCTGAAGGCGGAGTGCACCGGCTCCACCTTCTCCTGCAAGGACGCCGACGGGTTCGGGACCGACGAGTGGCGCAAGAAGATCTTCGACTCCTACCTGGAAGGCCGCTCGTACACCGGGGAC
The DNA here is from genome assembly GCF_024539675.1 of Streptomyces hilarionis. Lineage (GTDB taxonomy): Bacteria > Actinomycetota > Actinomycetes > Streptomycetales > Streptomycetaceae > Streptomyces > Streptomyces hilarionis. The sequence continues at coordinate 44,066 of NZ_JAHHIT010000054.1, read as the reverse complement.
GGTAACGAGAGCACGCCGTCGACGGCCTGGCGCAACCTGTTCTGGGGCCCCTCGGTCACCGGCAAGAGCCAGTCGAGCCGCGTCCCGACGCTCGGCGAGGTACGCGGCAAGGTCGTGCTCCTCGGCTACCGGAACACCAGCGGCGGCATCTTCGGCGGCTACGGGCTCAAGCAGCCCTACCCGTCCGGCGGCTCCAACGAGGAGTACGTGCAGGACGACTTCCAGCTGTCCACCATCAGCGACATCGACGACAAGTGGGAGAAGGTACGTGCGCACCTGCGCCGGACCAACGGCACCTGGGACGGCAGCCGCCCCGGTGAGAAGGACCTCGAGTACAAGCAGGACGCGCTGTATCTGAACTACACCAGCGCCTCCGGGACCGGCGTCCACCCCTACACGGCGGCGGGCGGCACCCCGACGGCGACCGGGGTGAACAACTTCCTCATCCAGTGTCTGCGCGCCGAGAAGGACCGGTGCCCGGAGTTCTACGCCGGACGCGACGACCGGTTCGGCGGGCGGTCCGACCTGGACCGTATGGGCGTCATGATGATGGACTTCCCCGGCGGCAAGCTCATCGACGAGATCATCGCCCGCAACTCCGTGACGCACACCGACATCCGCGACGTCATGGTGGTCGGCGATTCCATCAGCCACGGGTACGAGGGCGACCACACCTGGCGCTACCGGCTGTGGGACTGGGCCAGGAGCAAGAAGTGGCCGGTCACCTTCGTCGGACCGTACCGGGGCACCGTGCAGCAGGCCGACGCGCAGCCGCCGCGGCCGCCGGTGCTGGGCGAAAGCAGCGGCGGCGAGCCCACGGAGCCCCTCCCGGGTGACGCGCGCGTCCAGGGCGAGTACGCCGAGGACGTGAATGCCGGGTTCTCCGCCGGCGGCTCGGCTCACTACGCTCTCTGGGGCCGTTCACTGACTCGGACCGTGCCGACCATCAAGCCGGTGATGCAGGAGCTGAAGGCCAAGGGCCGGACGCCCGACCTGCTCCTGGTCGAGCTGGGCTTCAACGACATCGGCTGGTACGGGGCGGGCGCCGATCTGGTCGGCACCATGAAGAAGTTCGTGGACAACGCGCGGGCGGTCAACCCGGACGTGCGGATCGTCCTGGCCAACGTCCCCCAGCGGACCACCCTGGGCGACGCGAACCCCCAACTCCCCCAGCGCATCCGCGACTACAACGCGGCCCTCGCCAAAGCGGCCCCCGGCTGGAGCACCAGCGACTCGCCGGTGGAGTTGGCCGACCTGAACAAGGCGATGGGCTGCGACCCGACGGCGACGACCTGCGCCACCACCTACGACGGGCTGCACCCCAACGCCCTGGGCGAGTACCGCATCGCGCAGGCGTTCGGCACCGTGCTGCACAAGGAGTTCGGCATCGGCGCCGCCGCGCCCGACGTACCGGACAGCGCGCCCGGCCGGTCGCTCGCCACGCCCTCCGGCATGAAGTTCGACGGCACCCAGCAGGGCGTCACCGCCACCTGGGACAAGGTCTTCGGCGCGCACACCTACGACGTTCAGTGGCGTGACGTCACCACTGACTCGAAAGCGGACTGGCACGATGTGGTGCCCGGCGTGAGCGCCCCGCGCTATGACATGTCCTGGCAGTTCACCGACCAGCCCTACGACGGCCACACCTACGAGGTGCGGGCCCGCGCCGTCGCCGGTGACGGCGCGGCCAACCGTTCCTCGTGGTCCTCGGCGGTCCGGGGCAAGGCGGCGCCGACGACGGCGGGACGGCCGCCGGGGCTTGCCGCGACGGCCGGCGCGGGCTCGATCGACGTGCGCTGGTCGGCGCCGACCGACTCGCACAGCGGCTCGATCGTCCGGTACGCGGTGTGGGTCTACGACAAGAGCACTCCCACGAACTACTCCCGGATCATCGGCTACCCGGCCTCCGCCCGCTCCGCGAGGATCACGGGGGTCACGGCGGGCCACGAGTACGTGATCATGGTCTGCGCCTGGAACGCGTCGGGTGAGGGCAAGCCGAGCATGAGCGACACGGTGATCCCGGGCTAGCGACCGGGTGCGCTGTCCGTGCCGAGCGCTCCGTCCGGGGGGACGTACCGGGTGGGGCGCTCGGCCACGAGCACCGAGGAGGGCCGCCGTGCTTGGCCCATTGGCCCTTGCGCGGCACGGAGGCGGACACCTCTCCCACGTACAACGCCACTTCGCGTGGACGCGGTCTACGTCATGTGCGTCCATCCACCCGATACGCCCAGGAGCAGGCCGAACTGGAAGGCGCGGGCCGTCGCTCACGGCTCAACCCGCTGGAACCGGCCTGCAATCCGGGACATGGCCAGGTCGAACACGGCACGCCAACAGGTGGCCTCTATGCTGTGGTCCGCGGCCGAAGCATGATCTTCAGGAGTCCACACAACCCCTGATGATCACGCGGTGGCCGCTCCAGATCTGTCGGTGTGACCTGCTGGTGCGGTCAGGGGGATCCGCGCCGGACGAGGCTCGGGATCGACCGCCGGTTGCGACATGCGTCAGCGGCCCGAGGCCCGGACATCCAGCCCGTGGTGCCGGCCCAGAGCCGGTGTCGCGGACTCGGCCGACGTGTCTCTCCGGGCCTGCGGCTGCATGGCGATCGAGTGCAACAGGGGGTTGGGGATGGGCGAAAATCCACTCATCACGGCGGTGCGGAACGGGGACGAGAACGCGGTCAGAATACTGCTCGAGGACGGGACGGATCCCGACGTCGTCGACGAGCACGGCACCTCTGCTCTCTGCCTGGCCATCTCAGCGTTCAACTCGACGATCGCCGGATATCTGGTGGAAGGCGGCGCGGATCCTGACCGTCGGCTGCCCGACGGGAGCACCCCACGATTGCGGGCCGTCGACAGCGGTTCCATTGGCCTCGTCTTCGGCCTGCTCGGTGGATCGGCCCTCATCGGCGAGGCCACCCGCGCGGAACTCATGGCACGCGCCCGGCAGTGGCACGAGACAGGCCCGGTCACCATGCTCCGGGAGCTGACCGGCACCTCGGATGCGGTCGAGCGGGTTCGCATCCGGGACAAGGAGTGGTCCACCGATTACCACGAGCTCCGGCTCGGCGGAATGACCGTCCGCGACGGCCACGCAGGGATCCTCACCGTCCTCGAGAAGCACTTCGGACAGCACCTGGGCTTTGGCGAATTGGCGGCCCGCGCGTGCGCACTTGAGTACCCGGACTATGAACACGCCGTCTGGTCGGAGATCGTCCACACCGTTGCCCGGAGACAGAACGACGAGACCTGGGAGGCTGCGGCGGCACTGCGGGGCCATTCCGATCCCGTGCACCGCCGCTTCGGCGCGGAGGTCCTGGTCTGCCTCCACATCGAGACCGACCTGACGAACGTCCCGAGCCCGTTCGAGCAGCGCGTGCTCGAACTCTTCCTCGACTGGGCGAAGCAGGAGCAACACTCGGACGTCCTCGCCGAGGTCCTGGCCGGCCTGAGCCACCATGAGGACCCGAGGATCGAGCCACTGGGGCTCTCCTACCTCGCCCACCCTGCCCCGCAGGTTCGCGCCGCGGTGCTCTCGACCCTGAGAATCGTGGACTCGGAGAGGTCGGGCCGGCAGACGTTCACACCTCAGGGGGTGAACGCCATGCTCGCTCTGGCCCGGGACACCGACGCCTCCGTCCGCAAGGGCGCCGGCTACCGGCTCGCGCACAGCCTGAATCCCGAACCAGCCATCGGGGACACCCTGGCCGGCCTGCTCGACGACGCGGACCAGCAGACCCGGATCTGGGCCGTCTACGGACTGGCCGAGCGGGACGAACCGCGCTGCGTTGACGGCGCCGACCGGGTGGGCCCCGTCGACGAGTACGAGTCATGGTCCTGGATACTCGACGCGCCCTCACGGTACGAGCAGCGCCAGAGGGAGCGGGAAGCGCCGGCCACGACCGAGTAGCGAATGCTCGCCTCCGCATCCCGTTGTGTGTCGGCTGTGGTCACCCAGGCCTGCTCTGCCCGTGGCGACAAATGTCACCCACCGACGCATCCGGCGAGTATCTGACGGCACTGACGGCACTATCCGACAGAGCCCTGTCGTGCGAGGCGGGCAACCAGGCGTTCTTTGGCCGAGGGCCACTCCTCGACCAGGAGCGAGAAGTACACGGTGTCCCGCCAGGTGCCGTCCGGCCGCCGGCGGTGACGGCGCAATACGCCTTCGCGCTGCGCTCCGAGGCGTTCGATGGCCGCCTGTGAACGGTGGTTGAGGTGATCGGCCTTCAACTGCACTCGTCCCATGCCCAGTTCCTCGAACGCATGGGTGAGCAGGAGAAGCTTCGTCTCGGTGTTCACCGCGCTGCGCCAGTACGCGCGGCCATACCAAGTCCAGCCGATCTCCAGCCGCTCGTTGTCTGCGTCGACGTCCATGTAGGCGGTCCAGCCGATGGGGTTGCCGCCGTCCCGGTCGATGACGGCAAACGCGACGCAGTCGCCCCGCTCGGCGTCTGCCAGCAGTTCGGCCAGCTTGGCGCCCAGTTCCTCCTCGGACTGCGGAGCAGGACCACCCTGCCACCGCCAGACCTCCTCATCACCGCCTCCTGCGGCGAACAGTCCGCCCAGATACTTCATCGCCAGCGGCTCGAGGCGTACGTGGCGACCAATGAGCGTGGTGGGCAGTGGAACCTGGGCAGGCATAGGCCGGAAAGTAGCCGTGTCCTGCACAAGGAGCAAGTCCCAGTCGGCCTGGCACGACCCCTCATTCGCCTTCCGGCACGGCCGCGACGCGATCAGGGCCGACTCGGCCATGGACCTCGACGAGGGGCACACGTCGACGATGCCTGCACCAGAACGATGCCATGATTCATTGTCGACGGCGGCTCCTCGAGTAGAGAATAAAGGCACCGAATCCGAAGAGGACGACCATTCCCACCGCGAGGAAGGGCGACCAGGACGGCCCGTCCGGGCGGTTGTTCGCCAGAAGCGGTAGTGGGGTCGGCTTCTCCGACGAAACCGGTGGTGTTCTCGCGGGTCTTACGGGTCACGGTGTTCGTGGGAGTCGAACTGCCGCGCGTGGGACGGTCGTTGTCGACCGGAATGCGTTGGGAGAACACCCGGTCCACGTGTCCATCGGCAGTGGTGCTCTTCGTGACGCTGGTTGAGCAGCGCGGCCTCTCCCGTTTTTACCTGGCGGGGGCGAGGCACGGGGCCAACTTCGATGCGCCCAGGTAACTGCTACTCCGACGATCTGGGGATTCTGCGCTGGTTCGCAGTGAAGCGCGCTTTCTTCTGGCGATTGCCGCAGGTGTTCATGTCACACCACTTGCGGGTGCGACTTTGGCTGGTGTCGAAGAAGGCGGCCCGACAGGTCGGTGACGCACACAAGGCCAGTTTTCCGTCTCGTTCGCCTGCGACGATACTGATCGCATCGGCGGCGATCACACCGAGGGCGTCTTCCACGCAGGAGACCGAGCTGAGCCGCCATTGCCGCTTGCCCTCGGACGTGAGGATCGCCGCGGCCCGCCCTTGAGCGCTGCGGTCGTTGATGACTTGGACAGCGGTCACGGGGAGAGGGTCCTGGACCGCGGCCGCTGTGGCGACGACGTGAATCGACTCCCTCAGCTCCCGGGCGAGGGCGAGCTGGGCCGTGGTGCAGGAGTCCACGGCGAGGCCGTTCACCGTCAGCCAGTCGACGAGCCGGTGGGGCACGGGAATGCGCTCCACCGGGTCGCCGTGACGCTCCGACAGCGTCCCCGTGAAGCTCGTCGCCAGGACGTTGCCGAGGCGGAAGTCAGGGAAACCAGCACGCATGGAACCACCTTAGCCGGTTGCAGGACAGCTCTGACGCCTGCTAGAACTGCAGGAACCGTCTAAGCCGGTTCCCGACAAGGCCAGGAGGTCGCATGCCCCGTCCAACCAGCGACGTGCACGCATGTGAAGCCCACGCACCCGACGCCGACCTCGACGATCTGCACGCGCGACTGGCCGCGGCCCGGCTACCGGAAGCCGAGACGGTCCATCGCGCCGCGCCCGCCCGTCGCCGCTGGGACCAGGGCGTTCCGCTCGCCGACCTCGTCGATGTCGTGAACTACTGGCGCACCGAATACAACTGGCGGTTGTTCGAGGAGCGGCTCAACCGGATCGGCCAGTTCCGCACGACCATCGACGGTCTGGGAATCCACTTCCTGCACCGCCGGTCCCCGCGGACAGGGGCCACTCCCCTGCTCCTGACGCACGGCTGGCCGGACAGCGTCGCCAGGTTCATCGATGTCGTGGACGAGCTGGCAGATCCGAAAGACGCCGACGCGCCGGCGTTCCACGTCGTGGTGCCGTCGCTGCCCGGCTTCGGTTACAGCGACAAGCCGGACACCACAGGGTGGGGAACCGAAAAGATCGCGGCCGCCTGGGTGGAGCTGATGGGAAGGCTCGGCTACCACCGGTTCGCAGCCCACGGCGGCGACTGGGGAGGCAACATCACCACGGTTCTCGGCGGCAGGTTCCCGGCCCACGTTCTCGGCATCCACACCCTCTTCGCGGAGGGACCACCCGGGCTGACAACGGACGGGTTGACGGCCGTCGAGCGCCGATGGACCGAGGAGACGCACCATTTCTGGCGCCACCGCGCGGCGTACGCGAAACAGCAGGCGACCCGACCGCAGACCATCGGCTACTCCCTCGTCGACTCACCGGTCGGACTTCTCGCCTGGATCCTCGACAAGTTCGCCGAGTGGTCGGACACCGAAGACAGCCCGTTCGAGACGATCTCCAGGGACCGCATCCTCGACAACGTCACCTTGTACTGGTTGACACGGACGGGAGCATCGGCGGCCCGCATCTATTGCGAAAGCCACAACTCACTGGACCCCGAACTCCGGGTCGACGTCCCCACCGCAGTCACCATGTATCCGCGCGACATCGAGAAGTGTCCACGCCCCTGGGCACAGGAACGGTTCCGCCAGATCGTCCGATGGACGGTGCCCGAACGCGGAGGGCACTTTCCCTCGCTGGAGGTGCCCGAGTACTTCGTCGAAGATCTGCAAGAAGGACTCGCCGCCGTTCTGACCGCTGCCCGGTGAAACAGCTGAGCGCCGACGCTCGACCAGCGTCCTACACGGCCGAGCAACTGCCCGCCGACTGTCGCGAACGTCGCGATACCTCCGGACCAGAATTCCGCGAGCTCACGTACTGTCCCGCAAACTGCCTGTTCAGGGGGCGGATGGCATGATCGGCACATGATCAATGAACCCCACGCGTCCGATGTCATGAGGTACGTCCTTTTCGATGTCGATGGCACGTTGATCGACGCCCTGGACAACCAGCGCCTGGTCTGGAGAACCTGGGCATCGCGGTTCGGGCTGGATCCCGACGAGGTCCATCGGGTCGCGCTGCGAACCCGGCCGATGGAGACCTTCGCGCAGGTCGCTCCGGACCGGGATCCGCAGGAGTGCCTGGCCGCATTGCACGAGTTGGAGGACGACGACGTCCGCACCGGCGTCTACGGGGCTTTCGACGGCGCTTCGGAAGTGCTCCATGCCTTGCAGCCCGGAGCCTGGGCGCTGGTGACGTCGAACTACGAACACCGGGTGCGTGGTCGATTCGCACGGACGGACTTGCCGGTGCCGGAGGTCGTGGTGGACGCGGCCGCTGTGCAGGAAGGCAAACCGTCGCCGGTTCCGTATCTCCAGGCGGCCGCGCGACTCGGTGCCCAGCCGAAGGACTGCCTGGTCATCGAGGACGCTCCCACCGGGGTGCAGGCCGGGCTGCGTGCCGGGATGACGGTGTGGGGCGTCAACACCGTTGCAGCGGTGGACGGCGTGCATCGCCACTTCGGCACTCTGCACGAGGCGGTCGGCGACATCCTCGCCTTCGCTTCGGGATCCCTCCCTCATCGGCTGGAGGGGGCGGCCACGGTGGAGTGATCTTCTGTGGCCGGCGCGAGAGCGGCGTCGGAGCCGTCTCCTGCTCGGCGGACGGCTGTGAGGCGGCCGACGTCAGCGCCGGCGAGGCGGGGCCGGCGCGCCCGCGGTGACGACCAACGCGGCCTGGTCGTCGTCGACCGTGCGGCCGCTCATGAATGCGCGGACGTCGTCCGCGAGGCTCCGCACGATGTCGGTCGCGGTCGGGCGACTCGGGACGGTGGCCAGGGCACGGGCCAGTCGGTCGTCTCCGTATTGGTCCGTGCCCGTGGCCCGGCACTCGGTGATGCCGTCGGTGTACAGCACCAGGCTCTCGGTGGCACGGAGCGTGAAGCGGACGGCGCCCAGCCTGGGCGGGATGCCGATGCCGAGCAAGCTGCCGGAGGCCTCGACCGGGGTCACTGCGTGGTCGGCGCCCAGCAGGAGGGGCGCTGTGTGGCCCGCTCTCACGAGGTCGACTGCGAGCCCTTCGGCGACCGGCGTGAGATGACCGTAGACAAGGGTCACGAAGCCGTTGTTCTGGTGAGCGTTGCGGTCGTTCAAGGCCCTGTCGACGGCCTTCACGACGCCGACCGGGTCGTCGATCAACGGGGCGACGGCACGAGCGGTGTGCCGGACCAGGGCCGTCGTGGTGGCGGCCTTGGCACCGCGCCCGCAGACGTCACCGAGGATGAAGGCCCAGCTGCCGTCGTCCCGGGAGAACACGTCGTAGAAGTCGCCCCCGATGTCCAGTCCTTCACCGGCCGGGTGGTAGAGGGCGGCCACCTGTGCGCCGGGGATGTCGGGCAGGTCCGGGAGCAGCAGTCCGGACTGCAGATCGCGGGCGAGGCCGGCCCGCTGCGCGTACTGGCGGGCGTTGCGCGCCGCGGAAGCGGCGCGGCGGGCCACTTCCTCGGCCAGAGCGATCCGGTGGCCGTCGAGTGACTGACGGCCCGTCGAGAAGAGACTCAGCACGCCGAAGGGCCGGCCCCGGTCCATGAGAGGCACACAGACGTATCCGGTGACGCCCAGCTCCTGCCAGGGGCCGGGCACGGCGGGGGCGCGGCGGGCCACCTCGGTGAGGCCTGAGGCCAGGACGCGCGCGACGGCGTCGTCCTCGGTGTTCGGCGCGTGGTGGTGGGAGGCAAGCAGGCGGCGGGCCTCCTCGGTCGGGGCGGCGGCCGCCACCCGGTACGCGCGGCCGGCTTCCAGCAGGTCCACCGTGGCGAGTGGGGCCAGTACCGGGGTGGACAGGGTGGCCAGCCGCTGGAGTGTCTGCTTCTCGTCCAGTGGTTGGGCCAGGGCGGTGCTGGCGGTCAGCAGGAAGGCGAGGTCGTCGCGGGCCGCCTTCTCACGGGCGTCCGCTGCCCGCCGCGCCTGTTCCGCGTGGTGCCGCTCGATGGCCAGGGCGGCGGTGTCGGCGAAGAGACGGGCCAGTGCGAGGTCGGTGTCCTGGGGGGTGCGGGGTGTGCGGTGGTACATCGCGAAGGTGCCCAGCAGCCGTCCGTCGCGGGCGAGGATGGGCGTGGACCAGCATGCGGCCAGGCCCGCCTGCTCGGCCAGGTCACGGAAGTCGTCCCACAGGGGGTCGTCGGCGATGTCGGTGACGATCACTTTCTGCCGCCGGTGGGCGGCTGTGCCGCACGAGCCGACACCTTCGCCGGTGGCGATGCCGTCGATGGCCTCGTTGTAGAAGCCGGGCAGGCTCGGTGCCGCGCCGTGGTGGAGGCGGCGGCCGTCCTCGTCGGCCAGCAGAACCGAGACGATGACGTCGGGCGACAGCTCCTCGATCACCTGGCACATACCCTCGAGCACCTCGGGCAGCGGTGCTTGACGGGCGATCTGCTCCAGCAGCGCGCGATGCTCGGCAGCCAGCCGACGGGCGTGTTTGACCTGGGTGGTCTCCACCCCGATCATCCGCACACCGATGACGTTGCCGCCGGCATCGCGGCGCGCCTCATAGGTGAAGTCGAAGTACGCCTCACGGGCCTGCCCGGCCGCGCCGATCACCACGCGGGTGTCGCGGCCGACGTGCCGTTCGCCCGACCGGTGCACGTGATCGAGCAGTCCGAGGAAGCCCTGGGCCTCCAGCTCGGGCATCAGCTCCCCCAGAGGCACGCCGGTACGTTCGCGCCGCCCGTGCCCGATCGCCGCGAAGAACGCCGGATTCGCGGATTCCAGGACATGGGCGGGCCCCGCCATGGACGCGAACAAGGCGGTCGACGTCCCGAACAGCAAGGACAGGTCCTCGTCCGTGTCCCGTGCCGCCGACGTCAGGGCCGTCCCGTCCGGGGACCGCCGCTGCTGCTCAGCCCTCATCCCGCCCCCTTCATCGGCCCGCGCACCGGGCGGGCATCCACTCCGTCGGCCCGGATCCACACCTCGTGCCGGATTCCGTGTCCTCGGCGGCCCGGCCCGCACGGAACGGCACCACGTCCCACGAGAGCCGGCTCGACCGTTCGGCGAGCGGCGTCCACAGCACAGGGGCCGTCCGAGAGAGTCGGGACGACGTGTCGGTCACGGCGCATCGCTCAGTCCAGCGCCAGATGCATGCGCACGATGAGGCCCGAGGGCGGAGTCCGCATCTCGACCAGGTCACACAACTGGTGCATCATCCAGACGCCACGGCCACCGGCCGGGGACAGTGGGTCGGGACGTCGCCGGCCGACGAGCGCGTCCGTGAGCCGCCCGCGGTCGCGCACCTCGGCGATCACGCTGTCAGCCGTACGCCACAGCCGCAGAGTGCCCTGCCCTCCTCCGTGCCGCACCGAGTTGCCGGTGGCCTCGTTGACGGCCAGCAACCAGTCGGTGTGGCGACAGGAGGACAGGCCGGCCGTCCGCGCCCAGTTCCCTGCGGTGTCACGGACAGCGGCGAGGTCGTGCTCCGTGAAGTGCAGGACGAGTGGATCCGCCGGCTCCTCCAGAGGCACGTCGCAGTCCCGGCACACCGCGTGCGGGTCCTCGTAGCGAGGGCTGTGCCGGTAGCCGTCCGGGTCTGCGACGACGGGGTGCGTGCGGTGCGCCTGCGCCAGCACCTGCTCCGGCAGGGCCGTGTCGAACAGACACAGGAGCGTGACGGGCCGACCGTCGAACGCCAGGTTCGTCAGCGCCTCGTGACGGGTCGCCTCTCGCACCTCCGCCGCGGTGCGGCCCAGCCAGATCGGTTCGCTGACGATGCAGGGGTGACGGTCGGGGTGCTCGTCGGCGAAGCCCTGGAGCAACGACAGGATGCGCCCGGGGTTGCGACCGGCCTGCCGCATGTCGACGAAGGTGACGTCCTCGTATCCGGCGCCCATGGTCTCGCGGAGCAGGCGCAGACGTGTACCGGGAACGGCGACCAGGACAGGACGCCCGCCGGTCGCCTCCGTGCGGACGAATTCGCCGACGACCCGTAGGTAGTCCTCTTCCGTGGTGTAGAGGACGGCGGGGTGGTGGAAGGACGGATCGACCCGGTTCTCCGCCGAGGTGCGGGTGTATGTCGTCACCGGCCGGCCTCCTGGAGGTCGGCCCCCAGCTCGGGGAAGAGTTCCAGCATGCGGCGAAGGGCGGGCGGCGCCCCGACGAGTCGCAGTGGTGTCTTCGCCGCGCGTCGGCGCGCGGCGTGGGCGATGTCGGTGAGTGCGGCGATGTCGAGGTGGTCGAGGCCGGACAGGTCCAGGCTGAGGTCCTTGGCCGTGGAGGCGGCGAGAGCGGCTGACGCCGCGGTGGTCGCCCGGCGGCTCTCGTAGCCCGCCGACCCCGACAGTCGGAAGCCGGGCCGATCGGCCAGAGGCGTGACCGTGAGGCGGCGCCGCCCGGGGGAGCGAGGTGCGGCGCCCTTGCTCGTCAGGTGGGCGCCCGCCAGGACGTCGAGGGCCTCGGAGGGCATCAGGCGGCGATCGTAGAAACACCAGGCCGTCAGCGGCAATTGCTCGAACACCTCGTGGTGGATGCGCAGCTCGTATTCCAGCAGGCGTTGCGCGCCCGTGATGCGCCGGGCGCCAGGACATCTCACCGATCACCTGCAGGTTCCCGTACCCCTGCCGGACGGCCGTGTCGACGGCGTCACGCCACAGCCCGATCATGGCGTCCGGGTCGAACCGGGCCCCGGTCAGATAGGTCTGGGCGGCAGTGGTCACCACGAGCTGTCCTCGCCGGACCGCGGAGTCGGCGTCGACGCCGTGCTCGGCGAGCGTACGGATCACGAGCCGCGCGTCGGTGGCGTCCGCGAAGTACTGCACCTGCTCGTTCCGGTCGAAGCCCGCGCGGACGAAGGGCACGAGATGAGCGGCCCACTCGTCCTCGGTGGAGTACAGCACCGCGACATGACGGTCCGCCGCGGCGCCGCCGTCGCCCGATCCGCTTCCCTCCCCCATCAGCCTGCCCTCCCCGTTGTTCCGGCTGTCCCGTGACAGGCGCGCATCACCCTATCGCAGGGCCCCGACGGCCCAGGGGCGCCGTCACCTCCCCCTCGGGCGGGCGGGCCTTGTCCCTCACGGCGCCCGGGGTCACCGTGTCATGCGGAAGGGACGGCGCTGTCGGCGGCGCCGTCCGCGCCGAGGGCGGCCAGCGCGTCGGCGACCGTCTCGTGGATGGGGAGCAATTGGGAGATGCCGGTCATGGTCACCATGCGCACGAGACGCTCGGGGACGCTCGCGACCCGGAGCGAACCGCCTGCCCGGCTGGTGGCCTGAAGGAGGACGATGAGAGCGCTGAGGCCGGTCGAGTCCACGAAATCCACCTGGGCCAGGTCGAGGACCAGGTGCGGGAAGCCTTGCTCCACAACGGCCATCGCCTGCACACGCAGCAGGCGCGAGGTGTGCAGATCGACGTCGCCGGCGACGACGACGACGGCTGCGCGGTCACCGATGTGTCGGACGGTCGTGTCGAGGGTGTCGGTCACCTGAAACATCACTCCTGACTGAACGGCTCTGGTGCGGTGTGGCGAGCAGGGTGGGGGGTGTCATGGCCGTACGAACGGCCGGCGAGGGGTGCTGGACGGTCCGGCCGCCTACCGGCGGGCCGGGTCAGCGCCGGGGCGGCTGGTTGGTCTCGAGGCCGTGGACGGTGACCAGATCGGCGAGGCCCGAGACCGACAGGAGCGGTCCGAGCAGCGGGGGGACGATCAGTTCCAGCCTCTCGGCGTGGGCGAACAACACGCTCAGTCCCGCGCTGTCGAGGTACTCCACCCCGGTCAGATCCACGATCAGCGGACCCGAGCCGCTGTCCAGGGCTTCGGCCAGACGACCGGCGTTGCTCATGTCGATTTCGCCGCTGACGGCGAGACGGGCGGTGCCCTGCGGACTCCGGTCGGGCGTCAGCGTGAGCGGGGTGGTCATCAGGCGATCCTCATCTGCATGTCGACGGTGGTGCCGGAGGGGGCGGGGACGACAGTGACCTGTTGCATCAGCGCATGCATCAGGGACATACCCCGGCCACGGTGAGCGTTCCTCTCGGGCTGGGGAACCTTCCACCGGCCGCTGTCGACAACCATGACGCGCAACGTGTCCACCAGCGCCTCGGCGCGCAGCCGCACCGCTCCCCCCGGAGCGTGCCGGTGGCCGTGCTCGATCGCGTTCGCACACGCTTCCCCGGCGGCGACGAGTACGTTCTGCACCGCTTCCGGCGGGAGATCGCACTGGTCGAGCCAGCGGCGCAACGCCCTGCGGACCGGTGCCAGCTGGGCGGAGTCGGCCGGGAAGGTCATCTCCAGGGGCGCCGGATGGCGGTAGATCAGCAGAGCCACGTCGTCGTCGTACCCGCCGGCCGGTGCGAGCCTCTCCATCACCGCGCTGGCGAGGTCCTCGACAGGCAGGTCTCGGCCCTCCCGCACGGCGTGGCCCGCCTGCTCGATCCCCGTGCTGAGCGCGAGCCGCCGGCGTTCGACGAGACCGTCGGTGTACAGCAGCAGTGTGGCCCGAGCGGGAAGGGTGCACGCGGCCTCCGGGCGCGGTCTGCCCGGCCTCACGGCCAGCGGCAGCGACCGCCCCTCCTCCAGAAGCCGGACGGTGCTGTCGGGGTGGACGAGGATGCCCGGCGGATGGCCGGCGCTGGAGTAGGTCAGCGTGCCGGAACCGGGATCGAGCACACCGCAGAAGACGGTCGTGCACAGCGCGCCGGGAACGCTGGCCGCGAACTGGTCGAGGGCCATCAACGTGCGCGAGGGGCCGAGGTCCTGGAGCAACAGTGCGCGGCAGGCACTGCGCAGTTGCCCCATGACGCTGGCCGCCTCCAGACCGCGGCCGACACAGTCGCCGACGACGATGCCGATCCGGCCGTCGGGCAGGGCGACGGTGTCGTACCAGTCGCCCCCCACCTCCAGCGGGCGTGTGGCAGGCTCGTACCGCACGGCGAAACCGTCAGGAAGCCGCGCGGGGCCCAGGATGGCGCGCTGGAGCGCGATGGCGGTCTCCCGCTGCTGGTCGATCTGGTGCGCCCGGACCAGGCCCTGGGCCAAGCGCCCGGCCAGCAGTGACAGCAGCAGCTGGTCCTCGGAGGTGAACGGCCTGCGGCCGCCCAGATCGACCCACAGGGCCATCGGGCCCTCGGGGTGCTCCAGCAGGACGCCGGCGCCGCTCTCCTCGGCCACGGCGGTGAGCGAGGGCCGCCCGCGCAACGCCGCGAGCAGCGCCTGCTGCTCGGCCGGCAGGTCCTCCCACCGCAGGCTCTCGTCCGTGGCCACGAGCACCGGCGCGCCGCCCCCGAAGACGGCGGCCAGCACGACATCTGCGTGCCACAACGACCTCAGCTCGTCCAGGGCGCCGGACAGTGCCTCGGGCAGGCTGGCGGCTTGGGACAGCGAGGTGCTCAGCGCTGCCAGTGCCGTCTCGCGTCGGACGGCGTAGTGCTCCGCGGTGACGTCACGGAAGGTGCCGACCGTGACCCGGCGTCCGGTGTCCGGATCCTCGGCCTTGTTGAACGTCACGGTGATCCACAGGCGGCGGCCGTCACGATGGGTGACCGGAACGGTGTACGAGCCCTGGGGACTGTCCAGCAGCAGGGCGAACGCGTCGCCGACCTGCTCGTGCGCGCCGGGGTCGGTGGCTGCGTCCGGCCACCACGGGTGGGTCGGGGCATACGGCAGGCCATCGGTGCCGTAACCGAGGATGTCGGTGAAGGCCGTGTTGATCTCCACGACGGTCCCCGACTCGTCGCAGACGAAGAACGCCTCCTGGAGGGAGTCGATGAGCGCCGTCCGCCAGCGCAGGTGGTGGCTGCGCAACCGGGCCAGTTCCACGTTCGCGCGGACCCGGGCCAGCAACTCGGCCGCGGCGAACGGCTTCACCAGGTAGTCGTCGGCACCGGCCTGCAGTCCCTCGATCGACGCCTCCTGCCCGGCCCTGGCCGACAGCAGCACCACGGGCACCGAGGCGGTGCGGGTGTCGGCGCGCAGGCGACTCACCAGCTCCAGCCCGCCCAGCCGGGGCATCATCACGTCGCTGACGACGAGGTCGGGAGTCCGGCGTCGGGCGGCGTCGAGTGCTTCGGCGCCGTCGCCGACCGCTTCGACCTCGTAGCCGGCGGCGGTCAGGATACGGGCGAGATACTCGCGCATGTCGGCGTTGTCGTCGGCGACCAGCAGTCGTGCGCTGCGCGTGGGACCGGCGGCCGACCCGACGGCGGCGGCCGTCACCTGGTCCTGGCCGTCCTCGGCCGCCGGGCCGGCATCACTCACCGGAAGCCAGCGAAGGGCCTCGTGGACGTAGGGGTCGGCGGTTGCCCAGGCCGTCGTGCCGCCCGGCTCCGACACCACGGAGTCGGCGGGCAGATGTGCGGCGCCGAACGGCACCCGAATGGTGAAGCTGGTGCCCTTGCCCTCGGTGCTCTCGGCGCGGATCGTCCCGCCGTGCAGACCGACGAGTTCCCGCACCAGGGCCAGCCCGATACCGCTTCCCTCGTGGGAGCGGGAGCGGGCGTTCTCGATGCGGTGGAAGCGCTCGAAGAGCCGCGGCATCTCCGCCTCCGATACACCGGTCCCGGTGTCGGCCACGGTGACGACCGCATGGGCACCGGAGCGGCGCACGCCCAGGCGAACCGATCCGTCGAAAGTGAACTTCAGCGCGTTGCTCAGCAGGTTCAGGACCACTTTCTCCCACATGGTGCGGTCCACGTACACCGGTTCGTCCAGGGAGGGGCAGTCCACGTCGAAGGCGAGCCCGGCCTTCTCCATCGCCGAGCGGAAGACGCTGGCCAGCTCCGCTGTCACCGCGGCCAGGTCGACCGGCTCGTAGCGGGCCTGCATGCGGCCGGCCTCGATGCGGGAGAAGTCCAACAGGGTGTTGACCAGTTTGCCCAGCCGTAGCCCGTTGCGATGGATGACGTCGAGTTCCCGGCGGATGTCCTCGTCCATGTCGGCGGACCGGGAGCGCAGTTCCTCGACGGGCCCCATGATCAGGGTCAGGGGAGTGCGGAGCTCGTGGCTGACGTTCGAGAAGAAGGTGGTCTTGGCCCGGTCGAGTTCGGCCAGTTCCTCGGCGCGCCGTTGCTGTGCCTCGTAACTGCGGGCACTGCCGATCCCGGAGGCGATGTGTCCGGCGGTCAGCTCGATGAACCCCCGGTAGCCGTCGTCCAGGTCGCGATAGCGGTTCAGGGCGGCCACGAAGAAGCCGTAGGCCGCGCTGCCCTGCTGCAGGAGCGGGACGACGAGTGCCTCCACCGGCGGCTCGGGCCAGTCGCCGCCGGGCAGGACGTCGAACGCCTCGCCGGTCAGCGGCACCACTCGGGCCTCGCCCTCGGCCAACGCCGCGGCGGGCCACACGCCTCCGGAATCGTCGACGGGAAGGGTCCGCGGTGCGATGCGCACACCGGGGGTGACGCCGGTCGCACCGGCCAACCGAGCGATCTCGCCGTCGAACAGGTAGGTCAGGGTGAACGGCATGTCCTTGCGGTTGCGGTTCAGCTGCCGGTCGGTGAAGGCCAGCACTTCCTGCTCGGTGCGGATCACACTCGGGTCCGAGCCCAGGTCCCGCAGGGTGGCCATGCGCCGCTCGCCGATCACCCGCTCGGTGTCCTCGCTGACCACGCACAGCATGCCGACGACGTCGCCGGCGTCGTCCCCCAGCGGGCTGTAGGAGAACGTGTGGTACGTCTCCTCGGCATAGCCGGAGCGCTCCAGGAACAGCAGCAGCCCTTCGTCCCACGTGGCCTCGCCCGTACCGAGCACGGTCTCGATGCGCGGTCCGATGTCCGTCCAGATCTCCGCCCACACCTCACTCGCGGGCCGGCCCAGCGCCCACGGGTACTTGCGGCCGAGCGTGTCGCGCCGGTAGGCGGCGTTGCAGAAGAAGGTCAGCTCCTCGCCCCATGCCATCCACATGGGGAACCGTGAGGACAGCAGGATGCTCACAGCCGTCTGAAGGCTCTGCGGCCACTCCCCCGGCGGGCCGAGCGGCGTGGCCGTCCAGTCCAGCCCGGCGAGGTCCGCGCCCACTTCCCGGTCGGCGGCGAACACCGCATCGTCGATCGCGGCCTGCCGCGTGCCGCTCACAGGCCGGCCTGAACGCTCCACACGACACCCTTCCCCTCCGGCCGGGCCAACGACCGGCCCCGTCCAGCCCTCCCAGGCGGTGCGACCCCTCGCGTGAACGCCCGGCACCGCCGACCACCGCTCGCGGGTCCCAGAATAGTGCGGGCGCACCACGGCGGCGGCGCCGGTGCGACATCGACCATGATCTCGGCATGAGCAGCAGACCAGACGGCCACGGCACGGTCGTGCGGTACGAGCGTGACGGGACATGGGTCGCGGTGGCCCACGGCGACGTCGTCGCCGATGCGCTCGCCCCGAACCTGGGGGGGAGCCCCAGCACGGTCCGGCCCGCGCGCCGGTGCCGTCCGTCGGCGGTGCGAGTGGCGCTCCGGTGCCGGACCGTGGCGCAGGCCTGCACGGGGGGGCCGCCCGTCGGTCCACCATCCGGGTACGCCGCGCCGTCGCGGAGATCTGCGGTGCTGGAGTCGTGTCGCTCGTGTTCTCCGGCAGGGGCGTGCGGCACGACGGCGAGCAGGGCGAGGACTGCCCGGACCGGCAGGCGTCGGGACGAACACCACCGGCGGGGTGAGGTCCGCGCAGCGGTGTCAGAGCACGGTCACCGGGTGCCGGACCACTGCGTCGAAGAGATAGCCCTGCGTGTTGAACACGGCGGTGTCCGGCTGGCTACGGCCTGCCGTGTCCGTGGCGCGGGCCAGCAGCTGCGTCGGCCCGGGCGTCTTGGGCGTCCACGGGACGGACCAGCGCGTCCAGGTGTCGGATCGCGGCCGGTCGTGAAGACGGGCCCGCCGCCAGACCGTCCCGCCGTCGGTGCTGATGTCGACCCGCACGACGCCGCCGGCGCCCGACCAGGAGCGGCCGTGCAGCACTTGCCGCTCCCCCGCCGTGAACGTCGCGCCGCTCTTCAACTCGAAGGCGCTCTTGATCGTCTGGCGGGTCAGCGGCGTGGTGCCGTCCTGCGGGTAGGCGGGACCGAACAACCGGTAGAAGGTGGTGTTCCACGGCGAGTACAGGGGCTGCGCCGACACCTCGATGTCGCCGACCCATTTGATCGAGGCGATTCCCACCCACGAGGGCACGAGCACCCGCACGGGGTGACCGTGGTCGTACGGAAGCTTCTCGCCGTTCATCTCGTACGCGAGCAGCACGTCGTCCAGCGCCTTGGCCAAGGGCAACGGCCGACGTACCCGGCCGAGGTTCTCGCCGCCGCTGACGTACTCGGCATCAAGTCCGCGGGGCTGCACGTCGACGGCGTAGGAGGACAGCCCGGCCCTGCGCAGTACGTCGGCCAGGCGCACCCCGCGCCAGCGCGCCACGCCGACTGCGCCCAGGGTCCAAGGGGTGCCGGGAACCGTCTGGCCCTGCTGAGTCGCGTAATGGCTGCGGCCGTTTCCGGCGCACTCCACGAAGGCGGTCCGGGTGACCGCGGGCAGGCCGCGCAGATCGTCGTAACCGAATTCCACCGGCTTGCCCTCGGCGGGCGCGCCGCGCAGCCCGTCACCCCACAGTCTCAGCCGCCAGTCGGCGGCGTCCAGGACGGGCGTCGCGGTGTGGTTGCGGACGAAGAACAGTGCGTTGGGGGTGTGATGGCCGGTACCGCTCAGGGCCTCCCAGCGGGTCTCGGCGTTGGTGCCGCGCTGGATGAACGACTCGGGGGGTATCGGCTTGACGATCGGGGAATCGGCGGCGCGAGCCGGGTTCCCCCTGGGGAGCGCTGTGGCAGTGGCGGTCGCGGCCAGCAGGGTCAGCAGCCGGCGCCGCGTGACCCCGTCCGCTTTGGCCTCGCCGTCGAGCCACTGACGCAGCCTGTGGCGATCGTAGGCGATCTCGTGTTGGGCAGCACACATGGCAGTCCCGTCATACGTAGGAGGGGAAGCGAGGCCGGTCAGAACGCAACAGCCGACGCGCAGCGGAGCGTCCTCGAAGAGGGCGGCGCAGACCAACGCAGTACGCGCGACCCAGCCGTCGAAGGAGAGAAACCGGGAAGTGCTGATCAGCCGGGGAACCGACACAGCGCGGCGGCCACACGGACGAGGTCCACGGCGCGGCGACGGGTCAGAGGCTCCGGCAGAGACATGACGGGATGGAAGCATGTGGTTTCAGCGCGTGTCAACAGAACCATTCTGCTGGGAAGTTGGCGTGCCCGCGACCCGGCCGGCCCCGGGCGTGGGGTGGAGGTTGTCAACGCCCCGGGCAGGTTCTCGGCGCGGCCGGAGCCGGGCCGTGGCGTCGCGGCCGGCCGCTCGAGTCGCACTGTGACGCCGCTGTAGTGGGCGGCGACATCCTCTCCTTCACGTAGGTCGTGCAGCAGACCGTGGGTGATGCAGTGATGCAGTGATGCCGGTGCGAGTCCGCGGGAGCCCTCGGCGAGACGACGTCCAGGACGCCTGCTCGTCCACGTGCTCCTCCACGGCGTCGACGGGTGCCCCATCGGCGGCTGTCGCGAGCGGGATGGTCGGGATGATTTCGAACTGCCGCCCAGGACAGCCAGGCCGCTCCGCGAGAGTTCCCGGGCACTAGGTCGACTACGCACTGAGCACGTACAACACCGTGAGCGGTTCCCCGTGCGGATCGGGGGACCGACCGGACAGAAAGCGACAACTCTGTGAAGGCCATACGGCTGCTGACCATGAACGCCCTCTTCACTGGCGATGTCCCGGCACGGCTGCGTGCGCTCGCGGCGGCCCTCGACCGGTCCGACTACGACATCGTCTGCTTGCAGGAGGTCATGTACCGCCGCCACGCCCGGCTGATCCGCCATGCCGCTCCCGGGTACCGGTACCTCGCCTGCTCGGGCACGGTCCTGCTCAGAGGCGGCCTGGTGATGTTGTCACGGTGGCCGATCAGCCGATACCGCTTTGTGCGATACCCGACGACAGGTCCCGTACGCGGTGAACTCCTCATGCGCAAAGGTGCCCAGGTGGCGTCCGTCGCCACCCCGGCGGGCGAACTGGCGGTCGTGAACACCCACTTGTCGGCCAACCGCGACGACGACTGGTCGCCCACGAACCGGTACACACGGATCGCGGCCGGCGAACTGGCCCGGCTCGGGGCACTGATCACGGCCATCGACCCGTCCCTGCCCGTCGCCGTGATGGGTGACCTGAACCTCCCGCGGGACTCGGCGACACTCACCGACTTCCTCACCGCTGCCGGGCTGAGCGACATCCTCGCAGGCGACGGACGTCCGACGTACCGGCCCACACCTCGATGGCCGTCGCCGCCGGCCCTGGACCACATCCTCATCCGGGCCGCCGCCGGGGAGACCCTGACCGGCAGCGCCGACTTCGTGTTCCAGGACAAGGTCACGCTGGGGGAAGGCCGCCGGGCCTACCTGTCCGACCACTACGGCGTGCAGGCGGAACTGACCCGGTCGAAGTGACGCGTGGGCGGCCCGAAGCGGTGACGCAGCCCCCCTTGCGGAACCACGAGCCCAGCATCACAACGATCGCAGACGCGCCGGCGGCGCCGTTCCGGCAAGAAAGGCGCCTCAAGGCCGGTGTTCAGACACCCGACCTGGGCGGCGCGGGTGGGCATCCGCTCCTGCAATGGAGGCGGCAGCGCCCTGTCGTCCTGGCAGAGCACACAGGTGGAGGGCACCGTCCGCCACGCTGCCCCGGTCACCCGTTGCTGGAGGGAGCGCCGGCTCTGCGTGACGAGCCGACTGACGACGTTCCGGGCCTGCACGTCCGGCAGGTCCCCGAACAGCGCGGTGCGGGGTTGTCGAAGACGACGGGCGCCGCGCCGCACAGGTCCTCGGCCGGGTCACCGCCGTGTCCGTGCAGGCTGAGCAGGGATCCGGTGGGCCGGGAGGTGCGCGTGGCCGTCGCCGGTTCCGCTGCGTCGGCGGCTCGCGGGAGGCTCAAGCCTTCCTTCGTCACGCTCGCCTCCCGCGGGAGGCCGCCGTCCTGCTTCCCCCGGAGGCCGCCGACCTGCTCCCTGCCGTCGCCGGCCGGCCCCTGCACCTCCTTGATCGGTTTCCAGGCCCGTGGCGTCACGCGCGTTGCCGGCCGTCTTTCGCGCTCTCACCGACATCACCTTGCCGCATGCCCTGCTCACGAGCCGTGGCGAGCCCCGCTGCGGGGGCTGCGTCGCTCCTGCGCGACGGCCGCACGAAGACCAGGACGAACACTCCGCCGATCGCCGCCGCCAGCGCCGAGGCCAGGAAGACCCGATCGAGACCGGAAGCGAACGCGGTGGCCGCCAACTGGTGCACCGCGCCCCGGTCCGCGGCCTGCGCCGCTTCCACGAGGCTCCGGGCCTGCCCCGCGGCCAGCACCGAGGCGCCCTTCTGCGGGTCCGGCACCGTGCCGGACCCGGCGAGCACGGCGGCCGCCCGGCTGGTGAAGACCGTGCCGAAGACGGCGATGGCCAAGGTCATGCCCAGCTGACGGAACGTGTTGACAGCCCCGCCGGCCATCCCTGCCTGCTGCGGCGGCACGGAGGAGGCGGCTGCCGAAACCAGCACCGGTGTGGCCAGGCCGACGCCGATCCCGGTGACCGCCAGCCCTCCCATGAGGGCGGTCTGTCCGGCGTCGGCCGTCATACCGGCGCGCAGCACCAGCATGCCCGCCGCGACGGCCAGGAGCCCGATGCCGATCGGCAGTCGCGGTGCGAGCCGCTGGAGGTGACGGCCGGTCACGGCGGCCACGAGGAACGAAGCACCGGCTAGCGGAGTCAGGGCGAGGCCCGCACCGACCGGGCTGAGACCCAGCATGGACTGCAACCACAGCGAGACCAGGACCAGGCAGCCGAAGGCGCCTCCCTGTAGCAGCAGTGCACCGCTCATCAGCGCGGCGAACGAGGGGCGGCGCAGCAGTGCGAGGTCCAGCATGGGGGCTCCCCCGCGTCGCGACGTACGGTGTTCTATCACCACGAACGCGATGAGGGCTGAGGCGGTGACGGTGAAGGTCGTCAGGGTCTCGGCCGAGGCCCAGCCCACCTCCCCTCCGCGGATGAGTCCACCGGTGAGCGTGGCCACGGCGATGGTGAAGGCCGCCGCGCCGGGGATGTCGACACGGGCCCGGGTTCCGCTGAGCCCCGCCCGCCGGCCGGAGACCCCGGTGGGCTGGTTGGCAGGTCGGTCGGCACGCACCACCCGCAGCGTCGTGGCGATGGCGACAGCGGCGATCGGAAGGTTGACCCAGAAGATCGTCGGCCAGCTGAAATGCTCGGTGAGCAGCCCGCCGAGCAGAGGTCCCGCGGCTGCGGCGGCCCCGTTGGTCGCGCCCCACACGCCGAAGGCCGTACCCCGGTCCCTGCCCTGGTAGGAAGTGAGCAGCAACGCGGGAGCGGTGGCGAACATGGCGGCGCCGCCGATGCCCTGCACCACGCGGGCCGCGATCAGCACTTCCGCGTTGGGGGCGAGGCCGCATGCCAGCGAGGCCAGGCCGAAGACGCCCAGACCGCAGACGTAGGAACGCCGGTGGCCGAAGCGGTCCGCCAGGGAACCCGAGGCCAGCAGCAGGGCGGCGAGAGCCAGGGCATAGCCGTCGATCACCCATTGCAGAGAGGTGAAGGAAGCGCCGAGGTCGGCAGCCATGCTGGGCAGTGCGACGTTCACGATCGTCACATCCACCAGCAGGATGAAGGCGCCCAAGCAGACCGCCGTCAGGGGCCACCATTTACGCATGTCGGATTCTCCGTTCGCATGAAGCAAGTGTCGCGGGACCGGGATCGGGTCCCCACCCGTGGTCGGGCGGGGCGAACTGCGGCGGGCCGAGCAGGCCGAGCAGGCCGAGCAGGCCGACGGACGATCCCGAGAAACAGCTTGGAGCTCTCGCGGGCGATGTCGTGAGCCAGAGCAGTGGTCATGCGCGGATCCGACAGAATGTCGTCCATGACGACCTATCTCGACACCACGGACCATGTGAAGCGGAGCCTGTCGGAAGAGGACATGGAGCTGGTTCACGCGTTGCAGGTCAACGGGCGGGCCTCGTTCACGGAGATCGCCGACGTTCTTGGAATCTCCGACCAGACCGCGGCGCGCCGCTGGGCACGGCTGCGCTCCGCCGGGAAGCTTCGCGTTCTAGGCCTGACCGATCCGCGACGGCTGGGGAACTCCGTCTGGCTCGTACGCGTACGGTGCACGCCGGACGCCGCGTCCTCCCTCGGGAAGGCGATGGCACGGCGTTCGGACACCACCTGGGTCAACGTGGATTCGGGCGGCACCGAGATCTCCTGTTCGGTACGCACCCGCAGCCCCGGACCGGAGGAGTCCCCGCTCCTGCAGAAGCTGCCGCGCACACCGCAGGTGGTGGACCTGTCCGCGCACTGCTCACTGCACGTCTTCTTCGGCCACGACCTCGGCCCGATCAACAAGCGCGGCCCGCTGACGGCCGCGCAGGTCGCGGCACTCACGCCCCCCGACACACCGGACCGGACCACGGACGCCACCCCGCCGGTGCCCCTGGACGACAGCGACCGGCACCTACTCGACCTGCTGGCCCGGGACGGGAGGGCCGCCACAGGAGACCTGGCCGCCGCGACCGGCCTGTCCCCCTCCACCGTGCGTCGGCGCATCACCGAGCTCAGATCGGCCGGCGCCCTGTACTTCGACGTCGATTACCACCCGGACATCCTCCAGCAGAACTTCCGGGCCGCCCTGTGGCTGGAGATCGACCCGTCCCGCCTCGACGAGGCGGGAACGGCGCTCGCAGCACACCCCGAAGTCGCCTATGCCACCGCCACGACGGGTGCGGCGAACCTCTACGCCAGCATCGACGTGGCGACCGCCCAGCTCTTCTACCGCTACCTCACCGAGTCGGTCGCGACTCTCCCCGGCCTCCGCCACACAGCGACGGCGCCCACAAGGGACCCGGTCCCTACCTCCCGACGACGGCCTGAACGAGGACCGGCATTCGCCGCCCCGGGGACTGCCGGAGGCGACCTCGGCCCTCTTGGCCCGGCTCCACTGTGAGAAGCCCACGGTGACCGGCGACGAGGGCGAGGGCGGCGGTGACCGCCAACCCGCCGTCGGCCCTCCGCAGGACCGTGCGTCAACGACCAGGGCCTTCGCCGCGGCGTATGGCGGCCCACGTCCCAGAGCGGCCAAGTCCTCGCCTCAGCGCGCGTCCGGGGCGTGTCCGGGCAATGTCAGGTGGTGACCTTGCCGAAGATGTGGTTGGCGGGGGCGTCGGGATCGTTGCCGTAGAAGAACTCTTCGAGTGCCCGGTGGAACTCGTCACGGTCCAGTCCGCCGGACCCGTCCACGTCCAGAGCGGCGAAGACAGAGGCGCAGTCCTCGCCGGGGACGGCGGCGACCGCGTCGAACATCTGCTGGAACTCGGCCTGGTCGATCTTGCCGTCTCCGTTGAGGTCCACGAGGTCGAAGAAGCAGTTGGTGACCGGTGCGATCTGCTGCGGATAGAGCGCGCGGTCCGTCAGGACGTTCTTGAAGCCTTCGGTCATCTCCCGCACGTCGACCTTTCCGTCGCCGTCCTGGTCCATCGGGGCGATGACGTTCGACCAGAACTGGTCCATCCCCTCGGTGAGGCGGCGGACGGCGTCGGCATCGGGGGTGGTCCTGCGGGCGCCGATGTAGCGCTCGCTCATCTCGAGGACGTCGCGTTGGGTGATGAACCCGTCGCCGTCGACATCGGCGCCCCTGAACCACTGGCCGTACTTGAGATCTTGAAGTGCCGTCATGACTGCGCACCGTATTCACACCGTTACGGAGGCGCAAACGTCCGAGTGGGGGCCGGGCACTGGCCGGTTCTGCCGGCCGGGTGCCCGACGGGGGTGAGCACGGCGAACGCGCCCGTCCTCGGGGCGGCCTCGTTTCAGTGTTCGAGGTGTGGTGGCGCGAAGGCGAGTACCTCCTCGGCGGGCCCGTCGTAGACCTCGACGTCCACGAGCGCACTGTGCGCACTGGGCCCCTGGGACAGCCGCGAGCACCCGCGGTCCCCGGTAAGGGTGTTCGGGTTGCCGTGGCGGTCAAGGGTTCCGGCCCGGCCCGGCTGGGCCGGGTCCCACCACGCTCCGGTGGACAACTGCACGACGCCGGGCATGACGGCGTCCGACAGGATCGCGCCCGCCAGGCAGCTGCCTCGGTCGTTGAACACGCGCACGATCATGCCGTTCTCGATACCGCGGGACGACGCGTCCTGCGGGTTGATCGTCACGGGCTCGCGGCCGTGGATCTTCGACCTGAGGCTGTGGCCACCGTTGTCGTACTGGCTGTGCAGGCGTGAGGCGGGCTGATTCGAGATCAGGTGCAGCGGAAAGCGTTCCGCCAGGTCGGCGCGGAGCCACTCCACGGGTTCGAACCACGTCGGATGTCCCGTGCAGTCGTCGTAGCCGAACGACTCGATCTCCTCGGAGAAGATCTCGATCCGGCCCGACGGCGTCGTCAGGGGGAAGCGCCGCGGATCGGAGCGCAGAGCTTCGAAGCTGCCGGGAAACGGCCCGTTGAGCGCCGGCAGTTCGACACCGGAGGCGCGTTGCCAGAAGTCGTCGAAGTCCGGCAGGGCCGCGTCGTCGCCGAGGTCCGCCCGCGTCTTGAGGTAGAGGTGCCGGACCCATTCGATCTCGGAGCGCTCTTGGGTGAACTCGCGCTCGTAGCCGAGCCGGGCAGCCAGAGCGGCGAAGATCTGGTGGTCGGTGCGTGCCTCGCCGGCCGGCTCGCGGACCTTCGGCATCGGGACGAGGTGAGGGTCGGAGAATCCCGCGGCGAAGTCGTCACGCTCCAGGCTGGTCGCGACGGGAAGCACGATGTCGGCGAACTTGGCGGTGGCGTTCCACCAGGCTTCGTGGACCACCACCGTGTCCGGGCGCTGCCAGGCTCGGGTGAGCCGGTGGAGGTCCTGGTGGTGGTGGAAGGGGTTTCCTCCGCACCAGTAGATCAGGCGCAGGTCCGGCAGGGTCAGGCGCCGGCCGTCGTAGTCGATGGTCGTGCCCGGGTCCAGCAGGGTGTCGGCGATCCGGGCGACCGGAATGAAGTCCGCGACGGGGTTCGCCACGCGCGGCATCGACGCCACGGACGGGCGGCCGGGCGCAACACCGGTCGCGTCCATCGTCGCGTAGCCCGCACCCCAGCCGCAGCCGGGGCGGCCCAGCGAACCCGCCATCGCCGCCAGCACGACCGACATCCAGATCGGCTGCTCACCGTGGTCCGCCCGCTGTATGGCGTAGTTGACGCTGATGAGGGAACGCTGCGCGGACAGCCGGCGGGCGAGATCGGTGATCGTGGCACGGCTGATGCCGGTGATCCGAGCGGCCCAGTCGGCGTCCTTGACGACGCCGTCCACGTCGCCGGTCAGGTAGGAGGCGAAGCGGTCGAACCCTTCGCAGCAGTGGGCGAGGAAGTCCTTGTCGTGCCAGTCGTTGACCAGCATCGTGTGCGCGATGCCGAGCATCATGGCGGTGTCGGTGTTGGGGATGACCGGCAGCCACTCGGCGTCCAGGAAATCGGCGGTGTCACTGCGGATCGGACTGACGTTCACGAACCGCACCCCGGCCTCACGGCACTTCCGTTGCAGGTCTCGCGTCTGGTGCCGGGCCAGCCCGCCAGGGTTGACCTGGCTGTTCTTCAGGGCCAGTCCCCCGAACGCCACCACGAGCTCACAGTTCTCGGCGATCTCGTCCCACATGGGCATCCGGGACTGGTAGCTCCACGGAGCCCCGCCGATCACATGCGGGAGGATGACCTCGAGAGCGGCGGTGCTGTACGTGTTGCGCGAGTCGGTGTAGCCCCCGCCCAACGCCAGGAACCGCTGGAGCTGGCCCTGCGCCTGGTGGAACCCGCCCGCACTGGCCCAACCGTACGAGCCGCCGAACACGGCGCTGTTCCCGTGCTGTGTACGCACGCGGCGCAATTCCTCACTCACCAGCGTGAGCGCTTCGTCCCAGCTGACCTCTACGAAAGCGTCCGCGCCTCGGGCCGTGTCACCAGCGCGCGGCAAGCCGTTGAGCCACCCTTTGCGCACCGCGGGACGCAGCACACGCGCACTGTCCTCAACAGCCGTCACCATGCCCGGGCCGATCGGCGAGGGCGCGGGGTCGTCACCCCGAGGCTCGATGCGTACCAGCTGACCGGAATCGACCACGGCTACGAAACTGCCCCAGTGCGTCGCCACCGGCATGCGTCGTTCCACCGTGCATCAACTCCATCTCTGAAGTCTCCTGGGCCTCGAACAACGGTCGCTGCACCACAGGGGTTCCGCGTCGGTCAATGGTCCGCACGACACAGGCTCCCCTTGGCGGACGGCGCCCAATCCTGAGTGCGCCACGACTCCCACCGCCACCACTCAACCGGGGCCCCACGCGCCACTGTGGGCGCGACCTGACCGCCGTCCGCCGTGCTGGTCCCCCCGCCCCGGCCCCCGCCCGGCTGCCCGGGTGGGGGGCGGGGGAACCCAGTACGGGCTGCGCTTCCTCCAGCAGATAACGCTGGGCGCCCGGCACGGCCGGAAGCGCGACACGATTCGGTGTCCTGAAAGGGGCGAGATTCCTGGACCGGTCACTCGGCCTCGGCCGGGCCGAACCATGTGGTGAGGGCGGTCCGGAGGGCGGCGAGGTCGGGGGCGGCACCGGCGGGTGCGGTCCAGGCGGCGTGGCCGTCCGGGCGGATGAGGAGCGCGGCGGGGGCGAGGATCTCGGCTGCCGGCCAGACGGGCCAGTGGTCGGCTGCGGACCGGGCCTCGACGAGGTCGACGCGATCGGCCCAGCTCTCGGCCGTGGCCGCCAGGTCGGTGTCACCGCGAAGGTCCAGCAGCACAGGGCGCGCCGTACGCAGCAGTTCGAAGACGCGACGGCGGCCGTCATCGGTCTTCAGGTCGACGTCGGGGACCCGGCGGCCGGTCAGCGGGTGGTCGTCACCCATGCGGTAGCGCAGGTCGAGCGCGGTGATCATGCCGCCCAGGTGCCGGTTGACGTCGTCGTGTGCGATGAGCGAACGGAGTACGTCGCGCAGCGCGTCGGTCTGCGGGCCCGGACGCGACAGCGCCGTCTGCGCCCGGGTGTTGTGCAGTACCCGTTCCGCGACGGGATACCGCTCGGCGTGGTAGCTGTCGAGCAGGGTCTCCGGCGCCCGGCCGTGCACCACCGAGGCGAGTTTCCAGCCGAGGTTGACCGCGTCCTGGACTCCCAGATTCAATCCCTGGCCACCTGCCGGGAAGTGGATGTGCGCCGCGTCGCCCGCCAGCAGCACACGGCCTTGGCGGTACCGCTCGGCCTGCCGGGCGGCGTCGCCGAACCGGGAGACCCAACGGGGGCTGTGCATGCCGAAGTCGGTACCCGCGATGCGCAGCAGCGACTCCCGCAGCTCCTCGAACGTCACCGGGTCCCCCTGGTCGGCGACACGGTCGTACTGCGTGGTGATCACCCGGTGCCAGCCCGGTTCGAAGGCGAACACCGAGAAGTCACCGCCCGGTCGCCGCTGCATGAAGAGCGATTCGGCGGGCGGGTCGGTGAGTTCGACGTCTCCGAGCAGCGCGGTCACTGACGCCGGGGTGCCGGGGAAGCCGATGCCCGCGAGTTTGCGCACCGCACTGCGCCCGCCGTCGCAGCCGACGAGGTAGTGGGCGTGCAGTGTCGAACGTGAGCCGTCCGGTCCGCCCACCTCGACCTCGACGCCGGTGGCGTGCTGGCGGATCCCCGTCACCTCTGACGACCAGCGCACCCGTAAACCGAGTTCGGTCGCCCACTCCTCGAGCAGCCGCTCGATACGGGACTGCTGGAGCACCAGCGACCGGGGATACCGGGTGTCGAACCGGTCGAAGTCCAGCCACAGCCCCGCGAAGTGACCTATCGGGCGGGATGCGCCGACCGCCAGGAAGCGGTCCAGGACGCCCCGCTGGTCCAGTACTTCCATGGTCCGGGCGTGTATCCCGCCGGCCCGTGACTCGCCGGTTCGCGCGGCGAGCCGGTCGACCACCACCACGTCGACTCCGGCCAGCCGCAGTTCGCAGGCGAGCATCAGGCCGGCCGGGCCGCCGCCCGCGATCACCACATCCGTGCGGGTCTTCGTGTCGGTCATGCGGATGTCCCCTGTTCCGGTTGGTCTTCCGTCCCGCTGCCTCTCACGGCACGAGAGTCTCTAACATCGTTAGAGACTGCCTCTAACGATGTTAGAGTGTCAAGCGTTCAGGAAGGCGGGAACGCAATGAAGATCAACTCCGGAGTGATCGCGCGGGCGGCGTTGGGACTGCTCGACGACGTCGGCCTCGACGGGCTCACCATGCGTCTTGTCGCCCAGGACCTCGGCGTTCGGGCCCCCACCCTCTACTGGCACATCAAGAACAAGCAGGAGCTGCTCGACGCCATGGCCACCCTGGTCTACGTCGAGGCGGCCGAGAGGCTGGAGTCACCCCACGAGGGCGCCTCCTGGGAGGACTGGCTCGCCGACTGGGCCCGCCAGCTGCGCCAGGCGATGCTGAGCCACCGGGACGGAGCGCGCGTCCTCGCCGGCACCTACGTGAACCACCCGGCGGTGCATCGGGCAGTGGAGCTGAACCTGCGAACCCTGCGGGACGCCGGCTTCACCCTCACCGAGGCGGCACGCGGTGTCGCGGCAGTCCTGCACTTCACCATCGGCTGCACCATCGAGGAGCAGGCCCACACCAGCGCGGCGTACGGAGACGACAACCCCTACGCACCCGAACGGCTCGCCCGGATGATCGACGCCGAACGCTTCCCCCTCGCCACCGAGGCGTCGAGCGAACTGCTCGGCGTCGACGGCGACATCGGCTTCGAGAGCGGGCTGCGCCTCCTCGTGCTCGGTCTGCGCGCCGCAAGGCAGGAGCGGGAGCGCGGCTGACCCGGTACGGGTGGGCCTGCCGAGTGCGGCACATTCGGTCGCGCGCCTTGCGGCTTCACGCCCGCGTACCGGTCCGCCTGTCATGGGAAACAGTGCCGCGAACGCCTCCTCCCCCTCATTGCGGCCCTGTTCCGTGGACCGGATCGACCTGGTGCGGCCGAGCCGTGCTCCCGGACGGGGGCGACCGAAGGCCGACGGTCGGGGTACCGAGATGGCCGTAACGACGAAGATCGGGCGGCGGATGCACGCCACTCGCCGAAATCGCATCCTTCCGAGTGATCACCGATCTCGACGTTCCGAGAGGACACTCATGTCGCCCAGCTCGTCCCGAGGGGCCCGCCGCGCCGTCTTCGGTCTGGCTACCACCCTGCTGGCCCTGGCCGGCCCCCTGGCGGCCCCAGCCCAGTCGGCAACCGCCGCATCCACGCCGGTCAGCACGGTCACCTACTCGGCAGCGGACCTCACCGCGGCCCTCTCCTACTGGACGCCCGCGCGCATGAAGGAGGTCAGCCGCGCCGTCGACCTGGGGCCGACCGGTCCGCTCAGCAAGCCCTGGACCGGAAAGGGCATCCCCAGCATCGGCCGGCTCTTCTTCGCCGATTCGAGCGGGCGGGACACCTGGTGCACGGCCAGCGCCGTCACCAGCGGCAACCACTCCGTGATCATGACCGCCGCCCACTGCGCACGCCTCGGCTCGTCACCGGTCAACACCTACAGCGACATCGTCTTCGCCCCCGGCTACGCCAAGGGCAGGACGCCCTACGGCCGCTACGCCGTCAAGGCGACCATGACACCGCGCTCCTGGGCCGAGGACAGTGTCCACGACGTGGCGGCGATGGTCGTCGCCACCCCCTCGTCAGGAAAGCGGCTCACCGACGCCGTGGGGGCGCAGAACATCGCCTTCGGCCGTGCCGCCGGTGAACCGGTCACCGCCTTCGGCTATCCGGCGACCACGCCCCAGCGGGGCGAAGAGCTGCTGTACTGCGCCGGTACCTCTCAGCGTGCCTCAGGAGACGAGCACCGCATGCCGTGCGACCTCGGCGGCGGCGCGAGCGGCGGGCCCTGGCTCGCCGCGTTCAACGCCGCCACCGGCAAGGGCACCGTGGTGTCGGTCAACAGCCACGGCGAGGGCCACGGCGGCGGCAGCCCGATGTACGGTCCGACGTTCGACAAGACCGCGCAGGCCGTCTACGACGCCGCCCAGCGCGGCTGACCGAGCCGTTCCACGTCTCCGAAGACCACCGCCGGCGTCATCCACGGCACCACCGGACGTCGCCCACCGGCTCGGCGGACCAGCCGCGACCCCGGGCTGCTGCGCACCCCGCCGCCACCAGACGGCGATACGCAGCGCTCGGGTGCCGACTGACCCCGTCGACGATCTCCGCCGCTCGCTGAACGGCGCGTCCACCCAGGCGCAGACATCCTGGCCGGACGATCAGGCAGGGGGACGCCGTCCGGTGCCGCCGCCGCTGCCGTTCAGCGGGATCAGGGTCTCCAGATGAGCGCCCTTGACCCACGAACCCAGCAGGTCGCGGTGCAGGGCCACGATGTTCTGGCGCAGCGCCAGGCCCAACGCGGCCTTGGTGAACGCGCGGCAGGTGGTGACGAACAGGGCGACGTCAGCGCCGTGCTCGAGGCGGGCGGTGCCTACGAACTTCTGCATGTCCTGTGAGGACACGCTGCGCTGCGTCGCATATTTCTTGACCTGGACGACCAGTTTGCGGCCGTCGGCCAGGTAGCCGACGACATCCGCGCCCAGGTCGCCGCTCCTGCCGCTGACGACGACCTTCGTGCAGCCGTCCCGCCGGCACAGCTCCGCGACGTACGTTTCGAAGTCCTGCCACGACAAGGCGTCGACCTCAGCCATCGACAGTTCCCGCGCCCTGGCCTCCTCCTCGGCCCGCCACGCGCGGTCCTGGCCGACCGCACGGCGGTGCGCCCCCACCAACGCCCAGCCGGCCCCGCCGACCACGGCCGCACCGAGCACCGCCACCAGGACGGGCCACACCACCGACCAGTGCCCGGCCACCCACACCACGGCGGCCAGCGCCACCACCGCGCCCCAGCCCTGCATCTGTCTGCGCGTCCGCTTCTTCAGCCGCCACCGTCGTCGACGTGCCGCCATCACTGCCCCGCTCCCTCGTGCGGCACCCCGCAGCGCGCACCGGCGGGCGCCATGCGGCGCGTACGTGTGCCGGGGCTCATCGGCCGGCCTGGGTGACGCCGCTCGCAAGCTGTCCCAGAATTCACGATCCCCTGGCCCGCCGGAGTGGGGGCGATCAGGACGCCCAGGGCCAGAACGATCACGGCGGTCAGCTTCTCGTCGGAGCGGCTGCGGGCCTCCGTACGCCGCTTCAGCCGCCAGACGACGATGGCTGCGAGCAGCACCGCCACGTTGATGGTCAGCAACCGTCCCCACCTCCCCCACACGACCGGCCATCGCCACGCAGGGGTGCCAGTACGCCACCCCAGTCCCTTCATGTAACCGGGCCACAGTCGCGGTGGGCGGCCGGTTGCGGACGAATGGCACAAAGCCATCGGACCTGGCCGAATACCGTGCGGCCTGCTATCGGCCGGCAGTGTGCACGGTGAGATGGAGCCCCTCGGGCGACGCCCCTTTCTCGCGCGGACGTGAGTCGGTCCCTGTACGCCCGCGCGATGCACCTGCCCGGATCGGGGGTCGGCCGTCTCGACGTGCTCAGGTCGCGGTGAGGGCCGCCAGGGCGCGGTCCATCGCGGCATTGAACTCTTCCGGCGTGAGCGGCAGTCGGGACTTGACGTCCCGACTCCACCGGTCGGCGAGGACCTCGGCCGAGCCCGCCTCGACTCCGTCGAGCGCCGCGTCGGCCAGGTCCGAGGGAGCGATCTTGTCCACGGGCCAGCCGGCCGCCATATCGGTGTCGGCCAGGCCGAGGTGCACCGCCGTGACGAGCGTGCCCTGTTCGGCGAGCTCCAGGCGGACGCCGTTGGTCATGGCCCAGGCGGCGGCCTTGCTCAGATGGTAGGCATTGGCGCCCTTGCCCCCGAACCACGACATGGCGGAGAGGATGGTGACGATCGCTCCCCCGCCGTTCCCGGCGAGCGCCGGCGCGAACGCCCGGATCATTCCCAGGTGGCCGAACATGTTGGTCTCCAGCTCGTTCCGCACCGCGTCCAGCGGACCGGACACCAAGTCGGTCCCCGTGCTGATTCCCGCGTTGTTGATGAGGAGCG
The DNA here is from genome assembly GCF_024539675.1 of Streptomyces hilarionis. Taxonomy (GTDB): domain Bacteria; phylum Actinomycetota; class Actinomycetes; order Streptomycetales; family Streptomycetaceae; genus Streptomyces; species Streptomyces hilarionis. The sequence goes on along the minus strand of NZ_JAHHIT010000054.1, from coordinate 10,793 downwards.
AGACGTCCGGGGCGGCCTCGGCAGCGGCCCTCACGGATGCGGGATCGGTGATGTCGAGGGGCAGCACCTCGACCCCGGGCAGGTCCACGGTCTGCGGTCGGCGGGCCGTCGCGTAGACCTTGCGGGCGCCCCGTTCGAGCAGGCGCTGGGCGAAGGCGCGGCCCAGACCGCGGTTGGCTCCGGTGACGAGGGCGACTGAGTTGTCGATGTCCATGACCGGTACGCTAAAACCTGACGTTGACGTCAGGGGCAAGTGCTGGTCGTCAGGACCGGGTGAGAGGAAAGCACCATGACCGTCACGCACGGTGCGGCCGAACGGTTGATGCGCATCGGCGAGGTGGCGCGGGGCGCCGGCGTCTCCGTACGAGCGGTCCGCTACTACGAGCAGCAGGGACTACTCATCGCGGAGCGCAGCCCGTCCGGTCAGCGCCTCTACCGCCAGGACGCGATCACCCTGGTGCGCTTCTTCCAGCAGATGTTCACCGCCGGCCTGACGAGCCGTACGATCGCGGAACTCCTGCCGTGCTGGGACTCCGGGCACACCGACGCCGAGCAACGAGCCCTCCTGCGTGCCGAGCGCGACCGCATGCAGGCCAAGATCGACGACCTCCAGGCCGCCCTGGACCGCCTCGACGAGGTCATCGCGATCACGGACACGCACCCGTAGGCGCGGTCGGACGGACGGCTCACGAGCGATCCACGCTCGAGGGACCGGCCATCACGGTCTGCACCCTCGCTGTCGGAAGGCCCGGCACATTCCTCGAGGGCATTGAGGGCATTGAGGGCATATGGCCATGGGCTCGAACTGCGGTGCCCCCGCCTACGTTTGCAGCCTGTCCCGTTCCGGTCGCCTCCTACGGCCGCATCGGCGATGTCATCTGGACGGACATCGCCGACCGCTCCCCGACATCCCCGTGAGACCAGGCACGCCGGACTCACAGGGGTGGCCGCACCACGGCTCGTCAGGACCGGCAGGACTGCCGGACGTCGAACAGCTCGGTCCGCAACGCGGGTGCGCCGTCGACCGGTGCGGGGTCCTGCGCAGTCGGCTCGATCCCACCAGCGGCGATCTTGTCGAGCGTCTTCAGGCCGGCGGTGCCGACGGTGCCGAACACCGTGTAGTTGGGCCGCAGTGCGGAGTCGCCATAGACGACGAAGAACTGGGAACCGTTCGTGTTCGGACCGGCGTTGGCCATCGCGAGCAGACCGCGCCCGTAAAGGCGACGGACGCCGGTCGGATCGCTCGGCGCCGGCGGCAGGTCCACGGGCAGCTCGTCTTTGTACGCGTACCCCGGCCCGCCTTCGCCCGTGCCGGTCGGGTCGCCGCACTGGAGGACCTTCAGCGTCGGATACGCCGTCAGCCGATGGCACACCGTACGGTCGTAGAACCCGTGCCGCGCCAGATGCACGAAGCTCTGGACCGTGCACGGCGCCTTGGCCCAATCCAGAGTCAAGGGGAGCGGGCCCTGGTTCGTCCGGACAGCCATGCCCAGCGTGCCGTGGTCGGGGGTGTGCCGTGGGTCGGGCGGCAGCGGAACCCGCCGCGCCGCCGGTTCGTCCGGGGTCTGGGTGTACTGGCACGGCCCGTGCGTGGTTCGCGGCGGGGCTTCGGCAGCGGAGGCGGTGGCGCTCTCCCCTGACACGAACAAGGCGGCTGCCGCCAATGCGGTCATGAGAGTTCGGTTCATCCTGCACATCCTCCAAAGATCGCCGCGTTTCGGAGCCGTGGCAGTTTATGGCGCGGCCCGGTGAACGAGTAGGCGACTGCTGGCCACATCTGCCTGCCGGCATTCGGCCCGCGGCGCAGGCCGCATCGTTCGGACCGTCGGGGTGTCAGGGACTGCCGTACGCCGCCACCATGATGTTCTGCGCCACCTTGTTCATGTCCTGGCCCTCGGTGTCCGTGGCGTTGACGCTGTGGACGAGGGTGCGGGAGCCGTCGCGGGTGGAGGCGACGGCCGCGTTGCAGCCCCAGCGCCCGCCGGTCTTGCCCCACACCTCCCGGCCGCCCGGCTTCTTCCTCGACAGGCCCACCGAGTATGCGGCCGGGGCACCGCTCTTGAGTCCTGTCGTCCAGCGTCATCGACCGGTAGCCGTGGCACCGGCACCGGCCCGGCCCCGCTTGGACGATCATCAGGCTCACCGCGTGGGGGAGGATGTCGCGCATCTCCCGCGCGATCCGGGCCCGTTCATGTGCGGCGGCCTGCTCGGCCTCGATCCGGCTCGCCCGGTGGCGGGCGTCGGACAGTCGCCCGAAGACACAGGCCGCCATGAACACGCAGTAGGAGACGGTCAGTTCCCGCGCCGACCGGGTGTTGAGCGCTACCGAAAGGAGCGCACGCTGTCGCACAGGGTCGGCTTCCGTCTCTCGATGAGGAGAGCCCCATCGCACTGGTTGAGGTCACTGGGCAGCCGGTCCGTGCCGGATTCGTCATGGACAGCGACTGCCTCGTCCCTGAAGGCCGGACCGTGGACCAGGAAACCTGGGGTGCTTGTCTCGATCGGGCGGTAATGTCCGCCTACCTGGCGGGGGACGGCCAATCTGCCGACGACTGGCTCTCGGGGCCGGAGGAGGCCGCGAAGCGTGCTGTGGCCTGGACTCGGGTGGCCGGCCCGACTTTCTTCCCCCAGTCGGTCGTCGATGTGCCGACGAAGCGGTCCGACCCGTTCGTGAAGGATCTGTTCCAGGAGTTCCTGGACGGCTTGGGCATCGAACTCTGAACTCCCCCGGGCGAAACGTGCCGATCACGGCCACTCGTTGATGGCCGCTACGAGGACAGGGCCTCGTAGCGGACCGCTACTTCGTCGTGCCGGGTGGCAACGGCGCGATGTCTCTTGAGGCGGTTGATCCCGCACTGGACCGCAGGACGTTCACGGGTAGTCGACGGGGGCCAAAATGCGGTGGTCGGCCACCGCGAGATCCTCGCTCCTCGCGGTTACGCGCCTGGTCGGCGCTGTCGGCGACGGTGCACCGGAATCCGCGCCGCCGACGGTTGGCGCGGCTCTTTCGGGAGGCGTACGCCTTGTCGGCACTGTCAGCGAAGACCAGCCGAGGCGGCCGGCCGTGCTCCCGGCTTCGGTGACGCCGAAGTGCATGCGGTCACCACCGCGGCCGACCGGACTCCCACACGGTCAGCATTATTCGTGCGCGTTCCGCGACTGCTCAGGGCATCGTCAGGGTGGCGGGCTGAGTTCTGTCGGCAACGCCGTTGTAGGTGATGCCGCCCCAGCCGACGTTCTCGCCGTGGATGTAGGCCGACGTTTCGCCGTAACAGGCGAGCAGCTGTCCCGCGGCCAGTGGCTGTTCGACACAGTGTGCGTCAGGGTCGAAGTGCCACGCGGAATGCACGTACGAGCTTGTCATGGTGATGGCCACGGTGGCGTTGTTGCGGACGAGAAGGACCGGCTGCATCGTGTCATTGCTGTGGTTGACGACCAGGCAGGTCTGGAAGATCACCTTCATGGACACGGAGTGATGGTCGGTGGGCCCGCACACGCTGTCGCCCGGACGCACCCATGGCTGCCAGGTGGGCGCCGCGGAAGCCGGCGCGGCGGCCATGACCGCCGCGCCGAAGGCGACAGCAGCCACCGTCAGCGAACGGCGGAATCGACGCTGAATCATTTCGTCTCCATTCGTCGAGCAAGGACATGCGTGGACCGCCTCAGAACCGATCGAGGCATGCATGCACGGCGCCTTGCGCGCGCGGCCACAGCGTTCACCATCACGGTCGGTCTCAGGCGTGTCGGAGCAGTGCTGCCGCACGGGGTCGGCGAAGCAGCCCCACCGCAAGGAGGTACGGAACCGGCTTCCCTGCCGGCCGCCCTTCCTTCCGACAGGTTCCGCAATCGAGAATGCCCCGGCGTCCTCCGGCTGTCGTTCGGCGTGGGTGCACAGTGCGTTGGGCTTGCGTCTACAACTCCTCGAACAGCGCCTCCAGCCAGTACTCCTGGGTGAGAGGCCGCAGGCGGCACGGAAGGGCTGCGGGGAAATCCGTGAGGAAAGGTCCCCTGGCTCGCGTCCAGAACACCCCCTGCACGCCCGTGGCGGGGTCTGCGTGATGCTCTGCTCCTGATGGCGGCATTCCAGAACCAGGCTGTCGACAACGTCGCGCACACGACCATCCGAGACCCCAGCATATGGGGTCTGACCTGCATGTTTTACTCCCAATACCTAGGATGGACGTGCACGCACGGCAGCGCGGACGGGGTGTTCTCCACGCCTGTTCGGTGACGTGCGCTCACCATGCACAGGACGTCCCAGGGAGGGTGCTTCATGACCGAATCCAGCCCCGGTCGGGCAGCGAACGTGAGCGAGTACGACGCCAGTCACATCCAGGTACTCGAGGGCCTCGATGCGATACGCAGGCGGCCCGGCATGTACATCGGCTCGACCGGCGAGCGAGGCCTGCACCACTTGGTCTACGAGGTGGTCTCGTACGCCGTCGACGAACACCTGGCCGGCCACGTCGACGCCATCGACGTCACGATCACCGCGGACGGCGGCATTCGCGTCATGGACGACGGACGGGGCCTGCCGGTCGAGGCGCAGGAGCCCGCCGGCATGTCCGCCCTCGAACGCGAACTGACGCAGTTGTCGTTCGGACCCCAGTCCCACGCCGGATACCAGGTCTCCGGTGGCCTCAACGGCCTGGGGCTGGCCGTCGTCAACGCGCTGTCGACCCGTCTCACGGTCGAGGTCCACCGAGACGGCCGCCGCTGGACGCAGGCCTACGAGAAGGGCTTCCCGGTCACCGCCCTGACGAGACATGAGGAGACGAGCGAGCACGGCACCGCGATCGCCTTCATGCCCGACGCCGACATCTTCGAGACCACCCAGTACTCATTCGCCACGCTGTCGGAGCGCCTGGAGGAACTGGCCTTCCTCAACAGCGGCCTGGCCGTCTCACTGACCGACGAGCGGCCGGAGCGGCCGGTCCGCTACCACCACGAAGACGGCCTTCGCGCCTACGTCGCCCGCCTCACCCCCTACCCGGGGAGTCTCGTCCACTCCCCCGCCATCGCCTTCGAGGCGGAGGACGAGAACCGGACGATCCTCGTGCAGGTCGCCATGCAGTGGAGCGGTTGGTCCCCAGGAGAAGTCCGTTCCTTCGCGAACAACACCCGCACGCGGGAAGGCGGCACCCACGAACACGGCTTCCGTACCGCACTCACGGACGTCGTCAACGACTACGCACGCCGCCACACGCAGATATGCGCAGACGGCCAAGGCCTTACGGCCGAGGCCGTTCAACAGGGCCTGAGCGCGGTCATCTCTGTGAAACTCGCTCATCCTGTCTTCGAAGGATCGACCAGGACCAGGCTCAGCAATCCCGAGGCCGACACCTACGTCCAAGAGGTCATCCGCCGACACCTCAGCGACTGGCTGAACCGCAACCCGAACGAGGCCGCGGCCATCGTCCGCCACATCGTCAACGCCTGCGCCGGGCACGGGAAGTGGTGACCTTGCTCTTCAAGTCGACCCGGCAAGCCTGACGGGGGCAGGGCTTGTTCGCGTTCAGAGCTCGGTGTCCTGCCATTCTCCGGGCTCATCGTGGATCTTCTCCAGCAGCCCGGCGAAAGCGTCGCTCTGTAGGAGCAGGGTGTTGTACTCCGACGGGATCCGCTTGCCGTTGATCACCACGGTGGGCGTACCAGGACCTTCGGGCTCCTGCGCTCCCCCGGCCTTCTCGTAGGCCTTCTGAGAGGACGTCACGAAGGAGGTGTACTTCATGGACTTCACGGCCGCATCGAACTCCGGGCCGCGCAGCCCCTTCACCCGGCCTGCCAGTTCCAGCAGGTAGGCGTCGGTGTAGCCGTCGACGCTCTCATCGGGCTGGTTGGCGTACAACACTTCGTGGTACTCCACGAACTTGCCTGCCTCCAGCGCGGCGCGCAGCGCGTTGACGGCCTTCTTCGACCCGGTGCCGCCGACCCGGTCGTCCAGGAAGGAGGCAAGGGTGTACTCGACCCTGGCCCAGCGGCCGAGCATCGCCTCCCGCAGATGCGAACTGCCCCCCGTGGTCTCGAACTCCTCGCAGTACGGGCAGCGGGGATCCTCATACAGGTGCACCGTCACCGGCGCGTCGGGATCACCGACGGTGATGGTGATCCCGTTCGTGCCAAGCTTCTCCGGTAACTCCCCGGCGCTGGTGAAGTCAGGGCCGTACTGCGCCTGACGCTGCCCGCACCCCACCGTCACCAGCAACGCAGCCGCGCACACCACTGCCCACCGACCCATACGCCCCATGCGTCATCCCCTCCCCTGAGAACAGCGCGACCCTAGATCATCCGTCCGGCAACCGCATCACCAAATCCGTCACGGACCCACCGTCGGCGTATCGTCGACCCGTTCACCGGCCCGCCGGTGGGCGCTCCGCGGTGTTCGGCATCCTCATCGCCCGACGGGCGGCCTCGATGCGTCCCGACTCCCCCGAGGTCTGCGCGCCGAGAGCACGCTTCCCCGCGCCGTCGACGTGCGCCTCGACAGCCCTCACCTGAGCAGACGGCGGCAGGGGCTACTTCCTCGCCACGGCGAGCGACGTCTTTCGCGAACTGGAGATGCGGGGTGCTTTCGGCGGCGGCGAGGACCGGAAGGCGGCCATCCGCTCGAACGGCGGCGGTGCCTCCTGCCTCGCGGGCCCTGACAGGTCGGTTCATCGGACACGGACGGCGTCACCGGACGAGCCGGGCCTCGACAAGGTGGCCGACGACCTGCGGCAGCTTCTGGGGCTGGCCGACGACCTGCGGCAGCTTCTGGAACTGCCGGAGGGATGCCTGACGCGGATCCTTGGCGATGGCGAACCGGGATCGTTGTACGTCAACCTGCGGGGCCCATTCCCTCGCCCGCTGTCGGCGGGCCGGGAATGACGAGGTCCGACCGTGCGGGAATCTCGCCACCGACTGTCACGTGGTGCGCACTGCCGGGCGGAGGTGCATTCTGAGGGTGCAGCGTTCAGGCCGGTGTGCTCGCTCAGGGATCTGTTCGAGGTCAGTGCACTGAACAACAACAGCGTCGCCACTGCGAACCCGCGTCAGCGCAGCGAGTCAGGCCCCGCGAGCTGCCTGTCGGAGGCCCGCCACGGACGACATGTCGAAACAGGGAGTCGGTCGTGCCATCCCCGCACTTCCCCGTGAACTCGTCGATGAGCCCGGACGAGCTGATGCGGGTCCAGACGGGCTTCGGTCCGACTCCGAGTCGAGGGACGGCCTTCGATCGCTGTGGTGGGCTTCCTGGTCCACGAGCGGGGTGACACATGGGCGGAAGTGACCGAGGGGACACGTAGTCGTGCCGCCGAGGCGCAAGGCGGCCTCACCCCGACAGCGCAGTACCGCCCCCCATGGGAGTTTCATGACCTCAAAGGATTCCCCGAAGCAGCCCGGACTCGCACGCGCCGTCGTCGTGGTGCGGCACGGAAAGCTCTGGCTGGTGCCGACCATCCTGTCCGCTCTGGTGGCGCTGTGCCTGACGCTGCTCTACATGGGCGGCATTCTCAACCCGAACGGCAACCTGCGTCACCTTCCCATCGCACTGGTCAACTCGGACCAGGGGCCGCCGCTGCCCGGACAAAGCCAGACCTTGGGCGCACAAGTGAGCCGGGCGGTCACTTCGGCAACCCCACCGGAAGCCGTGCAATGGCGTCAGCTCAGCCAACGGCAGATGCAGGACCAACTCGCGTCCGGCAAGATCTACGGCGCTCTGGTGATCCCGCGTGACTTCACCAGCTCAGTGGCTGCACTGACCACCACCCAGGCCACCAAGCGGCCCGCCCTCACCGTGCTCACGAACCCAGGGCTGGGCAGCCTCGGCTCCTCCCTGGCCAGCCAGATCACCCAGCGCGCGGCTCACCAGGCGTCCCTGACGATCGGTCGGCAACTGGCGGCCCACGCCGCGGAGCAGGGCACCGACACCACGGGCCAGTCGCTCCTGGGCGACCCTGTCACCGTGACCACCGCAGTGGGCCATCCCATCGGTGACCACAGCGGCCTCGGACTGAGCGCCTTCTACTTCACCTTGTTGCTGGTCCTGACCGGGTTCGTCGGTGGAAACATCATCAACAACGGCGTCGACGCGGGCTTGGGATACACCGACAACGAGCTCGGGCCCTGGCACACCCGGCGTCCCACCGTACCGATCAGTCGCACGCAGACGCTGCTGCTGAAGATGCTCATGACCGCGGGCATCCTCGTGCTCACCACCAGCCTGCTCATGATCGCCGCGATCGGGATCCTGGGCATGGACGCCTCGCATCTGCCTCTGCTGTGGATCTTCTCCTACTGTGCGAGCCTGGCCGTGGGCCTGGGAGTGCAGGCCATCAACGCCGCCTTCGGCGGGATCGGCCAAGTCGTCTCCATGTTCGTGTTCATCGCCCTGGCTCTGCCCTCCTCCGGCGCGACGATTCCGCTCCACGCCGTACCGGGCTTCTTCCGCTTCCTGGCGCTGTTCGAACCGATGCGGCAACTGAGCGACGGCGTGAGGGCCATCCTCTACTTCGATGCCCGGGCCGACGCCGGTTTGACGCGGGGCTGGGTCATGATCGCCGTCGGAAGCGCCCTCGCCCTTCTGTTCGGATTCGCCATGGTGCTGTACTACGACCGCAAGGGGCTGCACCGGCTGACCGAACGCCCCGCAGCCCCCGCGTCCCCCCGCTCGCCGGAGTCGTGACAGCCGGCCGACCCCTTCATCCGGGACCTACGGGCAACCAGCGCGCCGACGGCCGCCCTCGACGCCGTTCCCTCCACCGCTTCGGCATCTTCGACTTCATCCGCGGAGGCTGATTTCGACTCCGTCCGCGGGGGCTGATGCGGGCTGGACGGGGCATCCGCAAGTGCACCAGGACCAGTCCGCCCACCCGGAGCCGCCCGTGACCCGACACCTCGCCCTCGCCCGCGCCTGCCGCGCCGTGATCCTCGCCGAACTGGCGATCTCGGCCTGGTTCTTCGCCCACCACGAGTGGCTCCTCGGGATCCTCGTCGTCTGGGCCGCGCCCAGCCTGCTCGTCGCCGACGCCGTGTGCCGGGGCGCGCACCACCGCGCGCGGGCCGAGGCACGGCGCGCGGCACAGCTGGAGGCCGGTGAGCAGGTCCGGCCGCTGACGCCATGTTGCCGGTTCTGGGAGCGTTCCGGCGGCCAGGTCCACGGTCCGGACTGCACCCGCCCACCGCTCCCCCGACGTGACACCTACCGCCTCGACGACGGCGACCGTGCCGCGTTCCACGAGATCGTCCGCCACTACCACGACCGGAGTCCGGCCTGACCTGCCGTCGTCCACTCCGAGTCCCGCGTCTGGAGGCGTCCGGGTCGTCGCGGTTGGGAGCGCACGATTCCCGGCCCTTGGCCTGCCCTCCCACCTGACATCGTTCTCGTCCATCTCGTCCATCTCGTCCATCACCGCCGGAGAGACAGATCCGCGCGGGGTGACAGAAAGCGGCGAGTTCAGCGGTCGGCACCATCCTCTCCCCGTCGGCGATCCTCCCCCGTCATCGTCTACAGTTCAGTAGACCGTCTACAGAAATGTAGTCAGTGGTGGGGCGCTGTTGCGCCGAGCCCGCTCCGCAGGAACGAAGGGGTTGCGACGATGTCCACGCCCGTCCACCTGTCGTCGCACCTCGCTGTCGACCTGTTCGACGCCCCCTCCCTGCGAGCCGCCTTCGGAGTGGCGGGGGTGGGGGCGGTGAGGTTCGCCGAATCGGGCTTGCTGATCGGGGTGTTCCTGCCGGGTGACTCCCAGCTGTTCCGGGCCGGCCTGCCGTGCAAGGGGGAGAGCAGGTGATCTCGGCCTTCGGCGGAGCCTCGATCGACGGTTCCGCCTACCTGGACGTGGTGCGCCTGGCCCGGCACACGCCGGGCTGGGTGAACGGCGCGCTGTCGTTCTGGTCGACATTTGGGCTCGCGGTCTTCGTCGTCCTGGCGGGCGTCGGCTGGTGGTTCGCGCGCCGGTCCGGGTGCGCGGCGGCGGTCACGGCGCTGGCCGTGCCCGTAGTCGTGCTCGTGGCGTACGGCGTGGACGCAATGGTGAAACTGGTGGTGCACGAGGAGCGGCCGTGTCAGGTCCTGCGCGTGAAGACCCTGGAAGCGTGTCCGGCGCCCGGAGACTGGTCCTTCCCCAGTAACCATGCAGCGATCGCGGCCGCCTCTGCGGTGGCCCTGTTCTTCGTCTCACGTCGGCTGGGGGTGGCCGCGGCCGTGGCCGCCGTGGCGATGGCAGGCTCCCGGGTGTGGGTCGGCGCGCACTATCCGCACGATGTCGTGGCCGGAGTGCTGGAAGGGGGGATCGTCGCGTTCCTGCTGATGACCGTCGTGCGGCGGTGGTCCCAACCCCTGGGCGATCGGCTCCGCTCCACCCCCCTGCGCCCGCTGGTATCGGCCTCATGAGCCGACGCGACGCCGCCGATCCGGCGGGCACCGGCGGTCTCGGCGCATTCGCGGCTTCGACGCCCCCATCGCGGCCCGCGGAGTGACCGACACCGGCCGGGCGCCGTCGAGGCGCCGGACGGCGTGGTCGCGGAGCGAACCGCACGGCGACGGATGCGGTGCCGCGCCGCGCCTTGCGTGTCCGGGCTGCGGCGGACGACGCGCCATGGGGTGAGGGCACTCCACCGGCGGCCGCATCCGCCGCACCACCGCCTTGGCGACGTCGGCGGACGATGGAGTCGTCCCCGCCGGCACACCACCACAGCAGCTCTCACCACGGTGCGACTGCCGACACGTGAGGCCTAAAGGGCGTTGCATAAGGCCGTGTTGGGGCAGGTCAGGGCCCGTGTTGGCAGTCCTCTGGTCATGATGCGAGCGCGAG
>NZ_JAHHIT010000053.1:36541-78683 GCF_024539675.1 Streptomyces hilarionis | reverse complement strand
GGCCCGGGCGGCGGCGGGGCGGGTGAAGGCCTTGTGCGTCCCGGCCGTCGCCCGGGCCGCTCCGGTAGCATCGGTGACCGCGGGTCGACGATCCTTCACGGTCGGTGCGGCGGGGGAAGCGGGCATGGTCAAGAAGTACGTCGTGTCGCCGCACGGAGGCCGCGGCGGCCATCCGGACATCGCGTCCGCGCTGCGCGCCGCGGCCGCCCGGGGCCGTGCGGCGCGCGTGGAGATCGCTCCCGGCCACTACGAGGAACGGCTCGTCGTCCGCGGGGAGGTCGAGCTGGTCGCGCTCGGCGAGCCGGGCTCCGTGGTGGTGAGCCGGCCCCGGGGCACGGTGCTCGACGCTCTCGGCACGGTAGCCGTCCGCGGGCTGGTGCTGGTGGGGCGGGGCGCCGACGCAGGCGTCGTCGACTGCCAGGGCGGCGCCCTCGTGCTGGACCGGGTGGAGGTGCGGGCGCACGACGCGGTGAGCGTGCACGTGCGACCGCACGCGGCGGCCACGCTGACGGACTGTCTGTTCCGCTTCGGCCGGGTGGTGTTCGCCGGCTCCGCCGGACACGTCGAACGGTGCCGGTTCGCGGACTCCGCCGACAACGCGCTCGCGGTGATCGAGAACGCCCGGGTCACGGTGCGGGCCAGCCGTGTCGACGGCGCCCGCGTCCACGGCGTGCGGGTCAGCGACGCGTGGGCGCATCTCACCGGGTGCGAGGTCACCGGGACCGAGAAGGCGGCCCTCATGGCGGACACCCGGGCCGAGCTGACCGTCGAGGACTGCACGGTCGAAGCGGTGCACATGGCGGCGCTCGCGTTCATCGAGCAGTCCGGCGGCTCGGTCCGCGGCCTGCGCGTGACCGACGCCGAGAACGGGGTCCTCGTCGCGAGCGGCGCCGACCCCTCGGTGCACGGCTCGGTGTTCGCCGACTGCCGCGACACGGGCGTCCACGTCCAGGACGCGGGCCGGGGCACGTTCGACGACTGCGAGATCCTCGGCGCGGGCAACGTCGGGATCCTGTCCACCCGTGGCGGCGCTCCCCGGGTCACCGGGTGCCGCGTCTCGGGCGGCAACGTCGGCATCGCCGTCACCGACAAGGCCCGGGGCCGCTTCGCCCGCACCGCCGTCATGGATCTGACCGGCGTCGCGCTGCGGGTCTGGGACGAGAGCAAGGCCGTCTTCGAGCAGATGCGCGTCGAGCGCTGTCCGTTCGGCCTGGAGACACGCGGCAACGGCGGGACGACGGCCGAGCTCACCGACACCACGGTCCACGACTTCGCCATGGCCGCCGTGGCCGCGGTCGGTCAGTCCCGGGCCACGCTGGAGCGAGTGCGCGCGGAGCGCGGACTGCTCGGCTTCAGCGCCGGCGAGGAGGCGCAGCTGCACCTGCGCGACTGCGGCGTCTCGGGAGCGACCGCCGGCGGAGCGCTCGCGCACGGCTCCGCGCGGCTGGTCGCCGTGAACCTCGACGTCGCCGGCGCCGAGTCGTTCGGCGTGTGCGTGACGGGCTCGGCGTATCTGGACGTCGCGCACAGCCGTTTCGACGGCTGCGGGGCCACCGGCATGCGCTTCGACGGCTCGGGCGGCGGCCGGCTGGTGGAGTGCTCGGTGACGGGCACGGGGGCCACGGCCGTCCAGCACAACGGCCGTGTCGACCTGACGACGTTGCGCACGACCCTGCCGGTCGTACGGATCGCCGAACCCGCCGCCGCGCCGGCCTCCGTCGTCAACAACTACTACGGGCCCGTCTTCCACAGCGCGGTCCATCACGCCCAACTGGCCTGGAACAACAGCCAGGTCGTCCAGCAGCAGACCGACCGCAGCGACGAGGACGGAGCAGGCCGATGAGCGACCCGCAGCAGGTGAACAACTACGACGGGCCGGTGTTCAACTGCGCCGTCTCGGGATCCCAGTTCGCCTGGAACAACGAGACGGTCACCCAGAACCAGCAGCTCAACGGCCCTGTGACGCCGGGATACGAGGCGCTCGCGACCCTGGTGGGCGAGCTGTTGCGGCAGCTTCCCGGGGCCGGCCTCGCCGACCGCGAGCGCGAGGACGCCGAGGCCGCCGCCCGGGAGGTGCTGACCGAGGTCACCGCGGCCGAGGGCCCCGAGCCGGGCCGGCTGCGCCGTGCCCTGAACGGTCTCAGGGGAGCCCTGGCCCCGGTGGCGACCGGGATCGCGGCGGGAACGGCGGTGGGGGCGCAGGAGTGGGCCCAGGAGGCGATCAGGGGCCTCGGCGCACTGATGTGACCCTCCCCCGCTCCGGCCCCGGCCCGTTTCCGCCCGGAGTCGGCGGACGCGGCCCGGGGCCGGGGTGCGAGGGCCGGGGCCCGGAAGGGCGGCGGCGGGGCCGCTCAGGCGAGCTTGGCCGAGAGGGTGATCGGGACGGCCTTGAGGGCCTGGCTGACGGGGCAGCCGACCTTGGCCTGCTCGGCGGCGGCGACGAACGCCTCCTCGTCGAGGCCGGGGACCGTGCCCTCGACGGTGAGGTGGATGCCCGTGATGCCCTCGCCCGGCTGGAAGGTGACGTCGGCCGAGGTGGTCAGCCGGGTGGGCGGGGTGCCCGCGCCGGCGAGGGCGTGGGAGAAGGCCATGGAGAAGCAGCTGGAGTGGGCGGCCGCGATCAGCTCCTCGGGGCTGGTCTTGCCGTTCGCCTCCTGGGTGCGGGCGGCCCACGTCACGGGCTGCTGGTCGATGGCGCCCGAGGAGTCGAAGGTCACGACCCCGTTGCCCTCGATCAGACTGCCTTCCCAGACGGTGTGTGCGGAGCGCGTGGTGGCCACGGTTCTTCCTTTCGCGTGGGTTTCCCGTCGGGGGACGGGTTTTCCGTCCCCCCATCCGATCACACTCTCGCTCACTGCACCCGGAACACGGGTCCCCGTGCCGTGAACGGCAGCCGGCGTCCCTGCGGGACGAGGTAGGCGTGCTCGCGCCGGATCCGCAGGACGTCGCACCAGCCGTCGGTGATGACCAGGAGCGGCGCGCCGGGCGGGAAGTCGTCGGCGCGGTGCAGCAGGTCGACGCCGGGTTGCAGCACGGTGCCGCCGCGCCCGTGGACGCGGACCCGTCCGGCGATGTCGGCGACCGGCAGGTAGCCCGCGTCGTGCGGGGCCGCGTCGCAGAACACGACCCGGGCGGCCGGCACGTCGCGGGCCTCGGCGTAGGAGGCGATGGCGCCGAGCGCCTTGCCCAGAAGGGTGCGGTCCATGGAACCGGAGGTGTCCAGCACGACGCCGAAGGTGCACCGGGCGACCTCCTCGGGCGGGAACCAGCGGCCGGCGCGCGGGATGTCGGGGGTGGACGCCTGGCGGCGCGCGGGGCGGGCGTACGTCCGCAGGGGCTCGGGGCGGGGCACGAACTCGTCGAACCAGCGGGCGAGTCGGGCGTCCCAGGGCAGCGGCGGGTGGCTGAGCGCGCGGATCTCCTCGACCAGGCCGCCGGGCAGGAAGCCGCGTTCCTGCCGCTGGTGCAGGTCGAGGCCCTGGGCGAGGCCGCGGCGGTAGAAGCCGTCGAGGTCGACGTGGTCGCAGGGCGGGCCCAGCGGGGCGCCGAGGACGTCGCCGAGCCCCTTGCCGCGCAGGGTGGCCAGGCGTCGCGCGCGGCGCAAATCCACGGCGATGCGGTCGTAGACCTCCTCGGCGGACAGCCCCGCCAACTGGGCGTCGTACAACAGTCCTTCGGGCATCACGCCGACCTGCATCTCGCGCAGCCAGCCGTTGATGACGTAGTCGCAGGCGACGTTGAAGAGGTAGGGGTCGCGGGCGCCGCAGCGGTCGCCGTGGCGCAGGGCGGCGTGCAGCATCTCGTGGGCGAGGACGAACCGCCACTCCTCGTCGTCGAAGGTGCGCAGCGGGTTGACGTAGATCTCGCCCGCCTCCGCGTTCACGGCGGCGACCTGGATGCCGTGCGCGCGGGCGAGTTCGGCGTCGGCGACGAGCGTGATGCCGGCCGCGAGGGCGCCGAGCAGCGGGTAGGAGGAGACGAACCAGCTCAGGGCCCGCTCCCAGGGGCGCCGGTCGGGCACCGCGCCGTCCAGGGACTCGCGCCGGCCGCCCGCCATGTCCATCGCGGCGGACACGGTGCGGGTCAGGGCGGCCGCGAACGCCAGCTGCCAGTCGGGCGTCCCGCCGGCGTAGCGGCCCCATGGGACGAACACCTGGTCGGCCTCGCGGCCCGCGGTGCCGCAGTGCTCGTGGGCGGGCGGGAGCCCGGTGCGCCGCCAGCGGGCGGCGAGCTGCTCCTCGTCGCCGCCGGGGTACGTCGGCGGAAGGTCGTCGGGGGCGGTGCCGACGCGGAAGGTCAGCAGGAACCGGTTGACCACGGTGCAGCGGGCGGCGAGCGCGTACCGGTCGGGCTGGTCGCGCCGGTCCGTGGACGCCGGGAGGTGGCCGAAGCCCAGGTGGAGGGCGGCGTGGGCGAGCGACCAGGCCCAGCGGGCGGGTTCGGCGACGCGGGTGGGGTGCGCGTGCAGGGTGCCGTTGGAGTCGGCGCGCACGAGTCCGTCGCGGGGCGCGGCGGGGCAGTCCTCGCGGCGGCAGGTGTCGAACTCGACGGCGGCCAGCGCGGGGTTGGCCCGCATCAGCGCGAGTCCGAACTCGAAGTTCTCCTTGGCCAGGTCCCGCCGCTTCTTGTCGCGTTCGGCCCGGGTCACCGGCGGGCCTCGACCAGGCGGGGCATGTCCCGGGCCGCCTCGACCAGGAACCAGGCGGGCAGCACCGGGTTGCCGTCGGCGTCGGAGGCGATGACGGTCTGGGCGACCTCGACGGAGATCTCGGCGAGCTGCACGAGCAGCGACTTGGCGCGGTACGCGGTCTGCCGGCCCTTGGGCGACATGTGCTCCTTGACGGCGGGGAGTTCCTTGACCAGCCGCCCGCGGAACGAGTCGGCGAGGTAGTAGAGCAGGTCGCGGTCCTCGACGCGGTGCGGCCAGGAGGCCTCGCCCTTCAGGACGGCCTCGATGCCGTACCGGCTGCGGACGATCTTGACGTAGCCGCAGAAGGCGGTGGCGTGGGCGGGCGTCAGCGTGCCGTGCGCGAGGACCTTCAGGGTGTCCTCGTCGAGGTCGCGCCCGAAGGAGTGCAGGGCGTCGGAGAGCATGTGCCAGGAGCGGGGCGTGGAGAACGGCTCCTCGGTCTTCGGGGGCTTGGACCACAGGTGGTCGGGGCGGTCGGTGAGATGGTCGAGGATCCAGGGGTGGATGCCGTTGTCCGCGGCCCAGCGCAGCCAGTCCTTCGCGGACGCCTCCAGGTGGACGTGGGTGAGGCGGTTGACGAGCGCGGAGGCGATGGGCCGGGCGAGCGCGTTGTCCGTGGCCCGGTTCCCGGCCCCGATGACGATCGAGCCCGCGGGCAGCTCGTAGTCGCCGATCCGGCGGTCGAGGATCAGCGAGTAGAACGCCTTCTGCACGTCGGGGGTGGCCGCGTTGAGCTCGTCCAGGAACAGGCAGTAGGGCTCGTCGCGGGCGATGGCCTGCGGCGGGCAGAACACCGAGCGGCCGTCGCGGATCTGGGGCACGCCGATCAGGTCCTCGGGTGCGAGCTGGGTGCCGAGCAGGCTCACGCACTCCAGCCCCAGGGACCGGGCGAACTCCCTCACGAGGGACGACTTCCCGATGCCGGGGGCGCCCCAGAGGAACACCGGTCGCACGGTGGCGAGCCCGAGCAGGAGTTCGGGGACACGGGAGGGCGTGACGGCGACGGCAGCCTGCAAAGCAGGGACTCCTCGGGGAGAGGGCGAAGGGTGCGCGAGTGCGCGGAAGGGGCGGAGGGATCCGCAGGGACAGTGTGATCCCGCGCGTCCGGCGGCGCAGCCGAATTTTCAGGCGACGTGCTCCCCCGGCACCGTCTCCGTGTCCGTGCCCGTGCCCGTGTCCGTCGTCGTCCCCGTGTCCGTTGTCGGCCGCGTCTGCGTCGTCGTCACCGGCCCCGTCCTCGACTTCGGCTCGGGTCCCGGTTCCAGGGGCACTTCGGGGCCGTTGGACTCGCGCAGCCAGCGCCGCAGGATCCGGTGGACGGCCTCGGCCCCCACCGGCTCCGCGCCGTCGTCGCCGTTCTCGCCGAAGTCGCCGGGCGCGGACAGGGCGAGCGGGGAGAGCAGGAACGGCCGGGCCTGGGCGCCGCCGAGGCCGCCGTGGGAGCCGATCTGCTCCTCGAAGGCGAGGACCTCGCCGTCGGCCGGGTCGTGGAAGGAGTTGACCATGATGTCGGCGGTGTGCGGGAAGGAGTGGGTGCGGCGCACGGCGTCGGCCGCGCCCGGCCCGAACACGTCCAGCGGCCCGCGCTCGTCGTCGAGCCGGTCCAGGGGGATCTCCGCGCCGTGCGCGCCGAGGACGACCCCGCCGTGCCGCTCGCTGCGCACCAGGAGGAACCCGACGCCGGGATGGTTGGCGAGCGTGGACAGCAGCGCGGGGTGACGGGCGTCGATCTCCTCCTTGCTCATCCGGTGCGGCACGTCGGGGAAGGAGACGAGTCCGAGGTTGCCCGAGGCGAGCACGAGCGGCTCGGAGCCCCGGCCGGCCGGACGGTGGCGTGCGCCGCCCTCCTCGACGGGCCGGCGCAGCGCCGCGCGGACGGCCGCGCGGGCCTCCGCGCCGCTGTGGGTGCGCTCGGCCCTGCGCGGGACGGGCAGCCCGCAGCCGGCCCGGACCAGGTCGCCGAGGGTGAGGCCGTAGCGGGCGCGGAACGTCTCGCCCGGGCTCTGTCCGTGGTCGGACAGCACGACGATCCGGTAGGGGCGGGGGGCGTGCTCGGCGACGCTCTCGACCAGGGCGAGCGCCCGGTCGAGCCTTTCGAGCACCTGTTCCGTGTCCCGGCCGAGCGGCCCGGAGTGGTGCGCGACCTCGTCGTAGGCCACCAGGTCGGCGTAGACGGCGGTGCGGCCGGCGAGCATGTCGCCGGTGACGGCCGCGACCACGACGTCCCGTTCGACGACGGTCGCGAAGGCGCGCACGAGGGGGTAGAGGCCGCCGCGTCTCACCCGCGGGCGCTCCTTGCGCAGGCGGGAGCGGGTGGACTGCGCGATCTCGCGGACCACCTCGGCGACGAACGAGAGCGCCGTGCGCACCGCGTTGGCCGGGTCGGAGAAGTACGCGAAGTACCCGGCCCGCGACCGGGTCTCGCGGCTGCGGCGGCGCGCGGCGATGGACAGCACGAGCGCCTGCTCGTCGGCGCCGCCGCTGAAGAGGTTGCCGCGGCTCGCGCCGTCGGCGGACAGCAGCCCGCCGTCACCGGTGCGTTCGACCGCCCGGCGCTGGAGTTCGGCGGCGCTGGTGGGGCGGTTGCTGACCATCACCTCCCCGCTGTCCTTCTCGTACCAGCGGAAGGCGGGCACGTCGTGGTTGCTGCCGTGCAGGATGCCCAGCTGGCTCGCGCCGGTCTGGCTCGACCAGTCGGTGCGCCAGGGCGTCAGCCGGTGCGTGGCCCCGCCGTCGGCCGCGGGGGCCGCGCCCTGTCCGGGCCCGCTGCCCAGCCACCGGGCGACGGTCGGCATCAGCCCCTTGCGCACGGCCGCTTCCAGCACGTCGTGGCCGACTCCGTCGAGCTGGAGGAAGACGGTGCCGGGCGTGACGGGACAGGCCGGGCCGCGTCTTCGGCGGCGGTCGGCCAGCCGGTACAGGCGGCGGCGGTAGGCGTCGTCGTCGCGGACGGCGAGGGCGCCACCGGTGGCGGAGGCCACCGCGGACATCACCGCCGCGACGATGACGGCGGTCTCGGGCGCCGCCTCGCTCTGCCCGGAGGGGTTCAGCCGCAGGGCGAGCAGCAGCAGCGAGCCGTTGAGGAAGAACACCAGCAGGCCGAGGACCAGGGCCGGCACCAGCAGCAGCAGGCGCACCAGCAGCGGCCACACCAGGGCGGACAGCACGCCGAACACCCCGGCGCCGACGGCCGCGGTCACGGCGATGGTGGTGGAGCTGTCGCCGTCGGCGGACTGTAGCCGGAAGTCGGGCAGTATCCCGGCCAGCACCAGCATCGTCAGCGTGGACACGACCCACACCGCGATGCTGCGCCCGGCCTGGCTGACCGCCCGCCGCCATCGCACCCCACGCACGCCGCGTACACCTCGCGTTCCGGCCCCGACGCCCGTGGAGCCCGCCCTCCACCCTGCCATACGGTCGTACCGGGAGCCCGGGGCGGCCGACTACCGTCCGTCGTAGCCGGCCGTCGGCATCGACAGCCTGCGGTGCACCCGGGCCTTCATCTGCGCGTCGTAGGCGGGCTCGGCGCAGCCGACGGTCTCCACCCGCACCCCGCGCCGCGCGCACTCCGCGGAGAACTCCTCGACGGACGACAGCGCGCTCTCCAGCACCCGGCGGCTCGGCGCGACGAACAGGTCGAACCCGGGCCGCACGCCGTCCCACAGCACGCAGTGGTCGGCGCGCACCCCGCGCACCAGCAGCTCCCGGCCGACGACGTATCCGCGCTCCGCGGCCCACCGCGCGCACATCGCGTGCTGACTGCGGGAGTCCACCAGGAAGGGATCGGCGTCCAGTTCCTCGAGCGGCGTCAGACTCGCGATCGCCGTGACCCGCATGACCCGCGACGGTCCCATGGCGTCCCCCTCACCTCCGGGTTTCGCCGCCGACCCTACTCCTGCCCGTAGGCTTCGGGGGAGTCGCGCGAAGGAGGCAAAGAGGTGCCGGTGGAGATCACGTGGTGGGGTCACGCCACCTGCACGGTCGAGGATTCGAACGTGCGCGTGCTCACCGACCCCCTGTTCGCCCGTCGGCTCGCCCACCTGCGCCGCCGCCGGGGCGCCCTGCCGCCGCCCGAGGCCTGGCGGGCGGACGTGGCGCTCGTCTCCCACCTGCACGCCGACCATCTGCACGTGCCCTCGCTGGCGCGCCTCGCGCCGGGCACGCGCCTGCTGGTGCCCCGGGGCGCTCCGCGCGCCGTGCCGGCTCTGCGCAGGCTGCGCCACCTGCGGCTGAGCGAGGTGGCGCCGGGTGACGAGACGACCGTCGGCGGCCTCCTCGTCCGCGCCGTGTCCGCGCGGCACGACGGGCGCCGGCTGCCGGTCGGCCCGCACCGCTCCCCCGCGCTCGGATATGTGATCGAGGGCGGGGCGCGGACCTACTTCGCCGGGGACACCGGCCTGTTCGAGGGCATGGCCGAGGAAGTCGGTCCGGTCGACGCGGCGTTGCTGCCGGTGGGCGGCTGGGGGCCGTACCTCGGCGAGGGGCACCTGGACGCGGGGCGCGCGGCCGAGGCCGTGCGCCGGCTGGCGCCCGACAGCGCCGTGCCGGTGCACTACGGCACGTACTGGCCGATCGGCATGGACGCCGTGCGCCCCCATGAATTCCATGCGCCCGGCGAGGAGTTCGTGCGCCTGACGGCGGAGCGGGCGCCGGAGGTCGCGGTGCACCGGCTCGGGCACGGGGAGAGCGTGCGTCTGAAGGCAGACCGGTGACCCTGCCCGCGGTGGCCGCGGCCGTCATACCGACGCAGGCCACGCAGCAGGCGCTCGGCTACCCCTCCCTGTTCCTGCTGGTGCTGATCGGGGCGCTGGTGCCGGTGGTGCCGACGGGGGCCCTGGTGAGCACCGCGGCCGTGGTCGCGTTCCACCAGAAGGCGCCGTTCTCCCTGGCGCTGGTGTTCGTGACGGCGTCGCTGGCGGCGTTCTGCGGAGACGCGGCGCTGTACTGGCTGGGGCGGCGCGGGATGCGCTCCAAGAACGGCTCGCGCTGGCTGGAGGCGATCCGTTCGCGTGCGCCCGAGGAGCGGTTGGCGCAGGCGCAGGAGAAGCTCGCCGACCACAACGTGGCCGTCCTGGTGCTGTCGCGCCTGGTTCCGGCGGGCCGCATACCGGTGATGCTGGCCTGTCTGATGGCGAAGTGGCCGCTGCGCCGCTTCGTGCGGGGCAACCTGCCCGCCTGTCTGGCGTGGGCGGTGACCTACCAGCTGATCGGGATCCTGGGCGGCTCGCTGTTCGCCGAGCCCTGGGAGGGCGTGGTCGCGGCCGTGGTGCTGACGGTGGCGGTCAGCGCGGCCCCCAGCCTGTGGCGTCGCCTCAGACGGCCCCGCACCGCCTGAGTCCGCGGGCCGGCGCGGGTCACTCCAGGATGCGCGAGCCGCCCACGGGCAGGTCCCACAGGTCGTCGCGCTCCAGGCCCGCCTTCTCCCAGGCCGCGCGCACACGCGTGAGGGGTTCGAGGACCGGCTCCGCCGACAGCACGAACGTCCCCCAGTGCATCGGGGCCATGCGCCGGGCGCCGAGGTCGAGGGCGGCGCGGACCGCCTCCTCGGGGTCGCAGTGGACGTCGCTGAGCCACCAGCGCGGGTCGTAGGCGCCGATGGGCAGCAGAGCCAGGTCGATGCCCGGGTGGCGCTGCCCGATGCGGGAGAACCAGTGGCCGTAGCCGGTGTCGCCGGCGAAGTAGACGCGCTGTCCCCCGGGGGCGGTGAGCACCCAGCCGCCCCACAGGGTGCGGCAGGTGTCGACGAGGCTGCGCTTGGACCAGTGGTGCGCGGGCACGAAGTCGAAGCGCACGCCCGACAGTTCGGCCGCCTCCCACCAGTCCAGCTCGGTCACGCGGGTGAACCGGCGGCGCCGAAACCAGCGGCCGAGCCCGGCGGGCACGAACACCGGCGTGTCGCGTGGGAGCCGGCGCAGCGTGGGGGCGTCCAGATGGTCGTAGTGGTTGTGGCTGATGACGACGGCGTCGACCCGCGGCAGCTCCTCCCAGCGGACGCCGACCGGGGTGATGCGGGCCGGGGTGCCGAGGATGCGGCGGGACCAGACCGGGTCGGTCAGGACGGTGAGGCCGCCGATGCCCACCACCCAGCTGGCGTGTCCCACCCAGGTGACGGCGACCGTGCGGGCGTCCGCACGCGGCACCGGGGCGGGGGCGGGGGCGACGGGCAGCCGCGGGATGTCGGCGAGCCCCTCCTTTCCGGGCCGCACCGCGCCCTCGCGGGCGAACCGGGCGAGGGCCTTGAGGCCGGGCAGCGGCGACGTCAGCCGGTCGTGGAAACCGCGCGGCCACACGCGCCGCTCCCCCGGCGGGCGGGGCTCGGCGAGCGGCGGGACGGGCGGCGCGAGCGGCGAGGGAGAGGACGGCCGCGACGACGGAGGAGGGAGCGCGGACACGGGGGCCGATGCCTGGTCGTCCCGGGCGGCGGCCGGGTCGGCGGCGGTGGCGGCCTCGTGGGCGGCGACCGGGCCGGCGGCGGTCTCGGACTGCTGCGTCATCGAGGAGGCTCCCATCGCTGAGCTTCGTCACGGAGGTCGTCGAAGACGGACCTCACGAGCGTCAACGCGCGTTGCACGTGGGGCAGTTCCCACGGCGTGGGCGAGGTGAGGCATTCCGTGCGCTGCGCGTCCGTCCCGTGCAGGAGCAGCCCGGTGGACAGCCGGACCCGCAGCGCGCCGAGGTCGTCCCCGAAGCGGTGGGCGCCCGGCGCCGGCATGCCGAGCCGGGCGGAGAGGAAGTCCTCCAGGTCCTGGGCGTCCGCGACGCCGCGCGCCGCCAGCGCCTCGCGCAGCGGTCCCAGGTCGGCGTACAGGTGCCGGCCGGCCGCGGGCGGCCTGGCCAGGCCGCCCGCGGCGACCACCGCGGAGTGCAGGGCCTGCGCCACACGCGCGTGCAGGCGTACGGCGGCGGCCACCCGCGCGGTCACGGGCTCCGGCTCGGCCAGGGCGTAGCAGGCGGCGGCCGCCACGGGGGCGGCCACGCGCGCGTCGAGCGCGGTGAGGACGTCGAGCACGCGCGCGTGCAGGTCGTCGCCGGCGGCCGTGGCGGGGAACCGGGCGATCGCCGCCGGCCAGCCCTCGGGCAGCAGCGCCCCCGCGAGGTCGCTGACGACGGTGACCCGCTCGGGCAGCATCTCGGCCGGGCCGACCAGCACGGTCTCGTGCGGGCGGTGCACCGTGTCGCGCCAGGTCTCGTCGCTGACCAGGTGCAGACCCTCGCCCGCGGCGGCCTCCGCGACCTCGTGCAGCACCTCGGGCGGCGCGACGGTGGCCGTGGGGTCGTCGGCCACGGACAGCACCAGCAGCCGCGGGTCGCCGCCCTCGGCGCGCACCCGCCGCACGGTCTCCAGCAGGGCGAAGGGGTCCGGGACGCCGCCGCACTCGGCGGGCGTGGCCACATGGAAGACGGGCCGTCCCAGCAGACGTGCGTAGGGCGCCCACCAGGCCGCGCAGGGCCTTGGCACCAGGACGTCGCCGCCGAGGGCCGCGGTCAGCGCGAGCAGCAGGGCGGGGGCGCCGGGGCCGGCGGCGACCCGGCCCGGCTCGGCGGGTGCGCCGCGCCGGGACCAGTAACCGCGGGCCGCGTCGAGGAGCGCGGGGCCGCCGCCGACCGGTTCGCCCTCGGCGCGCCCGGCCGCCCGGGCCAGTACCGAGGCCAGTTCGGGCAGCACCGGCAGTCCGTCCGTGGGGAGCGGGGGCCCGTAGCGGACGGGTCCGCGATCCCGTCCGGGACCGTGGTCCTGGGCGGGGCGCGGGTCCTGGCCGGGGTCGTCGTCCGGCGCGCGGACGTGGTTGCGGACGGGTTCGTGGTCCCCCGGTTCCGTCCGTCGCATCGCGTCCTCCGCGCAGTCCGTGCGTGGTGCCGTGCCGGGCGCCCCGTGCCGCCGTCCGGGCCGCTGGACGGCGCGCGGGGCGCGTGGTGCGTGACGTCCCGTCCGGGACCCGGCGCTCGCAAGGGGCCGGACCCTCGTACGAGGCGGGTCGTGCCTTTGGGGGGTGAGTACCCGGTGGTGCGGCGCCCCATGACCGCCCGCGCGCGTTGCGCCGGTCACACCGGGGGCCGCGGCGGCCCGCAGGCCGCGCTCAGGCGTCGCCCCCGGGCGTCCGGCGACGCAGTCGGTGGACCGCGGCGCCGAACGCGCCCGCGATCAGAACGGCGCCGGCGACCAGGGCGGGCACGGAGTCCGTGAAGGCGCCGCCCTCACCGGCCTGTACGCCGTGCTCGACGGGGGCCGGGGCGCACGAGGCGTCCGCGGACGGGCCGCCGCGCTGCTGCGGCTCGGGCCGGGCGCACGGCCGGGCGGTGGCGCAGGGCTCGGCGTGCTGCTGGGAGCCGCCCGGCGCCGGCGGACACGGCCGAGCGGTGGGGCAGGAGGGGCCGGAGGCCGCGGCCGGACACGGCTGCGGCCAGGCGTTCGCGACCTCCAGGGTGGCGCTCCAGGGCTTGCCCGTGCCGCCGGGAGCGGCCGGGCAGGTCCCGTCGACGGTCCAGCCGGCGCCCGCCCCGGCCGCCGCGGGACCCGCTTCCAGGTCGTCGGCGGGGGCGATCCGGGCGGTGCCCCGGTAGGCGGTGCCGCCCTCCGCGTCGTCGCCGGGGACCTTGGTCAGTTTGACGGTGCCGTCGGCGAAGGCCTGCGAGGTGGCGTCGAGGCTCTCGGGCGCGGGGGCCGACAGAGGGCCGCAGGCGACCGACACGCTGACGCTGTCGCCGGGAGCGGCGCTGCCGGGGCTGACCTCCGCCGACGGGTCCGCGAAGGCGGCCGGACCGGCGACGCCCAGGACGGCGCCGGCCAGGGCCAGGGCGGAGAGGAAGTGGGCGGTGCGACCCATGGGACGGGCTCCTTCGGCCGGTGGCTGCGGGGCGGGGCGTCGCGGCCCCACAGCCATCACAGCCCGAGCCCGCCCGGGGCGCGCGCGGCCGGACGCCATTGGCGGGAGAGACACCCCCGTGCGGGTGACCCCACCCCTCCGGGGGCGTGGCTGACAGGCGGGGGCGAGGTGGCCGGGGGCGACCCCCGAAGATGCCGGGGGCCGGCGGGCCGATCCGGCGCACAGGGTCTTGGGGGGACAACGCCGCCGTGGAACCCCGCAAGGCAGCCGAGGCCGCCGTTCCCTCGTCCCGGGGCTTGCGTCACCGGGCCGGAGCTTGCGTCACCCGCGCGCCCGCCGGGCACTCGACCGGCCCCGCCCTCTCAGGGCCGCGGCCGCAGGGGCGAGGGCGCCGTCGTCGAGACCGGGAGGGCGTCGCCGGGACGGGGGGCCGTCGCCGGGACGCGCAGTCCTCGCCCGGCAGGGTCCGGCCTGCGGGGTGGGCTGACTCGCGTCGTTCAGGATCTGGTCGCGCAGCCGGCCGCAGCAGCGGTTGATCAGCCGGGACACGTGCATCTGCGAGATGCCCAGCTGCTCGGCGATCCGGCTCTGCGTCATGTCCCCGAAGAACCTCATGTAGAGGATCGTCCGCTCTCGCTCGGACAGTGCGGCGAGCCGGGGGCGGACGGCCTCCCGGTCGACGACCGTGTCCAGCGCGGGATCCGCCTCACCCATCGTGTCGGTGAGCGAGAAGCCCCCCTCCCTGCCCGGGAGTTCCGCGTCCAGCGACAGCGCGCTGAAGCTCTCCAGCGCCTCCAGCCCGGTGCGGACCTCGTCCTCGCTGAGCCGTGCGTGCTCGGCGAGTTCGGCGACGGTGGGCGGCCGGCCCACGGTGGTCCGGCCCAGCTCCTGCCCGGCGCTGCGCACCCTGTTGCGCAGCTCCTGGACGCGACGGGGCACGTGCAGGGTCCACATGTGGTCGCGGAAGTGCCGCTTGATCTCGCCCGTGATGGTGGGCACCGCGTAGCTCTCGAACGCGTTGCCCCGCGCGGGGTCGTAGCGGTCGACGGCCTTGACCAGGCCGAGGGCGGCGACCTGGCGCAGGTCGTCCAGGTTCTCGCCGCGGTTGCGGAAGCGGCCGGCGAGGCGGTCGGCCATCGGCAGCCAGGCCTCGACGATCCGGGCCCGGAGAGTGTCGCGGCGGGCTCCCGGAGGCAGGGCGGCGAGGCTGCGGAAGGCCTCGGCGGTGTCGGGGGCGTCGTCGTGCGGATGCTGCCTGGTGCGCGCTCGGTTCGGCATGGGATGCGACAACTCCCTGAGGACTGCCTTGGATCGGCCGGTCTCCCCGGGGGAAACGGCCGTGGCCCGATCGGGCCTCGCGGGGCCCACGAAGCCGGGGCCCGCCACGGACGTGCCTCCGGTCCGAAGCACTGGGGCTGCGCCTGCCCCGGGCGCACGCCTCCAAACACCGCGCAGGTTTTCGGACGGGCTGCGCGGTCACCCGTGCCCGTGCACGAACGACACCCGCCTTTCCGCCTCTTCCCCTGTCAGGGAGGTCCCGTTCATGACCGCCACGGTCTGCGAACACATTCTGAGACGCCTGCGCGAGTGGGGTGTCGATCACGTCTTCGGCTGCCCCGGCGACGGCGTCCACGCGCTGCTCGCCGCCTGCGACCGCACCGAGGACGCCCCGCGCCTGGTGCGGTCGTCGCATGTCAGGACGTCCGCGTTCCAGGCGGTCGGCCACGCCCGGTTCGGCGGACGGCCGGGGGTGTGCGCGGCGGCGTCGGGACCGGACGCGGTCCAGCTCTTCGACGGCCTGTACGACGCGAGGCTGGACCGTGTCCCCGTCCTGGCGATCGTCGGCCGCCCGCGGACGGGGCGGGACGGCGCGCACCGCCCCGGTGCGGACCCGGAAGCGCTGTTCCGGGACGTCGCGTCGGAGTTCCTGGAGACGGTGACGGCCCCTCAGGACCTCCCGGACGTCCTGGACCGGGCGCTGCGGACCGCCTGCGTCCGACGCTGTCCCGTCGTGGTCGTCGTGCCCGAGGACGTCCAGGAACTCGACTGGCCGGAGCCCCCCGAGCCCTTGGGCCCCCCGGAGCACCCGCGGGCCCCGGCCGGCCCGGGCGCGGCGGCGACCGGTCCCGGCCGGGACGTGACGACGGCGGCTCCCGCGCGGGAGCTGGAGCGGGCGGCGGAGATCCTCAACTCCGGTGACAAGGTGGCGATCCTGGTCGGTCCGGGCGCCGCCGGTGCGAGCGCCGAGGTGCGGCGGATCGCGGGACTGCTCGGCGCGGGAGTGGCCGAGGAGCTGGCCGCGAAGGATGTCGTGGGGGACGAACTCCCGTACGTCACCGGCGTGGTCGGCCCGATGGGCACGCGCCCGGCCTACGAGCTGCTGCGCGACTGCGACACGTTGCTGACGATCGGCTCCTCGTCCGGGCATCCGCGGTTCCTGCCCGAGCCGGGCGGCTGGGTGCGCAGCGTCCGCGTGGACGTCGACCCGGATCCGGCCGGAGCGGCCTGCCCGTCGCCCCACGAGCCGCACGAGCCGTGCGAGCCGTGCGAGCCGCACGACGTGGAGCTCGTCGGGGACGTGCGGGAGACGCTGGAGCTGCTGATGCCGGCGATCCGGAGCGGGGAACGCGGCCGCGAGTGGTTCACGACCGTCTGCGACAACGTGCGGCGCTGGCAGGACGTCCTGGACCGCCGGTCGCGGCTGTCGGCCGATCCGATCAACCCGGAGCAGGTGGCCCGCGCCCTGGACCCGCAACTGCCGCCCGACGTGATGGTCACCTGCGACCCGGGCCCCCTGACGGGCTGGTACGCCCGCCATCTGACGCTGCGGCCGGGCATGCGCGGCGCCGTCTCCGCGGGCCTGGCCGCGACGGGCTGCGCGCTGCCGTACGCGATCGGCGCGAAGTCCGCCCACCCGGACCGGCCGGCGATCGCGCTGGTGGACGACGGGGCGATAGGGCCGGACGGACTCGCCGAGCTGGTCACCGTGGCGCGGTGCCGGGACCGGTGGCAGGACCCGCGGCTGGTCGTCGCGGTGTGGAACGACCGACGCCTCCCGCGGCACGCGCAGGACGCGCAGGACCCGCAGGCCGCGCCGGACTCTCAGGACGAGCCGTCCTCCGCCGCG
This sequence comes from Streptomyces hilarionis, assembly GCF_024539675.1. Lineage (GTDB taxonomy): Bacteria > Actinomycetota > Actinomycetes > Streptomycetales > Streptomycetaceae > Streptomyces > Streptomyces hilarionis. The sequence goes on along the minus strand of NZ_JAHHIT010000053.1, from coordinate 62,041 downwards.
TCGCAGCGGCCGCCGGAGGCGTCGTACGCGGAGTTCGCCCGCTCCCTTGGGCTGACCGGCGTGCGGGTGGAGACGCCGGAGGAGGTGGAGGCGGGCTGGCGCACCGCCCTGGCGGCGGACGGCCCGGCGGTCGTGGAGTTCCTCACCGACCCGTCCGTGCCGCCCGTGCCGGCGCACGCCACCTGGGAGCAGCTGGGAGCCGCCGCCGCGGCGGTGCTGAAGGGCGAGCCGGACGCGGGCGCCGTGGCCCGGCACGCCTTCAAGGCCAAGATGCAGGAGTTCCTGCCGGGCCCGGAGGCACGGTAGCCACGGCGACCTCGTCGCCGCAGGTCAGGGCCGATTTCGAGAGTCCGGCAGTGATTTCCGTGTCGGCCCGTCCTCCTCGGGTACGCGGGGGCCACCCGAAGATCTGGAGGGCGAACCATGCAGCGAGGCAGTGACCGGCTGAGCGTGCACCGGGACGACGAGATGAAGCACGAACTGCAGGGCCTGCTGAGGTCCGGACACCCCACGCGCACGGAGGAGTGGCACGACCCCGAGCCGTCCGCCGAGGACGACCCGCAGGTGTGGGGCGGCCCGGTGGTGCCGGGCAGTCCCCGGGCGTCGCTGGAGGCGGTCCGGCTGGAGCTCGCGCGGATCCTCGGACGGAGTTCGTTCCCCGCCGGGCCGGGCGCGCTGGCGGTCGGACTGCGGCGCGAGAACGCGCCGGACGCGCTCGTGGAGGCGGTCCAGGAGCTGCCGCACAAGGAGCGTTACGGCAACGTGCAGCAGCTGGCCGAGGCGCTGGTCGGCGCCGGCCGCTGACCGGCGCGGCCGGACGCGGCCCGCACGGCCCGACACGACACGGCAGGCCGGCGCCTGCCACCCCAGACGACACGGAAAGGACGTCGAATCCCATGCGCATCGCGTTTCTCACGGCACCGGAAGGCGTCGAACAGGTCGAGCTCACCGAGCCCTGGCAGGCGGCGGTGGACGCGGGTCACGAACCCGTGCTGGTGTCGACCGACCCGGGCAAGGTGCAGGCCTTCAACCACCTCGACAAGGGCGACACGTTCGCGGTGGACGAGGTGGTCGGCGAGGCCTCCGCGGAGTCCTTCGGCGGGCTGGTCCTGCCGGGAGGCGTCGCCAACCCCGACTTCCTGCGCGGCGACGACAAGGCGGTCGCGTTCGTCAAGGCGTTCTTCGAGCAGGGCCGCCCGGTCGCCGCGATCTGCCACGCCCCGTGGACCCTGATCGAGGCCGACGTCGTGCGGGGCCGTGTGCTGACCTCGTGGCCCAGCCTGCGCACGGACGTCCGCAACGCGGGCGGCGACTGGGTCGACGAGCAGGTGCGCGTCTGCGACCACGGCCCCAACAAGCTCGTCACCAGCCGCAAGCCGGACGATCTGCCGGCGTTCTGCGAGGCCTACCTGCGGGTGTTCGCCGCCGAAGGCGACTGACGGACGCCTCCGGAGCCTCAGGAGACGGACGCCTCCGGAGCCTCAGGAAAGGGGCGCCGGGGACAAGGCCACCAGGGCGGCCGGAACGGAGCGAGGCGCCGGTGAGGGACGTGGATCCCTCACCGGCGCCTCGTCGCGGCCAGGGCGGTCACGGCCGGCCGGGGCAAGCGAGGCTGCGGGAGGGGCGGGCCGGAGCCTCGGTCAGGCGCCGGGGCCGGCCGTCGTTCCCGGCCCCCACTTGCCGACCGGAGCGGTCGCCGCGCCGCGGCCGTCCGCCCCGGCCTTCCGCTCCCGGGCGCCCTCGCGTGTGCGGCCCGGCGAGACGAAACGGCTCGGGTTGCGGCGCAGGTACTCGCCCTCCAGCCGGGCCATGCGGTCGTTGTGGGCGCGCAGCGCGTCGTTCGAGCCGTACAGCAGCGTGTCGTGGCGCGTGCGGTGGATCGTCTCCAGCTCTTTCATCAGCTGCTGGTCGTCCAGCCGGTCCGGGTCGACTCCGGTCATCGTGGTGCCCCGCTCGTCGTGGTCGTCCGTACGCTTCGGGTACCCGCCCCCGGGATCGCCACCGGCACTGCCCCGAGCGGCGTCCGGGAGGGAGCCATGGGTCTCGCCCTCCTGCCTCCACTGTACGAACATTCCGGCCCCCGGGCCTCGCCGAGGGCCGTCCCGGTCCGCTAGCGGGCCCGCTCCACGCGCCGCTCGTCCCACACCGGCTCCGCGGTCTCCCGGACCCGGCCGTCGCTGCCGAAGACCAGGTAGCGGTCGAAGGAGCGGGCGAACCAGCGGTCGTGGGTGACGGCCAGCACCGTCCCGTCGAAGGCCTCCAGGCCCTCCTGCAACGCTTCGGCGGACTCCAGGTCGAGGTTGTCGGTGGGCTCGTCGAGAAGGAGCGCCGTGACGCCCTGAAGTTCGAGCAGCAGGATCTGGAACCGGGCCTGCTGGCCGCCGGACAGCCGGTCGAAGGTCTGTTCCGCCTGCTGGGTCAGCTCGTAGCGGCGCAGCCGGGACATCGCCGCGCCCCGGTCCTGGGAGTGCTCGCTCCACAGGATGTCCAGCAGGGTGCGGCCCTGGAGCTCGGGGTGGGCGTGGGTCTGGGCGAAGTGCCCGGGCACCACGCGAGCGCCGAGCTTCCATTGTCCCGTGTGCGCCACGTCCTCGCCGGCCAGCAGCCGCAGGAAGTGGGACTTGCCCGACCCGTTGGAGCCGAGGACGGCGACCCGCTCGCCGTAGAAGACCTCCAGGTCGAAGGGCTTCATCAGGCCGGTGAGTTCGAGCCCCTCGCAGGTGACGGCGCGCACGCCGGTGCGGCCGCCCTTGAGGCGCATCGTGATGTCCTGCTCGCGGGGCGGCTCCGGCGGCGGACCGGCCTCCTCGAACTTGCGCAGCCTGGTCTGGGCGGCCTGGTAGCGCGAGGCCAGCTCGTGGCTGATCGAGGCCGCCTGCCGCAGGCTCAGCACGAGCTTCTTCAGCTGGGCGTGCTTCTCGTCCCAGCGGCGGCGCAACTCCTCGAAGCGGGCGAAGCGTTCGCGCCGGGCCTCGTGGTAGGTGGCGAAGCCGCCGCCGTGCACCCAGGCGTCGGCGCCGGCCGGACCGGGCTCGACGGAGACGATCTTCTCGGCGGCGCGGGAGAGGAGTTCGCGGTCGTGGGAGACGAACAGAACCGTCTTGCGCGTCTCCGCGAGCCGCTCCTCCAGCCACCGCTTGCCGGGCACGTCGAGATAGTTGTCGGGCTCGTCGAGGAGGAGCACCTCGTCGTGGCCGCGCAGCAGCGCCTCCAGCACGAGGCGCTTCTGCTCACCGCCGGACAGCGTGCGCACGAGGCGGAACTGGGCCTTGTCGTAGGGGACGCCGAGGGCGGCCGTGGTGCACATGTCCCACAGCGTCTCGGACTCGTAGCCGCGCGCCTCCGCCCAGTCGGAGAGGGCCTGCGCGTAGGACAGTTGGGCGGCCTCGTCGTCGACGGTCATGATCGCGTGCTCGGCCTCGTCGACGGCCTTCGCGGCCTCGCGGATGCGGGGCGAGGCGACGGACACCAGCAGGTCGCGGACGGTCGTCTCGTCCCGTACCGAGCCCACGAACTGGCGCATCACGCCCAGGCCGCCGCTCACCGTGACGGTTCCCCCGTGCGGTTTCAGCTCCCCCGAGATCAGCCGGAGCAGGGTGGTCTTGCCGGCGCCGTTGGGACCGACCAGGGCCACGACGGCCCCTTCGCCCACCCGGAAGGAGACGTCGCCGAGCAGCGCCCTCCCGTCGGGGAGGTGGTACTCGAGATGCGCGGCTTCCAGATGTCCCATGAGGACGCATTCTGCGGGCCCCCCGCCGCCCGCGGCAAACCGATATCCACCCGGCGGACCGATGTCGGCGCAGGCCGGGGAAGCGCGGCCGGCCCCGCCGGTCAGCCGCCGGCGCCCTCGAGGGGCTGCCCGGCCGGTCCGCCCTGCCCGGCGGGCGCCACCGTGGCGCCCGCCCAGGACAGCGCCTTCCAGCCGTCCGCGGGCGAGCCCTCCAGCACGACCGTGCCGGTGTTGGCGAGGCGGTGGGCCGCGGCGAAGGGGACGTCGACGTTGTGGGCGCGGGCCGCCGCCCAGGTGCGGATCGCGGCGCCGTGGCTGACCAGCACGACGGTCCGCGCGCCGCTCGCCGCGATCTCGGCGACCACGGCGTCGTAGCGGGCGAGGAACTCGGTCCCGCTCTCGCCGCCGGGCATGCGCAGGTCCGTCTCGCCCGCCGCCCAGGCGAACGCCGTGCGCATGTACAGCGCGCCGTGCTCCGTGTCGCCGCGCAGCCCCTCCATGTCTCCGGCGGAGATCTCCCGCACCCCGTCGCGCACGACGACGTCGAGGCCGCGGGCGGCGGCCAGCGGCGCGGCCGTGAGCCGGGTGCGCACGAGGGTGGAGGCGTAGAGGGCCTCGACGTCCTCGCCGGCCAGGGCCTCGGGCAGGGCGGCGGCCTGGCGTGCGCCGAGCTCGGTGAGTCCCGGGCCGGGGACGGCCGTGTCGAGGAGGTAGTCGACGTTGGCCGGGGTCTGGCCGTGACGGACGAGCAGCAGTCGCATGCGGGGACCCTCCGGTGTCGGGACCGTCTCCGGGCCGGAAACGGCCACTTCAGGGTACCGGTGGGGGGCGGGGCCCGGTCGTCGGCCCCCGTGCCGGGCCGCGGCCCCGCCGGACGGCGCCGACCGCACGGAACACCGTACTTGACGACCCGTCAGTCCATATCGCAGGACGATCTGTCTCACCATCCGACTGTCGGCGTAGCGTGGAGCCAGCGGTGGCCGGGCCGGACCCGGTCCGTCGACAAGGGGAGCCGTCATGCCGAAAGCCCGGGAGAGCGCCGTCTACACGCACGGCCACCACGAGTCCGTGCTGCGTTCGCACACCTGGCGGACCGCCGCCAACTCCGCGGCCTATCTGCTCGGCTCGCTCAAGCCCCACATGAGGATCCTGGACATCGGCTGCGGCCCGGGCACCATCACCGCCGACCTGGCCGCGCTGGTCCCCGACGGGCACGTCACCGGCGTCGACCACGCGCCCGGGATCCTGGAGCAGGCGCGCGCCACGGCCGCCGAGCGGGGGCTGGCCAACATCGACTTCGCGGTCGCGGACGTGCACGCCCTCGAACACCCCGACGACACGTTCTGCGTCGTCCACGCCCATCAGGTGCTCCAGCACGTGGGCGATCCCGTCCAGGCGCTGCGGGAGATGCTGCGGGTGACCAGGCCCGGCGGCTTCGTCGCGGTACGCGACTCGGACTACGCGGCGATGACCTGGCACCCCGCCGACGGGGGCATGGACGACTGGCTGGACCTCTACCGGCGGGTGGCCCGCGCCAACGGCGGCGAGCCGGACGCCGGGCGGCGGCTGAAGTCCTGGGCGCTGGCCGCCGGGTTCACCGAGATCACGGCCACGTCCTCCACCTGGACCTTCAGCACCCCCGAGGAGCGGGCCTGGTGGAGCGGCCTGTGGGCCGACCGCACCGTGGCGTCGGCCTACGCGGAGCTCGCCGCCCGCGGCGGACACGCCACGACGGAGCAGCTGGACGCCGTGGCGACGGCCTGGCGGGAGTGGGGACGGCGGGAGGACGGCTGGTTCGCCGTCCTCCACGGGGAGATCCTGTGCCGGAAACCCGCCTGATCCGCGTTCCGAACCGGCTGATCCGCGCGTTCCGAACCGGCTGATCCGCGCGTTCCGCGGGTTCGCCCGTCCGGCGCCGGGCCGGCCCGCCGCCGGGAGGGCCGCCGGCTCCCGCCGGACGGGCTCACTCCCGGGGAAGCAGCGGTCCGAGGGGTCCGAGGTCCAGATTGAGGTCCTCGGGCCGCAGCCCGTACCGCTCGCGCAGCTCGGTCATGCGGTCGTCGAGCAGCATCAGGGTGAGCCCGATGCGCTCCTCCTGCTCCTCGTTCAGGTCGCCCTGGTCGAAGCGGCGCAGGGCCTGCCGTTCCATCAGCTGGCGCAGCAGCTCCACCACGGTCAGCACCAGTTTGACCAGGTCGCGCTCGACGGTGTCGGGCTCGAGGTCGATGTGGTTGCGTCGCTCCGTCACGGCGACTCCCCGAAGGGCGAGGGCACCTGCTCGTTGACCGAGCTGATCAGGGCGTTGAGGTCGATGCGGACGAGGTCGACGTCCGCGATGCGCAGCGTGATGTCGCCCGTGATGACCACTCCCCCGGCGAGCAGCCGGTCGAGCAGGTCCACCAGGGCGACCTCGCGGCGCTCCACGACGGTCATGAGCCCCCCTCGCCGACGGGGACTCCTGCGCCGACGCGTTCCCGCTGTCGTCCACGAAGGAGTACGCGGCCCAGGGACCGGTGAGCTCGACGCGCATCCCGGGCTCCTCGCCCTTCGTGCGGTCCACGAGTTCCACGAATTCCTCGGACTGTGCGCGCGGCACCAGGTAGGCGGCGTTCAGGACGTTCTGTCCGGGCGCCTTGGACAGGGCCGAGTTCTGCGGCGCGTGCAGCCGGGCGCCGTCGGCGTGCTCGGACAGGGTGGCGTGCAGCCGGCCGGCGAAACGCTCCGCCCGCTGCCAGCTGTCCTCGTGCGCCCTGCTCTCCATGCGCCGCCGGCGCAGGTAGTCCCGGCCGGAGGCGGGCTTCGCCGCCGGCTCGGAGGCGGCCTCGGGCTCACGCTCCACGTAGACCTTCACGCCCCACTCGACCCGGCCCTCCAGCCGGTCCAGGGTGCGCAGGAAGTCGGCCTCGCGCTCCTCCATCATCACGCGGACGCCGCTGTCGTCACGGAACACCGTGGCGAGCCGGAGCGGCAACGGCGTGGTGACGGCCGTCAGCGCGTCGATGACCTGCTGGTGGGCCCGGGCGGTCTCGGTCAGCCAGTCGAGGTCCTCCAGATGCCGGTGCAGGGGCGCCTCGGCGAAGTCCGCCTCGGGGACGTGGCTGACCACGGCGATCAGGCCGCGGTGGCCGAGCAACCGGGGCGGGTCGCCCGCCACCCCCTTGAGGGCCGACTGCAAGGGCGCGCCGAAGGGACGGCAGACGGCGTAGACGTATCGCAGCCCCGTCACGGCGACTCCTTCCTGACGTCGCGGGAGCCGGACTCCCGGGCGTCCTCCGGGGCGCGGCCCAGCTCCAGTTCCTCCAGCCGTGCCAGCCGTTCGCGCAGCTCGGCGTTCTCACGCGCGAGCTCGTCGCGGCGGGCGCCGGAGGACAGCGCCGGGTCCGTCTCCCACCAGTCGATGCCCATCTCCTTCGCCTTGTCGACGGAGGCGACGATCAGGCGGAGTTTGATGGTGAGCAGTTCGATGTCGAGCAGGTTGATCCGGATGTCGCCCGCGATCACGATGCCCTTGTCGAGAACGCGTTCCAGGATGTCGGCGAGATTGGCTCCGCCGCCCTGACCGTACGGCTCCGGCAGCCGGCTCGACATGCTCATCGCCGGCTCCCGCCCTTCGCGTCCTCGTACTCGGGCTCGGGCTCCTCCTCGTACTCGTCGTCGGCCTCCTCGTACTCGCCCTCGGCCTCCTCGGGCTCACCCTCCTCCTCTTCGTCCTCGTACTCGGCCTCGGGCTCGTCCTCCTCGACGTCCTCGGCGTCCGGGCCCTCGTCCTCGGTCTCGTACTCCTCATCGTCCTCCGGGCCGCCGTCCGCGGCATCCCGCGCCTCGGCGTCCTCGTCGGGCTCGCCGTTCTCGTCGAGCTCCTCGGACTCCCGGTTCTCCTCCTCCTCGGCGACCGCGTCGTCGTGGGAGCGGACGACCTCGCCGTCGCGGATCTCGCCGCGCCAGCCGTCCTTCGCCTCACCCTTGATGGTGATGAAGCGGGAGAAGTTCTTCAGGTCGAGGCGGGCACGTCGGCCCTGGGCGCGCCAGATGTTGCCGGTCTTCTCGAAGAGGCCCGTCGGGTAGTACTCGATGACCAGCAGGATGCGGGTCAGGTTCTCGGCGAGCTCGTGGAAGGAGACGACGCCCTTCGTGGTGCCCTTGGCGCCCTCCGACGTCCAGGCGATCCGGTCGTCCGGCACCTGTTCGGTGGTCTTCGCCTTCCAGCTGCGGTTGGACCAGAAGACCTTCGCCTGCCAGTCGCTGGTGGTGTCGTCGGCGCGGTTCGCGCTCTTGACGCCCTTGGCGAAGGTGCTGAAGTCCTGGTACTGCGTCCACTGGTCGTAGGCGGTGCGCAGCGGCACGCCGACGTCGATCGTCTCCATGATGACGGTCGGCTTCTTGCCCGCGCTCTTCTTGCCCTTGCCGCCCTTGCCGCCGCCGAGGTTCTTCAGCGCGCCGGTCACCTTGTCCTTGGCGCGCGAGGCGCCGAGCTCCAGCGCGGAGCGGACCGGGCCCTTGCCCTCGGCGATCTTCTTGCCGCCGTCCAGGGCGAGTTTGGCGAACCCGGGGCTGTTGCCCTCGGCGATGTCGTTGAGCTTGTTCGTGGTCTCGCCGAGCTTGCTGCCCACCCCGGTGAGCAGACGCGTGGCCTGGGCGGCGAGGTACTCCTGCACCTCCGCCTTGAGCCGGTCGGCCGCCTCGCTCTGGGCCAGGCCCGAGAGGGGGTTGCCGCCGGTCGCCTTACCTGCGGCGGAGGTCGCGGACTTCGCGGATCCGAGGGTGTCGGTCATCGGTCACCGCCTCCCTTCGGGCGGCGGGCGCCGGAGCTGCCGCCGGAGGCGGGCCGGGACGCCGTCTTCGCGGCCGTCTTGCCGGCCGACGCGGTCTTCTTCGCGGCCGTCCTGCGAGCCGGAGCCTTCTTGGCGGGCGCCTTCTTCGCAGGGGCCTTCTTCGCGGGCGCCTTCTTGGCCGTCTTCTTCGCCGCGGGCTTCCTCGGCGGCTCCTCGTCCTCCTCTTCCTCGTCCTCCTCAGAGTCCTGAGGCTCGTCCTCGTCCTCGTCCTCGTCCTCGTAGTCGGCGTCCTGAGGCTCGTCGTACTCCTCGTCCGCCTCCACGTCGTCGTCCTGCTCGTCGTCGGCCTCGTCGTCCCTGCCGCGGCCCTTGCCGGGCACGGCGCCGGCGAGCTGGTCGCGGACCTCGGCGGTGCGGCCGTGCAGCCGGTCCGCGAGCGCGTCGATCTGCCGCTCGACCATGGCGCCGGAGGCGGCCTTGCCGACTCCGCGCAGGTCCTGACGCAACTGGTCCCCGATCTCCTTGAACTGCGGGTTGTCCCGCAGCTGCTGGGAGACCAGGTCGGCGATGCCCTTCGGCGTCAGGTTGAGCCGCTTGCCGGCCACCAGCGATCCGACGGCCACCGCCATTTTCAGTTTCCTGGTGCGGCCGAGCAGGTAGCCCGCCCCGACCGCGAGGCCCAGTCCCATTCGGTTCATCTTGCCGTCCCGTCGTCCGATTGCGTGGTGCCGCCTGGGCCGGCCTCCAGCCGGTCCAGGAGTTCGTCCTCCTGTCGGTCGAACTCCTCCTCCGTGATCTCCCCCGCCTCCAACTGCTGTTCGAGGCGGGAGAGTTCGGCCCGGATCGTGGAGGGGTCGTAATAGATCCGTTCGGCCTCACGGAGTACCTGCCGGATCACCCATCCACTGCCTCTGACCGGAGCCAGCGGCAGCAGGAAAACCTCTCCGAGCAGTCCCACGACGCACCTACTTCCCGGTGATCGTCTCCGCGGGCTCGGAGGGTCCGGGCTCGACGAAGCTGTAGGGCGGAAGCGGCCCGTTGAGGCGCACGTCGAGGTGCGGATGGGCCTGTCGCAGCTCGTCCACCGCCTCCGCGAATCGGGCCGCCTCGTCCCGGTCCACCAGGAACGACACGTTGGCCAGCCAGCCCGTGGACTCGGGGCCCAGACCGACGGCGGCCGAGAGCGGCTCCAGCGCCTGCTGGACGACGCCCGCGTCCTCGGCCTCCTGGGCCTTGACGGCGGCGGCGACCATCTCGCCGAGCTGTAGCTTCTGGTCGTAACTGCCGCCGCCCGCCTTGCGGTTGGCCTCGGCGAGCGAACGCAGCTCGGGGCTGCCGGCCATGACGTGGTGCAGCACGGCCTCCTCGATGTGCGTCGCCTTGACGTTGTACTCGACCTTGCCGTCGAGAGCCCGCAGCCGCTCCTGGTAGTGCTCGGCGCGCTCGGCGAGCACACCGGTCACGGCGCTGTCCTCGGGGGCGACGCTGCCGAACCGCATGGGCAGCACGCAGCCGCCCGCGCCCGCCTCGGCGAGCACGTTCTGGTGCGCGAGCAGCTCACGCCGCTTGGGGCGCAGGCCCTCCGGCGCGTCGCTCACGACGGCCGCCAGATCGCCCTCCTTGAGCACCCGCACGGGCATCGGAGGGTCTCCGACGCCGCCCAGTCCCTCGGGAAGGGCAGGGTGCGAGCCCGCGGTGATGCCGTAGACGTAGGTGCTCACTCCTGCTCCTCCTTCCGGCGCGAAGCCGCGGTCTTGCGGGCACGCGGCCTGGTCTGGCGCTCCTCGGAACCGTCGTCACGCGCCTGCTTGAACGCGTCGGATATGGTCTCGGCGGCGCCGGACAGCGCGCCCTTGGACTTGCCGCGCGCGCCGGACTCGGTGACCTCGCCGACGATCTCGGGCAGGCCCGGGCTCTTGTTGGAGCCGGATTCCAGGTCCAGCCGGTTGCACGCCTCGGCGAAGCGCAGATAGGTGTCGACGCTGGCCACGACGACACGCACGTCGATCTTGAGGATCTCGATACCGACCAGGGAGACCCGCACGAACGCGTCGATCACCAGCCCCCTGTCGAGGACGAGCTCCAGAACGTCGTAAAGACCGCTCGAGCCGCCTCCGCCACCGGACTGCTGTGCCGGGACTACGGTCATGCCGACCGCACCTCCTTGCTTTCGTGATTGATGATCGGAAATGGTGTGGTGCGGCGGCCTAACGGCCGCCGGCCCGGTGCGCGTCGGCCCGCCCGCGCTCGTAACGGCGAACGCGCCGATAGCCGGTGAGCTGCCCGTCGGGGTCGAGCTCGACCTGGTAGGTCGCCATGAGGCTCATGGTGTCGGGGACCCGTTCCAGTTCGAGGACCTCGACCTCCAGGGACCAGCCGTCCTCCGTCTGCGCGAAGGAGGACACGCTCTCGGCGGTCATGCCGGTGAGCTCAGCGAGCTGGGCACGTGCCTCGCGCAGCACCTCCATGGGGCGCGGCCGGTCGTCCGTCACGATGTGGTCCTCGCCCTTCATGTCGTCGTCCTCGTCGGCTTCCGGCTCGTCGCCGTCGCCGCCTTCGGTGTCCGGCTCGTCACGCTCCGCCTCGTCGGCGTCCTGCTCCTCGCCGTCGAGCTCCTCGGCCTCGGCCTCGGCGTCGGCGTCGGCTTCGTCGGCATCCGCCTCCTCGACGTCCGCCTCCTCGGCTTCGGCATCGGCCTCCTCGGCCTCCGCGTCGGCTTCGTCGACGTCCGCCTCCTCGACGTCCGCCTCCTCGGCCTCCGCCTCTTCGGCCTCCGCCTCTTCGGCCTCTGCCGCCTCGGCTGCCGGCTCCTCGGTGTCCCGCTCCTCCCGGTGGTGCGTGGGACGGCGCCGGGACCCCTCGTTCTCGGGTCTCTTCTTCCGGGTGTTTCGTGAAGACCGCGCACCCGGTGTGTTCTCTGTGGAATGCGATGTGTTCTTTGTGTTCGCCATGGCCACCTCTCCTTCCGTGTGGCCGGAAGCCTCATGGCCAAACCTTCACGAGCCGATCAGTGCGCCGAGCCGCCGCCGGGCCGGGTCCAGGGAGCGCCCCCGGCCGGTCAGCGCGGCCCAGGGGCGGGAACGCGCCTGCTCGACCGCTTCGGCGATGGTCCAGCGGCGCGGGCCGAGCTCGGGATCGTCGAGCTGGTCCCAGGTGATCGGGGTGGCCACGGGGGCGCCGGGCAGCGCGCGCACCGTGTAGGGGGCGACGGCCGTCTGTGCGTAGGCGTTGCGCTGGATGTCCAGGTAGAGCCGGTCGCCGCGGTCCTTCTTGCGGGCGGCCGTGGTGAGCCGGTCCGGGTGCTCGGCGGCGAGCAGTTCGGCGACGTCCCGGGCGAAGGCGCGCACCTCGTCGAAGCCGTGGCTGCCGTCCACGGGGACCACGACGTGCAGCCCGCGCGAGCCGGTCGTCATGAGGCCCGAGGGGAGCCGCAGCTCGTCGAGGAGTTCGCCGAGCCGGCGGGCGGCCTCGCGGACGACGGCGAAGGGCGCGTCGTCGGCCGGGTCGAGATCGAAGATCATCAGGTCCGGGCGGTCGGTCCGGTCGGCGCGCGACAGCCAGCGGTGCAGGGTGAGGCAGGCCTGGTCGGCCAGGTGGACGAGGGTGGCGGTGTCGTCGCAGACGGTGTGGAGGACCGTGCCGCCCTCCTTGGCCACCTCGACCCGCCGGATCCAGTCCGGATAGTGCTCGGGGGTGTTCTTCTGCATGAACCGGGGGCCGTCGATCCCGTCGGGGCGCCGTTCCAGCATCAGCGGGCGGCCCCGCAGGTGCGGCAGCATGAACGCGGCGACGGAGCGGTGGTAGGCGACGACGTCGGCCTTCGTGTACTCGTGCGCGTCGTCCCCGGCCGGGAAGAGCACCTTGTCCGGCCGGTGGACCTCGACGGTACGGCGGCCGGCTCGCACCGTCCGAACACCGCCGTCCGCCCGCGTGCTCACGGCGCGATCGCCTGCTCCACCAGCAGCCGGGCGGACGCGGCGATCGACTCGGCGTCGATCCCGGCGGCGTGCAGCTGCTCGTCGGGGCCGGCCGACCCCGGCATCGTGCGCACGGCGAGCCGCACGAGGCGGGGCGTGGGCCGACCGTCGACGAAGGCGTCGAGGACCGCGTCGCCCAGGCCGCCCTGCTCGTGGTGGTCCTCCACGCTCAGCAGGCAGCCGGTCTCCCGCGCCGCCCGCCGCAGCGTGTCCCGGTCGACGGGCTTGACCGAGTACAGGTCGATCACCCGGACCGCGACGCCCTCGGCGTCGAGCGCCTCGGCGGCCTTCAGCGCCTCGTGCACCGTGACGCCGGCCGCGACGATCGTCATCCGGTCCCGGTCCGAGGAGCGCAGCACCTTGCTGCCGCCGACCGGGAACTCCTCGTCCGGGCCGTACAGCGCCGGGGCCTTGCCGCGCGAGGTGCGCAGATAGCGGACGCCGTCGAGGCCGGCCATCGTGGCGACGAGCCGGGCGGTCTGGTTGGGGTCGCACGGGTACAGCACGGTGGAGCCGTGCACGGCCCGGAACATCGCCAGGTCCTCCAGGCCCATCTGCGAAGGGCCGTCCTGGCCGATGGCGGACCCGGCGTGCGAGCCGACCAGGTTGACGCCCGCGCCGCTGACGGCGGCCATGCGGACGAAGTCGTGGGCCCGGGTCAGGAAGGCGGCGAACGTGGAGGCGTACGGCACCCGGCCGCGCGCCGCGAGGCCCACCGCGGCGGCGACGAGCTGCTGCTCGGCGATGTAGCACTCGAAGAACCGCTCGGGGTGCTCCTTGGCGAAGACCTCGGCGCGGGTGGAGTCGCTCACCTCGCCGTCGAGCGCGACGACGTCCTCGCGGGCGCCGCCCAGCGCGGCCAGCGCCTGGCCGTAGGCGTCCCGGGTGGCGGCCTCCTCGCCCTTGTCCCAGCGCGGCAGGTCCAGGCGTCCGCCGGGGACGGAGTGCAGCATGCGGGCGTCGGCCGGCGCGTGCACCCGGACCCGTAGGTCCCGCACGCCGCCCAGTTCCTCGATCGCCTCGTCGGCGTCCGGGAGCGGCTTGCCGTGCAGCCCCTCGCGGTCCTGGACGGACGACACGCCCCGGCCCTTGAGGGTGCGGGCGAGGACGACGGTGGGCTGGCCCTTGGTGGAGACCGCCTCGCCGTAGGCGCGGTCCACGGCGTCCACGTCGTGTCCGTCGACCTCGACCGTGTGCCAGCCGAACGCCTGGAAGCGGCGGGCGTAGGCGTCGAGGTCGTGGCCGTGCCGGGTCGGTCCGCGCTGGCCGAGCCGGTTGACGTCGACGATCGCCGTCAGGTTGTCGAGGTGCTCGTGGCCCGCGTGTTCGGCGGCCTCCCACACCGATCCCTCGGCGAGCTCGCTGTCCCCGCACAGCACCCACACCCGGTAGCCGGCGTGTTCCAGCCGCTTGCCCGAGAGCGCGATGCCGACGCCCACCGGCAGTCCCTGGCCGAGCGAGCCGGTGGCCGTCTCCACCCACGGCAGCCGTCGCGGGGTGGGATGGCCTTCGAGCCGGCTGCCGAGCTTGCGGAAGGTCAGCAGTTCCTCGTCGTCGACGGCCCCCGCGGCCTTGTAGGCGGAGTAGAGCAGCGGGGAGGCGTGGCCCTTGGACAGGACGAAGCGGTCGTTGCCGGGGTGGGCGGGGCGGTCGAAGTCGTAGCGGAGGTGGTTCGCGAGGAGCACGGCCATCAGGTCCGCGGCCGACATCGACGACGTCGGGTGCCCGGATCCCGCGGCGGCGGAGGCGCGCACACTGTCCACCCTCAACTGCTGGCCGAGTTCGATGAGTTCGGCGGTGTCCATCGGGTTACCGGTTTCCTTCCGCACGCTCGGGGGCGCTGTCGGCGGGGCGGGCGGGCGGCTGGTTCCTGGCGGGCTCGCCACCGGGCTGGTTCTTGGCGGGCTCGCCGCCCGGCTGGTTCCTGGCGGGCTCGGCGGCCCTGTCGTCGCTCCCGGTCGCCGGTCCGGAGCTGTGCTGTCCGACCTCCGGGGTGGGCGAGGTGATCGACTGGGAGCCGTCCTCGGGCGACGAACGATCGGTCCGGGGGCCGTCCGCACCGCTTCCGTGCCGGCCCACCTCGGGCGTCGGCGAGGTGATCGACTGGGAGCCGTCCTCCGGAGAGGGGCGCCGCTCGTCGGGCCCGCCGGTCGTCTGGTTCTCGTCGTTCACGTCGTTCACGTCGCTCACCTGATCTCTGTCGTGGTGGGTGTTCATGTCGTTCACGCCGTAGGCGTCGTTCTCGGCGTTCCGGTCCGTGTTCTCGGTGTTCCGGTCCGTGGGGGCGGTCGCCGCCGCCGGGGCGGTCGCGCGGACGTCCTCCTCGGTGGCCGCGCCGGGCCCGAAGACCGTCGGCGCCCGTCCGCGGACCCGCGGGATCCGGGCCGGCCCGGGCGGAGCCGCCTGCTGCGGCGCCGAGTCCAGCGGCGCCGGTCCCGGCCGCACGAGGCCCCACTGGACGGGCCGGCGCGGCAGCACGGCGTCCAGCAGGCGGTCGGCCGCGCCGCGGACGCGCTCGCCGGGCATCGCGGCGAGACGGCGCGTGCCGGCGGCCGCCCGTCCGTGGCCGGGACCGGCGGCGTACCCCGGATCCCGGTACCGGTAGGGCCGTAGGGCGCCGGAGCCGTCGAGGGAGGCGGCGACGTTGTGTGCGGCCGCTCCTCCCTGCCGCCGGGCGTGCCACGCGGTCGTCGGCGTGTACTCCCCGGGCCGGTCCAGGTCCGGCACGGCGGCCGCGTCCCCGCAGGCGAACACCTCGGGCCGGCCGGGCACCTGGAGCGTCGGCTCCACGAGCAGCCGGCCCCGCTCCATGGGCAGTCCGAGCGAGGCCGTCAGCGGACCGGGCCCCGCGCCCACGCACCACACCAGCGTGCGACTCTGCACGAACTCGCCGTCGCTCAGCAGCACGCCCTCGTGCGTGGCCTCCTGCACGGAGGTCCCCGTGCGCACCTCGACGCCGCGTGCGCGCAGCACCCGTTCGGCGGTGCGGGCGTGCCGTTCGTCCAGCTCGGGAAGGACGCGCTCGGCGGCGTCGAACAGCAGCCACCGCGGCCGCATGCCCCCGCGGGCGGGATGGTCCCGCACCAGGGCGTCGGTGAACGGCTTTCCCCGTGCGGCGACTTCGGCGCCGGTCCAGCCCGCGCCGGCGACGACGAAGGTGCAGCGCGCCACCTGTTCGGCCGCGTCGTCGCCGGACGCGGCCGCCTCCACCTGGCGCATGAGGTGATCGCGCAGCCAGAGCGCCTCGGGCAGGTCCCGGCAGCCGTACGCGTGCTCGGCCACGCCGGGGACGGGCGGCAGCGCGCCGGCGCCGCCCACGGCCAGCACCAGCCGGTCGTAGCCGAGGAAGACCGCCTCGCCCTCGGGGCCGGTGCAGCGCACGGTGCGCGCGTCGAGGTCCACGCGGTCGTCCTCGCCGAGCACCAGCCGCACGCCGCGCAGGGTGCGCGACAGCGACACGGCGACCCGGTGCGGTTCCAGGGCGCCGGCCGCCACCAGGGGCAGCGCGGGCAGGTGGAGGAAGTGGTCGGTCGGGTTGACGAGGGTGATGTCGGCCCGGCCGCGCGCCGCCCGGGCGAGGGTGCGGGCCGCCCGGTACCCGGCGAGGCCCGCTCCGGCGATCACGACGCGGGGTCGACTCACGGCTGGCCTCCGGCGGGGGTTCGGACGGTTGTCGTAGGAGGGTTTCCGCGTCCCCCTGACGGGGTCGGCCAAACGTGCGCCGGTTTCCCGTGCGGCCGTCGGGTACCCGGTGCCGGACCCGAGTCACCCATGTCGGAGGTATCCCCCATGCCCGAGTACGGCTACTTCCTGTCCTGCGAGGAATTCGGCCCCGCGGACCTGATCGACCAGGCGCGGATGGCCGAGCAGGCGGGCTTCCAGGCGCTGTGGATCTCCGACCACTACCACCCCTGGAACGACGCGCAGGGGCAGAGCCCGTTCGTCTGGTCGGTGATCGGCGCGCTGTCGGAGGCGGTGTCGCTGCCGATCGAGACGGCCGTGACGTGCCCGACGGTGCGGATGCACCCGGCCGTGGTGGCCCAGGCCGCCGCCACGGCCGCCGTGATGACGAACGGCCGCTTCCGGCTCGGCGTCGGTTCGGGCGAGGCGCTCAACGAGCACATCCTGGGCGACGCGTGGCCGCCGGCGACCGTGCGCCTGGAGATGCTGGAGGAGGCCGTTCAGGTGATGCGCCGCCTGTTCACCGGCGAGGAGGTCAGCCACTACGGCACGCATTACACGGTGGAGAACGCCCGTCTGTACACCGTCCCCGACGAGCCGGTGCCGATCGACATCTCGGGGTTCGGCCCCAAGGCGACGTCCCTGGCGTCCCGGGTGGGCGACGGCTACATCACGATGATGCCCGAGGAGCCGATGGTGGAGCAGTTCCGCAAGGGCGGCGGCGGTGCGAAGCCGGTCAGCGGCGGCACGAAGGTCTGCTACGGCGCCGACCGGGACGAGGCCGTCCGCACGGTCCGCCGACTGTGGTCGAACCAGCTGCTGCCCGGCGAGATGGGCCAGATCCTGCCCACGCCGAGCCACTTCGAGCAGCTGGAGCCGCTGATCACCGAGGAGATGGTCGGCGAGAACACGGTCTGCGGCGACGACGTGGACGAGCACGTCGCGGCTCTCACCGCCTTCGCCGACGCGGGCTTCGACCGGGTCTACGTGAACCAGATCGGCCCGGACCAGCGCGGCTTCTTCGACTTCTACCGGACCAAGGTGCTGCCCCGCCTCCAGTGAGAGCCCCTCCAGCCGGACAGGGGCCCACGGGAGCGGCCCCGGCCGGACGGCCCGGCCCCGCGGCGGTTGCGCCGCGGGGCCGGGCCGTTGTCGTGTCGCGGGTCAGACCTGCGGACGCGGGTCCGACGGGCCGGCGTCCTGCGGGCGCGTCGTCCCGGCCGCCTCCGGCAGGTGGGCGTCCGGCGCGGTCCGCGGCATCGGCGGGACCGGCGGGTGCGGCGCCCCGACGCCGGTGGACGGCCCGGACGGCGCGCTCCCGGGGAGGGACCCGTGGGCCCGGCCCGGCCGGGCGGGGTGCGGCTTCGCCGCGTTGCGCACGAGATAGGCGGCCACTCCGAGGATCGCGGCGGTGATCAGCGCCGCGGCCCAGTCCGGCAGGCCGATGCCGAGCGCCAGGCCGACCGCGACCGCGACGGCGGCGCCGGCGTAGAGGGCGAGTGCGCCGGAGGTGGCGTACAGCATCGCGGTGCGGCGCTGCTTGCGCGTCTGCTCCCGCAGCTCCTCCCGGATCGTCTCGCGCGCCACCTGCGCGAGTTCGTCGACGAGATGCCTGTCCAGATGCTCCATGTGGTCGATGCGCTCCATGGCCGTCGGGTACCCGCGGTCAGGAGGCCTCACGCCCGGCGAGGGGCCCGCGGGACGGGCCGCGGTGCGGGCGGCGGACGGATCGCGTGAAGGATCACCGGGGCGCCGCCGGCCCCAACTAGGCTCGGGCGCATGGACATTCTGGGAGCCACACTGCGTGTCTGCGTCGACGATCTGGACGCCTCGGTCGCCTTCTACGAGCGGCTGGCCGGCACCCCCGCGCTGCGCTTCGAGCGGGGCGGGGTGCGCGTGGCCGCCGTCGGCTGCTTCCTCCTGATGAGCGGGCCGCCGGCCGAGCTGGAGGTGCTGCGCAAGGTGGCCGCGACGATCGCCGTCACGGACGTCGACGAGGCCCTCGCGACCCTCACCGGGCTGGGCGCGGACGTCATCGCGGGGCCGGTGCCGACGCCGGTCGGCCGCAACCTCATCGTCCGGCACCCGGACGGAGCGGTGTACGAGTACGCGGACCGCCGCGGGCGGTGAGCCCTGCGGGCACGCCGAAATTCCGGGCGGGCGCGGGCGGCGCGCACGTACAGTCACTCCTTCGACGGCCGACGCGAAGGAGCGACAGTGAGTGAGCAGCACACCTACCGGGTGATCGTCCGCGGCACCTGGGACGGCCTCACCGAGGAGGCCCGTGCCCGTCTGCTCGCCGAGGCCGACGATCACGGCCTGACGAGCATGCGGTTCACCGAGGAGGGCACGCTGTCGTACCAGCCGTCGCCGCTGAAGCACTTCTCGATGCGCTTCGTGGTGGTCTCGGACGCGGCCGACGGCGAGGAGATGGCGGGCGCGCTCGCCGAGGAACGCGCCGAGACGACGTTGCGTGCGCTGGGCTGCGGGTTCACCGGGCTGAAGTCGACCGTCACCGACCTCGACACGATGAAGGTCAACCGGAAGTCCGCATCTCGGCGGTGATCGCCCACCGCTCGTGGTCCCGCCACTCCCCGTCGATGTGGATCATCTTCGGGGAGAACCCCTCGCGCCGGAAGCCGCAGGAGCGGGCCAGGGCGATCGAGGCCGTGTTGGCGGGCTGCGCGTTGATCTCCAGGCGGTGCAGCCGCAGCGGCCCGAAGGCGTGCCCGACGGTGAGGCCGAGGGCCTCGCGCATCAGCCCCCGTCCGGCCGCGTGCGCGAAGACGCCGTAGCCGAGCGCACCGGACCGGAACGCCCCCTGGACGATGTTGTTGATGTTGACGAATCCGGCGATCGCCCCGTCCTGCCGGGTGCACACGAGCAGGCCGACCTTCGACGGGTCCTCGATCAGCCGGCTCGCGTACGCGGTGTACGCGTCGGCGGTGGCCGGCGGGAACAGCCACGGGCGGTGCAGCTCCGCGCTCTCGCTCGCCCGGGCGGTGAACTCGGGCCCGTCCGCCAGGGTGAAGTGGCGCAGCCCGACGCGGGGCCCCTCGGCGAGATACACGGATCCGGTGTGCGGCATCCGGACAGCGTACGACGCCGCTACCGGCGCCGGGTCCTGGTGTAGGCGAAGTACGCCCCGCACAGCGCGCCGATGAGGCCCGTGGCGAGCAGGGCCGTCCACAGCGGCATCGTCACGACCGGGACCAGCAGCCGGATCTCGGTGGCACGGGTGTTGCCGAAGACGAACACCAGGGCGAGGACGGCGAGCACCAGCACGGCGATCCGGCCGGGCGTCGCCGCGCCCAGGCCGCCGCGCCGCCCGCCGCTCTCGGCGGCCTGCGCGCTCTTCGGGGGCTTCGGGGTCCTGGGACTCATACGACCAGCGTGGGCCGGGCGTACGGCGCACGCGCGGTGGGGCGGCCCTGCGGGTGACGCGGCCGGGCGGGTCAGCGCAACGCGGGGGCGTCGAGGGTGAGCGTTCCCTCGTCCGCGTCGAGTACGGCCGCCACGCCGAAGGGCACGGTCAGCGCACCCTCGCAGTGCCCGAAGCCGAGCTCCTCGACCACGGGGACGCCGAGGCCGCCGAGCCGGTCGGCCAGGACCGGGCGCAGGTCCTCGTACGGGCCGCACCGGTCCCAGGAGCCGAGCGCGACGCCCGCGACGCCGTCCAGCCAGCCGGTGCGCAGCAGCTGGGTCAGCGCCCGGTCCACGCCGTAGGGCGGCTCGCCGACGTCCTCGAGCAGCAGGATCCCGCCCCGGGCGCCGGCCCGGGAGTGGGGGGTTCCGTAGCCGGTGGACAGCAGTGTCAGGCAGCCGCCCAGGGTGACGCCCCGCGCCCGTCCCGGCGCCAGGGGGACGCCGCCGGAGCGGAGCGTGCGGACGGTCTCGGGGGCGAACAGGGTGGCCCTGAGGTGCTCCTGCGCGCGGGCGCTCTTGACGAAGTCGATGCCCGCGGCCACCGGTCCGTAGAGCGTGACCAGGCCCAGGCGGACGGCGAACGCCTCGTGCAGGGCGGTGCTGTCGCTGAAGCCGATGAACACCTTCGGCCCGGCCGCCGCCATGGCGTCCCAGTCGAGGAGGTCGACCAGGCGCTGGGCGCCGTAGCCGCCGCGTGCGCACAGCACGACGTCGACGCGGGGGTCGCACCAGGCGTGCTGCAGATCGGCCGCCCGGTCGGTGTCGGAGCCCGCCAGGTGGGGCAGGGTGCGGTGCCGGTCCAGCACATGGGGGGCGACGAACGGGTCGAGGTCCCAGCCGCGCAGGAGGTCGAGACCGGCCTGGAGCCGTTCCTCCGCCACCGGTCCGCTGGGCGCGACGACCGCGACGCGGGCGCCGGGGGCCGGCCGCGACGGCCGTACGAGTTCCTTCACCGCACAAGCTCCAAACTCGCCGCGCCGGGCGGATGCAGCCCGAAGACCTGAGCGTACAGGGACAGCTCGGCCTCCAGGGCCCGGACCGTCGTCGCCGCCCGCCGGAAGCCGTGCCCCTCCCCCTCGAAGGCGAGGTAGGCGTGCGGGACCGGCCGCCCGGCGAGCCGGGTGAGCCGGTCGAGGAACCGTTCGCACTGGGCCGGCGGGCAGATCACGTCGTCCAGGCCCTGGAGGAGCAGGAACGGCGCGGTGATCCGGTCGGCGTGCTCGACGGGCGAGCGCTCCGCGTAGCGGGCGGGCACGTCGGCGAGGGGTCCGACGAGTCCGTCGAGGTAGTGCGACTCGAAGTCGTGGGTCCCCCCTGTCGCCCAGCCCACCAGGTCGAGCACCGGGTAGCGGATCGTGCCGCAGGCGTAGACGTCGGTGCCGGCGAGCGAGGCGGCGGCGGTCCAGCCGCCCGCGCTGCCGCCGCGGATCGCCAGCCGCCCGCGGTCGGCGGTGCCCTCGTCGGCGAGGGCCAGGGCGACGGCGGCGCAGTCCTCCACGTCGACGACGCCCCACTGCTCGCGCAACCGTTCCCGGTACTGCCTGCCGTACCCGGTCGAGCCGCCGTAGTCGACCTCGGCCACTCCGATGCCCCGCGAGGTGAAGTAGGCGATCTCCAGGTCCAGGGCGAGCGGGGAGCGGTCGGTGGGCCCGCCGTGCGCCCGGACGACGTACGGCGGCAGCTCGTGGCCGGGGGCGACGACGCCGGGATGGTGGGGCGGGTAGACGTGCGCGTGGACGTCCCGGCCGTCCGGCCCGGTGAAGGTGCGGATCCGGGGCTCGGGGTAGTGGGCCGGGTCCACCACGTCGTCGTGCGCGGCCCCGATCACCCGCGCCCGGCCGGTCCGGGCGTCCAGCTCCACCACCTCGTAGGCGCTGCGCGGACTGGCCGCGACCGCGACGACGGCCTCGCCGCGCACCGCGAGGGTGGGCGCGAACTCGGTCCACGGTCCGGCCGCGTCGACGAGTTCGCCGCTCCGCGGATCGAGGATCCCGAGCGCGGTGGCGCCCCGGCCGTGGACGACGGCGACCAGGCCGTTCTCCAGCGGCGCGAACCAGCGCTGCCCGAGCTTCCACAGGGCCCCGCCGAACTCCTCCGCGCGCGGGCAGAGCGGTTCGTGGTCGCGGTACAGGTTCCACCAGCCGCTGCGGTCGCTCGTGTACAGCAGGCCCTCCCCCGTCGTGCGCGCCGCCGGGCCCGCGGGCCGGTCCCCGGCGTCCGCGGGCCGGGTCCAGTCGACCTGGGCGATCGACTCCCCCGGCCCGCCCGCCACCACGCGCGCGTCGGCGAGGCGGCCGTCGGCCGTGACGTCGGCGACGACGACGTCCGTTCCGTCCCAGGGCATCAGGGGGTGGTCCCAGGCCAGCCAGGCCGCCCGCCGCCCGTCGGGCGACAGGCGCGCGCCGGTGACGAAACGGCGGCTGTCGTCGGTGAGTTCGCGTACCGCCGTGCGGTCGTCGGCGGCCGAGCCGTCCAGCGGCACGGCGGCCAGGACCCGGCGCAGGTCGGTGGGCGCCGGGCCGGTGAACTCCTCCAGCACGCACCAGACCTCACCCCGGCCGGACAGCACCCGCGGTTCCGCCCAGCGCAGTCCGCCGCCCACCGGGGAGAGGGGAGTGAGAGGGCGTGGTTCGCCGCCGCGGTCGGGCTCGTACGCGTAGAGCCGCTGGTCGTCGAAGTGGGTGAACACCACGAGGGGGCGGCCCGCCACGACCGTGCCGGCCCAGGGGTGGCCGCCGTACTCGACGACGCGGCTGCGGACGTTCCAGGGGGCGGGCAGGACCGGCTCCTCGACGCCGTCCACGCGCCGGCGCACCAGGGCGCGGCGCCCGTTCTCGGTGGGCCGGGGCGCGGTCCACCACACCTCGTCGCCGACGAAGCCGACGTGGTCGGGGCGCCCGTCGTGGGCAGCGGCCAGGGCCGCGTCGATCGGGGACGGCCAGGAGCCGTAGGGCAGGACCCGCACGTCGTCCTCCTCCGCCTAGGCCGTCCGCAGGAACCGGTCGAGGACGCGGACGCCGAAGTGCAGCGCCTCGACCGGGACCCGTTCGTCCACGCCGTGGAAGAGCGCCTGGTAGTCGAAGCCCTCGGGGAGCTTGAGCGGCGCGAAGCCGTAGCCGGTGATCCCGAGCCGCGAGAACTGCTTGGCGTCCGTTCCGCCGGACATGCAGTACGGCACGACGTGTGCGTCGGGCGCGAACTCCTCGACCGCGGCGCGCATCTGCGCGTACAGCGGCACGTCCACCGGCGCCTGGAGGGCGACTTCGCGGTGGTGGAACTCCCAGTCGACGTCGGGGCCGGTGAGTTCGTCGAGGGTGGCGCGGAACTCGTCCTCGGCGCCCGCGAGATAGCGGCCGTCCACGAACGCGGCGGCCTCCCCCGGGATCACGTTCACCTTGTAACCCGCCTCCAGCATCGTGGGGTTGGCGCTGTTGCGCACGGTCGCTTCGACGAGGGCGGCGGCCGGTCCCAGCTTGCCCAGCAGGGCGTCCACGTCGTCCAGGTCGGCGTCGACGCCGTAGAGCGCGGCCAGTTCGGTGAGCGCGGCGGTGACGGTCGGGGTAAGCCGGGTCGGCCAGACGTGCTCGCCGATGCGGGCGACGGCCGCGGCCAGCCGGGTCACCGCGTTCTCGCGGTTGACCTTGGAGCCGTGCCCGGCGCGGCCCCGCGCGGTGAGTTTGAGCCAGCCGGTGCCGCGCTCGCCCGCCGCGACGGGGTAGATCCGGCGTCCCGCGCCGTCGTGGAAGGTGAACGCGCCCGATTCGCCGACGGCCTGGGTGCAGCCCTCGAACAGGTGCGGGTGGCGGTCGGCGAGGAAGCCGGCGCCGTCCGCGGCGCTGGCCTCCTCGTCCGCGGTGAAGGCGATGACGAGATCGCGCCGGGGTCGCACGCCCTCGCGGGCCCAGGCCCGCAGCACGGCCAGGATCATCGCGTCCATGTTCTTCATGTCGACCGCGCCGCGCCCCCACACCACCCCGTCGCGCACCTCCCCGGAGAAGGGGTGCACGCTCCAGTCGGCGGCCTCGGCGGGGACGACGTCCAGATGGCCGTGGAGCAGCAGCGCGTCGGCGGACGGGTCGGAGCCCTCGACGCGGGCGACGACGTTGGTGCGGCCCGGGGTGCGCTCCAACAGGACGGGCTCGACGCCCGCCTCGGCCAGCAGCGCCGCCGCGTACTCGGCGGCGGGCCGCTCGCGGCAGTCGCCGCCGCCCCGGTTCGTGGTGTCGATGCGGATGAGGTCCGAGGTGAACCGGACGACCTCGTCCCGCGCCTGTCCGTCCGTCATGCCGCTGCGCTCCCGTTCCGGCCGCTTCGCCGTGTCCGCCGTGTCGGCCGCTGCTCCGTCGTGCCCGGCCGCTCAGCCATACTGCTCCTCGATCGCGGCCGAGACGATCGTGGTGACCGCCTTGAAGGTGCGGATCGCCTCGTACATGGTGGCGCCGGTGTAGGCGGCTCTGCGTTCGCCGACGCGGGCGACGCCGGGCACGACGGTGGCCGCCGACGCGAGGTGCTCGGCGTCGAACTCCACGGCCACGGTGAACGGCCCCTCCGAGACGGGTTCCCGACGGACCGCCAGCCCTGCCGCCGTCTTCGCCGCGGCCCGGATGTCGGCGGCGGTGCGGGCCGGGGTGCGGCACACGGCCGCGTAGCGCGAGACGTGGTCCTTGACGGCGACCTTCAGCGCCCCGGGCGCGTAGCCGAGCGCGTCCTCGCAGGCCACGTCGTCGCCGGTGACCAGGACGACCGGCACCCCGTACTCGGCCACGACGTGCGCGTTGAGCAGCCCCTCGCTGGCGCGCACGTCGTTCAGCCAGACGCCGGTGATCGAGTTGGCGAGGTAGGTGTGGGCGAGGACGCCCTCGGATCCGGCGCCCGCGTGGTAGCCGACGAACGCGATGCCGTCGACGTCGCCGTACTGGACGCCCTCCACCATGGACAGCGCCTTGTGCCGGCCGGTGAGCATCTCGACCCGCTCGTCGAGCCGTTCGAGGAGCAGGTTGCGCATGGTCCAGTGGGCCTCGTTGACCAGGACCTCGTCCGCCCCGCCGTCGAAGAAGCCCTGCGCGGCGGCGTTGACGTCCGAGGTGAACATCGCCCGGCAGCGCTCCCACTGCGGGGTGCCGGGCAGGACGTCGGCGGGCCAGGTGACGCCGGTGGCGCCCTCCATGTCGGCGCTGATGAGGATCTTCACGTCCGCCCCCTGCCGTCTTCGGGCCGCCGCCGGCGGGTCCACCGCTCCAGGAAGCCCGAGCCTAACCGGCCGCCCCGCACGACAAGGCGTTGGCGCGGCCGGCCCGGGGCGTGCTGTGATCTGCGCGCACACCGCGAGACCGACGCCACGGACGGGGACCCTGCCATGACCGCGCTCACCACGCTTGCGCCCGAACGCTTCGAGGCCGACCGCCCGCATCTGCGCGCCGTCGCCCACCGCATGCTCGGCTCGCTCGGCGAGGCGGAGGACGCCGTGCAGGAGACGTGGCTCCGGGCGGCCGGCGCGGACCTCGCCGCCGTGGACAACCTCAGCGGCTGGCTGACCACGGTGGTGGGCCGGGTCTGCCTCAACATGCTGCGCTCGCGCCGAACGCGCCCCGAGGTGCCGCTCGACGACCGGCCGGCCGAGCCCGTCGCCGGCCCCGGCGAGGGCGGCGACCCGGAGGAGGAGGCGCTGCTCGCCGACTCGGTCGGGGTGGCGCTCCTGGTCGTCCTGGACACCCTCGCCCCGGCGGAACGGCTGGCCTTCGTCCTGCACGACCTGTTCGCCGTGCCGTTCGACGACATCGCGCCGCTGATCGAGCGCACCCCGGCCGCCACGCGGCAGCTGACCGCCCGCGCCCGACCGAGGGCGGCGACCCGGAGGAGGAGGCGCTGCTCGCCGACTCGGTCGGGGTGGCGCTCCTGGTCGTCCTGGACACCC
>NZ_JAHHIT010000053.1:0-36441 GCF_024539675.1 Streptomyces hilarionis | reverse complement strand
CGTGCCGTTCGACGACATCGCGCCGCTGATCGAGCGCACCCCGGCCGCCACGCGGCAGCTGACCGCCCGCGCCCGACGCCGGGTGAGGGGGGCCGGCGCGCCCGCCGCCGACCGGGCCCGCCTGCGCGAGGCCGTCGACGCGTTCCTGGCCGCGACCCGCGCCGGCGACTTCGAGGCGTTGCTCGCCCTGCTGCATCCCGACGTGGTTCTCACCGCCGACCGCTTCGTGGTGCCGACGCCGCAGCCGGTCGCCATGAGCGGCGCACGGACCGTGGCGGAGAGCGCGATGGCGGCGACCGGCCGTGCCCGGTTCACCGGAGCGGCCCTGATCGACGGCCGGATCGGTCTCGTGATGGCCCCGCAGGGCCGGCTGCGGGTGGTTCTGCTGTTCACCGTCACGCCGGAGGGGATCACCGCGATCGACGTCGTGGCGGATCCGGAGCGGCTGGACGCCCTCGAGGTGGCGGTGCTCGACGCCCCCGGGGACCGGCCGGCGCCGTCCGACGCCGGAGACGACCCGCTCCCCGCGGACGGCTGACGCACGGGCGGAGGGGCGACCGGGGTTCCCGGCCGCCCCCGCCCCTCCCGGCCGGGTCAGAACGCCAGGACCAGGAAGGCCACCGCGGGCGCCGCGTACACCAGTGGGAACGCCACGTGCGAGAACCAGCGGGCCCGGACCACGGTGACGGCGGCTCCGAGGAAGTACAGGACGAGGCCGACGGCGGCGAGCACGCCGACCACGGGCACGAGCAGCCCGGCCAGCAGGCCGGCCGCGCCGGCGGCCTTGGCCGCGGCGAGCCACGGCCACCACGAGCGCGGCACTCCGTAGTCGGCGAGCGGTTTCACGGTCCACTCGGCGCCGAAGAAGAGGGAGGCGGCCGAGAAGGCCGCCATCGCGGCTCCGACGACGGTGACGACGACTTGGGCAGTGGACATCTCGCAGCTCCTCATCAGGGGTTCGTGCGGTGCTTCATCCCCCTGACACGGGGCGACGCGCGGATGTGACAGCTTCACGGCACTGTCTTCATGTGAGGGCCGTCATACCCGTGGAGGCGAGGGCGGTCACCCTTCCCGTGCGGTCACGAACCACCGGGACGGCAAGGCGATCCGGGCGCCCTCCGGCGTGAACTCGGTCGTGGTGAGCGGCAGTTCGCCGCAGGCCAGCACGGTGAGCCCGGCGGCCCGCAGATAGCCGGGCACCGCGTCGTCGGCGACCTCGCCGGGCGCGATGCCGTGCCGGAGGACCGGCGCCAGCTTGGGCGGCGGTCCGGCCGGGTCCTGCGCCAGGGCGCCGAGCACGGGCCGGGCGGTCTCCGACAGTTCCACGAGCAGGGCCCGGCCGCGCCGGCCCGCCAGGGCGGCGATCGCGTCCACGAGGGGCTGCCGGTCGGCGGGCTCGCACTGGTGCAGCACACCCCGCACGTACACGTTGGCGTCCCCCACTTCGGCGTGCAGGGCCTCGGCCTCTGCCTTGTCCGTCGCGTCCAGCAGCCGGTACGCGGCTTCGCCGTCCGGATCCGCGCGGCGGGCGTGGTCGAGGGCCGCGGCGGACAGGTCGACGCCGATCACCTGCTCGAAGCGGTCCGCGAAGTAGCGGGTCTGGGTGCCGTTGCCGCAGCCGAGGTCCACCAACGGCAGTTCGGGGTCGGCCAGATGGGGTTCGAAGAGGGCGAGGTGCAAGGCGGCGGTCACCTTCGGGTCCGCGTCCCAGAACACTCCGCCCGGCTCCTCGGGGGCCTCCCGCCAGAAGCCCTCCCACGCCGCCCGGTACCGACTCTCCACGCTCATGCCCAACTCCCCAGGACGCAAGGCCGATCCGCCGTATGTGACGGGCGAGTACGGTCTATCGCTCCTCGGTCGCCGCGACAAGCGCGGTGCCCGTTCCTTCACCGCGCCTTCCGGGATCCGCACGTCGCCGCACACCGGGCGGGCCGGCGGTGGGGGTCAGCGGTGCGGCAGCGTCAGCTCGAACCGGACCGACTTCCCGTCGGCCGTGCGGCTCGCGCCCCACTCCCGGGCCAGCGCGCTCACCACGCGCAGCCCCCGCCCGGCCTCGTCGCCGGGTCCGGCGCTCAGCAGGTTCGGCAGCTCGTGGTCGTCGTCCTCGACCTCGCAGAGCAGGGTGTCCCCGCGGACGAGGCGCAGGCCCACGGGGCGCCGGCGGGAGTGCCGTACCGCGTTGGTGACGAGCTCGCTCACCAGGAGCTCGGCGGCCTCGGCGAGAGCGGCCAGCCCCCAGTCGTGCAGCTGCTCGCGGACCGCCGCCCGGGCCCGGGCGACCTCGGCCGGGTCGAGTGCGAGGCGCCACTCGGCGACGTCACCGGGTTCGATGCCGCCGAGTCGGGCCATGAGCAGTGCGACGTCGTCCTTGCGGTCGCCCCGGCCGGCCCGGGAGAAGGTCGCGGCGAGGGCGCGGACGATGGTGTCGCAGGCGTCGTCCATGGAGGCGGCCGGATGGGCCGCGGACTCGCACAGGGCCGCCAGGCCCACGCCGATGTCCTCGCCGCGCATCTCCACCAGGCCGTCGGTGCACATCACGAGCCGGTCCCCCGGCGCCACGCGGAGGCGAACGGCCTCGAAGGGCACCCCGCCGACGCCGATGGGCGCCCCGGTGGGCAGTTCGAGCAGCTCGCTGCGGCCGTCCGCGGCGCGCACCAGCACCGGCGGGATGTGGCCCGCGTTGGCGAGCTGCAACTCGCCCGCGATCGGGTCGTAGACGGCGTACAGGCAGGTCGCCAGGTAGGTGTCGCCGAGCCGTTGCGCCAGATCGTCGAGGTTGCGCAGGAGTTGCGCCGGCGGCAGGTCCAGGGCGGCGAGGGTCTGCACGGCCGTGCGCAACTGACCCATCATGGCGGCGGAGTTGAGCCCGTGCCCCATGACGTCGCCCACGACGAGCGCAGTGCGCGCGCCGGGCAGCTTCACCGAGTCGAACCAGTCCCCGCCGACCCGTCCGAGCAGGGTGCCCGGCAGATAGCGGGTGGCGAGTTCACAGCCCGCCCTGCGCCGCGGGATGTGCGGCAGCATGCTGTCCTGGAGTGTCTCGGCGACGCTCTCCTGGTGCGTGTACATGCGCGCGTTGTCGAGCACCAGGCCCGCGCGGGCGGCGAGTTCGGCGCCGGTGACCCGGTCCATGTCGTTGAAGAGGGCGCGCTCGGGGTGGCGCAGCAGGATCATGAAGCCGAGGACGACGTCCCGGGCCTTGAGCGGGACGACGAGCATGGAGCGGCCGGTGATCAGGGGCCGGATGTCCCGCTTCTCGAACTGCGAGGCGATGGCGTGGCCCATCTGCTCGCTGATCCTGGGCACCAGGACGGGCTCGCCGGTGGTCATGCACTGGAAGAACGGGGTGTGCGCGGGGAACGGCATGGCCTCGCCCACGGGCACGACGTCGTCCCAGCGGCCGGGTTCGTCGGTGTGCTCCAGGGCGACGCGGTGCCACAGGGTGGTGGTGTCCGGCACGCCGTCGGGGAACCCCTCGCCGGCGACGACCTGTTCGCGCAGATACGTGCCGGCGACGTCGGTGAAGCGCGGGACCACGGCCCGGCTGACCTCGACGATGGTGCGGGACAGGTCGAGCGAGGTGCCGATCCTCCCGCTGACCTCGTTGAGGAACTCCAGCCGTTCGCGGACGGCGGCGTACTCGAGGTCCTCGCCCTCGTCGGCCGGGTCCGGCGGCACTGGGTGCCCTTCGGCGGCGGCGCGGGCGGCGCGCTCCCGCCGCGCCCGGCGTTCGACGCGCCGGGCCACACCCCAGTCGGGGGTCACGGGCACCCGGTCGTTCTGACTGAACTCCATGACGGGGTAGCCGAGTTCGAGGACCTGCGCGACGATGCGGGCGCTTTCGCCCACGCTCATGCTGGGCAGGATCTCGGGCAGTCCGCGGGCGAGTTCCTCGGCGCCGGGGAAGTCCGTGTGCAGGGCGAAGGCGGGCGCGATGCGCTCGACGGCCCCGGGGACCGCCGGTTCCCCGGCGCGCAGGGCGTTCGCGTCGGCGGCCAGCACCAGCAGCCGTTCCGTCCCCGGCCCGACCAGGGGGTAGGCCCACCACAGCACGTCGACGCGCGCATGGCCGCCGTCGGGCGCGGGCACCGTCAGCCGGGCCCGTCCGGCGGCCGGGTACCCGAGCCCGCGGTCGAGGGAGGAGTCCAGACCGGGGCCCAGGCCGTCGTGGGCGGCGTACCCGTCGTAGGAGTCGTCGGCGTAGTCGGCGAAGTCGTCGTCGGGGTCGGGGAGCGCGCCCGAGACGGGGAGGAGGTCGATGGCCGGCTGCCCGATCGCCTCGTCCTTCGCCACGCCGAAGAGCCGGCGTGCGCCGGCGCTCCAGTGGGAGACGAGGCCCTCGCGGTCCACGACGACCACGGCCAGGGGAACGCGCCCGGCGTCCGCCAACGCTTCCCCGCCCTCGGCACGCGGTGATTCCCGCCCCGGCGCGCCGACCGCTTCGCCCGTCGCCGCGCTCGCGGTTCCGCGGCGGGGAGGTGCGTCCCTCTCGGTGCCACGGTCCATGACGCAGGCCCTCTCTCCCCAGAGCAGTGCAAGATCTGTCCCGCGGTTCCCACCGTACGGCGCACGTCGCTCGGTGCGGGCCGCAATCCTGGAATTGGTTTCACCCCGGTGCGCCGGGGTACGCCCTGCGCCCCGTCCGCGCCTCGCGCGCGGTCGGCCCTCGCGGCCGGGACCCCGGACCGGGCCGCGTTCCGCCGGGAGGGCGCCGACGATCCTCGGCAGGGGCGGCGGTGACGATCACGCGCTCCAGCGGCGCGTGCACGAGGGCGGAGGTCCCGCCGCGCGACGGGCGCGGGCGGCGGGACTTCGCGGGAGTCGCCGCGACCGGCTCGTCCCGCACGGGGGCCCGTCATCCGTTCCCCTGACCCGCCGCACCCGCCGCACCCGCCGGACGGTTGCCGCGCGAAGCGCCGACCGCGGGCGAGTGCGGCGGGTTGCGCCGCCGGCCCGGTCACCGTGGAGAGCCACGATCCGTCGGCGGCGACGGCGCTCGACCCGCGCGAGAATGCGGGGCGTCGGCCTACTTCTCGACCTCGGCGGCGAGGTTGGCGAGGACGGCGTCGTAGATCCGGCCGAGCCCCTTGGGGGCGAAGGTCTTCTCGAAGAAGCCGCCGATGCCGCCGGCGCCGTTCCACGTGGTGGTGACGACCACGCGGGCCCTGCCCTCACCGGCCGGGGTGACGCGCCAGACCGTGACCATCGAGGAGTTGCGGTCCTTCTCCACGAGCTCGCCGTCGGCCGGCTCGGAGACCTCCAGGAGGCAGTCGCGCACGCGCTTGCTGGTGGCCTGGAGCTTCCAGTGGACGAGGGTGCCCTCGCCGTCGCCGCCCTCGCGCACCTCGTACTCGCTGAAGTGCTCGGTCAGCAGCTTCCCGCGCGCGCCGCTGTAGTCGGCGATCGTGTCGAACACCTTGTCCGGGTCCGCCGCGACGACCCGCTCGGTGGTGGCCTCGACCTGCGCCATGGGGTTCCTCCAGGTCCGTGTTGCTCAGGGTTGCTCAGGGGTGCCTCAGGTTCGGGGCAAGCCAACCACCCCGGTCC
The DNA here is from genome assembly GCF_024539675.1 of Streptomyces hilarionis. Classification (GTDB taxonomy): domain Bacteria; phylum Actinomycetota; class Actinomycetes; order Streptomycetales; family Streptomycetaceae; genus Streptomyces; species Streptomyces hilarionis. Next base: position 30,894 of record NZ_JAHHIT010000053.1, on the reverse strand, counting down.
ACGGCCGCCCAAATCGGGGTCGCCGAAGCGATCGCGGGCCGATCGCAAACCGGCCCGGAAAGGTCCGTCGCACGATCATGGGAACAGATGTTCTATTGTGAGGGCAGTGCTACCGAGGAGGTGTCATGCGCTGGGAGAACCTCGCCGTGGAGACCCGCCACGACCGGCCGGCGGACGCCGCGCTGTTCGGCGCGGACACGGTCACGACCAGGACGTTCGACACGCCCGAGTTCGCCGGCATCACCTTCCACGAGGTCCGCGCCCGCTCGATCCTCAACCGGGTGCCGGGCGCCTCCCGGATGCCGTTCGAGTGGACGGTTAACCCCTACCGCGGCTGCACGCACGCGTGCGTCTACTGCTTCGCCCGCCGCACGCACAGCTATCTCGACCTCGACACCGGGATCGGCTTCGACACCCAGATCGTCGTCAAGGTGAATGCGCCGGAAGTGCTGCGCCGTCAGCTCGCCTCGCCCCGCTGGCTCGGCGACCACGTCGCGATGGGCACGAACGTCGACTGCTACCAGCGCGCCGAGGGCCGCTACCGGCTGATGCCGGGCATCCTGTCCGCCCTGCGCGAGCGGGCCAACCCCTTCTCCATCCTGACCAAGGGCACCCTGATCCTGCGCGACCTCGACCTGCTGCGACAGGCCGCCGAGGTGACCGAGGTCGGAGTATCGGTCTCGGTGGGCTTCGTCGACACCGAGCTGTGGCGCACCGTGGAACCGGGCACGCCGGCCCCGCAGCGCCGCCTGGACGTGGTGCGCACCCTCACCGACCACGGCATCGGCTGCGGGGTGCTGATGGCGCCGGTCATCCCGTTCCTGGGCGACGAACCGGGCCAACTGCGCGCCACCGTCCGGGCGATCGCGGCCGCCGGGGCCACCTCCGTCACCCCGCTCGCCCTGCACCTGCGCCCCGGCGCCCGCGAGTGGTTCATGGACTGGCTCGGGCGGCACCACCCGCACCTGGTGCGCCGCTACGAACGGCTCTACGCGGACGGCGCCTACGCCCCGAAGTGGTACCAGCGCCGCATCACCCGCCAGGTGCACGAGCTCGCCGAGGAGTACGGCATCGGTCCCACGCGCGCGGGAACGCCACGCCGGGTCCGGCCGCCCGCCGCGGCCGAGGAGCCCGCCGAGCACGGACCGACCCAGCTCACCCTGCTCTGAGGGCGTTCGAGCGCATCCCGCTGCTCGATCGGGTCAATAAAGCACAGAACAGGTATTTCCGGACGATCTTTCCGGGACGATGCGGCAAGGGCCGTGACCTGCGCGGTCCGCCGTCCACGGCCCACCTCGTCCCGGGAGCAGTCCATGAACACACGCGCAGCCGTGCTGTGCGCCGCCGTCGCCGTCGTGGCCGGGACGGTCGCGGCCGTGCCCGCCGGCGCGAGCCCGTCGCACCCCGCCGCCCCCGGCTCCGCCCGCGCCTCCGCCTCCGGTTCCGCGGCGAAGCTCGCCTGGAAGAGCTGCGGCGTCGCCGACCGGCCCGCCCTGCAATGCGCCTCGCTGAAGGTGCCGCTCGACCACACCCGGCCGAGCGGGAAGCAGATCACGCTGGCGCTGTCCCGCGTGCCGCACACGGCGAAGACGTTCCAGGGCCCGCTGCTCGTCAACCCCGGCGGCCCGGGCGGACAAGGGCTGAGCCTCGCCGGGTTCGTCGCCTCGGCGCTGCCCAAGGCGGTCGCGGCGCAGTACGACGTCATCGGCTTCGACCCGCGCGGGGTGGGCAGAAGCACCCCGGCCCTGAACTGCCGGCCGGGCCACTTCGCCCCCGTGCGCCCGGACTCGGTGCCGCTGACGGAGGCCGTCGAGCGGGCCGACCTCGAACGCGCCCGGTCCTTCGCCGAGGCCTGCGGCAAGAAGTACGCCGACGTCCTGCCGCACATCGACACGGTCGACGCCGTCCGGGACATGGACGCGATCCGCGCCGCCGTCGGCGCCGAGCGGCTCAACTACTTCGGCTACTCGTACGGCACCTACCTCGGCGCCGTGTACGCCAAGCTCTACCCGCAGCGGGTGCGGCGCCTGGTCCTGGACTCGATCGTGGACCCGACCGGCGTCTGGTACGAGGACAACCTCGCCCAGGACCTCGCCTTCAACGACCACCACCGCGCCCTGATGGCCTGGATCGCCAAGTACGACAAGACCTACAAGCTGGGCTCCGACCCGGAGCGGGTCGAGGCGAAGTGGTACGCGATGCGGGCCGCCCTGGCGAAGAAGCCTGCCGGCGGCAAGGTGGGCGCCTCCGAACTGGAGGACACCTTCATGCCCGGCGGTTACTACAACGGCTACTGGCCCCACCTCGCCGAGGCGTTCGCGGCGTACGTGAACGCCTCGGACGCCGACCCGCTGGTCGAGGCGTACGAGAACTTCGCCGCGGTCGACGCGGCCGGCGACAACGGCTACAGCGTCTACACCTCGGTGCAGTGCCGCGACTCCTCCTGGCCCCGCGACTGGGACGAGTGGCGCTCGGACAACTGGTCGGTCCACGCCAAGGCGCCCTTCATGACCTGGAACAACGCCTGGTACAACGCGCCGTGCGCGTTCTGGCCGACCCGGTCGCTGACTCCGCCGCTCCCCGTCAACGGCGACCTGCCCCCGGTACTGCTGTTCCAGGCCACGAACGACGCGGCCACCCCGTTCGAGGGCGGCGCGACGGTCCACGCGCTGCTGCGCGGCTCCAGCCTGGTGGTCGAGGAGGGCGGGCAGAACCACGGCGTCACGCTCAGCGGGAACGCCTGTCTCGACAAGCACCTGGCCGCGTACCTGACCGACGGCACGGTGCCGCGCGGCAGCGGCGAGGCCGACGCGCTCTGCCCGGCGCAGCCCGACCCCAAGCCGCTGAGCTCGAAGGTCGCCCAGCGCTCGGCCCGCGGCGCGACACTGCACGGACTGCTGGGCTTCCGCGGCTGAGCCCCGGGGGCGGCCGGGGCGTCGTCGGATCCGTGGTCCACCATGGGCGCATGAGCGAACCGACCAGGACGACCGCCCCCCCCACGGCGTCGCCCCCGCCGCCCGGTACGCGCACGTGGTGACGGCCACGGGCCGATGCGTGGCCGTCGCCGGCCGGTCGGCGATCGACGAGCACGGCGCGGTGCTCGGCGAGGGCGATCCGCGGGCGCGGGCCCGGCAGGTCTTCGAGAATCTCCGGCGCTGCCCGGCCGCCGCCGACGCCACCTTCGACGACGTCGTCGAACTCACCTGTTTCGGCCCGGACATGGCCCACCTGCCGGCGATCCGCGAGGTCCGGGCCGCGCACCTCCCCGACGACCGCCTCCCCGCGGCCTCGGCCGCGCGGGGAGGCGCCCTGGTGCGCCCGGAGTTCCTGAGGGAGGTCGAGGCGTTCGCGGTGGTGGGCGCATGACGGCGCAAGCCCCGCCGGTTCGCGAGATGACGCTCGCGGACGTCGAGCGGGTCTCCGAGATCCGCGTGCGCGGCTGGCAGCACGCCTACCGGGGGCTGATGCCGCAGGCGTACCTGGACGCGCTGAGCGTCGCCGAGGACGCCGAGCTCCGTCGGGCGGGCTTCGGGCAGGGCGGGGCCGGTGTGGTGAACCTGGTGGCGGTGCGCGCCGGGACGGTGGTGGGCTGGGCGGCCCTCGGCCCCTGCCGGGACGGCGAAGTCCACACCCCGGACGCCGAGTTGTACGCGCTCTACGCGGACGTCCAGCACATCGGCACCGGCGTCGGACGCGCCCTGCTCGGGGAGGCGGCGCGGCGGGCCGAGGCCCTGGGGCACCCGGCCCTGCGGCTGTGGGTGCTCCGGGACAACGTCACGGCGCGCCGCTTCTACGCGCGCGCCGGCCTGCACGCGGACGGCGCCGAGGAGTCCTTCGAGGTGGCGGGCGTCGCCGTGCCCGAGGTGCGCCACGGAGGACGCCTGCCGTTGAAAGACCGTCCCCACGAGGCTTCCTGAGGGCCCGTCACCGCTGCCGGGGGATCCGTGCGAGGGCGTGCACGGCCGCCTCCGCGAGCACCGGGTGGGCCAGGGCGTCGTTCAGCACCGGGCGGGCCCGGCCGTCGCCCAGCGAGCCCAGCCCCTCGACGCAGGCGAGGGCCACCCGCCGGTAGGGGTCGTGCGGCCGCAGCCGTCGCTGGAGCGTCGTGATCAGCGCGGGCACCGACTCGGGCGCGCGCAGCCGTACCAGCAGCCGGACGGGGTGCAGGGCGTAGGCGACGCGCAGTTCGTTGGTGGCCAGGGCGGCGGCGGCGCGGGCGGTGCGGGGGTCGCCGAGGCGGGCGAGCGCGTGGGCGGCGGAGGCGCAGCGCGGGGGGTCGCGGTGGTTGAGCAGCAGGACGAGCGTCTCGAAGGCGCGCCGGTCCCCTGCGAGTCCGAGCCGGAACGCGGCCAGTTCCCTGGCCCACAGCGGCTGCCCGGGCTCGGTGAGCACCTGTGCCAGTTCGTCGGGGTCCGCGGCGACCGCCAGCCGCTCGTACGCCGCCGTCGCGCCGGACTCGCGCCGTAAGCGCTCCGTGAGGGATCGCAACTCTTCGTCCATGCGCCGAGCCTAGGACAGGCTCCGGCGGCGTACGGCGCGCGGCGGCGCACGGAAGCGCGGGCGGGCGCGCGACCCGCGCCGCCGCGCGATCCGTGCCGCTCCCCGCCCCGCGGCGGCGGCCCGGGGCGGCGCCCCGCGGTGCGGCCGCCCGCGGTTGCGGTGCGGAACACGTCACACGACGGATCCGCGAAAGGGGGCTGGCGTGCTCGTTACCCACCGGTTAAGCTCATACGAGCGAGTCACCCACTCGCAGCACCTCCTCGTGGCGGCCTGGTGACGCAGTCGCCGCGAGATGTCGGTTCGGTACCCCGTGTACCGCTGTACGACCCGGCCACGGGACAGGGCCGGTCGGATCCGCCGTTCGACCCCGGGCGTGTGCACGCCTGCGGCGACGGCACCGGGCGTGTGCGCTCGCAGCCCGGCGACAACACCCGCGCATCTTCCGTGCACCCGGTGCGCCCGGGCCTCGCAGAGGTCTCCTGGGCGCACCAGGGCGCGTTCCTCTAGTCGTCACCCTCATTCCTGGAGTCCGCGATGGCCGCTCCCCTGTCCGACACCCCTCTGTCCCCGCTCCAGACGATCGCCGTCATCGGCCTCGGCACCATGGGCACCGGCATCGCCGAGGTCCTCGCCAGGGCCGGCCGTGACGTGATCGGCGTCGACGTCAGCGAGGCCCAGGCCGCGCGGTCCCTCGGCGCGCTGGAGAGCTCCACCGCCCGCGCCGTGCAGCGCGGCCGGCTCACCGAGCAGGAGCGCACGGCCGTCCTGGCCCGCGTCCGCGTCTCCACCGACCTGCGCACGGCCGCGGACGCCGACCTCGTGATCGAGGTGGCCCCCGAGTCGTACGAGATCAAGCAGCAGATCTTCCGCGAGCTGGACACGATCGTGCGGCCCGAGACCATCCTGGCCACCGGCACCAACGCGCTCTCCGTCACCCGTCTCGCCGCCGAATCCGCCCGCCCGGAACGGGTGTTGGGCCTGCACTTCTTCAACCCGGCGCCGGCGATGAAGCTGGTCGAGGTGGTCTCTTCGGTGCTGACCGCGCCGGCCGCCGTCACCGCCGTCACCGAGCTGGCCCTCGGGCTCGGCAAGGAGCCCGTCGCGGTGGGCGACCGGCCCGGCTTCGTCGCCGACGGCCTGCTGTTCGGCTACCTCAACCAGGCCGCCGCGATGTACGAGGCCCGCTACGCCTCCCGTGAGGACATCGACGCGGCCATGCGGCTCGGCTGCGGCCTGCCGATGGGCCCGCTCGCGCTGCTGGACCTGATCGGCGTGGACACCGCCCGCACGGTCCTGGAGGCCATGTACGCCGAGTCCCACGACCGGCTGCACGCGCCCGCCCCCATCCTCAAGCAGCTCAGCGAGGCCGGCCTGACGGGCCGCAAGTCGGGCCGCGGCTTCTACACCTACGACGCCCCCGGCAGCGCGACGGTCGTCCCGGACGCGCTGACCCCGCTGTCGGGCGGGGCCGGGACGGCGGGGCGTGCGGTCTCCTCGGTCGGCGTCGCCGGCTCGGGCACCATGGCCTCCGGCATCGCCGAGGTCTTCGCCAAGGCCGGCTACGACGTCGTCCTCGCCGCCCGCAGCGAGGAGAAGGCGCAGACCGCCAAGGCCCGGATCGGCAAGTCGCTGTCGCGCTCGGTGGACAAGGGCCGGCTGACCGCCGAGGCCGCCGCGCAGATCCTGGACCGGATCACCCCGGCCGGCTCCTACGACGCGTTCGCCGACGTCGACCTCGCCCTGGAGGCGGTCGCCGAGGACCTGGAGGTCAAGCAGCAGCTGTTCGCGGCCCTGGACAAGGTCTGCAAGCCGGGAGCGGTCCTCGCCACGACGACCTCCTCGCTGCCGGTCGTCGCCTGCGCCCGCGCCACCTCGCGTCCGCAGGACGTGATCGGGATGCACTTCTTCAACCCGGCGCCGGCGATGAAGCTGGTCGAGGTGGTCCGCACGGTGCTGACGGCAGAGGACGTCCACGCCACGGTCCGCGAGGTGTGCGCCCGGATCAAGAAGCACGCCGTCGACTGCGGGGACCGTGCGGGCTTCATCGTGAACGCGCTGCTCTTCCCGTACCTCAACAACGCGATCAAGATGGTGCAGGAGCACTACGCGACCCTCGACGACATCGACGCGGCGATGAAGCTGGGCGGCGGCTACCCGATGGGGCCCTTCGAGCTGCTGGACGTCGTCGGACTCGACGTCTCGCTCGCGATCGAGAAGGTCCTGCACCGCGAGTTCCGCGACCCGGGACTGGCTCCGGCCCCGCTCCTGGAGCACCTGGTGGCCGCGGGCTGCCTCGGCCGCAAGACCGGCCGTGGCTTCCGCGAATATGCCCGCCGCTGACGGGCTCGGCGACCGCCGCCCGGCGCGCGGGGACTGGGGCGGGCTGCTCGGGCCCGCCGGCCGGTCCCCGTCCGCCGGAGGCGGGGCGGGACCCGGACCTGCGCACCGAGCTGCGCACATGCAGTACGTTCAGGTCATGTCCCAGCCCGCCAGGTCCTCACGCACACCCGCCACGCCCGACGCGCCCGAGAGCGCCGCGGGCAGCCGCGCGGCCGCCCAGCGGCTCAAGATGCGCCGCGAACTGGCGGCCGCGGCCATGGAACTGTTCTCCACCAAGGGATACGAGGCGACCACGGTCGACGAGATCGCGGCCGCGGCCGGGGTCGCCCGGCGCACCTTCTTCCGTCACTTCCGCTCCAAGGAAGAGGCGATCTTCCCCGACCACGACGACACCCTGATCCGGGCGGAGGCCGTCCTCAACGCGGCCCCCGCGCACGAGCACCCGCTCGACACGGTGTGCCGTGGCATCAAGGAGGTCATGCGGATGTACGCGGCCCGGCCGGAGATCTCGGTCGCCCGCTACAAGCTGACGCGCGAGGTGCCCACCCTGCGCGAGGCGGAGATCGCCTCGGTGGCCCGCTACGAGCGTCTCTTCACCCGCTACCTGCTCGGCCACTTCGACGAGCACGCGCACGACGACGACGCCAACGACGACCCGCTGCTGGCCGAGGTCGCCGCGTCCGCCGTGGTCACCGCCCACAACCACGTGCTGCGGCGCTGGCTCAGGGCCGGCGGACAGGGCGACGTGGAGGCCCAGCTCGACCACGCCTTCGCGATCGTGCGCCGCACCTTCGGCACGGGCATCGGGGCCGGGCGCAGCGGCGCGGGAGCCCCGCAGCCGGCTCCGGCGTCGGTCTCCGCGCACGGCGAGGTGCTGGTGACGGTCGCCAGGACCGACGCCCCGCTGGACGAGGTCATGCGCACCATCGAGCAGGCGCTCAAGGAGCGCTGAGTCCCTCCGCGGTCCCGCCGTCGCTGTGACGACGGCCACCGAAGGCCACCGACGGCCACCCCTCGGGGTGGCCGTTTTGGCATGTCAGGGCACCTTTTGACGCGGCCCTCGGACCCCGTTCGATCGATCATCGCTCATATGTTGCGTAAAGATTTCATCTGAGAAGAATTTCTGGCACTCAGTGCCTTGCGAGGTGACACGCGGTGTCATACGTTGAAGGAGTCCGGGCGGCCGGCGCGCAGCGATCACACGTTCGCCGGCTGTCCCCGCGACCTCATGGGTCGCGCGCCCGGACGCCTGCGTCACAGGCAACCTCCCGCGCCACAAAGCGCTGCCGAACAGCACACCGCCGAACCGACGGCACCTTCCACCACACCCTCAGCAGCACCGCCGCAACCCTCAGCGCCCCTCCCTCAGGGCGTTCACCGCCGGAGGCAACACCGTGACCATGCAGAAGATCCTGGACGCGATCCAGTCGCCGGACTCGACGCCGGCCGACTTCGCCGCCCTGCCGCTCCCCGAGTCCTACCGCGCGATCACCGTGCACAAGGACGAGACGGAGATGTTCGCGGGCCTGGAGACCCGGGACAAGGACCCGCGCAAGTCGATCCACCTGGACGAGGTGGCACTGCCCGAGCTCGGGCCGGGCGAGGCCCTGGTGGCCGTCATGGCCTCCTCGGTCAACTACAACTCCGTGTGGACCTCGATCTTCGAGCCCGTCTCGACGTTCTCCTTCCTGGAGCGCTACGGCAGGCTCAGCGAGCTCACCAAGCGGCACGACCTGCCGTACCACATCATCGGCTCCGACCTCGCGGGCGTCGTCCTGCGCACCGGCCCGGGCGTCAACGCCTGGAACCCCGGCGACGAGGTCGTCGCGCACTGCCTCTCGGTCGAGCTGGAGTCCTCGGACGGCCACAACGACACGATGCTCGACCCCGAGCAGCGCATCTGGGGCTTCGAGACCAACTTCGGCGGCCTCGCCGAGATCGCGCTCGTCAAGTCCAACCAGCTGATGCCCAAGCCGGACCACCTGAGCTGGGAGGAGGCGGCGGCCCCGGGCCTCGTCAACTCCACCGCCTACCGGCAGTTGGTCTCCCGCAACGGCGCCGGCATGAAGCAGGGCGACAACGTCCTGATCTGGGGCGCGAGCGGCGGCCTCGGCAGCTACGCCACCCAGTTCGCCCTGGCCGGCGGCGCCAACCCGATCTGCGTCGTCTCCTCGCCGCAGAAGGCGGACATCTGCCGGGCCATGGGCGCCGAGGCGATCATCGACCGCACCGCCGAGGACTACCGGTTCTGGAAGGACGAGAACACCCAGGACCCCAAGGAGTGGAAGCGCTTCGGCAAGCGCATCCGCGAACTCACCGGCGGCGAGGACATCGACATCGTCTTCGAGCACCCCGGCCGCGAGACGTTCGGCGCCTCCGTGTACGTCACCCGCAAGGGCGGCACCATCACCACGTGCGCCTCGACCTCGGGCTACATGCACCAGTACGACAACCGCTACCTGTGGATGTCCCTGAAGCGGATCATCGGTTCGCACTTCGCCAACTACCGCGAGGCCTGGGAGGCCAACCGGCTGATCGCGAAGGGCAAGATCCACCCGACGCTGTCGAAGGTCTACTCCCTGGAGGAGACCGGCCAGGCCGCCTACGACGTGCACCGCAACCTCCACCAGGGCAAGGTCGGCGTCCTCGCGCTGGCCCCCCAGGAGGGCCTGGGCGTGCGCGACGAGGCCAAGCGCGCCCAGCACATCGACGCCATCAACCGCTTCCGCAACATCTGAGACACCCGAGGTCATAGATGACTGAGCGTCAGTTCGCCGAAGGAAAGCGGGAGAAGGACCGGCCGTGGCTCATGCGCACGTACGCCGGGCACTCCACGGCCGAGGCGTCCAACGAGCTGTACCGGCGCAACCTCGCCAAGGGCCAGACGGGTCTGTCGGTCGCCTTCGACCTGCCGACCCAGACCGGTTACGACTCCGACCACGTCCTCGCCCGCGGCGAGGTCGGCCGGGTCGGCGTGCCGGTGGCCCATCTCGGCGACATGCGCCGGCTGTTCCAGGACATCCCCCTGGAGCAGATGAACACCTCGATGACGATCAACGCCACCGCCATGTGGCTGCTGGCGCTCTACCAGGTCGTCGCCGAGGAGCAGGGCGCCGACATCACCAGGCTCCAGGGCACGACACAGAACGACATCGTCAAGGAGTACCTGTCCCGGGGGACGCACGTCTTTCCCCCGGGGCCCAGCCTGCGCCTGACGACGGACATGATCGCGTACACGGTGTCCCACATGCCGAAGTGGAACCCGATCAACATCTGTAGCTACCACCTGCAGGAGGCCGGGGCCACGCCGGTGCAGGAGATCGCGTACGCGATGTCCACCGCGATCGCCGTGCTCGACGCCGTCCGTGACTCGGGCCAGGTGCCGGCCGAGAAGTTCGGCGACGTCGTCGCCCGCATCTCCTTCTTCGTGAACGCCGGCGTGCGCTTCGTCGAGGAGATGTGCAAGATGCGCGCCTTCGGCCGCATCTGGGACCAGGTCACCCGCGAGCGCTACGGCATCGAGAACCCCAAGCAGCGCCGCTTCCGCTACGGCGTCCAGGTCAACTCGCTGGGGCTGACCGAGGCGCAGCCGGAGAACAACGTCCAGCGGATCGTGCTGGAGATGCTCGCGGTGACGCTGTCGAAGGACGCCCGCGCGCGTGCCGTGCAGCTGCCCGCCTGGAACGAGGCGCTCGGGCTGCCCCGGCCCTGGGACCAGCAGTGGTCGCTGCGCATCCAGCAGGTCCTCGCCCACGAGAGCGACCTGCTGGAGTACGAGGACCTCTTCGAGGGCTCGCACGTCGTCGAGGCGAAGGTCGCCGAGCTGGTCGAGGCCTCCCTCGCGGAGATCGAGCGGATCCAGGAGATGGGCGGCGCCATGGCCGCCGTCGAGTCCGGCTACCTCAAGTCGCAGCTCGTCTCCTCGCACGCCGAGCGCCGGGCCCGGATCGAGTCCGGGCAGGAGAAGATCATCGGTGTCAACATCTTCGAGACGACCGAGCCGAACCCGCTGACGGCCGATCTGGACACCGCGATCCAGACGGTCGACCCGGCGGTCGAGGCCCGCGTCGTCGCCTCCCTCGAGAACTGGCGCGACACGCGGTACCAGCCGCCCTTCAACCACCCGCGTCCGTGCAAGGCGCTGGAGAAGCTGAAGGAGGCCGCCAAGGGCACCGCCAACCTCATGGAGGCCACCCTGGAGTGCGCCCGCGCCGGGGTCACGACCGGCGAGTGGGCCGGGGCGCTGCGCGAGGTGTTCGGCGAGTTCCGCGCGCCGACGGGCGTGTCGTCGGCGCCGGTGGCGGTCCCCGCCGAGGAGGGTTCGGCCATGTCCGACGTCCGCCGCAGGGTCGACCTGACCGCCAAGGACATGGGCGTCGGCAAGCTGCGCTTCCTGGTCGGCAAGCCGGGCCTGGACGGGCACTCCAACGGCGCCGAGCAGATAGCCGTGCGCGCGCGTGACGCCGGGTTCGAGGTGGTCTACCAGGGCATCCGGCTGACGCCCGAGCAGATCGTGGACGCCGCGCTGGAGGAGGACGTCCACGCGGTCGGCCTGTCCATCCTCTCCGGATCGCACGCCCAGCTGGTGCCGGACGTCCTCGAACGGCTGCGTGTGGCCGGTGCCACAGACATCCCGGTGATCGCCGGTGGCATCATCCCGAATGGCGATGCCGAGCAGCTCAGGGCGGCGGGCGTGGCCGCGGTCTTCACCCCGAAGGACTTCGACATCACCGGAATCATCGGCCGCATCGTCGACGAGATCCGCAAAGCGAACAAGCTCGACCCCCTGGAGGTCCCCGCATGACCACGCCCGTCAACCGTCTGCGCCCGCGCCGCTCGTGTCTCGCGGTCCCGGGCAGCAACCCCCGCTTCCTGGAGAAGGCGCAGGGTCTGCCGGCGGACCAGGTCTTCCTCGACCTCGAGGACGCGTGCGCGCCGCTCGCCAAGCCCGAGGCGCGGCACACCATCGTCAAGTTCCTCAACGAGGGCGACTGGACCGGCAAGACCAGGGTCGTGCGCGTCAACGACTGGACGACCGAGTGGACCTACCGTGACGTGGTGACGGTGGTCGAGGGCGCCGGCCCCAACCTCGACTGCATCATGCTGCCGAAGGTGCAGAACGCCCAGCAGGTCGTCGCCCTCGACCTGCTGCTGACGCAGATCGAGAAGACCATGGGCTTCGAGGTCGGCAGGATCGGCATCGAGGCGCAGATCGAGAACGCGCAGGGCCTGAACAACGTCAACGAGATCGCGCAGGCCTCGCCGCGCATCGAGACGATCATCTTCGGCCCGGCCGACTTCATGGCGTCGATCAACATGAAGTCGCTGGTCGTGGGCGAGCAGCCGCCCGGCTACCCGGCGGACGCCTACCACTACATCCTGATGAAGATCCTGATGGCCGCCCGCGCCAACGACCTCCAGGCGATCGACGGCCCCTACCTTCAGATCCGCAACGTCGACGGCTACCGCGAGGTCGCCGGCCGCGCCGCGGCCCTCGGCTTCGACGGCAAGTGGGTGCTGCACCCGGGCCAGGTCGAGGCCTCCAACGAGATCTTCTCGCCGTCGCAGGACGACTACGACCACGCCGAGCTGATCCTCGACGCGTACGACTACTACACGTCCGAGGCGGGCGGCAAGAAGGGCTCGGCGATGCTCGGCGACGAGATGATCGACGAGGCCAGCCGCAAGATGGCGCTCGTCATCTCCGGCAAGGGCCGCGCCGCCGGCATGCGGCGCACCACCAAGTTCGAGATCCCCGACAACTAAGGAGCGCTGAGCGCCATGCAGTTCGGACGCACCTACGAGGAGTTCGAGGTCGGGGCCACGTACAAGCACTGGCCGGGAAAGACGGTCACCGAGTACGACGACCATCTCTTCTGTCTCCTCACCATGAACCACCACCCGCTCCACATGGACACGAACTACGCGGAGAAGACGACCGACTTCGGCAAGAACGTCGTCGTGGGCAACTACGTCTACTCGCTGCTGCTCGGCATGTCCGTGCCGGACATCTCCGGCAAGGCGATCGCCAACCTGGAGATCGAGTCGCTCAAGCACGTCGCGCCGACGTTCCACGGGGACACGATCTACGGTCAGACGACCGTGCTGGACAAGTGGCCGTCGAAGTCGAAGAACGACCGCGGCATCGTGTACGTCGAGACCAAGGGCTACAAGCAGGACGGCACCCTCGTCTGCGTGTTCCGCCGCAAGGTGATGGTGCCGACCGAGACGTACATCAAGGAGCGCGGCGGCGAACAGCCCGGCCGCCCGGAACTTCAGGAAGGCTGATCGATGGCCCGCCTCGCCCAGACCGCCGGTCTGACCGACGTCCAGCAGGAGATCCTCTCCACCGTCCGCGACTTCGTGGACAAGGAGATCATCCCGGTCGCCACCGAGCTGGAGCACCGCGACGAGTACCCGCAGCAGATCGTCGACGGCCTCAAGGAGTTGGGTCTGTTCGGCCTGATGATCCCCGAGGAGTACGGCGGTCTGGGCGAGTCGCTCCTCACCTACGCCCTGTGCGTGGAGGAGATCGCCCGCGGCTGGATGTCCGTCTCGGGCATCATCAACACCCACTTCATCGTGGCGTACATGCTCAAGCAGCACGGCACGCAGGAGCAGAAGGACCACTACCTGCCGCGCATGGCGGCCGGCGACATCCGCGGCGCGTTCTCCATGTCGGAGCCGGCGCTCGGCTCCGACGTGTCCGCGATCACGTCGAAGGCGGTGAAGGACGGCGACGAGTACGTCCTCAACGGCCAGAAGATGTGGCTGACGAACGGCGGAACCTCGTCCCTGGTGGCCGTTCTGGTCCGAAGTGACGAAGGACACCCCGAGGGCACGGCCCCCCACAAGTCGATGACGACCTTCCTGATCGAGAAGGAGCCCGGCTTCGGCGAGGTCCGCCCCGGCCTCACCATCCCGGGCAAGATCGACAAGATGGGCTACAAGGGCGTCGACACCACCGAGCTGATCATGGACGGCCTGCGGCTTTCCGCCGATCGGGTGCTCGGCGGGGTCACCGGCCGAGGTTTTTACCAAATGATGGACGGGGTGGAGGTTGGGCGCGTCAACGTCGCGGCGCGTGGCTGCGGCGTCGCTCAGCGTGCCTTCGAGCTGGGCGTCCGCTACGCCCAGCAGCGCCACACGTTCGGCAAGCCGATCGCCCAGCACCAGGCCATCCAGTTCAAGCTGGCCGAGATGGCTACCAAGGTCGAGGCCGCCCATGCGATGATGGTGAACGCCGCACGCAAAAAGGACTCGGGAGAACGAAACGACCTTGAGGCAGGGATGGCGAAGTACCTCGCCTCCGAGTACTGCAAGGAGGTCGTGGAGGACTCCTTCCGGATCCACGGCGGGTACGGCTTCTCCAAGGAGTACGAGATCGAGCGCCTCTACCGAGAGGCCCCGATGTTGCTGATCGGTGAAGGCACCGCCGAAATCCAGAAAATGATCATCGGGCGCAGATTGCTCGAGGAGTACCGGTTCCAGGGCTGATTGTCCCGGTTGGGGGTGTTTTCTTCGAGAAGAAGATCACACCCCGTAACCTGTGCCCGGCCGTCGACTCCGCTTCCTGGCTTACCCAGTTGTGGCCCCGAACCGCTACGATCGCGGAAAGCCGCCGTCCCCCCGTCGAAGCGCGGCATCATCCGCTACGAAGGTCATCCATGCCCCACAGCCAAACCTCTGCACACCGCGACAGCCTGGTAGGCGCACGCCTCGCGCGCGGAGCATCGCCGTGGCTCCTGCCGACCGTCGCCACCGCAGCCGTCAGCCTGCTGCGCGCCCGCCGCTCGGGCGCCGCCAAGGCCGTCGCCGTGCCCGCCACCGCTCTCGCGGCGGGCATGCTGTGGTTCTTCCGCGACCCCGAGCGCGAGATCGCCCCGGGCCGGGTAATCTCGCCCGCCGACGGAGTGGTGCAGAGCATCATGCCGTGGAAGGACGGGCGCACCCGGGTCGCGATCTTCATGAGCCCGCTCAACGTGCACGTCAACCGCGCGCCGCTGGCCGGCACCGTGACGTCGGTCGAGCACATCCCCGGCGGATTCGTGCCGGCGTTCAACAAGGAGAGCGAGAACAACGAGCGCGTCGTCTGGCACTTCGACACCGAGCTCGGTGACATCGAGATGATCCAGATCGCCGGAGCCGTCGCGCGCCGCATCGTCCCCTACGTCCCCGAGGGCACGAAGGTCGAGCAGGGCGAGCGGATCGGACTGATCCGTTTCGGCTCGCGCGTCGACATCTACCTGCCCGAGGGCGTGGAGGTCGCGGTCGAGGTGGGGCAGAAGACGGTGGCAGGGGTGACTCGCATTGACCGTGATTGACCCGGAGACCCAGGCGGGCTGGGTGCCCGAGGCCGACGACGTGGACGACGAGGAGGAGATGCCCCTCTCTCTGCGTCTGTCGATAGCGGACACGCTGACCCTCGGCAACGCCACGTGCGGCTTCATGGCGGTGTACTTCACCACCACGGGCATCCTGATCCCGCACCTGACCGGCAGCCAGGAGTCGGGCATGGCCCGGCACAGCGCCGCCACGGCGGTCATCCTGATGCTCTGCGCGGCCGTCTTCGACCTCTTCGACGGCCTGGTCGCGCGCAAGCTCCGCTCCTCGCCGATGGGCGCGGAGCTGGACAACCTGTCCGACCTGATCAGCTTCGGCCTGGCGCCGGCCTACTTCGTCCTGGTCTACGGCATGGTCGCCGACGACGCGCACCAGCGGGTCGCGGCGGTCGGCGCGATCGTGGTGCTGCTCGCCGTGGTCCTGAGGCTCGCGAGATTCTCGTGCGTCACGGTCAAGGACGGCACCTTCCAGGGCATGCCGTCGCCGTTCGGCGCGCTCACGGTCGTCTCGATCGTGCTCCTCGAGCTGCCGTTCGCGGCGACGCTGATGGCGATCCTGGGCACCGCCTGGCTGATGGTGAGCCGCGTGGAGTACCCGAAGCCGCGGGGCCGTCTCGCCGGCGCGATGCTCGCCTGGATCGTGCTGTCGATGGGACTGCTGGCGGCGTGGGCGTTCGACGCCCCGAGCGGTCAGCTGCTGCTCCAGACGGGCTGCGCGCTGCAACTCGTCATGGGCGCGGTCATCCCGTTGTTCGCCACGGCCCGCCGGGTGAACAACTTCCGCGACAACCGGCGCGAGGCGCGGGCGGCACAGCTGCCCTGACCTTCCACGGCGCATACGGGTGTGGCCCGGACCATCGGTCCGGGCCACACCCGTTTCTCGTTCAAGGGCGTCCGTCATGTGCCCTTGACCCGTCAACTACCCGCGATCCGCGCACGGTTGCGGAGAGTGAGGAAGAAGAGGACCGTGGAAAGGGAGGAATTATGACACATTCACCCCTCTTCGCACCTTTCGGAGCTGAGCCATGTCCTCACTCGTCCTCAGAGAACACCTGGTGCCGCACGACTCGAAGATCCCGGCGAACTACGGGGATCCGGTGCAGCTCCCCGTCAGGGAGTACGACGGCACCCACGGCAACAACCCCCACAAGCCCGTCCTCATGCTGCACGGCCGAAGCGTCCCGGCGCTGGCGGGGTTCGACCTGGCGCCGGTGCCCGGGGGCCATGCCACCCGGTACAGCTGGGCCCAGGAGCTCGCCCAGGACGGATACGACGTCTTCCTCATGGATCTCCAGGGCTCCGGCCGGTCCCCGCACCCGCGGGTGATGGACGAGCCCTGCAACGCCAACCCGACGCAGCAGCAGTCGGTCCTCGTCCCCCATCCGCTGCCGGAACCCTGCTCCGCGCTGCCCCCGTACCCGCACGAACTGGGCAACACCGAGAGCGAGACCGCTGAACTCGAGACGGTGGTCCGGTTCATCAGGGGCCTGCCCGGACTGGACAAGCCCCTCCGGTTCGTCGGCTGGTCCGCGGCCGCGCTCGTGATGGGCCCGTACGTCCTCCAGCATCCCGGGGACGTCGAGAGCATGTTCCTGCTCGCCCCGATCTTCCCGCCGAAGGGGCGCTGGTCGGAGAAGCCCGACGATCCCTTCGGACGTCCGCCGGACGCCGTGACCCTGCCCGTGTCCAAGCCGGCGAACATGTTCGGCTTCCCGATGCACGTCGCCGGCAAGACCGGGTTCAAGGCGTCGCTGGCGAGCACCCCCGCGTTCTGGGAGCCCGGCATCGACGAGCGCGCCTGGGACGCCTGCGTCCAGGACGACCCCGTCACCGCCAAGTGGGGACACGAGGAGGCGCCGGGCGTCTACGAGGGCGTCCTGCGGTACCGGAACACCTACTCCTGGGGCTGGAACAGCCGGACCGCCCCGCACGAGGACCCGGCCGGGACGCGGGTGCTCGGCGCGCGGATCCCCCTGCTCATCGTCTACGGAGAGCTGGACCGGACCGCCAACAGCCCCGCGACGTTCCCGGACGTCCTGCGCTTCTCCGTGCCGGCCCTCTACGACGCCGTCAAGGGAGCGAAGACGCTGATGTTCTGCCTGGCCGGCGCGGGCCACTCCCTGGTCTGGGAGACGACCGCGGAGACCCTCCACACCATGTCGAAGCAGTGGTTCCACAACGGCAAGGTGGAGGGCGTGGGCAACGGCAGCTACTTCCGGCAGACCGACGGCGAGCTCATCCCGCTGCCCTGAGGGGTGTCCGACCCCCGCCCGCTCAGCTCAGGAAGTCCCGTCCGATCCGCTCCGCGACCCGTTCCAGGATCGGTCCCGCGTCGGCCATGCAGGCCGCCACGTCCGGCTCCTCGTCGGTCAGCGGGTAGGCCCGCCGGATCCCGGCCCGGCCCAGCGCCTCCGGCCTGAGCCGCAGCCGCCCGCACACCGCGACGACGTCCTTGCCCGCCGCGCGGGCGGCCGCGGCCACGCCCGCGGGAGCCTTGCCGTGCAGGGTCTGCTCGTCGAGCGAGCCCTCCCCCGTGATGACCAGCTCCGCCGGCTCCAGCGCCGCCGCGAAGCCCAGCACGTCGAGCATGACCTCGATGCCGGCGCGGAAGCGGGCGCCGGCCAGCAGCGCCCCGTACCCGATGCCGCCCGCGGCCCCCGCGCCCGGCGCCGCGGCGTACTCCGCCGCCCTCGGTCCCACCTCGGTCTCCAGGACCTTCGCGTAGTGCGCGAGCGCCGCGTCCAGCGTCCGGACGTCGTCCGGGGAGGCGCCCTTCTGCGGCCCGTAGACCGCCGGCGCGCCCTTGGGGCCGGTCAGCGGGTTGTCGACGTCGCTCGCCAGGACCAGCTCCACGGTCGACAGCCGGGGGTCCAGTGCCGAGAGGTCGGCCCGCGCGAGGTCCGCGAGACCGCCGCCGCCCGGCGCCACCGGCTCGCCGTCCGCGTCGAGGAACCGGGCGCCGAGTGCGGACAGCATGCCCGCGCCGCCGTCCGTGGTGGCGCTGCCGCCGACGCCGAACACGATCGTCCGCACACCCTCGTCGAGCGCCGCGCGCAGCAGCTCCCCCGCGCCGTACGTCGACGCCGTGAGCGGGGCGAGGACGCCGGCGGGGAGCCGTTGCAGCCCGCTCGCCTCGGCCATCTCCACGACCGCCGTGTCGCCGCGCACCGCGAACGCCGCCGTGACCTCCTGCCCGAGGGGCCCGGCGACCCGGACCTCCCTGCGCGCGAAGCCGGCCGCGACCGCCGCGGCCACGGTGCCGTCGCCGCCGTCGGCCACGGGCAGGGCCGTCACCTCGACGTCCGGTACGGCCCGGCGCAGCCCCGCCGTCACCCGCTCGGCGACCTGCACGGCCGTCAGCGAGCCCTTGAACTTGTCCGCGGCCACGAGCACCCGCCGGGTGCCCTGCGCTGCGTCGTCCGCCACCTTGCCATCCCCTTGCTCTCCGGGCCCCGCGCACGGCGGGGCCAGTCGCGCCGCTGTGACCTTAACCGCAGGACGCGCCCGCCGTCATGCGGCGCCCGCCCCCTGGACGGGCCCGCCGGCCGGCGGGGGCCGGGGCGGAGCGGGGCGAAGCCGGGCGGTCACGGCCGCGATCGGGTAGACCGGAGGGATGACCGCTGTGGCTGACGGACCGGGGCTCGCCGACCGCGTCCTCGGAGGCTGGCTGGGCCGGATCGCGGGCAACATGCTCGGCAAACCGGTCGAGAACGGCGAGGTGTGGACGCGCGAACGCATCGACCGCTATCTGCGGCGGGCCGGCGCCCTGCCGCTCACCGACTACCTCCCCGAGCCGGCCGACGACGAGGACGCCCGGCTGCTGCGCCCGGAGTGGCGCGAGTGCGTGCGCGGCCGCGTGCACGGCAGCTGCCGCGACGACGACGTCGACTACGCCGTCCTCGGACTCGACCTGCTGGAGACGCACGGCTTCGGCTTCAGCACCGAGCAGATCGGGGACCTGTGGCTGCGGCGACTGCCCTGTCTTCAGACGTTCACCGCAGAGCGGGCCGCCTACCGCAACCTCGCCGCCGGGCTGAAGCCGCCGCTGACGGCCACCCACGACAACCCCTACCAGGAGTGGATCGGCGCCCTGATCCGCGCCGACATCCACGGCTGGACCTGCCCGGGGCTCCCCCGCCGCGCCGCCGCCCAGGCCCGCCGCGACGCGGTCCTCTCGCACACCGGCAACGGCGTGTACGGCGCGATGTTCGCGGCGGCGCTGGTCTCGGCGGCGTTCACCGCCCCCACCGTGCGCCGCGCCCTGGACGAGGCGCTCGCCGTCGTTCCCGGCAGCAGCCGCCTGGCGCGCACCGTGCGCCGGGTCGCCGCCCTGCACGCGGTCGGCCTGAGCTGGGAGGACACCCTCGCGACGATGACACGGGAGACGGCCGGCACGAGCTGGATCCACACCGTCCCGAACGTCGCCGTCCTCACCGCGGGACTGCTGTACGGCGACGGCGACTTCACCGCCACGATCGCGCTCACCGTGCGCGGCGGCCTGGACACCGACTCCAACGGGGCGACGGCCGGTTCGGTGGCCGGAGTCCTCACCGGCGCGGCCTCCATCCCGCCCCGCTGGACGGAACCGCTCCAGGACACCGTGCGCAGCGCGGTGTTCGGCTTCGACGGCGCCCGCATCAGCGATCTGGCGCGGCGGACCGTGCGGCTGGCCGGGACGCACGGCGTCGCCGACGCGACCGGGCCGGACGCGGGATGGGCCGACGCCGCGCCGTCTACCCTTCCCGGATGAGCACTTCCCACAGCGACTTCGCCGCCTACGTCGCCTCCCTGCCCCGCGTCCTGGCCGGAGCGGCCGCGATCTTCCGTGACGCCGGGGGCCGGGTCCTGCTGGTCGAGCCCAACTACCGGGAGGGCTGGGCCCTTCCCGGCGGCACGATCGAGTCCGACGAGGGCGAGAGCCCGCGCCGGGGCGCGCGCCGCGAGACGCTGGAGGAGATCGGCCTGGACCGCGAGCTCGGCCGGCTGCTCGCCGTGGACTGGGTGCTCGGTCCGCACCGTCCGCCCCAGGTGGCGTACGTGTACGACGGCGGTGTCCTGGACGCGGCCGATCTCGGCGCGATCCGGTTGCAGGAGGCGGAGCTGCTGTCCTGGCGGCTGGTCGAGCGCGAGGAGCTCACCGGCTTCCTGCTGGGTTCCCTGGGCCACCGGGTGCTGGCGGCGCTGGACGCCCTGGCGGACGGCTCGGTCGCGGAGCTGGAGAACGGCCGCCCGGCCCGCTGAGCGCCCGGCCGCCGCCTCGCGCGCCGGTGACAGCGGTCGCCGGGGCGATATCCGCTCGCTGCCGCCGCCGGGCCCGGCCTACGCTCCCCCTCATGAGCAAGCCCCTTGTCGCCCTCCTCAGCGGGGCCGGGATCTCCACCGACTCCGGCATCCCCGACTACCGTGGTCCCGAGGGGCTGTGGCGGCGCGATCCCGAGGCCGAGAAGCTCGTCACGTACGCCTCCTACATGGGCGATCCCGAGATCCGCCGGCGGTCCTGGCAGCTGCGCCTGCGTCTCGGGGCGCTGTCGGCCGAGCCCAACGCGGCGCACCGGGCGGTGGCGGAGCTGGAGCGTTCGGGGACGCCGGTGCGGGTGATCACGCAGAACGTGGACGGGCTGCACCAGCTCGCGGGGATGCCGGCGCGCAAGGTGTTCGAGCTGCACGGGACGGCCCGGCGCGTGGTGTGCACCGCGTGCCACGAGGGGGGCCCGATGCAGGACGTGCTGGCCCGGGTCGAGGCCGGCGAGGAGGATCCGCCGTGTGCGCGGTGCGGCGGCATCCTGAAGCCGGCGACCGTGATGTTCGGCGAGCGCCTCGACCCGGTGGTGCTGGGCCGGGCCGCCGCCGTCGCGAAGGCGTGTCAGGTCCTCCTCGCGGTCGGCAGCAGCCTCCAGGTCCATCCCGCCGCCGGGCTGGTCGGCGTCGCGGCCGACCACGGGGCCCGGCTGGTCGTCGTCAACGCCGAGCCCACGCCGTACGACGAGATCGCCGACGAGGTCGTCCGGGAGCCGATCGGGACGTCGCTGCCCCGCCTGCTGCGCGAGCTCGCCCACACCGGCACGGTCTGATCCCCGCGCCCCGCGCCCCTCGCCCCTCGCCCCTCGCTCCTCGCCCCTCGCTCCTAGAACAACGTCGCGCCGGGGGCGGCGCCGCGCTCGAAGTCCAGCAGGCGCTGTTTGCGGTCCAGGCCGCCGCCGTAGCCGGTGAGGCCGCCGCCCGCGCCGATCACACGGTGGCAGGGCACGATGATGCCGACGGGGTTGCGGCCGTTGGCCAGGCCGACCGCGCGGGAGGCGGCGGGGCTGCCGAGGGCGCCGGCGAGTTCGCCGTAGCTCCGGGTCTCGCCGTACGGGATGGCCCGCAGCCCGTCCCAGACGCGGCGCTGGAACGGGGTGCCGTGCAGGCGCAGTTCGAGGGTGAACTCCTTGGACTCGCCGGCGAAGTAGGCGGCCAGCTGCTCCTGTGCCGCGCCGAAGAGGCTGTCGTCGCGGGGGCCGAAGTCCTCCTGGGGCGGGCGGTGGCGCTGTCCGGTCATGTAGAGGCCGCACAGGACGCCGTCGTCCGCGACGAGGGTGAGGTCGCCGTAGGGGCTGTCGATGACGGTGTGCTGTTTCACGGATCGTCCTTACGCGGGAAGGAAGTTGATGGGGTGGCTGTCGGTGGCCCACAGGTACTGGACGGCGTACGCCCGCCAGGGCCGCCAGGCGGCCGCGCGGGCGGTGAGCGCCGCCGGGGTGGAGGGCAGGCCCAGCTCCTGTGCGGCGCGCCCGATCCCGAGGTCGGTGGGCAGGAAGGCGTCGGGGTCGCCGAGGGCGCGCATCGCGATGACGTCGACCGTCCAGGGACCGAAGCCGGGCAGCGCGAGCAGCTGTTCACGCACCCGCGACCAGTCGCTCTCCACCCCCAACCGGATCTCGCCGCCTGCCAGTCGACCGACCAGGTGGGTGAGGGTGGCGCGCCGGGTGCGGGGCATCGCCAGGGAGTCCGGGTCGACGGCGGCGAGCGCCTCGGGGGTCGGGAAGAGATGGGTGAGGCCGCCTTCCGGGTCGTCGACCGGGTCGCCGTGGGCGGTGACCAGCCGGGCGGCGTGGGTGCGGGCGGCGGCGGTGGAGACCTGCTGGCCCAGCACCGCGCGGACCGCGAACTCGGCCTCGTCGACCGTGCGCGGCACCCGGCGGCCGGGGGCCTTGTCCACCAGGGGCGCGAGCAGCGGGTCCGTGCGCAGCTGGTCGTCGACGGCGACCGGGTCGGCGTCCAGGTCGAGCATGCGCCGGCAGCGGCTGATGGCGACGGTGAGGTCGCGCAGGTCGCTGAGGGTGAGGCGGCAGCCGATGTGGTCGGGATGGGGGGTGAGCGCCACGACGCCGTGCCCGTACGGCAGCCGCAGCGTGCGGCGGAAGGCGCCGTCGCGCCACTCCTCCACCCCCGGGACGCCGGTCGCGGCGAGGTGGCCGAAGAGGTTGTCCGGGTTGAGGGGGGCGCGGAACGGCAGGCGCAGGGCGAGGGTGCCCGGGGAGGCCGCGGGGAGCGCGGGCGTCCGGTGCGGGACGCGGGCGCGCAGCGCGCTCGGGGAGAGCGCGAAGACCTCGCGGACGGTGTCGTTGAAGGTGCGCACGGAGGAGAATCCGGCGGCGAACGCGACGTCCGCCATGGGCAGTTCGGTCGTCTCGACGAGGAGCCGGGCGGTCCGGGCGCGCTGGGCCCGGGCCAGCGCCAGGGGGCCCGCCCCGACTTCGGCGAGGAGCTGGCGTTCCACCTGGCGGCTGCTGTAGCCGAGCCGGGCGGCGAGGCCGGGCACGCCGTCGCGGTCGACGACGCCGTCGGCGATCAGCCGCATGGCGCGGGCGACGAGGTCGGCGCGCTGGTTCCACTCCGGTGAGCCGGGGCTGGTGTCGGGCCGGCAGCGTTTGCACGCCCGGAAGCCGGCCTGCTGGCAGGCGGCGGCGCTCGGCTGGAACACCATGTTCTCCGGCTTGGGCGGCACGGCCGGGCAGCTGGGCCGGCAGTAGATGCCGGTGGTCAGCACCGCCGTGTAGAACCAGCCGTCGAAGCGCGCGTCCTTGGACTGCACGGCGCGCACACAGCGCTCCCGATCGGTGTACATCCCGTTCAGCATGGGTCCAGCATCGCCCCGCGAACGCTCGACCGCTGGCGAGAATCCGACATCGACCTCGCGCGTCAGGTCGTGCTCTGCGGCCCCGTCACCAGGGCGTGGATCACGAACACGTCGATCGCCATGACGGCGCCGGACCGGAGCGGTTCGTAGGGGAGGAACAGGAACTGGGCGACCAGGCTCAGGGCGGCGAGGAGCACGCCCGGGCGACGGGCCTTCGTCACGCCCCGGAGCAGGGCGGCGCCGGTGACGGCCGCGAGGACGCCGAGGACGAGATGGAGCCGGCCCCAGCCGGTGAGACCGAGGTCGTAGACGGAGGAGCCGACGCGGGCGTGGACCTCGTCGTCGGCCATGGCCGCGATGCCCTGAAGGACCGCGAGGGCGCCGCCGCACAGCATCAGCACCCCGGCGAAGGACACGCCTTCGCCGGGCCCGCGCGCGGGCGCAGGAGGCGGGGCGGGCCGGGGCGGGCCGCCGGGCGGGACGGACCAGGCGGTGCCGATCTCGCCGTGCGGGCCGTCGGCCGGGGGGTCCGCGGCGTCACCGGCCGGGGAGGTCGGGCTCATACGGCGTGCTCCTCTCGGCGGCGCCGGGTCGCGAGGAGGTCAGCACATCGCGGACTCGCGGCGGCGGCGAGCGCGGCGGGCCCGTCCGGGTGAACGGCCCCGCCGGCGCGGCGGCACGGGAGCTACATGTTGATCATGTGGCCGGCCAGGCCGTGGACCGCCTCCTTGACCGCCTCGCCCAGGGTGGGGTGGGCGTGCACGTTGCGGGCCACCTCGTGGACCGTGAGGTCCCACTGCTGGGCCAGGGTCAGCTCGGGAAGGAGTTCGGTGACGTCGGGGCCGATGAGGTGGCCGCCGAGGAGCTCGCCGTAGCGGGCGTCGCTGATCAGCTTGACGAAGCCGGTGGCGTCGCCGAGGCCGTGCGCCTTGCCGTTCGCGGTGAACGGGAACTTCGCGACCTTGACGTCGTGGCCGAGCTCGCGGGCCTGCGCCTCGGTGTAGCCGAAGCTGGCGATCTGGGGCTGGCAGTAGGTGGCGCGCGGGATCATGACGTAGTCGAGCTCCATGGTCTCCGCGTCCGCGAGCGTCTCCGCGGCGATCACGCCCATCGCCTCGGCGGTGTGCGCGAGCATGAGCTTGGCGGTGACGTCGCCGATGGCGTAGATGTGCGGCACGGAGGTGCGGCAGCGGCCGTCGACGTCGATCGCGCCCCGCTCGGTGACCTGGACGCCGGTGTTCTCCAGACCGTAGCCGGTGACGTTCGGGGCGAAGCCGATGGCCTGAAGGACCTTGTCGGCCTCCAGGACCTGCTGGGCGCCGTCCTTGCCGGTGACGGTGACGCGCACCTGCGGGCCCGACTCGTCGATGGACTCGACCCGGGTGGAGGTGAGCACGTCGATGCCCAGCTTGCGGTACTGCTTGGCGAGCTCGGCGGAGATCTCGACGTCCTCCAGGGGCGCGACCCGGTCCAGGAACTCGACGATCGTGACCTTCACGCCGTAGTTGTGCAGGACGTAGGCGAACTCGATGCCGATGGCGCCGGCGCCCGCGATGACGATCGACCGCGGGAGGTCGTCGGCGAGGATCTGCTCCTCGTACGTCACCACGCGGTCGCTGCGCCGGGTGCCCGGGAGCAGCTTCGGGGTGGCCCCGGTGGCGATGACGCAGTGGTCGAAGCCGAGGGTGCGGGTCTCGCCGTCGGATCCGGTCACGCGCAGGGTGTGGTCGTCGACGAACGCGCCGCGGCCGTCGAACTCGGTGATCCTGTTCTTCTTCATCAGGTAGTGGACGCCCTTGACCCGGCCGTCGGCGACCTTGCGGCTGCGGCTGTGGGCGTCGCCGTAGTCGAAGGTGACCTGGCCCTCCGCCCTGATGCCGAAGGTCTTCGCCTCGCGGGTGAAGATGTGGGCCAGTTCGGCGTTGCGCAGCAGCGCCTTGGTGGGGATACAGCCCACGTTGAGGCAGACGCCGCCCCAGTACTTCTCCTCGACGACGGCGACGCGCTTGCCCAGCTGGGCGGCGCGGACCGCGGCGACGTAGCCGCCGGGCCCGGCGCCGAGCACCACGACGTCGAAGCGTTCGTCCTGCTCGGGCATGAGGTTTCCTTTTCCGTGAAGTCCGTGACGTCCGTGAAGTCCGTGACGTCCGTGAAGTCCGTGGCGTCCGTGGAGCACCTGGCGTACATGCCGACCCTACGAGATCGCGGCGCGGTCCGGGGACGCGGGCCGAGGGAGGTGACGGGGGCACGGCCGGCGGCGGCCGTGCCCCCTCGCCCTCGCCGAACGCGCTCGGCTACGACGTCGCCGTGGGCCGCCGGGATGCCCTGGTCGCCTCGGCGACGTCGGTCAGCGGCCGCAGCCGGTAGGTGTACGCGTAGTCGCGGTCGGCGAACAGCTTGTACTCGTCGTGGGTGTGCGCGCCCCAGCTGTTGTCGCCGCCCACCCCCATCTGACGGTGGTTCAGGCGCAGGACGACCTCCTTGCGCGGGGTGAGCTGGTAGTCGTGGCGGGCCCCGAGCGACAGGTCCTCGGGGGTGAAGTGCGAGGCGTTGACCTCCAGGAGCGGCTCGCCGCTGACCAGGAGGCCGGCGCCGGCGCCGTCGGTGAGGGCGGCCCAGCGGACGTCCGTCTTGTTGCCGCTCTCCTGCGGGCGCAGATAGGCGGTCCGCTGTCCGGTGACGGTGCCGGAGTACAGGCCCACGTCGGTGGCGTCGTTGCGGTCCCAGTGGTTCTCCTCGGGACCGCGGCCGTAGTAGTGCAGGTGCTCCAGGCGGGCGGGCAGGAGGAGCAGGGTGCCCACCTCCGGGATGTACGGCAGGTTCGGGGCGCCGGGGTGCAGCGTGTTGTCGACCTTGATCTCGCCGTTGCCGAAGACGGTGTAGGTGGTGGTGTACGCCGACGGCGTCGTCGTGGGGAGGGTGCCGGTCACCTTGATCTCCACGGCCCGGTCGCGCAGCGCCCGTACGCTCACCCCGGTCACCGCCCGGCGGGCGCCGGCGTCGCGCCAGGTCTGGTTGCGGGTGTGCTGGCCGTTGCCCCGGTCGTTGTCGGTGGGGGCGCGCCAGAAGTTGGGCGCGGGCCCGGAGGTCAGCAGGGAGGCCCCGCCGGCCCGGTACGAGGTGATGAGGCCGCTCCGTTTGTCGACGGTGACCGAGAAGTCCTTGCCCGTGACGGTGACCGTCTGCGCGCCGTCCCGGTGGGCGAGGGCCGGGACGGCGCGCAGCGGCACGGGGGCGACGGCGGGCGCGCCGGCGTCGACGGCGAGCTGCCGGCGCGCCACCTCGTGGCCGGCCTTCGCCCACGGGGTGTTCTGCCTGGTGGTGAACGACAGATTCAGGAAGTACTCCGCGCCGGGCGCCGGGTCGCGCGGCAGCCGGAACGGGACGGTGACGTCCTTGGAGGACAGGGGCGCGAGGGCCAGCTGCGCACGGCTGAGCCGTCCGCGCTGCACCGTCCGGCCGTCGGCCACGAGCTCCCAGTGTCCGTCGAACTCGCGGACGTCGGTGAAGAGGTACTCGTTGGTGAGGGTGACGGCCGCACCGGGCGCGAGGAGCCGGCCCGCCGCGGGCGCCGCCTGGATCGCCTGGTAGATCCGCTTCACCTCGGCGGACTTGCCGGTCAGCCCGCGGTCGGCGGTGACGATGCCGTCGCCGGAGAACGCCCCGTCGTTGGGGTTGTCGCCCCAGTCGCCGCCGTAGGCGTAGAAGGTCCGCTCGCGGGGCCGCTTCTCGGTGAAGGCGACGGTGGCCGCGTCGAACCAGAACCGCACGCCGTCGTCGCCGGGACCGCGGCCGGTGTCGGCCAGTTCGGCCGCGCTCAGCGCCCGGGCGTAGACGCGCGCCCGCCGGACGGAGCCGCTGAACTCGCGGGTCGGGTTGTCGACGTCGGTGGCCAGGGACAGGGGCGCGGTGTTCACGGCCGGGCGCACGGTGGTGGCCCGGGTGGCCCGGAGCACGCCGTCGACGTACAGGGTCACGGTGCCCGCCGTCGCGTCGAAGACGCCGGCCACGTGGTGTTCCACGCCCGTCCAGCCGTCCGGCAGCGGCCAGGTGGCGGCCGCCCACTGGCCGCTGCCGTAGATGAAGAACTCCAGCGTCCGGTCGGACTGCTTGAGGGCGTAGTGCGTGTCGCCCTTGGCGAGGATCGGCTGGTGGTAGCCCGCCACTCCCGGGGTGACCCAGGCCTCCAGGGTGAGGGACCCGGTCAGGTCCAGGCGCGTGTCCCGTGCGAAGACGGTGCCGCCGTGGACGCCCTTGCCGCGGGTGAAGGAACCGCTGGGCGCGACGATCTCCCCGCGCAGCGCGGCCGGTCCGGCCTCGGTGAGCAGCTTGCGGGTCGGGGTGGGCCAGTCGAGGGCCTGGTCGACGAAGTCCCAGATCCAGCCGCCCTGGAGCACGTCGTGGCGGCGCACGAGATCCCAGTACTTCTTGAAGTTCCCGCTGGAGTTCCCCATCGCGTGGGAGTACTCGATCATGACGTACGGCCGGGTGTCGCCGGTGTCCTTGGCCCGTGCCTCGACGCGGGCGGGGCTGTCGTACATCTCGGAGCGGATGTCGCTGATGCCGGGGCGGTCGTCGCCCTCGTACTGGATGACCCGGGTGGTGTCGTAGGAGCGGATCCAGTCGTGCATGGCGGTGAAGGTGCTGCCGCCGCCGGCCTCGTTGCCGAGGGACCAGATGACGACCGACGCGTGGTTCTTGTCGCGGTGGACCATGCTCTGGGCGCGGGCCACGCACGCGGCCGTCCACTCGGCGTGGTCGCCGGGGTACTCGGCCCGGATGCCGTGGGTCTCGAGGTTGGTCTCGTCCACGAGGTACAGGCCGTACTCGTCGGCGAGCTCGAGCCAGTGGGGGTTGTTGGGGTAGTGCGAGGTGCGGACGGTGTTGATGTTGAGCCGTTTGATGACGCCGATGTCCTCGACCAGGTCCGCGCGGGTGAGGGCCGAGCCGTGCCGGGGGTGCATCTCGTGGCGGTTGGTGCCGCGCAGCGACACCGGTCTGCCGTTGATGCGCATCAGGCCGTCCTTGAGCGCGAACTCGCGCAGGCCGACGCGGTGGGAGAGGGTCTCGATCACGGCTCCGGCCGGGTCGCGCAGCCGGAGCACGGCGGTGTAGAGCTCGGGGTGCTCGGCCGACCACAGACGGGGTGCGGGCACGGCCCTGGCGGCGCGGACGGTCCTCTCGTCGCCGCCGCCGAGGGCCACGGTCTGCTGCAACGGCCGCGGCCACACCGGGTGCCCGCCCGCGTCGTAGAGCTGGGTCTCGACGGAGTAGCGGCCCGCGCCCCGGCCGCCGTAGTCCCGCACGCTCGCCGTGACGGCCAGTTCGGCGGCCCGGTAGTCCTCGCTGAGCGGGGTCTCCAGGCGGAAGTCGCGCAGGTGCACGGACGGCGTGGAGTACAGGTAGACCGAGCGGAAGATGCCGCTCAGCCGGATCATGTCCTGGTCCTCCAGCCAGTCGCCGTCGGAGTAGCGGTAGACCTCCACGGCGATCTGGTTGACGCCCGGCTTCAGGTGGTCGGTGACGTCGTACTCGGCGGGGTCGTAGGAACTCTCGTGGTAGCCGACCAGCTTGCCGTTGATCCACACGTAGTGCGCGGACTTGACGCCCTCGAAGTGGAGGAACGTGCGGCGGCCGCTCCAGCCGCGGGGGACGGTGAAGGTGCGCCGGTACTGGCCCACGGGGTTGTGGCGGGTGGGGGCGGCCGGCGGCTGGGCGTCCTCGCCGAGGCCGTTGGGGCCCCACCACGGGTAGGTGATGTTGATGTAGATGGGGCGGTCGTACCCGTGCAGCTGCCAGGCGGAGGGGACGGGGATCGTGTCCCAGCCGCTGTCGTCGAGGTCGGTGCGGTGGAAGTCGACGTCGCGGTCGTCGGGACGGTCGGCGTACGCGAACCGCCAGGAGCCGTCCAGGCTCAGCCGGTAGGGGGACCGGGTGCGGTCGGCGGCCAGGGCCTGGCCGAAGTCCGCGTACGGCATGAGCGTGCTGTGCGGGGCCTCGGCGCCGAGGCGGAAGACGTCGATCCTGCCGTTCCACTCGGGGGCCGCGCCGGCCGCGACGGCCCGCTGGGCGGCGGAGGGCGCGGACAGGGCGAGCGCGCCGAGGACGGCGGCCGACCCTTCGAGCAGCCGGCGGCGGCTGACCGCCGGCCGTGGGGTGCGGTGCGGCTCCGCCCACCGGGGGCGGTCCGGTCGGTCCATGGACGACTCGTGCGGGTGGGTCATGACCACGACCTTCCTCAAGGCGAACCGTGCGGCTCTGCACGGACGGAGGGTGCGTCAGATCTTGTCCACTCCTGTTGGATAAACGAACATAGACGCGCCGCGATGGCCGAATATCAACTCTCTTCGGCGGAACGCCACTTGGTGCACCCGCTCATCCCGAGTTCTTTTGGTGACTCCCGTCAGTACACGTCACGCACGTACCGCTTGTCGGCGGCCAGTTGCTTCACACAGGCCGCCGCCTCCGCCTCGCCCAGGCCGCCGTGGACGACGGCGACCTCCCGCAGGGCCCGGTCCACGTCCTTCGCCATGCGGGAGGCGTCGCCGCAGACGTAGAAGTGGGCCCCGTCCTGGAGCCACGACCACAGCTGGGAGCCGTGCTCGCGGATCCGGTCCTGGACGTAGACCTTGGCCCGCTGATCGCGGGAGAAGGCGGTGTCGAGGCGGGTCAGGGCGCCGTCGGCGAGCAGGGCGGTCAGCTCCTCCTCGTAGTAGAAGTCGGTCGCCCGGCGCTGTTCGCCGAAGAACAGCCAGTTGGGCCCGCGGTGCCCGCGCGCCCGGCGCTCCTCGAGGAACCCGACGAAGGGCGCGACGCCCGTGCCCGGCCCGACCATCACCATCGGGGTCGCCGGATCGGCGGGCGGGCGGAAGTGCGGGGAGCGCTGCACATGGACGGGGACCTCGGCGCCGGGACCCGCGTCGGCGAGGAAGGGCGAGCAGACGCCCTGGCGGGGCCGGCCGGCCAGGTTCTCGTAGCGCACGACGGAGACCGTGAGCGAGACGAGGCGGGGGTCGGTGAGCGGGCTGGACGATATGGAGTACAGCCGCGGCTGTAGCCGTCCCAGCAGCTCGGCCCACTCCTGGGCGTCGGCCCGGACCCCGAATTCGGCCGCCACGTCGACGGCTTGGCGGCCCCACGACCACTTGGCCAGCTCGTCCTTGTTGTCGGGGCGCAGCAGCTTGCGCAGTTCGCGCGGGTCGCGGGTGCGGTCGGCGGTGAAGCGGAGCAGGGCCGGGGTGATCCGGGTGATGTCGAGACGGCGCAGCAGCGCCTCGCCGAGCGGGGTCTCGCCGGCGTCGTCCAGCCGCACGGGCGTGTGCGCGTCCAGCCCGGTGACGGCCAGCCACTCCGCCACCAGCGCGGGCGAGTTGAGGGGCCGTACGCCGAGCGCGTCTCCGGCCTCGTACAGGAGCGGTGTCTCGCTGTCGCGGGTGTCGAAGGTGAAGCGCCGGACCTCCTTGGCCGAGCCCGGGCGGCTCAGCAGGCGGTTGCCGGTCAGCCGGGCGGTGACGGGGGCGGGGCGCCGGGGCCGGGGCGCGGGGGCCGGGACGCCCGGGGCGGCGACGCCGGCCGCGGGGACGGCGGTCTCCG
>NZ_JAHHIT010000052.1 GCF_024539675.1 Streptomyces hilarionis | reverse complement strand
GGGGGGCGCCGGCGCGGCGCGCGTCCTACGGGGTGGGGGTCCCCGACCCCTGGTTGGCCAGGGCCTGGGACAGTTCCGCCGCCACCTGCTGGAGCACCGGCACGATCCGCTCCGTGACCGACTCCGTGACCCGGCCCGCCGGTCCGGAGATGGAGACGGCCGCCGCGGTGGGGGAGTCCGGCACGGACACCGCCAGGCAGCGCACGCCGATCTCCTGCTCGTTGTCGTCGACCGCGTACCCGGCCCGTCGTACGTCCGCGAGCGCGGCGAGGAAGCCGTCGGGGGTGGTGATGGTCTTCTCCGTCGCGGCCGGCATGCCGGTGCGGGCGAGCAGCGCGCGCACCTCGTGGTCCGGCAGGCCCGCCAGGAGGGCCTTGCCCACGCCGGTGGAGTGCGGCAGGACGCGCCGGCCGACCTCGGTGAACATCCGCATCGAGTGCTTGGACGGCACCTGCGCCACGTACACGATCTCGTCGCCGTCGAGCAGTGCCATGTTCGCCGTCTCGCCGGTCTCCTCGACCAGGCGTGCCAGATAGGGGCGGGCCCAGGTGCCCAGCAGCCGGGAGGCGGACTCGCCGAGCCGGATCAGCCGGGGGCCCAGGGCGTAGCGGCGGTTGGCCTGCTGACGGACGTAACCGCAGGCCACCAGGGTGCGCATCAGGCGGTGGATGGTGGGCAGCGGGAGGCCGCTGCTCGCGGACAGTTCGCTCAGGCCGACCTCGCCTCCCGCGTCCGCCATCCGCTCCAGCAGATCGAAGGCGCGCTCGAGGGACTGGACCCCTCCGCCGGCGGACTTGGCGGAGTCGTTGGTGCTGGCGCTGGACGTCGGCACGGGCGCGTTCCTTTCGAAACCGGCGGGAAGGGCTGAAGCCTACCGGGGGGTCGGTTGACTCCTCGCCGGCGCGTAGCTACGTTCTGCCTGTCGGAATGATAATTCCGCTTTATGGAAACGTCCAGAGTGTCGACGGCGGGTGCACTGTGGAGAAGTGTGCTCTTGACGGCGCGGAGGCGGGAGTGAAGACTCCTTCAACAGAACGTTGAATTCCGATGGATGGACGTCGACGACGGCAGAGAGGGGTCCCGGTGTCCGAGGCGGCCGGCATGACGCAGATGTCCGAGGCGGAACTGGTCCTGCGCTCGACGCGCGTCGTCACCCCCCGGGGGACGCGCCCCGCCGCGGTCGCGGTCGCCGGCGGCACGATCACCGCCGTCCTGCCCCACGACACCGCCGTCCCCCGGGGCGCCCGGGTCGAGGACTTCGGCGACGACGTGCTGCTGCCCGGCCTGGTCGACACCCACGTGCACGTCAACGACCCGGGCCGCGCCCACTGGGAGGGATTTTGGACCGCCACCCGCGCGGCGGCGGCCGGCGGCGTCACCACCCTCGTCGACATGCCCCTCAACTCGCTCCCGCCGACCACGACGGTCGACCACCTGCGGATCAAGCGGGAGGCGGCGGCCGGCAGGGCGCACGTCGACGTCGGCTTCTGGGGCGGCGCGCTGCCCGACAACGTCAAGGACCTGCGTCCGCTCCACGACAGCGGCGTCTTCGGCTTCAAGGCGTTCCTCTCCCCGTCGGGCGTGGACGAGTTCCCCCACCTCGACCAGGACGGTCTCGCCCGCTCCCTCGCCGAGATCGCCGGGTTCGACGGCCTGCTGATCGTGCACGCCGAGGACCCGCACCACCTGGCGGCCGCGCCGCAGCACCCCGGCCCCCGGTACGCGGACTTCCTGGCCAGCCGCCCGCGGGACGCCGAGGACACCGCGATCGCCCGGCTCATCGACCGGGCGAGGCGCCTGGACGCGCGCGTGCACGTCCTGCACCTGTCCTCGGGCGACGCGCTGCCGCTGATCGCCGCCGCCAAGGCCGACGGCGTCCGCCTCACCGTCGAGACCTGTCCGCACTACCTCACCCTCACGGCCGAGGAAGTGCCCGACGGCGCCAGCGAGTTCAAGTGCTGCCCGCCCATCCGCGAGGCCGCCAACCAGGACCTGCTCTGGCAGGCCCTCGCCGACGGCACCATCGACTGCGTGGTCACCGACCACTCCCCGTCCACGGCCGACCTCAAGACGGACGACTTCGCGACCGCGTGGGGCGGCATCTCCGGCCTTCAGCTCAGCCTCGCGGCCGTGTGGACCGAGGCGCGCGGACGGGGCCACGGCCTGGAGGACGTCGTGCGCTGGATGTCCGCCCGCACCGCCGCCCTGGCCGGACTCTCCCGCAAGGGCGCCGTCGAGGCGGGCCGCGACGCCGACTTCGCCGTCCTCGCCCCCGACGAGTCCTTCACCGTCGACCCGGCCGCCCTCCAGCACCGCAACCCGGTCACGGCCTACGCCGGCCGCACCCTGTACGGCGTCGTGAAGTCCACCTGGCTGCGCGGCCGACGCGTGTTCGCCGACGGCGAGTTCACCGAACCGCAGGGCCGGCTCCTCACCCGCACCCCCTGACGTCCCGCACCACGACGTCCCGCCCCCGTGCCGGCGCCGGCGCCCGCACCGGCCGACCCCGAAAGGCAGACCTGATCACCGTGACGGCGATACAGAGCTTCACCGGCGACGCGAACCCCTACGGCGGCGGCGACCCGTACGCGGACTACCGCACCGCCGACCTCCCCTTCACCCGTCACACCGATCTCGCCGACCGGCGGCTCGGCGCGGCGGTGGTCGCCGCCAACGACGAGTTCTTCGCCCAGCGGGAGAACCTGCTGCTGCCCGGCCCCGCCGTGTTCGACCCGGAGCACTTCGGGCACAAGGGCAAGATCATGGACGGCTGGGAGACGCGCCGCAGGCGAGGGACCGACGCCGAGCACCCGTGGCCCGCCCCCGACGACCACGACTGGGCCCTCGTGCGTCTCGGCGCGCCCGGGGTGATCCGGGGCATCGTCGTCGACACGGCCCACTTCCGCGGCAACTACCCGCAGGCGGTGTCCATCGAGGGCGCCCGGGTGCCGGGCTCGCCGTCCCCGCGGGAGCTTCTCGGCGACGACGTGAAGTGGACGACGCTCGTCCCGCGCACGCCCGTCGGCGGCCACGCGGCGAACGGGTTCCCGGTGACGGTCGAGCAGTGCTTCACCCACCTGCGGGTCAACCAGCACCCCGACGGCGGCATCGCCCGGCTGCGGGTGCACGGCGAGATCGTCCCCGACCCCGAGTGGCTGGCGGTCCTCGGCGCCTTCGACGTCGTCGCCCTGGAGAACGGCGGCCGGGCGGAGGACGCGTCGAACCTCTTCTACTCCCCGGCCTCCAACACCATCCAGCCGGGCCGCTCCCACAAGATGGACGACGGCTGGGAGACCCGCCGCCGCCGCGACCAGGGCAACGACTGGATCCGCTACCGCCTCACGGCCCAGGCGCGGATCCGCGCGCTCGAGATCGACACGGCCTACCTCAAGGGCAACAGCGCCGGCTGGGCCTCGGTGTCGGTCCGGGACGGCGAGGACGGCGAGTGGACGCAGATCCTCCCGCGCACCCGGCTCCAGCCCGACACCAACCACCGTTTCGTCCTGGCGGCCCCCGCCGTCGGCACCCACGCGCGGCTGGACATCTATCCCGACGGCGGCATCTCCCGGCTGCGCCTGTTCGGCTCCCTCACCGAGGCGGGCACGGCGGCCCTGACCGCCCGCCACCAGGAACTGGGCGGCTGAACCGGGAGCGGCGCGGTTCGACCGGGGTCCCGGTCGCCCTCGGTGACCCCGGCGCCGGCGGGGTCACGCAGTGAAGCCGCCGTCCACGGCGAACTCGGCTCCGGTGACGTAGGCGGCGGACGCCAGGTGGGCGATCGTCGCGGCCACCTCCTCGGCCGTGCCGAAACGGCCCAGCGCCGTGGCCGACGCCTGGCCGGCGGCATGGGGGCCGTCCGCCGGGTTCATGTCCGTGTCGATGGGGCCGGGGTGGACCAGGTTCGCGGTGATGCCGCGCGGTCCGAGCTCCCTGGCGAGGGCCCGGTTCAACCCGATCAGAGCCGCCTTGCTCATCGCGTACAGGGTGCCGCCGGGCCCGGGCGCCCGCTGGGTCATACAGGTGCCCACGGTGATGATCCGGCCGCCCCGGGGCATCCGCCGGGCGGCCGCCTGCGAGGTCAGGAACACGCCGCGCACGTTCACGGCCAGCGCCCTGTCGACGTCGGCCGGGGAGAGCTCCTCCAGGGGGCCGAGGATGCCGACGCCCGCGTTGTTCACCAGGACGTCGAGGCCCCCCAGCGCCCGTGCCGCGCGTTCCACCGCGCCCGCCGCCTCGTCGGGGTCCGCGGCGTCCGCGCGCAGCGCCTGCGCCCGCCGTCCCAGGGCCCGCACGGCCCGCACGACGCCCTCGGCCGCGTCCGCGCCGTTCACGTACGTCACCGCGACGTCCGCGCCCTCCCGGGCGAGCCGCAGGGCCGTCGCCGCTCCGATCCCGCGGCTGCCGCCGGTCACCAGGGCGGCCCTGCCGTGCAGCGGGCCGTTGGCCGCCGCCGTCGGGGAGGGCGTCGGGGAGGCGGTCTTCTCGGTGGTCTTCTCGCCGGTCTTCGTGGATCCGTGGTTCGTCATGGGTCCATCCCAGCCGCCGCGGGTCCGCGGCACCGGCGGCGAACGGACGTCGAGCTCCCGCCGAGGCGTTCGGGTGAGCGGGGGAGAGAAGCGGAACTCTTTCCTCCGGCTGTGACGTTCTTCTTCTGTGACCCTTAGGCAAGAGATCGTCGGCAACGCCATGCAGATGGCCGTCGTCAGCCTGCGGCCCGGGCAGACCGTGTACTGCGAGGCCGGGAAGTTCCTGTTCAAGACGGTCGACGTGACCATGGAGACCCGTTTGGGCGGCCCGTCGGGCGGCGGAGCCCGACAGCCGCAGGGCGGCGGCGCCGGGAGCGGCGGCATGGGCGGCATGCTGCGTCAGGCGATGGGCACCGCGATGCAGATGGGCCAGCGCGCCCTGGCCGGCGAGTCCCTGGCGTTCCAGTACTTCACCGCCCGGGGCGGCGAGGGCACGGTCGCCTTCGCGGGCGTCCTGCCCGGCGAGATGCGGGCGCTGGAGCTCGACGGCACGCGCGCGTGGTTCGCCGAGAAGGACGCCTTCGTGGCCGCCGAGTCCACCGTCGACTTCGGCATCGCCTTCCAGGGCGGCCGCACCGGAACGAAGGGCGGCGAGGGCTTCGTCCTGGAGAAGTTCACCGGCCGCGGCACGGTGATCATCGCCGGCGCCGGCAACTTCATCGACCTGGACCCGTCCGACTTCGGCGGGCGCATCGAGGTCGACACCGGCTGCGTGGTCGCCTTCGAGGAGGGCATCCGGTACGGCGTCCAGCGCGTCGGCGGTCTCGACCGGCAGGGGGTCATGAACGCGGTGTTCGGCGGCGAGGGCCTGTCCCTGGCCACCCTGGAGGGCAGCGGCCGCGTCATCCTCCAGTCCCTCACCATCGAGAGCCTCGCCAACGCCCTGAGGAAGGCGCAGGGCGGCGACAAGCAGGGGCCGACGGGCGGCCTGTTCTCCACCGACGCGGGCTGAGGCGAGCCGCCGGCCGACCTGCCCCCGCCCGGCACGTGTTTCACCGAGCGCCGGACACGTCCCTCACGAACACGACCCCGTCGTACGTGCCGAGGTGGGCCGGGTCGAGCGGGGCGTAGCCGAACCAGGGCGAGACGCGGGCCGCGGGCGGCGGGTCGCCGAGGGCCGCGGCCAGCCGGGGCGCGTCGACGAGACAGCGGTCCCGCTCCAGTGCGTACAGACGTCCTTCGACGGTGTCCGGGGGCGGGGCGTCCACCCCGTGGCCCCGCAGGGAGCCCAGGGCGGTCGCCAGGACGGCGTAGTCCGCGCCGAGCCGGGCGTCCGCCAGCGCGCCGGCGCTCCACCACCGCACCGGCCCCTGCCACATCCGCATCGAGCTCTCCTCCCGCTGGAGGTGGGCGTTGTGGGCGTGGACGAGGACCGGACCCCGGGCGGCGAGCGCGAGCAGGTTGTCGGCCATCATCGCGGCGCGCAGCGCGCACAGCCGGGTCATGCGGGCGGGCGAGGCGTCGGCCATCGCGTGGTGGTACCGCAGCAGGCCGGTCGCGGTGCGCCCGTACAGACGCGCTCGGTCCCAGGCGTCCCGTGAGGTCGTCGCGATCAGACGCGGCGACTGCGCGTCGAGCAGGACCGTCAGATCGTCGGCGAGCATCCGCAGCCGGACGGCGTCGTGCGACCGTCCCGTGGAGCGGGACGGGTCCGTCATCGCGGCGGGATCGGTCCACCGGTCGTCCGCGCCGAGCAGGACGTCGAGCTCGTCCGCCCCGCAGGGCAGCAGGCCGGCGTCGACCCGGGCCGCGAGGTACGCGTGCAGCGCGGTCAGGGCCTGCCGGGGACTCGCGGCGTGGGTGATCTCCAGCGGCCCGTCGACGCCCGCGAAGCGCAGCCGGTCGGACGGGGGCCGGCCGTCGTTGAACCGGCGCATCCACCGCACGAGCTCGCGGTTGGCCGTCGAGGCGGCCGGCCCGAGGCCGGGGTGGCTGAAGCCGCGTGCCATGACGTCGTCGAGCGAGCCGGCGCCCGAGGCGACCCAGTCGTCCACGACGAGCCCCTTCAGGCAGTCGCTCTCGACCGCGATCGTCCGGTACCCCTCCTCCTCGACGAGCGCGCGGAAGACGTCGTTGCGCAGGTCGAGCAACGTCTCCTCGCCGTGGGTCGGCTCGCCCAGGGCCAGCACCCGCGGCCGCCCCGGGAGCATGCCCATGACGGCGGCGGCGTCCAGCGGACGGACGAGGTCCTCGACCTCGGCGACGCCGGCAGGCAGGGGTGGACGGGGAGGGCCTGTGGGGGCGGTCGCGTCCGTCGCGTCGGCCGGATCGGCCGGATCGGTCGAGCGGGTGAGGTCGTGGGAGCCGGTGCGGTCGTTGGCCATGCGTGAAACGCTATCGTTGAAGTTTCGGTGGAGACTTTTACGCGATTTCGGCAGGTCGATGCGGTCAGAACCTCAAAGCGGTCATCGGCTGCGCCCGGTCGACCTGGCCCGTCGGCACGGTCTGTCGACGCAGGCCGTCAGGAACTACGAGGAGGCCGGCATCCTCCCCGCCGCGGCGCGCACGCCCTCCGGCCATCGCGTCTACACCCCGCTGCACGCGGCGGCGCTGCGCGCCTTCGTGGCGCTCGTGCCGGGCCACGGCCATGCGACGGCGACGGCGATCATGCGGGCCGTCGACCAGGGAGCCGTCGACGACGCGCTGCGGCTCGTCGACGAGAGCCACGTCCTCCTCCGTGACGACCGGCGGACCCTGGAGGCGGTGGAGCGGGCCCTGCGCGGTCTGGAGCGGCAGGGCGGGCCCGAGGCCGACACCCGCTCGGGTCCGGCCGGACGGTTCATCGGGCGGCTGGCCGCGGAGCTGGGCGTCCGCTCCGCGACGCTGCGCGCCTGGGAACGGGCCGGGGTGGTGCGCCCGGCCCGGGACGCGCGCACCGGCTACCGGGTCTACGACGAGGCCGACGCGCGGGACGCCCGGCTCGCCCACCAGCTCCGCCGGGGCGGCTACCTCCTGGAGCAGATCGCCCCGCTGATCGCCCGCGTGCGGGAGGCCGGCGGAACGGAGCCCCTGGCGGCCGCCCTGCTCGACTGGCGGACCCGGGTGTCGGCCCGCGCCCGGGCGATGCTGTCCGGATCGGCCGAGCTGGAGGCCTACCTCCGCGCACGCGGGTGACTGCGGTCCGCCCGGGCCGGAAGTAGGCCGTCTCCGCGACTTCGGTCGATGGTCTCGTCCCTTCGGTAGGCGATCGCGTCCACGGGGAGGTGACGCGACCGCCTCCTGCGTAGATTTGTCGACCATGAGGGCAGACGACGAGGCGGCACGGACGGCCCCCGGGTTCACGGGACGCCGGTGGCTGCTGCCGTCCGCGCTGGTCGCCGCCCTGGACGCGGACGCCGGGCATCCCGGCCGGCCGCACCGGCGCACCGCGCGCGACTGGGCCGTGGACACCTGCTGCTTCCTGCTGGCGGTGGCGATCGCCCTGGTGGTGGCGGACGCCTTCCCCTCGGACCACGACCTCCCCCGCGCGTTCGCCGTCGTCGACCAGACGCTGGGCGCCCTCGCCTGCGCGGCCGTCTGGCTGCGCCGCCGGTGGCCGCTCGCCCTGGCGGCCACGACGGTCCCGCTCGGCTTCCTGTCGACGACCTCGGCCGGCGCCTGCGCGGTCGCGCTCTTCACCCTCGCCGTGCACCGGCCGTTCCGCTGCATCGCCTGGGTCGGGGGCGCCGAGATCGCCCTGATCCCGCTCCTCGCCTGGGCGCGCCCGGACCCCACCCTCGCCTACGGCCCGTCGGTGGCGTGGAGCGTGCTGTTCACCGTCACCTTCATCGGCTGGGGCATGTTCGTCCGCTCCAAGCGGCAGTTGATCCTCAGCCTGCGCGACCGGGCCCGGCGCGCCGAGACGGAGGCCCGGCTACGCGCCGATCAGGCGCAGCGGCTGGCCCGCGAGGCCATCGCCCGGGAGATGCACGACGTGCTCGCCCACCGGCTCACCCTGCTCAGCGTGCACGCCGGCGCTCTGGAGTTCCGTCCCGACGCGCCCCGTGAGGAGATCGCGCGGGCGGCCGGGGTCATCCGGGAGAGCGCCCACGAGGCGCTCCAGGACCTGCGGGAGATCATCGGCGTGCTGCGGGCCGGTGAAGCCGACGACACGGGACGTCCCCAGCCGACGCTCGCGGCCCTGGACGCGCTGGTCGCCGAGTCCCGCGAGGCCGGCATGAAGGTCACCCTGGACCAGCGCGTCGTGGACGCCGGGGCCGTCCCCGCGTCCGTCGGCCGCACCGCGTACCGCATCGCGCAGGAGGGGCTGACCAACGCCCGCAAGCACGCCCCCGGCGCGGAGGTCGCCGTCACCGTCGCCGGCGGACCGGGCGAGGGGCTCGCGGTGACCGTCAGCAATCCGGCGCCCGAGGGGGAGGTGCCGCCCGTCCCGGGCTCCGGCCAGGGACTGATCGGCCTGACCGAACGGGCCACGCTGGCGGGCGGACGCCTGACGCACGGCCCGTCCCCGGACGGGGGGTTCGAAGTGCGCGCCCGGCTGCCCTGGGGATGAACCGCCCCGCCCGGCACGGTACTTGCGGCCCCGTGTGGCTGAGGGGGCGGAACGTCCCGGGTACGGCGACCCGCGGGCCGCAACCGTGGTTACGTAGCCCCATGACTGCGATCCGACTGCTCCTCGTCGACGACGATCCCCTGGTGCGGGCCGGTCTGGCCTTCATGATGGGGGGCGCCGACGACATCGAGATCGTCGGCGAGGCCGCCGACGGGGGCGAGGTCGAGGAGCTCGTGGAGCGCACCCGCCCCGACGTGGTCCTGATGGACATCCGGATGCCCGCCGTCGACGGCATCACCGCCACGGAACGGCTGCGCGCCCGCGAGGACGGCCCGCAGGTCGTGGTGCTCACCACCTTCCACGCCGACGAGCAGGTGCTGCGGGCGCTGCGCGCGGGCGCGGCCGGGTTCGTCCTCAAGGACACCCCGCCCGCCGAGATCGTCGACGCGGTGCGCCGGGTGGCGGCCGGCGATCCGGTCCTGTCGCCCACGGTCACCCGGCAGTTGATGGCGCACGCGGCCGGCACGAGCGCCGACACCCGGGGCGCCCACGCGCGCCAGCGGCTCGCCGGCCTGGGCGAGCGCGAGCGGGAGGTGGCCGTGGCGGTCGGCCGGGGCCTGTCCAACGCCGACATCGCGGCCGAGCTGTTCATGAGCGTCGCCACCGTCAAGGCCCACGTCTCCCGGGCGCTGGCCAAGCTCGGCCTCACCAACCGGGTGCAGATCGCGCTGCTGGCGTACGACGCCGGCCTCCTCGACGAGGGGGCGGACGGCGCGTCCGGCGAGGACGGCCGGCGCGGCGCACACTAGGCCGGGTCCGGGCCATCCCGCCCCCACCGATGCCTCCCGCGACGCCCGATGGGCACGACGCCCCACCGGCACGACGCCCGCGGGCCCGGTGACGGGTCGGCGCCCTGGGACGCCCGGCCCGCACGCTCACCGGGCCACGCCCCCATGCCGCCTGCCCGACGCCCGCCCTCCCCGCCCCTCGCGTCCGCCGGCAGCGGGCGCGCTGCGCTCACCCCACCGTCGCCGCCGGGATCTCCGCGAGGGCGACCGCCCTGCGTTCGTGCCGGGACACCTCGCACGCCTCCGCGATCCGCAGGGCGTGCAGGGCCTCGCGACCGTCGCACGGGTTCTCGCGCGTACCCCTGACGACGTCCACGAAGGCGTTCAGTTCCGCCTCGTACGCCGGCCCGAACCGTTCCAGGAACCCGGACCACGGCTTGTCCGCGGCCGGCGGGCCCGTGGGCTCGGTGGACGCGATCGGCGTGCGGTCGTCGAGACCCACGACGATCTGGTCGAGCTCCCCGGCCAGTTCCATCCGGACGTCGTAGCCCGCGCCGTTCAGCCGTGTCGCCGTCGCCGTGGCGAGCGCGCCGTCGTCGAGGGTGAGGAGCACGGCCGCCGTGTCGACGTCGCCCGCCGCGCGGAACATCGCGGGCCCGGCGTCGGACCCGGCCGCGTAGACGTCGACCACCTCCCGCCCGGTCACCCAGCGCAGGCAGTCGAAGTCGTGGATCAGCGCGTCCCGGTAGATGCCGCCGGACACCGGCAGCCAGGCGGCCGACGGAGCCGACTCGTCGGACGTCAGCGCCCGGATCGTGTGCAGACGGCCGAGCCGGCCCGAGCGCACCGCCTCCCGGGCCCCGGTGTACCCCGCGTCGAAGCGGCGCTGGAAGCCCATGTGGAGGATCGTTCCGGCGGCCTCGACCTCGGCTATCGCCTGCAAGGTGCCGGCCAGGTCGAGGGCGATCGGCTTCTCGCAGAAGACCGGCAGGCCCGAGCGTGCTGCCCGACCGATCAGTTCGGCGTGGGCCGACGTCGCCGTCGTGATCACCACGGCGTCCACGCCCCACCGGAAGATCTCGTCGACGCCGGGAGCGGCCGTCTCTCCCAGCCGCAGCGCGAGCTCCTGGGCCCGCGCGTG
This sequence comes from Streptomyces hilarionis, assembly GCF_024539675.1. Classification (GTDB taxonomy): domain Bacteria; phylum Actinomycetota; class Actinomycetes; order Streptomycetales; family Streptomycetaceae; genus Streptomyces; species Streptomyces hilarionis. The sequence continues at coordinate 68,355 of NZ_JAHHIT010000052.1, read as the reverse complement.
GTTCGCGTCCGTCAGGATGAGGGATCCGACCTCGCGGTGACGGCTGAGTGTGTTCGCATGAATGGTGCCTATGCGGCCCGTCCCGATGACCCCGATGCGCATGAGACCAAAGTGGCGTCGCAGGCCGCACCCTGTCAATGCGTATGTCCGGACAACCGAACTACACAACTTCCCGTCAACCGGTCCCGGAGCTACGCTCGGGCCGTGCCGAAACCAGAAGTGGACCCGACCGTGCAGCTAGAACTACGTGTGGACCGAACCTCTCCGGTGCCGTTGTACTTCCAGCTGGCGCAGCAGCTGGAGGCCGCGATCGAGCACGGATCGCTCACTCCCGGCAGCCTCCTGGGCAACGAGATCGAGCTGGCGGCACGGCTCGGCCTGTCCCGGCCGACCGTCCGCCAGGCGATCCAGTCGCTGGTCGACAAGGGGCTGCTGGTCCGCCGCCGGGGCGTCGGCACGCAGGTGGTGCACAGCCAGGTGAAGCGGCCGCTGGAGCTGAGCAGCCTCTTCGACGATCTGGAGGCGGCCGGGCAGCGCCCCGCCACGACGGTCCTGGTCAACACCGTGGTCCAGGCGTCCGCCGAGGTCGCGGCCGCGCTCGGGGTGACCGAGGGCAGCGACGTCCACCGGGTGGAGCGGCTGCGGCTGGCGCACGGCGAGCCGATGGCCTACCTGTGCAACCACCTGCCCTCGGGGCTGCTCGACCTGAACACCGACCAGTTGCAGGCCACGGGGCTGTACCGGCTCATGCGGACCGCGGGCATCACCCTGCACAGCGCCCGGCAGTCGATCGGGGCGCGTGCCGCCACCGCCGCCGAGGCCGACCGGCTCGCCGAGGCCGAGGGCGCCCCGCTGCTGACCATGCAGCGCACGACCTTCGACGACACGGGCCGCGCGGTCGAGTTCGGCGACCACATCTACCGGCCGTCCCGCTACTCCTTCGAGTTCCAGTTGCTCGTGCGCCCCTGAGGCGGCTGCCCGGCCGGCACCCGGCCCCTGCGCGCCTGGTGCACCCCGCGCCCCCGGAGCCCGAGCGTCTCCGTCCGCCCCCGAACGCCCCCGAGCACACCGCCGCTCCGGCGTCGGCCCCCACCCCCGCACGCGTCCGCCGTTGGTCACCTTGTCCTGACAATGTGACCGGATGTCCGGACAAGGTGAGCGATCGCCGCTCCCCGGCCGCCGGACCGCCGAGGGCCGTGTTCGATACTTGGGCGTTTGCGTCCGGTGAGCGGTCACCGGACGCGCGTGGACGCCGAACACGGCGAAGCACGGCAGAGCACGGCAAGAAGGGCACGGCCTCGTGGCACGATTTCGGACCCGGGCAGGGATCGCGTGGGCGGGGGCACTCGTCGTGTCCCTGGCCGGATGCAGCGCGACCGGCGGCAAGCGCGCGGAGGACGCCCGCGAGGCCGCGGCCGCCCAGGGCAGGGCGGCGGTGAACACGCCCCGCTGGACGTTCGCGATGATCACGCACTCCGGTGACGGGGACACGTTCTGGGACATCGTCCAGAGCGGCGCCGAGCAGGCGGCGCGCAAGGACAACATCGACTTCCTGTACTCCCACGACGACGAAGGCCAGCAGCAGGCCCAGCTCGTCGACGCGGCGGTCGACAAGAAGGTCGACGCCATCATCGTCACGCTGGCCAAGCCCGCCGCGATGAAGGCGGCGCTCGCCCGCGCCGCGAAGGCCGGCATCCCCGTGATCACGGTGAACTCGGGCTCGGCCGAGTCCAAGGCGTTCGGCGCGCTCGCCCACATCGGCCAGGACGAGGCGATCGCGGGCCGGGCGGTCGGCGAGGAACTGAACGAGCGGGGCCGCAGGAAGGCGCTGTGCGTCCTGCACGAGCAGGGCAACGTCGGCCACGAACAGCGCTGCGCGGGCGTCGCGAAGACGTTCGCGGGCCGTGTCGAGAACCTCTACGTCAACGGCGCGAACATGCCCGACGTGCAGTCCGCGATGGAGGCCAAGCTCCAGGCCGACCCCGCGATCGACGCGGTCGTCACCCTCGGCGCCCCGTACGCCGACACCGCCGTGCAGGCGAGGCGGGGCGCGGGCAGCAAGGCCGAGATCGACACCTTCGACCTCAACGCCAAGGTCGCCGCGGGGCTGCGCAAGGGCGACCTCGGCTTCGCCGTCGACCAGCAGCCGTACCTCCAGGGCTACCAGGCCGTCGACCTGCTGTGGCTGTACAAGTACAACGGCGACGTCCTCGGCGGCGGCGCGCCCGTGCTGACCGGTCCGCAGATCGTCACCAAGGACCAGGCGGCGGCGCTGGCGGCGTACACCGAGCGGGGCACCCGATGAGCGCGATCTCCGGCGAACCGGTTGAGAGAAGGTTTCTTCAGGTCTCGCCCCTGCGCAGACTGGCGACCCGCCCGGAACTGGGCTCCGTCGTGGGCGCGCTCGCCGTCTTCGTCTTCTTCGCCCTGGCCGCCGACGGCTTCCTGCGGGCGGGCAGCCTCGGCACCGTCCTCTACGCGTCGTCGACCATCGGGATCATGGCCGTCCCCGTCGCGCTGCTGATGATCGGCGGCGAGTTCGACCTCTCGGCCGGCGTCATGGTCACGTCCTCGGCGCTGCTCTCGTCGATGTTCAGCTACCAGGCGACGGCGAACGTCTGGGTCGGCGTGGGAGTGTCCCTGCTGGTCACCCTCGCCGTCGGCGTCGTCAACGGGCTGGTGCTCACCCGCACCCGGCTGCCCAGCTTCATCGTCACGCTGGGCACGTTCCTGATGCTCGGCGGCATGAACCTCGGCTTCACCAAGCTCGTCGACGGCACGGTGTCCACGAAGACCGTCGCCGACATGGAGGGCTTCGCCTCCGCCCACGACGTGTTCGCCTCGACGCTGACGATCGGCGGACTCGACCTCAAGATCACCGTCCTGTGGTGGCTGGCCCTGGTCGCGCTCGCCTCCTGGATCCTGCTGCGCACCCGCGCCGGCAACTGGATCTTCGCCGTGGGCGGCGACAAGGACGCGGCCCGCGCGGTCGGCGTCCCGGTCACCAGGACCACCGTCGGCCTGTACGCGGGCGTCGCCCTGGGGGCCTGGATCTCGGGCCAGCACCTGCTCTTCTCCTACGACGTCGTCCAGTCCGGCGAGGGTGTGGGCAACGAGCTGATCTACATCATCGCGGCCGTCATCGGCGGCTGTCTGATCACCGGCGGCTACGGCAGCGCGGTCGGCTCCGCGGTCGGCGCGCTCATCTTCGGCATGACCAGCAAGGGCATCGTCTTCGCCGAGTGGAACCCCGACTGGTTCACGTTCTTCCTCGGGGCGATGCTGCTCCTCGCGACTCTGCTCAACGCCTGGGTCCGCAAGCGTGCGGAGGCCTCGAAGTGACACTCGTCGAGCTGACCGACGTCAGCAAGCGATACGGCGCCGCCCGGGCACTCGAAGGGGTCGCTCTGGAGGTCCACGCGGGTGAGGTCACCTGCGTGCTCGGCGACAACGGCGCGGGCAAGTCCACCCTGATCAAGATCATTTCCGGGCTCCACCGGCCCGACGGCGGCGTCCTGCGGATCGACGGCGAGGAGACGACGCTGTCGTCGCCGCGCGAGGCCCTGGACCGCGGCATCGCCACGGTCCACCAGAACCTGGCGGTCGTCCCGCTGATGCCGGTCTGGCGCAACTTCTTCCTGGGCTCGGAGCCGAGGAAGGGCGCCGGCCCCTTCAAACGCCTCGACGTCGACCTCATGCGCCGCACCACCCACGCCGAACTGCTCAAGATGGGCATCGACCTGCGCGACGTCGACCAGCCCATCGGCACCCTGTCGGGCGGCGAACGCCAGTGCGTCGCCATCGCGCGCGCGGTGTACTTCGGCGCGAAGGTCCTCGTCCTGGACGAGCCCACCGCGGCCCTCGGCGTCAAGCAGTCCGGCGTGGTCCTCAGGTACGTCGCCGCGGCCCGCGACAGAGGCCTCGGCGTCGTGCTGATCACCCACAACCCGCACCACGCCCACCTCGTGGGGGACAGGTTCGTGCTGCTGAAGAGGGGCACGATGGTGGGCAGCCACACCCGGGACTCCGTCACCCTGGACGAACTCACGCGCCAGATGGCGGGCGGCAACGAGCTCGACGACCTGCGCCACGAGCTGGAACGGACCGGCTAGGGCCTCTCCCGCGCACGAGGTCGCCCGGATCACCCGCACCAGGTCGCCCGGATCCCCCGCATCGGGCCGCTCGACGTCACGGCGCCCCGAAAGGGCGGACCGGGCCCCCGGGCGGGATCCGAAAGAGGGGCCCCGGGGAGGGGGCGGCGCCGACGTGGCCTTCGTCGCGTGCGCGCCGCCCCGCTCGGCACCCGGCACCCCGGTGAGGCAGAATCGGCGACGATGAGCACCTACGGCAACTTCAGCGCCCCCATCGGCTCCCGCCGCGCACCCGCACTTCGCACGGTGGGCACGAGGGAGCGCCGCTCGCACCTCACCGCGCCCCGTGTGCCGACCGTCGGCATCGACATCGGCGGCACCAAGGTGATGGCGGGGGTCGTCGACGCCGACGGCAACATCCTGGAGAAGCTCCGCACGGAGACCCCGGACAAGTCCAAGAGCCCGAAGGTCGTCGAGGACACCATCGCCGAGCTCGTCCTGGACCTGTCCGACCGGCACGACGTGCACGCCGTGGGCATCGGCGCGGCCGGCTGGGTCGACGCCGACCGCAACCGCGTCCTGTTCGCCCCCCACCTGTCCTGGCGCAACGAGCCGCTGCGCGACCGGCTCTCCGGCCGCCTGTCGGTGCCCGTCCTGGTGGACAACGACGCCAACACCGCCGCCTGGGCGGAATGGCGCTTCGGCGCGGGACGCGGCGAGGACCACCTCGTCATGATCACCCTCGGCACCGGCATCGGCGGCGCCATCCTGGAGGACGGCCAGGTCAAGCGCGGCAAGTACGGCGTCGCCGGCGAGTTCGGCCATATGCAGGTCGTGCCCGGCGGCCACCGCTGCCCGTGCGGCAACCGGGGCTGCTGGGAGCAGTACAGCTCCGGCAACGCCCTGGTCAGGGAGGCCCGCGAGCTGGCCGCCGCCGACTCGCCGGTGGCCTACGGGATCATCGAGCACGTCAAGGGCAACATCGGCGACATCACCGGCCCGATGATCACCGAGCTGGCCCGCGAGGGCGACGCCATGTGCATCGAGCTCCTCCAGGACATCGGGCAGTGGCTCGGCGTCGGCATCGCCAACCTGGCCGCCGCGCTCGACCCGTCCTGCTTCGTGATCGGCGGCGGCGTCTCGGCCGCCGACGACCTCCTGATCAGCCCCGCGCGCGACGCCTTCAAGCGGCAGCTCACCGGCCGCGGCTACCGTCCCGAGGCCCGGATCGTGCGCGCCCAGCTCGGCCCCGAGGCCGGCATGGTCGGGGCCGCCGACCTGGCCCGTCTGGTCGCCCGCCGGTTCCGGCGCGCCAAGCGCCGCCGAGTGGAGCGCTTCGAGCGCTTCGAACGGTTCACCGAGGCGGCCCGCCGCACCCAGGACACGGCCTGACGGCCCTGTCGCCAGCCCCGGCGCCGGCCTGACCGCCGCACCGCCCCGTACGACCCCGGACCTCGCATGACACCCTCGCTGCCCCGCCAGGCCGCGTCCCCGGACGAGCCCTCCCACCCGCCGGAGGACCGCCGGCACGTGATCCGCCGCAGAGCGATCACCCTGCTGATCATCGTGCTGCTCATCGGCGTCCCCGCCGGCTACCTGGTGATCTCCGCCAACCAGAGCCGCGACAGCGGCAAGGACAAGGAGGAGAAGTACTCGGCGACCGGTCTGACCGAGGGCTGGCCCTCGAAGATCCAGCGCCGGCTCTACCAGGTGCCGATCCCGCATCCCTCGAACCAGGTCGCCTACTACGAGACGAACAACTGGAAGACCAGCCGGCTCTACGTCCAGTTCCAGACCACCCAGCTGGGCCTCGACGAGTTCCTCACACACATCGGCGTCAGCCGCGCGGACCTGAAGAAGGGCGACATCGCCATCAGCGACCGCGACCAGGAGATCACCGGCTGGAAGTTCTCCGGACCCGGCTCCCGTCCCGGCGACTACCTCGGACTCGTCCGCGGCCGCAAGAACCCCGACCCGACGCTGGACGTGGTCGTGAACACGGGCAACGCGACCTACCCCTTCGTCTACGTGGTCTCGCGCACCGTCCCGTGACCGCCCGCCCCCCGCGACCAGGCCCGACCCGTCCGGTCGCGGTCGGCCGCCGGGACCGATTGTCAGAGGCCGCCCGTAGAGTCGAAGACGACTGATCCGACACACGGGCGGGAGGTGGACACCCAGCATGAGCGCCCTGCTCGACGGCGCCGCGCCGACGGAGCCCGGCTCCGGCTGCCTCCGGCTCGCCGCCGTCTTCCTGCCCGCCCCCCTCCCGCGCGAGGGCCGCGTCGCGTTCTGGGACCCGGCGGAGGCCCCGCTGCCCGCGGCCGCCGACGCGGAGCGCACGGAACTCACCGTGGTGCGCCGACACGGCTCCTCGATCCGTCGCCGGCAGACCCCCGCCCTGTCCCTGCCGCTCGACGCGGCGCTCCCACTGCTCGTGCGCGCCCGCCGCGACCCCCGCGCCCATCCGGCGACCGCCTGCTGGGGCGCGGCCGCGCTGCACGCGCTGCGGCTCACCGCCCGGGGCCGGCTGCTGCCCGGCCTGACGCCCACGGGGCACGACGCCTGGCGGGCCGGCCCGCTCGACCCGGAGGACATCGCCCACCTGCGCGCCGTCGCCGCGGCGCTCCCCGCCGAGGGCCACGCCGTGCCGCTGCCCGGCGCCGGCGCGCTCCGGCTGCCGCAGCCGGAAGCGCTCATGCGCGCCTTCCTGGACGCGGTGGCGGACACCCTGCCCCGCACCCCCGCCGCACCGCACGCCTGCGGCAAGCCCTTCGCCGACCGCCGGCCCCAGCGCCTGCCGGGCGCCCACGACTGGGCCGCGGAGGTCGCCGCCGGCATGGACGCGGGCGTGCGGATCTCGCTGCGCCTCGACCTGTCCGCGTACGACCTGTTCGACGCCGGCGACGACGGGCGCTCGCGCGGCGCGGGCGCGGCGATCGTCCAGGTCCACAGCCTCGCCGATCCCACCCTGGTGACCGACGCGGCCGCCCTGTGGGCGGGGGAGGCCGACGCCGCCTTCGGGGCACGCGCGCGCGTGGACGCGGCGCTCGCCGTCCGCAGGGCGGCCCGCGTCTGGCCGCCCCTCGCCCGCCTCGCCGAACAGGACACGCCGGACGTCCTGGCCCTGTCCGAGGACGAGCTGAACGACCTGCTCGGGGTCGCGGCCACCCGGCTCGCGGCGGCCGGCGTCGCCGTGCACTGGCCGAGGGACCTGGCGCAGGACCTCAGCGCCGCCGCCGTGGTGCGGCCCGCGCCCGGCTCGGCGACCGACGGCACCGGGTTCTTCGAGAGCGAGGAGCTCCTGCAGTTCCGCTGGCAGCTGGCTCTCGGCGGCGATCCGCTGAGCGAGTCCGAGATGGACCTGCTGGCCGAGGCGCACCGCCCGGTCGTCCGCCTGCGCGACCAGTGGGTCCTGGTGGACCCGGCGCTCGTCCGCAAGGCCCGCAAGCGCGAACTGGGCCTGCTCGACCCGGTGGACGCCCTGTCCGTCGCTCTCACCGGCACCGCCGAGGTCGACGGCGAGAGCGTCGAGGTCGTGCCCGTCGGCGCCCTGGCCGTCCTGCGCGACCGCCTCACCGCCGGGGTGCGGCCGGCCGAGCCGCCCGCGGGTCTCCACGCCACGCTCCGCGACTACCAGCTGCGCGGGCTGGCCTGGCTGGACCTCATGACCTCCCTCGGCCTCGGCGGCTGCCTCGCCGACGACATGGGCCTCGGCAAGACGATCACCGTCATCGCCCTGCACCTCGAACGGGCCCGCACCGAGCCGACGCTCGTGGTCTGCCCGGCCTCGCTCCTGGGCAACTGGCAGCGCGAGATCAACCGGTTCGCGCCCGGCGTCCCCGTGCGCCGCTTCCACGGCCCCGACCGGAGCCTGGCGGACCTGCCGGGCGGCTTCGTCCTCACCACCTACGGCACGATGCGCTCCGCGGCCCCCGCCCTCGCCGGCCGGTCCTGGGGCATGGTCGTCGCGGACGAGGCCCAGCACGTGAAGAACCCGTACTCGGCGACCGCGAAGGCGCTGCGCACGATCTCCGCCCCCGCGCGCGTGGCCCTGACCGGCACCCCCGTGGAGAACAACCTCTCCGAACTGTGGGCCCTGCTCGACTGGACGACCCCGGGCCTCCTCGGTCCCCTGAAGTCCTTCCGCGCCCGGCACGCGCGCGCCGTCGAGAACGGCGAGGACGACGAGGCGGTGGAGCGCCTCGCCCGTCTGGTGCGCCCGTTCCTGCTGCGCCGCAGGAAGTCCGACCCGGGCATCGTGCCGGAGCTGCCGCCCAAGACCGAGACGGACCACCCGGTGCCCCTCACCCGGGAACAGGCGGCGCTGTACGAGGCCGTCGTGCGCGAGTCCCTGCTGGCCATCGAGACGGCGGACGGCATCGCCCGGCGCGGCCTGGTGCTGAAGCTCCTGGGCGCGCTCAAGCAGATCTGCGACCATCCCGCGCTCTACCTCAAGGAGGCCGCCGCCCCGACCGGCGACGCCCTGGCCGCCCGCTCCGGCAAGCTCGCCCTGCTGGACGAACTGCTGGACACCCTCCTCGCGGAGGACGGCTCGGCCCTCGTCTTCACGCAGTACGTCGGGATGGCCCGTCTGATCACCGCCCACCTCGCCGCCCGCGCGGTCCCGGTCGAGCTGCTGCACGGCGGCACCCCGGTGCCGGAACGGGAGCGGATGGTGGACCGCTTCCAGGACGGCGCGACCCCGGTCCTCGTGCTCTCCCTGAAGGCCGCGGGCACCGGCCTCAACCTCACCCGGGCGGGGCACGTCGTCCACTTCGACCGCTGGTGGAACCCGGCGGTGGAGGAACAGGCCACCGACCGCGCCTACCGCATCGGCCAGACCCAGCCGGTCCAGGTCCACCGCCTGATCACCGAGGGCACCGTGGAGGACCGCATCGCCGAGATGCTTCAGGCCAAGCGCGCCCTGGCCGACGCGATCCTCGGCTCGGGCGAGTCGGCCCTCACCGAACTCACGGACAGGGAACTGTCCGATCTCGTCCGGCTGCGGAGGGAGGCGTGATGGCGCAGGGCCGGAACGAGCGACCTGAGCCGGACACGGCACGCGCGGCCGCGGCACGACCGGAGGTGGCACGAACGGGCTCCGTCGCCGACGTGCCCGTCGCCGACGCGTCCCCCGACGGTCCGTCCCCCGCCCATCCGCCCGGCCCTGGCGCCGCCGGCGTCGAAGCGACCGGTGCGGGCGAGCCGGGTGCGGGCGGGTCCGGTGTCGACCAGGTGCGCCAGGAGGAGGGGGCCGGCCCTGCCGACGAGGCGCGCCGTGCGCTGAGGGCGGCCCGGGAGCGCGGGCGCGAGGCGGACGGACCCGCGCCGACGAACGGAGGGCCGCGCGCCGACCGGTCGCCCACGGCCGTCAAGGCGAGCCCCGCCGCCGCGGTCCGCGCGGCCCTGCGACGCACCGCGGGCACCCCTTCGACGCCGGCCGTGCCGACCGAACCGGCCGGCTCCTCGGCCGCGCAGGGCTCCTCCGCCGACGGCGACCCCGATGCCGGGCCTCCCGCCGCCGCCTCGGCGTACACCTCGCCGCCGCTCACCGCGCCGGGCGCGGGCGACCCGCCCACCGCGTCCACGGCGTCCACGGCGTCCACCTCGTTCCACCCGAGCGTCCCGGCGGGGCCGCGCCCCGGGGACGTCGCCCGGGAGGCTCTGCGGGCGGCCCGCGCGCGGGCCCGGCAGGGTTCGCCTGAGGCGTCGGAGACGCCGGAGACGCCGTGGACGCGGGATGTGACGGAGACGCGGGACGCCGCCGGGGCGGCGGAGGCGGCGGAGAGGGGGGATCGGGCCGGGCGCGGGCGCGCGAGCGAGCGCGACTCTTCCCGGACCCGTCCCGGGCAGCGGTCCCGCCCCGAGCCCCGAATGCCGGGAGAACGGCCCCAGGGCCGCACCCCCGATCCGGTGGCCGGTGAACGCGCGCGAGCGGTGCGGGACCTGCTCGCGGGCGCGTTCCGTATGCCGCCGGACGAACCCACCGACGAACCGTCCGACGAATGGACCGACCAGTCGATCGACCCGCCGACCGACCGATCGGCGGACCCATCGGCAGCCCAACCCACCGACGAGCCGACCGGCCCCGACACCGACGCGAGCCCTGGGGCCGGGCCCGGCCGTGCGCCGAGCCCGGCGAGCACGCGGGACACCGCGCCTGGGGCCCCCGCCCGGTCCGCGCTTTCGTGGAGGTCCGCAGCCCCCGCGCCCGCCCGGCCGGCGGAACCGCACGCACCGTCCGCGGCCTCGGAGTCGCACGTCACCGATCCGGGCGGGCCGTCACGGCCTGGGCCTTCGCCGACCACGGTCGGCGCAAAGACCGAGGGCGCGCATTCCGCGCCGTCGCCGACCGCGAGGCCCTCCGGCTCGCACCCCGATGCGGCCCCGAACCCGCCCTCCGGCTCGCACTCCGAGGACCCGCCGACTCGGTCCTCCTCGACTCCGCCCTCGGCGACCGCGCCCCCGACGAGCACGCCCCCGACGGGCGTCGGGGGAAGCGCGCCGGGCCGCGCGCCTCGCTCGATGGCCGCCCCGTCACGGGACGGCGATCACCGCCGCACCTTCCCGCCGTTCCCGCCCCGCACCGGCGGCTCCTTCGCCGAGACCTGGTGGGGCAACGCGTGGGTCGCCGCGCTCGAAGAGGGCGCCCTGGACGCCAAGCGGCTGGTCCGCGGGCGCGGTTACGCCGAGCAGGGGAACGTGGACGCGATCACGGTCACCCCGGGGCTGGTGCTGGGGTACGTGCAGGGCAGCCGTCCCCGCCCCTACCGGGTGCAGGTCCGGCTGCGCACCTTGGGAGGCGACGCCTGGGAGCGCTTCCTGGACGCCGCCGTCGAGCGCCCCGGACACATCGCGGCGCTGCTCGACAAGGAGATGCCCGAGTCCCTCGCCGACTGCGGGGTGCCGCTCCTGCCCGGCCCCGGCGACCTCGAACCGCAGTGCAGCTGCCCCGACCGCGGTCACCCCTGCAAGCACGCGGCCGCCCTCTGCTACCAGACGGCGCGTCTGCTCGACGCGGATCCCTTCGTGCTGCTCCTGCTGCGCGGCCGGGGGGAACGCGAGGTGCTCGACGCGTTGTCCCGCCGCAACGCCGTCCGTGCGGCGCGCGCCGCACAGGAGCAGGACCGGCAGCCGGAGCCCCTGGAGGGCGTCAGGGCGGCGCAGGCGCTGGCCGAGCGCCGGCTGCCGCCCCTGCCCGACCCGCTGCCCCCGCCGGCGCACCCCGAGCAGCCCCCGGCCTACCCGTCCGCCCCGAACGGCCCTGACGCCTTCGCGCTGGACCACCTCGCGACGGACGCGGCGGCGCGGGCGCACGCCCTGCTGACCACCGGCCGAGACGAGATCGGGGGGCTGACCCTCTGGCAGGACGCCGTACGGCTCGCCGCGTCGCGTCCCGGTTCCGGGCTCACGGCCGCGACCCGCTCGCTCTACGCCTCCCTCGCCTCCGCCGCGGGCCGCACTCCCGCCGAGCTGGCGCGCGCGGTGGCCGCCTGGCGGCAGGGCGGGCCGGACGGGCTGACGGTCCTGGAGGAGTCCTGGGACCCGCCGGCCGGCCGCTTCGACCGGGCCCGCCCCCTGCTCCTCGCCGCCGACCTCCCCGCCTTCCGCCCGCGCCGCAACCACCTCACGCACCCGCGCGGCCACGTCCAGCTGCGCTACGGACAGGACGGGCTGTGGTACGCGTACGAGTCGGAACCGGGCCACGACGACTGGTGGCCCAGAGGCACCCCCGACTCCGACCCGGTCGGCGCGCTCACGGGCCTCGGCGGCCCGGACGAGCTCTGACCCGCCGTACCGGCCCGCCCGCGTGGCGGGCCGAGCCGGTACACGGGCGGGCAGCTCCCTCACCCGTCACGACGGGCAGCTCCCTCATCCGTCACGCGGCGGGCTGTTCCGTGGTCGGTCTGCGGCGGGGGGGGCTATTCCGTGCGCAGGCCTTCCGGCCGCATCATCCGCAGCAGCGGCGGCAGGCTGAGCAGGGTCACCACGGCGACCACCGCCGCGCCCACCCCGGTCATGGTCAGGACGCTCGACCAGTCCATGGCCACCGGTGTGCGGGTCATCTTCAGCAGCACCGAGCCGAGGGTGACACCCACCGTCGCCGCCAGGACTAGGCCGAGTCCTACCGGGAGGGCCGTCTGCCACAGCACCGACAGGCTCAGTGTGCGGCGCCGGGTGCCGAAGGCGACCAGCGCGGAGAGCAGCTTCCTGCGCTCACGCAGCTGCTCCAGCTGGGAGACCAGCAGGCTCGCGCCGATCAGCGCCAGCACGAAGGCGGAGCCGACGAACAGGCCGGTGCGGATGGAGGCGTACTTGGCGTCCTCCTCGGTCGCCGACCAGCCGTAGGTGTGGGCCAGGGGGTCGATGCGGGCGACGACGTTGCGCACGTACTCCCGTGACGCGGGCACCGACGGGTCCAGACGCAGGTAGACCCCGGCCGAGTACAGCGCGGGCGCGGCCGCGGCGGGCAGGGCGGCGGGGGTGACGAGCAGGCTGTTGGAGTCGCCCAGGGAGTCCTTGCGCGCGTCGACCACCCGCACGTTCGCCGGGACGGTCCACGGCGTCTCCAGGCCGCGTTCGGTGGAGTCGCCGAACGAGGGGTCGATGTAGAGCCGTCGGCCGGGCTTCACGACGGCGATCTCGGCGCTGTTGTCGGGGTCGGTGTAGCCGCTCCTCGTGCGCGTGACGAACACGTCGCCGTCCTTGCAGGAGGGCAGCGCGGCGAGTTCCCGCAGGGCGGTGCAGTCGCCCACCGTCAGACCGTTGGTGTTCTCGGGGTCGCGGCGGGAGTCGCCGTACTGCGAGATGGCCAGGGCCACCGCGGCTCGGACCCCCTTGGTTCCGGAGAAGGCGCGCTCGACGCCGGACAGCGGCTTGCGGTCGCTGAAGTCGACCTGCATCTGGACCCGATCGGGGTCCTGGCCGGTGGCCTTGACGTACTGGCTCTGCGTTCCCGTGAACAGCATCTGAAGGGCGATGGCCCCGGCCACGGCGACGGCGATGCCGTTGACCATGCGCGCGGCGGTTCCGCTGCTCAGTTGCAGCCGTCGCACGGCGAGCTGCCAGGACAGCGCGCCCCTGCCGAGGCGGACGACGACCGCTTCCACGACCCAGGGGAGCAGTGCGGTGATCCCGACCAGCAGCAGCAGGACGCCGCCGATGACGAGGTACTTGTTGAAGTCGCCGTTCTCGCGGCCCTTGCCGACCAGTGGGTAGAGCATCGCGAGGCCGGCCAGCGGCGGCAGCAGCCGCCACCACAGTCGGCGGGGCCGCTGCCTGGTCGCGCGCACGACGCCGAGCGGTTCCACCACCACGCCGCGCATCGCGAGCAGGGTGACGAGGACGGCGGCGACCGGGACCGCCACCGCGACCAGCGCGGCCAGCACGGGGGAGGGGTCGAGGTAGCTGGGCCAGACGCTCACGCCCAGCACCTCGGTGGAGCCCAGCGTCTGACGGCCGAGGAGGAAGAAGCCGGCGCCGACGACCAGGCCGAGCAGGGCGCCGGCGAGCGCCTCGCCGGCCGCGATCCGCCGGGTCATGCGGCTGTCCGAGCCGACCAGGCGCAGCGCGGCCAGCCGACGGTCGCGGCGCTCGCCGCCGAAGCGGACGGCCGCGGCGATGAACACGGCGACCGGGGTCAGCAGCACCACGAACACGACCAGGATCATGAGGAGCAGCACCGGGTCGCTCTTCTCCGACTCCGTGCCCGAGGAGTCCGGCCTGCCGTAGCGGGTCAGCCGGTGCACCGGGGAGGCGTCCGTGGTCCTCAGCCCCGAGGCGCCCGCGTAGTAGGCCAGTTCGTGGGAGCCGATGAGCCCGCTCTCGCCGATCGTGCCGGTGATCCGGTAGGGCAGCCGTTGCCTCAGCAGTTCGGCGCCGTCCGAGGCGAGCAGGTCCTCGAGCGCGGGGGAGACGACCATCTCGCCCTTGCCCGGGAAGGCCGCGACCCCCGGGGGCAGGGGCGCCCGGGCGCCTTCGGGTTCGACGAGCCGGCCGCGGATGTCGTCGTCGTACCAGGAGGTGTCGGTGTCGGCGATCAGGAACGTGCCGTCTCCCTTGGGAGGGGCTTTGTCGGAGGACACGAACGTGTTGTCGAAGCGGGCCTCCTCCACCCTGCCCCGGGCGGCGAACACGTTGGGCAGGGCGGTGCACAGCAGGAGCAGGGCCACGCCGATGCCGACGCCGACGCCGGTGAGCGTCATGCGGATCCAGCCCTCGCGTCCGCCGGTGACGGCGAACCGGGCCCCCATGACCAGATCCCTGGCCCACTGGCGGACGTTCATATGGCGCGCTCCATGTCCCGGGACTTGCCGTCGCGGACGACGATCTCACGGTCGGCGAAGGAGGCCACCCGGGTCTCGTGGGTGACGAGGACGACGGCGGCGTCGGCCGAGCGGGCCGCTTCGGTGAGCAGCTCCATCACCCGGTCGCCGTTGGCGGAGTCGAGTGCTCCGGTGGGTTCGTCGGCGAACAGCAGCCGCGGTCCGGTGACCAGCGCGCGGGCCACGGCGACGCGCTGCCCCTGGCCTCCGGAGACCTCGCCGGGCCGCTTCCTGCCGAGGTCGTCGACCTCCAGTCGCTTCATCCACTCCAGGGCGGTGCGCTCGGCCTGCTTGCGCGGGGCGCCGTCGAGCCGCAGCGGAAGGGCGACGTTCTCCACGCAGGTCAGTTCGGGCACGAGCTGGCCGAACTGGAACACGAAGCCGAACTCCGAGCGGCGCAGCGCGCTGCGCCGGGCGTCGCTCATCGTGGCGAGGTCGCGGCCGTCGTACATGATCGAGCCGGAGTCGGGCGGCACGATGCCGGCGAGGCAGTGCAGCAGCGTCGACTTCCCGGAGCCGGACGGGCCCATGACGGCGACGACCTCGCCGGGGCGGATGGAGAAGTGGGCGCCGTCGAGGGCCGTGGTCGGGCCGTAGGCCTTGCGCAGGTCCTCGGCGACGAGCAGGGAGCCGGGGGGAGGAGTCGTCATCGGGTCACGGCCTCACGGAGTCGGTCGGGTCGGGCGGCGGTCGGTCCGGGGCGGCGCGGGCCGACCTCCGGGGGGCACGGGGCGTGGTCGCGGATCAGCCGATCCGCCAGGACGCCGCCACGTCTGCGGTGGGTGAAGGTCCGCGTGCGGCGCGGGTGCTTGTCGGCAGTGCGGACCTCGTCGAGAGGACCCGGCCGCGGCGCGGCGGCCCGGTCGGACGTCTCGGCGGTGGCCCGCTCCACGTCGCGGCCGTGGTGCGGGCCGGCGTCGAGGGGCCCTGAAAGGGTGTGACCGATGGACATGCCGCGTACTCTACACACGGTGTATACACGGTGTGTATACACGGGCGGGTCCAGGTCGTGCCGCCGCGTGCGACCGCGCAGGTGAGGAGGCCGGCGACCGGCAGCATCACGGTTCGGAAACCGGCCGGCTCAGCGGCCGGACACGCCGGTTCAGGGTGTCGGTTCGGAGATCTGCTGGGTGCCCAGGACGGAGAGGAGGTCGAGGGCGCCGGCGCTGTCCGTGCCGACGGCGGGGGTGAACCAGAGCAGCCGCTGCCGGCCGTCCTCGCTGAACAGGTTGAGGCAGTCGACCTCGATCAGGCCGAGGACCGGGTGGACGAGGCGCTTGCGGTCGTTGCGACGGAAGGCGACGTCATGGTCGGCCCACAGGGCGGCGAACTCCGGGGAGGCGGCGAGCAGCGAGTCGATCATCGCGCCCGCCTCGGTGTCCTTGGCGTGCCGTCGGGCGGCGGCCGCCCGCAGGTCGGCGACGAAGGCGCGGGACTGGCCCTCGTGGTCGGCTTCCGGATACAGGCGCCGGGCGTCGGGCTCGGTGAACCACCGGTGGACGAAGCTGGCTCGGGGCCCCCGGAACCCTGATTGGTCCCCGAGCAGCGCCACCGCCGGCGGGTTCTGCACGAGGGTGACGTGCAGGTCGGTGATGACCTGCGCGGGTGTCGACGTCAGACGGGAGAGCAGGTCGAGCATGCCGGGGTGGACATGTGAGGCCGCCGACCCGGGCACGGGCACCGGGCGGTCCGCCAGGCGGTAGAGGTAGTCGCGCTCGTCGGCGGTCAGCCGCAGCGCTCTCGCCAGCGCGGCGATCATCTGCTCGGAGGGCTGGGACCCGGCGCCGCGTTCGAGTTCGTTGTAGTAGTCCACGGAGGCTCCGGCGAGCTGCGCGACCTCGTCCCGGCGCAGTCCGGGCACCCGGCGCCGGGGGCCGGACGGCAGCCCCACGTCGGCGGGACGGATACGGGCCCGCCGTGAGCGCAGGAAGGCCCCCAGCTCGGTGTACTTCGCAGCTCCCATGTCTGTCATTGTGCGTCCGGGCGGGCTGCCGACCCAGGGGACGGCATCCCCTGGTTCCGCGGGCCGCACCCGCGCATCGTGGAGGCATGACCATCAATTCCCACGCTCCGGCGGACGCGCGCGTCGCCGTCGTCACCGGCGGATCGCGCGGCATCGGCCGGGCGGTCTCCCGCAGGCTCGCCCAGGACGGCCTGGCCGTCGTGGTGAACTACGCCCGTGACGCGGCCTCCGCCGAGGAGACGGTGGCGGCGATCACCGCGGACGGCGCGAGAGCGATCGCCGTCCGGGCGGACGTCGCGGACGAGGAGGAGGTCGCCGCGCTGTTCGACCGGGCGCAGGCGGAGTTCGGCGGCGTGGACGTCGTGGTGAACTCGGCCGGCCGGATGGCGCTCGCGCCCGTCGCGGACCTCGACCTGGCCGTCCTCGACGCCGTGCACCGCACCAACGTCCGCGGCGCCTTCGTCGTCGCCCGGCAGGCCGCCCGGCGGCTGCGCGCGGGCGGTTCGTTCGTCGGCTTCTCGACGTCCGTGGTCGGCGCCCTGTTCCCCGGCTACGCCGTTTACGCGGCGAGCAAGGCGGCCGTCGAGGCGATGACGCTGATCCTCGCCCGCGAGCTGCGCGGACGGGACGTCACCGTCAACACCGTCGCCCCCGGTCCCACGGCCACGGACCTGTTCCTCGAGGGCAAGACGCCCGAGCAGATCGAGCGGCTCGCCCGGACGCCGCCCCTGGAACGGCTGGGCACCCCCGAGGACATCGCCGAGGTGGTCGCGTTCCTCGCCAGCGCGGCCGGGCACTGGGTGAACGGCCAGGTCCTGCGCGCCAACGGGGGCATGGTGTGACGCGGCGGCCGCACGCCGCGGTGGACGCGGGGCCGGCCACCCGCCTCCCCTCGGACGGCGGGCCGGCCGGCACGGCCCCCGACGTGCGGTGCGTCAATGCCGGTCACGAGCAGGCGGGAGTCGACCCGTCGCCGGTCCGCCCGGGCCAGGTTGAGCACCGGTTCGGACGAAGCCGTCCGGCAGTGATCGAGTCGCACCGTCGCGCCGGGATCGGTGGCACGGTGGCGCGGTGCCGTCCCGAAGGGGGGTCCGGCTCGTGGGATCCGCGAGGCGCCCGGGGAGGGCAACACCCGCCGCGACGAGGTCCGTTGTGCGCGCCGCCGTGCCGTGCGCGCGGTCTTCGGCCTGGTCAGGAGGGTGGGCGTCGATCCCCCGTTGCCATCGCGGCCGTGACACGTGAGAGGGTCTGGGGTGTGAGTGAGACACCGTCGAACACCCTGCAATACCGCTTTGACGGGCCAGAAGAGGCTCCCGTCCTGATCCTGGGTCCCTCTCTGGGCACCACGTGGCACATGTGGGACCGCCAGGTTCCCGAACTGACCCAGCAGTGGCGGGTGTTCCGCTTCGACCTGCCGGGCCACGGCGGCGCCCCGGCCCACCCGGCGGGTTCGGTCGCCGATCTCGCCGCGCGGCTGCTCGCCACACTCGACGGGCTCGGGGTGCAGCGCTTCGGCTACGCGGGCTGCGCGTTCGGCGGCGCGGTGGGCGTGGAGCTGGCCCTGCGCCATCCCGAACGCGTCGCCTCCCTCGCGCTGATCGCGGCCTCGCCGCGGTTCGGCACGGCCGACGAGTTCCGTCAGCGGGGCGTGATCGTGCGCACCAACGGCCTCGACCCCATCGCCCGCACCTCGCCCGACCGTTGGTTCACCAGCGGCTTCGCGGCCGCGCAGCCCGCCATCACGGAGTGGGCCGTGCAGATGGTGCGCACCACCGACCCCGGCTGCTACATCGCGGCCTGCGAGGCGCTGGCGGCGTTCGACGTGCGGGCGGAGATCGGTCTCGTCGGCGCGCCGACCCTGGTCCTCGTCGGTTCCGACGACCAGGTCACCGGGCCCGCCGAGGCGCGCACCCTGGTGGCCGGCATCCCGGACGCCCGCCTCGCCGTCGTGCCCGGAGCCTCGCACCTGGTCCCGGTGGAGCAGCCGGCGGCCGTCACCGACCTGCTGGTCCGGCACTTCTCCACCGCCTGGCAGCCCGCCTACGACTCCGGCACCGGGCAGACGGCGATCCCCGGCATCCCCGTCCGAGTGCTGCCGAACCCGCCGCAGCAGTCCCCGCAGACGCAGCAGCCTCTCCAGCCGCAGGCCATCGCGGAGATCGCCCCGGCGCCGGCCCCGCACCCCTCGCGGGCCCCTGGCCGCCCGGACCCGTACGACGCGGGTCTGAAGGTGCGCCGCGAGGTCCTCGGCGACGCCCATGTCGACCGGGCGCTGGCCGAGGCCGACGACTTCTCGGGCGACTTCCAGGAGTTCGCCACCCGCTACGCCTGGGGCGAGATCTGGGACCGTCCCGGCCTCGACCGGCGTTCGCGCTCCTGCGTCACGCTCACCGCGCTGGTCGCGGGCGGCCATCTGGAGGAGCTCGCCTCCCACACGCGGGCCGCGCTGCGCAACGGTCTCACCCCGGACGAGATCAAGGAGGTCCTGCTCCAGGCTGCCGTGTACTGCGGGATGCCCGCGGCGAACAGCGCGTTCCGGGTGGCGCAGCAGGTCATCCGGGAGGAGACGACGCCCACCGAGTGACGGGCGGCCGCGGCCCGGGGGCAGGATGGAGTCATGAAGCTCACCAAGAAGTCGCACGCCTGCGTCCGCCTCGAGAAGGACGGGCGCACCCTCGTCCTCGATCCGGGCGCGTTCAGCGAGCAGGACGCGGCCCTCGGCGCCGAGGCGATCCTGGTCACGCACGAGCACCTCGACCACTTCGACGAGGAGCGGCTGCGGACCGCTCTGGAGACCGACCGGGCCGTCGAGGTCTGGACGCTGGACTCCGTCGCGCGGAAGATCTCCGCCGCCTTCCCCGGCCGCGTGCACACCGTCGGACACGGCGACACGTTCACGGCCGCCGGGTTCGACGTCCAGGTCCACGGCGAGCTGCACGCCGTGATCCACCCGGACATCCCGCGCGTGACCAACGTCGGCTATCTCGTCGACGGCGGCCGCGTCTTCCACCCCGGCGACGCGCTGACGGTCCCCGACCGGCCGGTCGAGACGCTGATGCTGCCGGTCATGGCCCCCTGGAGCAAGATCTCCGAGGTCATCGACTACGTGCGCGAGGTGAAGCCGCAGCGCGCCTACGACATCCACGACGCCATGCTCACCGACCTCGCCCGCCCGATCTACGACAACCAGATCGGGGCCCTCGGCGGCGCGGAGCACCTGCGGCTGGCCCCGGGGGAGAGCACGGCCCTGTGAGTGTCGGTGGGGCCCGGTAGGTTGTGAGGCATGCGCATCGCGACCTGGAACGTGAACTCGATCACCGCCCGCCTGCCGAGGCTCCTGGCCTGGCTGGAGAGCAGCGGCACCGACGTGCTGTGCCTCCAGGAGGCCAAGGTCGCCGAGGCGCAGTTCCCGTTCGACCAGCTGCGTGAACTGGGCTACGAGGCCGCGGTGCACGCCACGGGCCGGTGGAACGGCGTGGCGGTGATCTCCCGGGTGGGCGTCGAGGACGTCGTCAAGGGGCTGCCGGGCGATCCCGGGTTCGACGGGGCGCCGGAGCCCCGGGCGATCTCGGCGACCTGCGGTCCGGTCCGCGTCTGGTCGGTCTACGTGCCCAACGGCCGCGAGGTCGACCACCCGCACTACGCCTACAAGCTGCGGTGGTTCGAGGCGCTCAGGGCCGCCGTCGCGGGGGACGCGGCGGGCAGCCGCCCCTTCGCGGTGCTGGGCGACTACAACGTGGCCCCGACCGACGACGACGTCTTCGACGTGGCGGCCTTCGAGGGCGCCACCCATGTCACGCCGGCCGAGCGGGCGGCGCTGGCGTCGCTGCGGGAGGCCGGCCTGTCGGACGTCGTCCCGCGCCCGCTGAAGTACGACCACCCGTTCACCTACTGGGACTACCGCCAGCTCTGCTTCCCCAAGAACCGCGGCATGCGCATCGACCTGGTGTACGGCAACGAGCCGTTCGCCAAGGCCGTCGGGGACGCCTACGTGGACCGTGAGGAGCGCAAGGGCAAGGGCGCCTCGGACCACGCCCCGGTCGTGGTGGACCTGGACGTCTAGGCGCCGGGGCGGCCCGGGCCCGCGCGCCTGTGGTGCGCACGCCCGGGCCGGTGTCACTCTGGGCTTATGAACATCCCTTTCCTGGGCAACAAGAGCAAGGAGCACCGGGCGGCCGTGCTGGCCGAGGACCCCGAGGGGATCGCCGAACTCCTCTCCGAATGCGAGGTGTTGCGCTCGCACGCGGCCCGGGAGGGAATCGGACTCGACGACAGCGCCGACTCGTTGGAGGAGCTCGACCAGCTCCCGCCGCGCTGGCGCGAGGACGAGGAGAACCTGCCCTGGTTCGGCCACGACGCGGGGCTCTATCTGGGGACGGTCGTCGTGCGCACGGTGCCCGGCGCCGCCTGGGTGATCACGCCCGGCGGGGAGGCGGTCGTCCGGCTGGCGTCCGGGCGCGAGATCGACGTCGTCGCGGCGGGCTTCGAGTGGGCGGCGACCGGAACGCCGGAACTCTCCCAGCTGTACGCCGAGGTGGCCGAGCACTGAGCGCTGTGCGGAACGACTTCATGACTGCGGTAAATACGGCTAATGGCCGCAAAATGCGTGTCGCTTCTTCACCTCGTCCTTATGTGGTTAGTTTGCGGCGACCACGACACAGCTGAGAGTGAGTAGGGCTGCGCATGGCCGTCGATCCGCTGATCGAGCTGCGTGACGTCAACAAGTACTTCGGGGAGCTGCATGTCCTGCACGACGTCTCCCTCACCGTCGGCAGGGGGGAGGTGGTCGTGGTGATCGGCCCGTCGGGGTCGGGGAAGTCGACGCTGTGCCGTGCGATCAACCGGCTGGAGCCGATCGCGTCCGGCACCATCACCCTCGACGGACGGCCGCTGCCCGAGGAGGGCAGGAGCCTGGCCGAGCTGCGTTCCGAGGTCGGCATGGTCTTCCAGTCGTTCAACCTCTTCGCCCACAAGACGGTCCTGCAGAACGTCTCGCTCGGGCAGGTGAAGGTCCGCCGGCGCACGAAGGAGGAGGCCGGCCGGCGCTCGCGTGAACTGCTCGACCGGGTGGGCCTCGCCGATCAGGCCGACAAGTACCCCGCCCAGCTCTCCGGGGGCCAGCAGCAACGCGTGGCCATCGCCCGCGCCCTCGCCATGGACCCCAAAGCCCTGCTCTTCGACGAGCCCACCTCCGCCCTCGACCCGGAGATGATCAACGAGGTGCTGGAGGTGATGCGGCAACTGGCCCGCGACGGCATGACCATGGTCGTCGTCACGCACGAGATGGGCTTCGCGCGCTCCGCCGCCAACCGGGTGCTCTTTATGGCCGACGGTCGCATCGTCGAGGACCGCACCCCCGAGGAGTTCTTCACCGACCCGCGCAGCGACCGCGCCAAGGACTTCCTCTCCAAGATCCTCAAGCACTGAACCCGGACGACGGCGGCCACGGGGCGCGCCCGCCCCGGCAGCGGCCGGAGATCACTGCTCGTGCAGCGGGACCGACACGTACGACGGGTCGTTCGCCGGCGAGGAGAAGGTCAGCCGCGCGCCGGACGGGTTGTGCTCCTTGTAGAGCGGGTCGACCGTGTCGACGACCAGCGCGAGCCGGTGCCCCGCCGGGACGTCGTAGGCCGTGGAGAACATCTCCAGGTCGAGACCGAACGGACGGCCGGGTGTGCGCCCGTGGAAGGTGTACGGCGCGTTGTCGACCAGCTTGCCGAGGCCGAGCGGCCCCACGTCGTACAGATAGGCGACGAGGGTGCCGCTCTCCTCGGTCGGGGTGACCGTGGTGTGCACCGTCGCCGCACCCCGCACCCGTTGGACCGTGGCGTACTTCGGCGACTGCCACACCGCGGCCCACCGGCGCGGGAGCAGGGGGATCGAGGCGACCGGGGGCAGCCGGGCGACCTGGTCGAGGATGCTGGAGAGGAACACGATCCCGCCGTCCGCGCCGGAGTCGACGTTCGTGTGGAGGGTGGTCTCGCCGGCGAGGGCGATCTTGCTGCGCGTCGCGCCCACCGACTTCCAGTCCGGATACCCCTCGTACCCGCCTCCCGTACGCGACGTGAGCCGGACGGGCGCCTCGCGGTCGACGCCGTTGTCCTCGCCCTTGAGGTAGTGGTCGAACCAGCGCTCGGTGTCGCTCCACACGTCGTTGGGCAGGCCGAACAGGCCGGTGATCTCGGCGGTCGCGTGGTCGCCGGGACGGAACTCCAGCCGCTTCGGGCCGGTCAGCTGCTCGTAGAAGGCGGCGGACTGCGCGGGCGGGAAGATGGTGTCGCCCCAGGAGCCGGCCAGCAGCACCGCCGCGCCGTTGCGGTTGAGCTGGTCCGCGTAGGTTGCGGGGGAACGTTTCTTCCCCCAGGCGACGAGGTCCTTCTCCTTCGTCAGGTCGCCGGCGTAGAAGGCCGAGAAGACCTCCCGGGACTCGGCGCTCTGCCGTCCGGTGACCGTGCCGGCGGTGTCGAGCACGGCGGCGGCCTGGAGGTGCTGGGTGCGCCCCGAGTAGATGGAGTCGATGAGGTCGCCCCAGCCGCTCAGCGAGGCGACGGCCCGCACGCGCGGGTCGTGGGCGGCTGCCAGCAGGCTGATCCCGGCGCCGTAGGAGACGCCCGCCATCCCGATGTGCCGGGCGTCGGCGGGGGTGTGGGCGAGGGCCCAGTCGACGACCTTGGAGGCGTCGGCCACGTCGCGCGGGCCCGCCACGTCGATCTCGCCGCCGGACTGCCAGAAGCCCCGCACGTTGTAACTGAGCACCACGTAACCCGAGTCGGCCAGCCGCTGCGCCTGGGCGAGGTACTCGACCTGCGGGAAGCCCCAGCTCGTCGGCAGCACGACGAGCGGGTAGCGGCGGGCGCCGTCGGCCCCGGCGGGGGTGACCACGTTCGCCTTGAGGACGGTGCCGCCGTCCCCGGGGATGTCGACGAAGCGCACGCCGTTCGCGGCGGCGTGGGCCGCGGGGGCCAGCCCCAGGACCCCGCCGGCGATCAGGGTGGCGGAGACGGCGCCCGCGGCGGTCGTGCGCAGAGCCCTGCGGTGCTGTCCCACGCTTCACTCCTCAACTTCCCGCGTCACAAAGTGACCCGACGGTAACCTCAATGGCGACCGCGGGTAACCCGTCGGTAAGTTACGTGGCGGTAACAGTTGTCGGCTCGGGCAGCGGAGCCTGCGCCTGCCGCGTCACGTCGGCGACGAGCTCGACGACGTCGGGGCCGTACGCCTGGGAGTTGACGACCTTCAGCAGCAGGACGAAGGAGCTGTTGCCGTACTTGCGCGCCAGCCGCTCGTGGTGGCGGGCGAGATAGCGCGTGGCCGCCTGGTTGGTGATCGCGCGCTGCCCGCAGAACAGGAACACCGGGCGCTCTCCCTGTCGCTGACCCATCGTCAGTCGCGCCAGCAGCACGTACTCGGTGACACCCGCGTCGACCCGGTAGTCCTCGCCGCCGATCTGGAACGCGCCGCGGTCCGGGCCGGGCTCGGCGTCCGCGTTCACCCGGACGCCCGGCAGCAGGGAGGAGAGGTGCGCCGCCATGCGGCGGTTGGAGGAAGGCCCTCCGACGCAGAACTCCGTGCGGTCCCCGAAGCCCTGGCGGGCCGTGTCGTGACCGACGACCTGGGCGTGGGCGTTGCAGTCCTTGATGAGCGCGGAGAGCTCCAGCAGCGCGAACACGTCGTTGCGCATCACCGACAGCTCGGCGCCGCCCGCCTCCCGGTTCACCACGAGCAGCGACTCGGAGTTGTCCGGCAGCCCGAAGAACGCCTGCTTGCGCCGCAGTCTCCGCCTCCAGAGATAGGTCCGGGCCAGCCAGCCGAGCGCGGCACTGACACCCGCGGCCACCACGCCCAGGACGATGTTGCGCACGTCGTCGTTCATGGGCGCGCATGCTAGCGGGCGAGCGGGCCCCAGGCGTACCCGTGTTCGAGGTGTGGCAGTCGTATGACAGTGCCTTGAAGGAGTCTGTCCGGGCTCCGCGAATGTGGTTACGCTGCGCGGACGGTTCGGACTGGAGGTACGGATGCGTCGCCCTGTCGCGCGGAAACTGTCGGTCCTGGCGGTCTCGGCCGCCGTCGTCGCGGTGGGGGCCGCGGCGCCGCCCAGCGCCGCGCCACCCGCCGCCGGAGGGACGGCCGTCGGCAAGACGCCCGTCGCCGTCGGCTACGGCGGCGCCGTGGCCAGTGTCGACGCGGACGCCACGGCGGCCGGCATCGAGGTGCTGAGGAAGGGCGGCAACGCCGTCGACGCGGCCGTCGCGACCGCGGCGGCCCTCGGCGTCACCGAGCCCTACTCCTCCGGCATCGGCGGGGGCGGCTACTTCGTCTACTACGACGCCCGGTCGCGGACGGTGCACACCGTCGACGGCCGCGAGACCGCCCCGCTGACCGCGGACTCCGGACTCTTCCTGGAGAACGGCAAGCCGCTCGCCTTCGCCGACGCCGTCACCAGCGGCCTCGGCGTCGGCACCCCGGGGACGCCCGCCACCTGGGCGACGGCGCTGAAGAGGTGGGGCACCGAACGGCTCGGCACGCTCCTGCGGCCCGCCGAGCGCCTCGCCCGCGACGGGTTCACCGTCGACGACACCTTCCGCTCCCAGACCGCCGCCAACGAGACCCGCTTCCGCGCCTTCCCGGACACGGCGAAGCTGTTCCTGCCCGGCGGCCGGCTGCCCGCCGTCGGCTCCACGTTCAAGAACCCCGATCTCGCCCGCACCTACAAGGAGTTGGGCGACAGGGGCGTCGACGCGATCTACCGCGGCGACCTCGGCGAGGACATCGTCTCCACGGTGAACCACCCGCCCGTGGACCCGGCCTCGGGCTGGAACGCCCGGCCCGGCCGGCTCTCCGCGAAGGACCTCGCCGCCTACCGCGCCAAGCTCCAGGCCCCCACGAGGACCGCCTACCGCGGCCTCGGCGTCTACTCCATCGCGCCCTCGTCGTCGGGCGGCACCACGGTCGGCGAGGCGCTCAACATCCTGGAGCGCACGAACCTGGCGAAGGCGAGCGAGACGCAGTACCTGCACCGCTACATCGAGGCCAGCCGCGTCGCGTTCGCCGACCGGGGGCGCTGGGTCGGCGACCCCGCCTTCGAGGACGTCCCCACCCGGCAGCTGCTGTCGCAGAAGTACGCCGACTCGCGCGCCTGCCTCATCAGGGACGACGCGGTGCTCGCCAGCCCGCTCGCGCCCGGAGACCCGCGCCACCCGGCCGCCTGCGGCGCCGGCGGCACCGCGGCGCCCACGACCTACGAGGGTGAGAACACCACGCACCTCACCGTCGCCGACAAGTGGGGCGACGTCGTCTCCTACACGCTCACCATCGAGCAGACCGGCGGCAGCGGCATCACGGTGCCCGGCCGCGGCTTCCTGCTCAACAACGAGCTGACGGACTTCTCCTTCGCCCCGGCCAACCCGGCCGTCCACGACCCCAACCTGCCCGGTCCGGGAAAGCGCCCGCGTTCGTCGATCTCGCCGACCATCGTGCTCGACCGGCACGACAGGCCGGTCGTGGCGCTCGGTTCGCCCGGCGGCGCGACCATCATCACCACCGTGCTACAGACCCTGACCGAGTTCCTCGACCGCGGGCTGCCGCTCGTCGACGCGATCGCCGCGCCCCGCGCCAGCCAGCGCAACGCGGCCCAGACGGAACTGGAGCCCGCCCTCTACGGCGACACCAGCCCCGCCGGAGTGCGGGCCCGCCTGGAGGCCCTCGGGCACTCCTTCAAGCTCAACCCCGAGATCGGCGCCGCCACGGGCGTGCAGCGGCTGCCGAACGGCAAGTGGCTGGCCGCGGCCGAGACCGTACGGCGCGGCGGCGGTTCGGCCCAGGTGGTCCGCCCGGCGCGGTAGCCCTCACAGTTCGGCGGTGGGGACGGGCGGCTGCGTGCGGAACGCCAGCCGCCCGTCCGCCACGTCCACCGTGATCCGGTCGCCCTGCGCGACCCGGCCGTCCAGCAGGAGCCGGGAGAGCCGGTTGTCGACCTCGCGCTGGATCGTGCGGCGCAACGGCCGCGCCCCGTACTCGGGTTGGTAGCCGTGCTCGGCGAGCCAGTCGACGGCGGCGGCGGTGAACTCGACCGTGAGGCCCTGCGCCCGCACCAGTTGGCGGGTCTTCTCCAGCAACAGGTCGGTGATCCGCCGCAGCTGATCGCTCGTCAGTTGACGGAAGACGACGATCTCGTCGATCCGGTTCAGGAACTCCGGCCGGAAGTGCTCGCGCAGCGGCCGCAGGATCCGCTCGCGCCGCGCCTCCTCGTCGGCGTCCGCGCCGCCCGGGCCGAAGCCGATGCCCGCTCCCCGCCGCGTGATCGCCTCCGAGCCCAGGTTGCTGGTCATCACGATGACCGTGTTGGTGAAGTCCACCGTGCGGCCCTGGGAGTCGGTGAGGCGGCCGTCGTCGAGGACCTGGAGCAGGATGTTGAAGACGTCCGGGTGGGCCTTCTCCACCTCGTCCAGCAGGAGCAGCGAGTACGGGTGGCGCCGGACGACCTCCGTGAGCTGTCCGGCCTCCTCGTGGCCGACGTAGCCGGGCGGGGCGCCCACCAGACGGCTGACGGTGTGCCGTTCCTGGTACTCGCTCATGTCGAGGCGCACCATGCGCTCCTCGCTGCCGAACAGGGACTCGGCGAGCGCGCGGGCCAGTTCTGTCTTGCCGACGCCGGTCGGGCCGAGGAACAGGAAGCTGCCGATCGGCCGGTCCGGGCTCGCGAGCCCGGCGCGCGAGCGCAGCACCGCGTCCGCGACGACCCGCACGGCCTCCTCCTGGCCGACCACCCGCTCGTGCAGGTGGTCCTCCAGACCGAGCAGCCGGTCCTTCTCCTCCTGGGTCAGGCTCGCGACGGGGATGCCGGTCTGCCGGGACACGACCTCGGCGATCGCCTCCGCGGTGACCTCCAGGTCCCGGCCCTCGTCGACCGTGACCTCGCCGCTCGCCCGCTCGACGCGCTCCTTCAGCTCCACGATGCGGTCGCGCAGCCGGGTCGCCTCCTCGTACTGCTCGTCCGCGACGGCCTGGTCCTTGTCCCGGGCGAGCTGCTCGACCTCGCGCTCCATGGCCCGCACGTCGGTGCCCTTCGTGCGGGCGCCGAGCCGGACCCGGGCGCCCGCCTGGTCGATCAGGTCGATGGCCTTGTCGGGGAGCCGGCGGTCGGTGAGGTAGCGGTCGGAGAGCCCCACCGCCGCCTCCAGCGCGCCGTCGGTGTAGCGGACCTGGTGGTGCGCCTCGTACCGGTCGCGCAGCCCGCGCAGGATCTCCAGGGTGTCCGCGACCGACGGCTCGGGCACGAGGATCGGCTGGAAGCGCCGGGAGAGCGCCGCGTCCTTCTCGATGCGCCGGTATTCCTCGAGCGTCGTCGCGCCCACGATGTGCAGCTCGCCGCGGGCCAGCGCCGGCTTGAGGATGTTGCCGGCGTCCATCGAGCCGCTCTCACCGCCCCCGCCCGCGCCGACGACCGTGTGCAGCTCGTCGATGAAGACGATCAGCCGGTCGGAGTGCGCGCGGATCTCGTCGACGATGGTGTTCAGCCGCTCCTCGAAGTCGCCGCGGAAACGGGTGCCCGCCACCACGCCGGTGAGGTCCAGGGCGACCACCCGCCGGGCGAGCAGGACGTCGGGCACGTCCCCTTCCGCGATCCGCTGGGCCAGCCCCTCCACGATGGCGGTCTTGCCGACGCCGGCGTCGCCGATCAGCACCGGGTTGTTCTTGCCGCGCCGGGAGAGGACCTCGATGGTCTGCTCGATCTCGTCGTCCCGGCCGATCACCGGGTCGATCCGGCCCTGACCGGCCAGTTCGGTGAGGTCGCGCCCGTACTTGTCCAGGGTGGGGGTGCCCGTAGCCTGCTGGCGGTCCGCGGCACGGGCGGCGGGCGTCGAGGTGTCCGGGGGCTCGGGCGGCATGCCCGTCGAGGCGAACCGGGCCGCGTTGAGGATGTGCCCGGCGGCGGAGTCGGGGTTGGAGGCCAGCGCGCTGAGCACGTGCTCGGGCCCGATGTGCCCCGAGCCCCGGGAACGGGCCAGGTCGTGCGCGTCCAGCAGGGCCCGTTTGGCGGCCGGGGTCAGCGCGAGCGAGGTGGGCGGGGGAGCCTCGCCCGGCGGGTGCTGGGCCGGGCCCGAGCGCTCGTCGATCTCCGTCGCCATCGAGTCGGGGTCGGCGCCGGCCCGGCT
Organism: Streptomyces hilarionis; assembly: GCF_024539675.1. GTDB lineage: Bacteria > Actinomycetota > Actinomycetes > Streptomycetales > Streptomycetaceae > Streptomyces > Streptomyces hilarionis. Next base: position 39,821 of record NZ_JAHHIT010000052.1, on the reverse strand, counting down.
GAGCAGGGTGCGGGTCGGCTCCGCCGTCAGGGCCGCGCGCAGCAGGTGCTCGGTGTCCAGGTCCCTGCTGCCGTGCTCGGCGGCGTACTGGGCCGCGCCGCGCACGAGGTCTCTCGCCGGCTGGCTGAGGAGCCTGCCTATGTTGATCTGACGGGGGCCGGGGCGGGGCCCGCCGAAGAAGCGGGCAAGGAACTCGCCGTAGGGGTCTCCGTAGTCGCCGTAGCCCTCCGGGCCGGTGAAGCCGTTGGTCATGGCGTTCCGTTCCATGGACGTGCGATGCGGGTGCGGGGTGCCCTCGGCTGGGGCGGTCACACCCACCTTCGCACGCCCGCCCACGCCGGGCACGCGGGAAAGGAACCCCTGGCACGGCCCCGCCCGATCCCCCGCCCGACGGCCCGCGGCAGCATCCCCGGCGACTCGCCCCGGCCCTCGTCGGGGCCGCCCGCAGCCCGGCGGTCCGCCCCTGATCGGGGATTCGCTTCTGCCCCCCCGCACGGGGATCCGCCCCCTGCCCGGCGATCCGCCCCTGCACTCCCCGTCGGCGGCCTCGCCGGGACGCGGGAGCCTCGCCGGCGGGCGCGGGCGCGGGCTCGCGCTCCGCGTTTTTTCCGGGCTGTCGGCCTCCGGCGCCCGCCTCCTGTCGCCTCGCCCCGTCCCGTCGCGTCCCTGTCGTCTAGCCCCGCTGCGTCAGTACGCGCGGGCCGTTGTCGGTGACGGCCACCGTGTGTTCCGTGTGGGCGGCCCGCGAGCCGTCGTTGGTGCACAGGGTCCAGCCGTCGGGGGCGACGTGGTAGTCGTCGCCCCCGCCGGCGATCAGCATCGGCTCGATCGCGATGACCATGCCGTGGCGCAGCGGCAGGCCCCGGCCGGGCCGGCCCTCGTTCGGGATCGCCGGGTCCTCGTGCATGCGGCGGCCCACGCCGTGGCCCCCGAAGTCGTCCATGATCCCGTAGCCGGCCCCGCGGCAGACCGTGCCGACGGCGTGCGCGATGTCGCCGACGCGGTTGCCGACGACCGCCGCCGCGATGCCGGCGGCCAGGGCGCGCTCGGCGGTCTCGACGAGCCGGACGTCCTGCGGGCGGGCCCGGCCCACGACGAAGCTGATCGCGGAGTCGCCCACCCAGCCGTTCAGCGCGGCGCCGCAGTCGATCGAGACCAGGTCGCCGTCGCGCAACCGCCGGCCGGTGGGGACGCCGTGCACGATCGCGTCGTTCACGGACGCGCAGATCACCGCGGGGAAGGGCGTGGGCGCGAAGGACGGACGGTAGCCCAGGAAGGGCGACGACGCCCCCGCCTCCCGCAGCACGTCGTGCGCCACCTCGTCCAGCTCCAGCAGGGAGACGCCCACGTCGGCGGCCTCGCGCACGGCCGTCAGGGCTCGGGCGACGACCTGGCCCGCCTCGTACATGGCGTCGATCGATGGGTCCGTCTTCAGCTCTACCATGCCAATTACTATACCGGTATTAGAATGGTGTCATGGTGCGCACCCCCTTGACCCCCGAAGAGCGCGAACGCGGCGAGCGGCTCGGCCTGCTGCTGCGCGAAGCGCGCGGCGGCCGGAGCATGACCGAGATCGCGGCGAGCGCGGGCATCTCCGCCGAGACCCTCCGCAAGATCGAGACCGGACGGGCGCCGACCCCGGCGTTCTTCACGGTGGCCGCCCTGGCCCGGGTGCTCGACCTGTCCATGGACGAGCTGGCCGGACTGTGCGCCTTGGCCCCCGCCTGATCCCGGCCTCGTCTCCGGATCCCTCGCCCCGGCCGCCGTCCCACCCTCGCCCCGGCCGCCGCCCCGCCCTCGCGCGGGGGGATGTCCGGTGAGGTGCCGCTCGGCCGGGGCCGCGCGGTGACGCGGTCGCGTCCGCTTCGAAAACTCCCCGTAGCCCCGCTGTAACACGACTGGTGTTCGCTACGAAGCGGAGTGTTCCGGTCGGGGCGGGAGTTCGGCGATGACTGTGCATCAACTCCCGGGCGGGGTGCGGGAGTTCGTGAGCCATCTGAACGCGGTGCTGGCGCGCCTGGACCAGGGCGCCGGCTGGTGCGCGGTGTTCTGGCAGCGTGATCCCGACGGCATGCAGGCCTGCCTGGACGGACGCGAGGTGCCCCCCTGGGACGTGGTGGAGGCGCTCCTCCAGGACCTCGGCGCCGCCCACGGCTCCGAGACCGCCGCGCGGGAGACGCGACGGCTGCGGCCCCTGCACGCCGGCGCGCTCACCGCCCACGACGCCCGCCCCGGCGGCCGCGACGCCCTGGGGGACCGGCTCGACGTCATGCTCCGCGAGCAGCGCTACGCCGCCGACCGGCTCGCCGACCTCGGCCGCCGGCTCGCCTCCGTGGCCACCCGTGAACAGGCCGACGCGCTCCGCCTCGAGCTCGCCTGGGCCCACGACGACCACGAACGCGCCACCGCCCGGTGCGCCGAACTCCGCCACCGCATGGCACACCTGGACCGCCTCCCCGCGCCGTCCCCTCGCCCGGCCCCGCCGTCCGGCCCGGACACCCGTCCCGGCCCCGACACCCGTCCCGGCCACGGCGACGGGGCCGCGGTCAGGCCCGGTGTCCTGGGCGACGCCCCCCTCGATGCCGGCGACGTCACGACACCGCCCGGGGCCGGTGACGCCGCCTCGCGTCCAGCGGCCCGCGAGGTCGTCGCCGCACCCGACCCCGCGCCCAAGCAGCGCAAGCGACGTCGAGGCAGCGCCCGGTTCGCCGGCATGGCCGAGGACGACGCGACCCCTGTCGCCGCGCCGCCCGCCGCCGACCCCGCCGTGCCCGCGCCCGCCGCGCCCACGCGCCGCACCCCGCGCGGCGCCCGCTTCGCCGGAGCGACCGTCGAGCGAGGGGAGCGCGTCGAGCACGTGGAGCGCGACGCCGGGCCGCAGCGCGAGCCGCTGGACGCCGCCGCGCGGCGGGAGACCGTGGAGGCGGTGCGGCGCCTGGTGGGGCTGCGCGCCGAGGGCCGCAGCGGCGAGGCGCACGCGCTGCTGGTGGAGCTGGCCTGCTGGCCGGCCGCCAGGATCCCGTTGCTGGCGGCGGAGCTCCAGCGCGCCGGGCTCGCCGCCGACTGGACCACCCTGCTCTGGGAGGCGGCCTCCCTGCCGCCCGAGCGGCTCGTCGCCGCGGCCGACGCGCTGGTCGCGGTCGGGCGCGGTGGGGACGGCGAACAGATCCTGCGCCAGGGCGTCGCCCGCCCCGCCGCCGAGATCGGGCAGGCCGTCCTGGCCCTGGTCGGGGAGGGGCGGCGGCGGGAGGCCGGCGCCCTGCTCGACGCCTGTGTCCGGGTCCGCACCCCGGAGGAGGCCGCCCGCAGCGTCGCCCCGGATCCGCGGGCCCTCGTCCCGCTGCTGCTGCAAGCCGCCCGCACCGTGTCCGAGGAACGCCGCTGGGACCTGGTGCACGCACTCCGGGTGGCCGGATTCACCGCCTGAGCGGGGCGCGGCGCGCGCGGGACCGACGGGACCGGCGCTGGGCCGGACGCGTCGCGACTCACCCACAGGAGTGTGAAACGCGATCGACCCCGCGGGTTGACGACGATGGTCTTGGCAAGCTCGTCCAGGAGGCTTACGTTCGTCCCTCTACGACCATCGTCTACGGGCGTAGAGGCTCTGGCGTCCTGTCGAAGGAGCAGCTCATGGCCAACGTCGTACGTGCCGCACTGGTCCAGGCCACCTGGACCGGCGACACCGAGTCCATGGTGGCGAAACACGAGGCGCACGCCCGCGAGGCGGCCCGCCTGGGCGCGAAGATCATCGGGTTCCAGGAGGTCTTCAACGCTCCCTACTTCTGCCAGGTCCAGGAGCCGGAGCACTACCGCTGGGCCGAGCCGGTCCCCGACGGCCCGACCGTGCGGCGGATGCAGGACCTCGCGCGCGAGACCGGCATGGTCGTGGTCGTCCCGGTCTTCGAGGTCGAGCAGTCCGGCTTCTACTACAACACCGCCGCCGTGATCGACGCGGACGGCTCCTACCTCGGCAAGTACCGCAAGCACCACATCCCGCAGGTCAAGGGCTTCTGGGAGAAGTACTACTTCCGGCCGGGCAACGCGGGCTGGCCCGTCTTCGACACCGCCGTCGGCCGGGTCGGCGTGTACATCTGCTACGACCGGCACTTCCCGGAGGGGTGGCGGCAACTCGGCCTCCAGGGCGCACAGTTGGTGTACAACCCGTCCGCCACCCACCGCGGCCTGTCCGCCCACCTGTGGCAGCTGGAGCAGCCGGCGGCCGCCGTCGCCAACGAGTACTTCGTCGCCGCGATCAACCGGGTCGGCGTCGAGGAGTACGGGGACAACGACTTCTACGGCACCTCCTACTTCGTCGACCCGCGCGGCAAGTTCGTCGGCGACGTCGCGAGCGACAAGGAGGAGGAACTCGTCGTCCGCGACCTCGACTTCGACCTCGTCGAGGAGGTCCGCCGGCAGTGGGCCTTCTACCGGGACCGCCGCCCGGACGCCTACGAGGGGCTGGTGCGGCCGTGAGCGAACTCCACGACCGCCACCGCCTCGTCCTGCCCGACTGGCTCGCCCTCTACTACGAGGACCCGCTGGAGATCACCCACGGGGAGGGCCGGCACGTCTGGGACGCCGAGGGGAACAAGTACCTCGACTTCTTCGGCGGCATCCTCACCACGATGACCGCGCACGCGCTGCCCGAGGTCACCAAGGCGGTGAGCGAGCAGGCCGGGCGCATCGTCCACTCCTCCACGCTCTACCTCAACCGCCCCATGGTCGAGCTGGCCGAGCGGATCGCGCACGTCAGCGGCATCCCCGACGCCCGCGTCTTCTTCACCACCTCCGGCACCGAGGCCAACGACACGGCCCTGCTGCTCGCCACCACCCACCGGCGCAGCAACACCGTCCTGGCCATGCGCAACAGCTACCACGGGCGGTCCTTCAGCGCGGTCGGCATCACCGGCAACCGCGGCTGGTCGCCGACGTCGCTGTCCCCGTTGCAGACGCTGTACGTGCACGGCGGGGTACGCGGCCGCGGCCCGTTCGCCGACCTGGACGACGCGGCGTTCATCGACGCCTGCGTCGCCGACCTGAGGGACCTGCTGGGGCACACGCGCGCGCCCGCCGCCCTGATCGCCGAGCCCATCCAGGGAGTCGGCGGCTTCACCTCGCCGCCCGACGGCCTCTACGCGGCCTTCCGCGAGGTGCTGGACGAGCACGGGATCCTGTGGATCGCCGACGAGGTGCAGACCGGCTGGGGACGCACCGGGGAGCACTTCTGGGGCTGGCAGGCGCACGCCCGCAACGGCCCGCCGGACATCGTCACCTTCGCCAAGGGCATCGGCAACGGCATGTCCGTCGGCGGCGTCGTCGCCCGCTCCGAGATCATGAACTGCCTGGACGCCAACAGCATCTCCACCTTCGGCGGCACCCAGGTCACCATGGCCGCGGGCCTCGCGAACCTCTCCTACCTGCTGGAGCACGACCTCCAGGGCAACGCCCGGCGGGTCGGCGGCCTGCTCATCGAGCGGCTGCGGGCCGTCGCCGCCCAGGACCCGGGCGTGCGGGAGGTGCGCGGGCGCGGGCTGATGATCGGCATCGAGCTGACCCGCCCCGGCACCGGCCTGGCCGACCCCGGCCGCGCGGCCGCCGTCCTGGAGGCGGCCCGCGCCGAGGGCCTGCTGATCGGCAAGGGAGGCGGCCACGACACCAGCGCCCTGCGCATCGCCCCGCCGCTGTCCCTGACCGTGGCGGAGGCCGAGGAGGGCGCCGCGATCCTCGAACGCGCCCTGCGGAGCACGCAGTAGGGCAGGCCTGAGCACCTGAGCCGAGGGAACACACCGCCATGACCATCGCCCTGGATCCCCGGGGGCCCGCAGAGCCCCTGGAACCCGCACTGTCGGTCCGTCAGGTCCTCGCCCTGGAAAGGGTGCTGGCCGGGGAGCCCGAGGTGGTGGCCGGCGCGTCCCAGCTCGACCGGCCGGTGCGCTGGGTGCACGTCGCCGAGGCGGCCGACGTCGGCGTGATGCTCAGCGGCGGGGAGATGGTCCTCACCACCGGAGTGCTGCTCGCCGGCGACGAGAACGCGCAGGCCGAGTACATCCTCTCCCTGCACCGCGCGGAGGCCGCCGCCGTGGTGCTGGGCCTGGGCCGGGCCTTCCCGACCGCGCCGGACGTGATGCGGCGCGCCGCCGAGCGGTGCGGACTGCCGATGGTGGTCCTGCACCGCCCGTTCCCCTTCGCCGAACTGACCGAGGAGGTCCAGTCCCGGCTGGTGCGGCGCAAGTTCGCCGCCGTCAGCCTGTCGGAGGCCGTGCGGACCGCGCTGACGACGCTCATCACCGCGGGCGCCCCACTGCAACTGCTGCTCGACGAGATCGCCCAGCACGCCGCCTGTCCCGTCGTCGTCACCAACCTGGCCCACCGCGTGCTGGCCACGGCGGGGGAGCGCTCGGCGGTCGACGACGTGCTGCGGGACTGGGAGCGCATCGCCCGCCAGGCATGGGGGCACCACCCAGGTCCTTCCGGCACGGGGGGAGGCAACGTGGGCGACGGCTGGATCCGCGCCGAACTGGGCGGACGCGGCGAGCGCTGGGGGCAGATCATGCTCTGCGGCCACCGCGGCGACACCGCGGGCGGACGGCTGCTGGCCGACCGGGCGGCCGAGGCCCTCGTCCTGCACCGCATGCTCGGCGGCGCCTCCGCCCACAGCTGGGAGGAGCAGTCCGCGCAGGGCCTGCTCACCGACCTGATCTCCGGCGTGGTGCCGGCGCGCCACCTGCTGCCCCGGGCCCGGGCGGCCGGCCTGCCCGTCAACCGGCGCACCTTCGTCCCGCTCGTGGTGCGCGACGGCGAACCGGCCCGGCTCGAACGGACGCTGCGGCTGCTGGGCCTGCCCGGGCTGGTCGCCGAGCTCGCCGACGGGGCCACCGCCGTGCTGCTCAGCCTCGCCCGCGACCAGGACGCCGACGGGCTCGCCGCCCACTTCGCCGCCCGGCTGCGCACCGAGTCGGGGCAGCCCCGCACCGTCGTCGCGGCGGCCGGCCCGCGGACCGCGTGGGAGGACGTGCCGGCCGGGCTGCGCGAGGCCCAGCACGTCGCCGACGCCGTCGCCGACTCCTCGGCGGCGCTCGACCTCCCGGCCGTCGTCCGGCTCAAGGACGTCCATCTGCGGGGCCTGGTGCGGCTGTTGCGGGACGACCCGCACGTGCAGTCCTTCGCCGAGCGCGAGCTGGACGGGCTGCTGTGCGCGGGCGGGGACGACCTGCTCGCCGTCCTGCGGACCTATCTGGCCACCGGCCGCAACAAGTCCCGCACGGCGCAGCTCCACCATGTGTCACGGCCCGCGCTGTACCGCCGGCTGGAGGCCATAGAAGGCCGGCTCGGCGTGGACCTCGACGACTTCGAACAGGCCGCCTCGGTGCATATCGCGCTCCTCGCGCACGACGCGCAGCAAAGCTGAACCCGAGCCCGGGCAACCACCCGGAAACATGGAACGACCTGCGAAAACGGTGGTGAAACATGGGGCGACCAAGACGTGACACGGTGGCACGCCGGACGCCCTCAGGCGTGACAGCGTGCCACTCAGAGCGGACCGGCCGGCTTCCTAGGCTCCTCGTACACCGAGCGACCGGAGGTCCCGATGAGCAGAGTGATCCGTGCCGCCGTCTTCCAGACTGCCTGGACCGGCGACAAGGAATCGATGATCCAGGTCCACGAGCAGGCGGTCCGCGACGCGGCCGCGCAGGGCGCCCAGGTCCTGTGCTTCCAGGAGCTGTTCTACGGACCGTACTTCTGCCAGGTCCAGGACCCGCAGTTCTACGAGTACGCCGAGGCGATCCCGGACGGGCCGATCGTCAGGCGGTTCCAGGCGCTCGCCGAGGAGCACGGCATCGTCCTGGTGCTGCCCATGTACGAGGAGGAGCAGCCGGGCGTCCTCTACAACACCGCCGCCGTGATCGACGCGGACGGCTCCTACCTCGGCAAGTACCGCAAGCACCACATCCCGCAGGTGAAGGGCTTCTGGGAGAAGTTCTACTTCCGGCCCGGGAACGTGGGCTGGCCGGTCTTCGACACCGCCGTCGGCAGGATCGGCGTCTACATCTGCTACGACCGCCACTTCCCGGAGGGCTGGCGTGCCCTGGGGCTGGAGGGCGCGGAGATCGTCTTCAACCCGTCGGCGACCTCGCGCGGTCTTTCCGCCTACCTGTGGCAGCTGGAGCAGCCGGCCGCCGCCGTCGCCAACGAGTACTTCGTCGGCGCGATCAACCGGGTCGGCGTCGAGGAGCTCGGCGACAACGACTTCTACGGCACCTCGTACTTCGTGGACCCGGAAGCCCAGTTCGTCGGCGAGGTGGCGAGCGACAAGGAGAGCGAACTCGTCGTCCGCGACCTGGACATGGCCAAGCTGCGCGAGGTGCGCGACCGCTGGCAGTTCTACCGGGACCGCCGTCCCGACGCCTACCCCCCGCTGACCGCGCCGTAACCGGCCGCAGCCGTCGCCGGTCCGGGGCACGGGAACCGGGCCGGCGGCGCCCTCCAGGCACGACACCAGTGTTGAACACGGCAGGAGAGGGAGTATGAGCAGCCGTACCGTCATCCGGGGTGGTCTCGTCATCACCGCGTCCGACGAGATCCACGCCGACGTCCTGATTGAGGACGGCCGGATCGCCGCCCTCGCCGCCTCCGGCACCCCGGCCGCCGGGGCCTGGACCGCCGAGAGGGTCATCGACGCCACCGGGAAGTACGTCATCCCGGGCGGGGTCGACGTCCACACCCACATGGAGCTGCCGTTCGGCGGCACCTTCGCCTCCGACACCTTCGAGACCGGCACCCGGGCGGCCGCCTGGGGCGGCACGACGACGATCGTCGACTTCGCCGTGCAGAGCGTCGGGCGCAGCCTGCGCGAGGGCCTCGACGCCTGGCACGCCAAGGCGGAGGGCAACTGCGCGATCGACTACGGCTTCCACATGATCGTCTCCGACGTGAACCAGGACACGCTCAAGGAGATGGACCTGCTGGTGGAGGAGGGCGTCACCTCCTTCAAGCAGTTCATGGCCTACCCCGGCGTCTTCTACAGCGACGACGGTCAGATCCTGCGCGCCATGCAGCGCTCCGCCGAGAACGGCGGACTGATCATGATGCACGCGGAGAACGGCATCGCCATCGACGTCCTCGTCGAGCAGGCCCTGTCGCGCGGCGAGACCGATCCCCGGTTCCACGGCGAGGTCCGCAAGGCCCTTCTGGAGGCCGAGGCCACCCACCGCGCCATCCGGCTCGCGCAGGTCGCCGGGGCCCCGCTGTACGTGGTGCACGTGTCGGCGGCGGAAGCGGTCGCGGAACTGGCCCGGGCGCGCGACGAGGGGCTGCCCGTCTTCGGCGAGACGTGTCCGCAGTATCTGTTCCTGTCCACCGACAACCTCGCCGAGCCCGGCTTCGAGGGCTCCAAGTACGTGTGCTCCACACCGCTGCGGCCCAGGGAGCACCAGGCGAAGCTGTGGCGGGGGCTGCGCACCAACGACCTCCAGGTCGTCTCCACCGACCACTGCCCCTTCTGCTTCGTGGGTCAGAAGGAGCTCGGCCGGGGCGACTTCTCGAAGATCCCCAACGGTCTGCCGGGCGTCGAGAACCGCATGGACCTGCTCCACCAGGCCGTCGTCGACGGGCACATCAGCCGCCGCCGCTGGATCGAGATCGCCTGTGCCACCCCGGCCCGCATGTTCGGCATGTACCCCAAGAAGGGCACCCTCGCCCCGGGGGCCGACGCCGACGTCGTCATCTACGACCCGCACGCCGAGCAGGTCGTCTCCGCCGAGACCCACCACATGAACGTCGACTACTCGGCGTACGAGGGCAGACGGCTCACCGGCCGCGTCGAGACGGTCCTGTCGCGCGGCGAACTCGTCATCACCGAGCGGGAGTACACCGGACACGCCGGTCACGGCGTCTACACCCCGCGCTCCACCTGCCAGTACCTCGACTAGGAGCAGCGCACATGGACTTCGGACTCGTCCTTCAGACCGACCCGCCGGCCACGAGGGTCGTCGAGCTGATGCAGCGCGCCGAGCGCAACGGCTTCACCTACGGCTGGACCTTCGACTCCGCCGTCCTGTGGCAGGAGCCGTTCGTGATCTACAGTCAGATCCTCGCGAACACGAGCAGGCTGACGGTCGGGCCGATGGTGACGAACCCCGGCACCCGCACCTGGGAGGTCACCGCCTCCACCTTCGCCACCCTCAACGACATGTTCGGCAACCGCACCGTGTGCGGGATCGGCCGCGGCGACTCCGCGATGCGCGTCGCGGGCCGCGCCCCGAACACCCTGGCCCGCATCAGCGAGGCCATGAAGGTCATCCGGGCGCTCGGCTCGGGCGAGGAGGCCGACCTCGGCGGCACGGTCGTCAGGTTCCCCTGGATCAAGGAGGGCGCGCAGCTGCCCGTCTGGATGGCCGCGTACGGTCCCAAGGCGCTGAAGATGACCGGCGAGGAGGCCGACGGCTTCATCCTCCAGCTCGCCGACCTCTACCTCACCGAGTACATGGTGAAGGCCGTCAAGGACGCCGCCGTCGCCGCCGGCCGCGACCCCGCCGAGGTGAAGATCTGCGTCGCCGCCCCGGCGTACGTCACCGAGGACGACTCGCCCGAGGCGCTCGCCCACGCGCGCGAGCAGTGCCGCTGGTTCGGCGGCATGGTCGGCAACCACGTGGCCGACCTCGTCTCCAAGTACGGCGCGCACTCCGCCGCCGTCCCCGACGAGCTCACCGACTACATCAAGTCCCGTGAGGGGTACGACTACTCGCACCACGGCCGGGCCGACAACCCCGACACCGCGTTCGTGCCCGACGAGATCGTCGACCGGTTCTGCGTCGTCGGACCGGTCGAGAAGCACATCGAGAAGCTGACCGCACTGCGCGAGCTGGGCGTCGACCAGTTCGCCCTCTACGACATGCACGACGCGCAGGAGGCCACCATCGACGCCTACGGCACGACCGTCATCCCGGCCGTGGGCGGCTGACCCGGCCCGTCCCCAGGGGCCCGCCCACTCGTCCTCAGGAGCAACTCCCCTTCCCCCCACTCCCGTTCTCCCCTCCTCCACCTCCCCGGAGGAGGGGACCCGGAGACCCGCACGGCCTTTCCGGATCCGCCCCTCGTTTGATTGGCCTGCCCATGACCGACACCGCTCCCACGGCCATACCCATGGCCGACCAAGTCACCCGTCCCGACGGACGCGTGGAGCTCGCCCCGGGCTCACCGCCGCCCAGCGGCCCCTACGCCAACGACGACCTGCTCCCCGTCCCCGTGGAGAAGCGCACCTGGACCACGTACAACTTCTCCGCGCTGTGGGTCGGCATGGCCCACAACACGGCGTCGTGGACGCTGGCCTCCGGTCTGATCGCCGTCGGCATGGACTGGAAGCAGGCGGTGCTCACCATCGGCCTGGCCAACCTCATCGTGCTGGTCCCCATGCTGCTCACCGGGCACGCGGGGCCGAAGTACGGCATCCCGTTCCCGGTCTTCGCACGCGCCTCCTTCGGCGTGCGCGGCGCCAACCTCCCCGCCGTGGTGCGGGCGTTGGTGGCGTGCGGCTGGTTCGGCATCCAGACCTGGATCGGCGGCGAGGCGATCTACTTCCTCGCCGGGAAGCTGATCGGCAACGGCTGGTCCGACGCCGGGACGATCGGCGGCCACCCCTGGACCATGTGGCTGTCGTTCGCCATCTTCTGGGCGATCCAGGTCGCCATCATCTACCGCGGGATGGAGACGATCCGCCGCTTCGAGAACTGGGCCGCGCCCTTCGTCCTGGTCGGCGCGGTCGTGATGCTGATCTGGATGAGCGACAAGGCGGGCGGCTTCGGCCCGTTGCTGGACCAGCCCTCCAAGCTCGGCTGGGGCGGCGACTTCTGGAAGCTGTTCTGGCCGTCGCTGATGGGCATGATCGGCTTCTGGTCGACGCTGTCGCTGAACATCCCCGACTTCACCCGCTACGGCAAGTCGCAGAAGGCGCAGACCTGGGGACAGGCGCTCGGCCTTCCCACCACGATGACGCTCTTCGCGCTGCTGTCGGTGCTGGTCACCTCCGGCTCCCAGGCCGTCTACGGCGAGGCCGTCTGGGACCCGGTACAGCTCGCCGCCAAGACGGACAACGTCTTCGGGCTGCTGTTCGCCCTGGTGACGGTGCTGGTGGCGACCCTGTCGGTGAACATCGCCGCCAACCTCGTCTCGCCGGCGTTCGACTTCTCCAACATCGCGCCGCGCAGGATCAGTTTCCGCACCGGCGCCCTGGCGACCTGCGTCCTCGGCGTGCTGATCTTCCCGTGGAAGCTGTACTCCGACCCGCAGGGCTACATCTTCACCTGGCTCGGCCTGGTGGGCGGTCTGCTGGGCACGGTCGCCGGCATCCTCATCGCCGACTACTGGATCCTGCGCCGCGGCCGGCTCGACCTGGCCGACCTGTACCGCGCGGGCGGCCGTTACTGGTACGAGGCCGGCTGGAACTGGCGGGCGGTGGTCGCCTTCGTGACGGGCGGCGTCCTCGCCGTCGGCGGCGCCAGTTTCCAGCCGCTGATCGACGGCCGGCCGATCCCGGCGCTGGAACCCCTCGCCGACTACGGCTGGGCGGTGGGTCTCGGCGCCTCGACCGTCGTGTACCTGGGCCTGATGCTGCTGCGCCGAGGCCGGGAGGAGTCCGCCGTCTGACGTGCGGGACGATGACGTCGCGCGTGCCGCGCCGAACGGCCGGAGGGGCGCTCACGCTCCTCCGGCCTTCGCCCGCTCGGCGCCCCGAGCGGTCAGGCCTTCGGCGCGTTCTGCAAGGCCGCCACCGCTTCCTTGGCCGCCTTGATCGCACCCTTGTTGATCTCGTCGGTGGAAGGCGCCTTCTTCGACTCGAAGTCGCTGCCGTTGTAGTTGACGACGACCAGCGCGTTCGCGACCTGGGCGATGACGACGCCCTCCCGGGTCTGCTGCTTGTCCTCCGTCGTCAGGTTGACCACGGAGTAGCCCGCGTTCCCGAGCCCCGGCACCGCCCCGCCGCCGCTCTTCTCCTTGATGCGCTCCTTGTACGAGCTCTGCGCCGCGTCGTCCGAGTCCGTGATCTCGAAGGAGACGTCGAGCCAGCGGTAGTCGTACCCCTTGAGCGCGTTCCACGAGCAGGTGCGGCGCAGACCGGTGTCCGTGGACGGGATCTCCTTGCCGGCCGTCTTGGCGCCCGGCACCAGCGTCGTGATCGTCTTCGCGGCCACGCCGGTGCAGGGCGCGGGCGCGGCGCCGTACGTCTTGGACGCGGCCGTCGTGGACGGCGCGGCCGTCGTCTCGGACTGGGTCTTCTGCGTGTCCTTGGCCGCGGTGTCCTGGGTGGCGGTGAGCGGTCCGGACGTCAGCGCCCAGCCCGCGCAGGCGAGCACGGCCACGGGGGACAGGCGCGCGGTGAGGGTGAGCGGCAGTGGGAGAGAGCGCACGGCGCACTTTCGTGGGGGACGGTGCGGACGGGGTCCGCGATGCGGACGGTGGACGTCAGTCTCACACGACTCCCTGTGGGGCGGAAGCGAAAACTCGCTGCGTGCACGGGCGGTGACGAAGGGCGCGTCAATTCCCCGGCATCGGCGTCCCATTGGGGTGCAAGCTCGCAAATCACGCCAACGGGACTCTTCGGGCCGACCGAGGGTGTCCTCGGTGCGTTCGTCCCTCTGTGACGTCTCCCACCCGCTCTTGCCCGGGTGAGGACCGTTTGCCTACGTTCGGTCGCATGTCCACCCACGACCGCGCCCTGCCCGGCGACCCGGACGAGCCCGCCGCGCCGAGCGGGCCCACGGCGGACCGGCGCGACGACCCGCCCCCGGCCGACCTGGTCGTCGACCTCAGCGCGCACGAAATGCTCCGGCGCGCCCACGTCCTGGACGCCCTCGGCCCCGACTGGGACCCCGTGGCCGCCCTGCGGGGCGAGGAGGCGGCGTACGGGCTGCTGTACTCCGGACTCAGCGCGGAGCAGCAGCGGGTGTACGACGACCTGGTCGCCGCCGGCGTGCTGCCGCGGCGGGGAGACGGCCATGCTGCCGCTTGACCCGCAGGCCGACGTCGGCCGCCGCGCCTGGGTCGCGTGCCCGAACTGCGGCGACCACCGCGGGTGCGCCACCTGCGAGGAGGGGCGCACCTGCTCGGAGCACTGGCGCTACCTGCTCTCCCACGCCGGGAGCCTGCTCCACCTCCAGTGCCCCTCCTGCACCCACCTCTGGTCCCACGAGACCGGTTTCGGCGCCACCCGCACCCCGTGGGAGCGCGTCACCGACGCCCTGCGGCGCCGCTGACCACCGGACGCCGCCGGCCCGGCCCGGCCGGGCCCCCCGCGTCATCGCACCGCCGGGCCCCGGGCCGGTGCGGGCGGGGCCGGACGGCGCATCGGGGTCCGCTTTCGGATGACCGCGCCGCCTGCCGCCGGGGCCGCCAACCCTCCGTGGCCGAGGATCGCGTCGGCGGCCCCTCGCTGCCGGCCGTTCGCCCGCCCGCCCGGAGGCAGCCGTGCACATCCTGATCCTGGCCAGCGCGTTCAACAGCCTGACCCAGCGCGTCCACGCCGAACTGCGCGACCGCGGCCACCGGGTGGCCGTCGAGCTCGCCCTGCCGGACCGCTCGCCGACGGAGGCCGTGCGGCGGCACGCGCCGCAGCTCGTCGTGGCGCCGATGCTGAAGTCGGCGATCCCCGAGGAGGTCTGGGCGGCGTATCCCTGCTTCGTCGTCCATCCGGGGCCCGTGGGCGACCGCGGGCCGTCCTCCCTCGACTGGGCGATCCACGAGGGCGTCGATCGGTGGGGCGTCACCGTGCTTCAGGCCGACCGGGAGATGGACGCGGGGGACGTGTGGGCCGAGGCGCCCTGCCGGCTTCCCGAGGCGGTGTCCAAGAGCGACCTGTACCGGGGCGAGATCGCCGATGCCGCGCTGGAGGCCCTGCTGCTCGCCGTGGAACGCTTCGCCGGGGGCGTGCACGTGCCGCGCGGACAGGGCCCCGCAGCCACGGGGGATGCCCCTCTGCGCACGCGTCCCCACCTCGACCAGAGCGTCCGGCGGATCGACTGGGCCGAGGACTCGACGCGGACCGTCCTGCGCAAGCTGAGGGCCGCCGACTCGCAGCCCGGCGTGCTGGACACGCTCCTCGGCGGCGAGTGGTACCTGCACGGCGGTCACCCCGAGGACGTGCTGCGCGGCCGTCCCGGCGCACTGCTGGCGACCAGGGCCGGGGCGATCTGCCGGGCCACCCGGGACGGCGCCGTGTGGATCCCCGAGCTGCGGCCCCGGCGCGCACCCGGCCGGCCCCCCACGTTCAAGCTGCCCGCCGTGCGGGCCCTGGGCGACCGGCTGCCGCCGCTGCCCGAGAGGCCCGCGGCCCTCTCGTCCGACCGGCGCCGCACCTGGGCGGACATCCGCTACCGCGAGGACGGCGACGCGGGCTTCCTCTCCTTCTCCTTCCCCGGCGGCGCCATGAGCACCGAGCAGTGCCGGCGTCTGCTGGACGCCTACCGGGAAGCGTGCGGGCGTCCCACGTCGGTGCTGGTGCTGGGCGGCGAACGGGACGTCTTCTCCCACGGGATCCACCTCAACGTCATCGAGGCGGCCGACGACCCCGCGGCCGAGTCCTGGGCGAACATCAACGCCATCGACGACCTGGTCGAGGCGGTCCTGACGACGACGGACCGGCTGGTGGTCTCGGCGCTCGCGGGAAACGCCGCGGCGGGCGGCGTCATGCTCGCCCTCGCGGCCGACGAGGTGTGGTGCCGCTCGGGCGCCGTGCTGAACCCCCACTACCGCCTGATGGGCCTGTACGGCTCGGAGTACTGGACCCACACGCTCCCGCGCAGGGTGGGCCCCGAGACGGCCGGGCGGCTCCTGAGCGACGCCCTGCCGGTGAGCGCGAAGGGCGCGCTGCGCCTCGGGCTCGTCGACCGCGTCGTCGACAGCGGTCCCGGTGATTTCGCGCGCGAGGTCGCCGGCCTGGCCCTGCGGCTGGCGGCGCTCCCGGCGACCGCGTCCCGGATCGCCGCCAAGAAGGCCGGGCGGGACGGACCGCGCAGCGCGACCGCGCTGGCGGCCTTCCGCGAGCGGGAGCTCACCCGGATGCGCCGGACCTTCGACGACCCCGACGCGCCGTACCACGCACTGCGCCGCAGCTTCGTCCACAAGGAGCGGCCCTCGTGCACCCCGCCGCACCTCGCCCCGGCCGCGGTTGCCGAAACGGGCCCGGCCCCCTCCACCGCGGACGTCACCTGAACGGCCCTCGCCGACGTCCCGTCCCGGCCCCGCGCCTGTTACGAAGAAACGACGGCCTGAACGCAGGCTCTCATCCCTCACCTCCCCAGGAGGCGGTCCCATGACTGAGGCGACGGCGAAGACGGACGGCGCTGCGCCCGCCGACGAGACGCCCACGATCCACATCCTCTGGATCAACGCGGGTCTGAGCTGCGACGGCGACTCCGTCGCGCTGACCGCGGCCATGCAGCCGAGCATCGAGGAGATCGTGCTCGGCGTGCTGCCGGGGCTGCCGAAGATCGCCGTCCACTGGCCGCTCATCGACTTCGAATGCGGTCCCGTCGGCGGCTCGGACACGTTCATCGAGTGGTTCTTCAAGGGGGAGCGGGGCGAGATCGACCCGTTCGTGCTGGTCGTCGAGGGGTCGATCCCCAACGAGGCGATCAAGCCGGAGGGCTACTGGTGCGGGTTCGGCGACAACCCGGAGACCGGCCAGCCCATCACCACCAGCGAGTGGATCGACCGGCTGGCCCCGAAGGCCCTGGCGGTCGTCGCCATCGGCACCTGCGCCACCTACGGCGGCATCCACGCCATGGCGGGCAACCCGACCGGCGCGATGGGCGTGCCCGACTACCTGGGCTGGGACTGGAAGTCCCACGCCGGCATCCCCATCGTGTGCGTCCCCGGCTGCCCCATCCAGCCCGACAACTTCTCCGAGACGCTCACGTATCTGCTCTACCAGGCCACCGGCGCCGCGCCGATGATCCCGCTGGACGACAAGCTGCGGCCCACCTGGCTGTTCGGGGCCACCGTCCACGAGGGCTGCGACCGTGCCGGCTACTACGAGCAGGGCGAGTTCGCCCTGTCGTACGACTCCCCGAAGTGCCTGGTCAAGCTGGGCTGCTGGGGACCGGTCGTCAAGTGCAACGTGCCCAAGCGCGGGTGGATGAACGGCATCGGCGGCTGCCCGAACGTCGGCGGCATCTGCATCGCGTGCACCATGCCCGGCTTCCCCGACAAGTTCATGCCGTTCATGGACGAGCCGCCCGGCGCCAAGGTCTCCAGCACGGCCAGCGGCGCCTACGGAGCCGTGGTCCGCAGACTGCGCTCGATCACGGCGAGGACGGTGGACCAGGAGCCCAGGTGGCGCCGTACCGGGCAGAAGATCACCACCGGCTACCGGCCGCCCTGGTGACACCCCGCCGCGACTGACCCGCGCACGACCTGCGACCGACCCGTTTCTGCTCAGCGCACCCCCCCCACGACCGAGCACCCCCGCGCAACGAAGGGCACGGCACACGATGGCAACGACGAAGGCGGCCGGCGACGGCAGCGGCCTGGTGGAGATGGCCTGGGACCCGATCACCCGGATCGTGGGCTCCCTCGGCATCCACACGAAGATCGACTTCAAGCAGAAGCGGGTCGCGGAGTGCTACAGCACCTCGTCGGTCTTCCGCGGCTACAGCGTCTTCATGCGCGGCAAGGACCCGCGCGACGCCCACTTCATCACCAGCCGCATCTGCGGGATCTGCGGCGACAACCACGCCACCTGCTCGGTGTACGCGCAGAACATGGCGTACGGCGTGAAGCCGCCGCACCTGGCCGAGTGGATCATCAACCTCGGCGAGTCCGCGGAGTACATGTTCGACCACAACATCTTCCAGGAGAACCTGGTCGGGGTCGACTACTGCGAGAAGATGGTCAAGGAGACCAACCCCGGCGTCCTCGAACTCGCCGAGCGCACCGAGGCCCCGCACGCGGCCGAGCACGGCTACCGCACGATCGCCGACATCATGCGCTCGCTGAACCCCCTCGAAGGGGAGTTCTACCGCGAGGCCCTCCAGGTCAGCCGCTACACCCGGGAGATGTTCTGCCTGATGGAGGGCCGCCATGTGCACCCCTCCACGCTCTACCCGGGCGGCGTCGGCACCATCGCCTCCGTGCAGCTCTTCACGGACTACCTCAGCCGGCTGATGCGCTACGTCGAGTTCATGAAGCGCGTCGTGCCCCTGCACGACGACCTGTTCGACTTCTTCTACGAGGCGCTGCCCGGCTACGAGGAAGTGGGCCGCCGCCGTGTCCTGCTCGGCTGCTGGGGCGCGCTCAACGACCCCGAGCACTGCGACTTCACCTACGCCAACATGACCGACTGGGGACGGAAGATGTTCGTCACCCCCGGTGTCGTCGTGGACGGCAAGCTGGTCACCAACGACCTCACCGAGATCAACCTCGGCATCCGCATCCTGCTGGGCAGTTCCTACTACGAGGACTGGCAGGGGGCGGAGCAGTTCGTCACCCACGACCCGCTCGGCAACCCGGTGGACCCGCGCCACCCGTGGAACCAGCACACCATCCCCGCCCCGCAGAAGCGCGACTTCGACGACAAGTACAGCTGGGTCATGTCCCCGCGCTGGTTCGACGGCAAGGACCACCTCGCCCTCGACACCGGCGGCGGCCCCATCGCCCGCCTGTGGTCCACCGCCCTGTCCGGGCTCGTCGACATCGGCTACGTCAAGGCCACCGGGCACAGCGTGGTCATCAACCTGCCGCGCACCATGACCAAACCGGAGACCACCTTCGAGTGGCGGATCCCGAAGTGGTCCAACGCCCTGGAACGCAACCGCGCGCGCACCTACTTCCAGGCGTACGCCGCCGCCGTCGCCCTGCACTGCGCCGAGAAGGGACTGGCGGAGGTCCGCGCCGGACGCACCCAGACCTGGGAGAAGTTCGAGGTGCCGCAGGAGGGCGTCGGCGTCGGCTTCACCGAGGCGGTCCGCGGAGTCCTCTCCCACCACATGGTGATCCGGGACGGCAAGATCGCCAACTACCACCCGTACCCGCCCACCCCCTGGAACGCCAGCGTCCGCGACTCCTACGGCACCCCGGGCCCGTACGAGGACGCGGTGCAGAACACCCCGATCTTCGAGGAGAACACCCCGGAGAACTTCAAGGGCATCGACATCATGCGCGCCGTCCGCAGCTTCGACCCCTGTCTGCCCTGCGGCGTCCACATGTACGTCGGCGGCGGCAAGACGGTGAAGTCGATGCATGTCCCCACCGGCCTGAGCGGACTGGGCGGATGAGCGCGCCGACGGCGGCGCGACCCGTCGACGCCGAACGGACCGGACGCCGGGTCGAGGAGGTGCTGGACCGGCTGGCCGGGAGCGACCCGGCCGCCGCCGCGGCCGCCGAGGAACTGGTCCGCTCCCTCATGGACTTCTACGGCGCCGGCCTGGCCCGCACCCTGCACCTGCTGGCCGACGCTCCGGGCGACCCGTCGGCCCGCCTGCTCGGCGACGAACTCGTCGCGAGCCTGCTCGTCCTGCACGACCTGCACCCCGAGGACCGCGACACGCGCATCGCCCGGGCCCTGGACAGCGTCCGCGAACACGCCCTGGACGTCGTGGAGTTCGACGAGGAGAGCGGCGCGCTGACCCTGCGGGCCCGGGAGGCCGGCGGCTGCGGCTGCGGCTCCGGCGCGGGCGCCCGGGAAGCCGCGCGGGCGGCCCTCGCCTGCTTCGCACCCGAGGTCACGGACGTCGAGGTGCAGACCGCGCCCGCCGGGCCCGCCCTCCTCCAGATCGGCACCGGCCCGGCGCCGACGGGCACCAGGTGAGCGCCTCCCCGGCGCCCGCCCGGCACGCGCGCCCCGCAGGCCTGCGCCGGTTCCGCACCGAGCGCACGCCCCGGCCCGAGCGGTGCGAACTGTGCGCGGCGACCGTGTCCGAGGCCGACCACCGCCACCTGGTCGACACCGAGAAGCGCGCCCTGGTCTGCGCCTGCGCCGCCTGCGCCCTGCTGATGGAACAGCCGGGCGCGGCCGCGGGCCGCTTCCGCACGGTCCCGGCCCGCTACCTCACCGACCCCGGTCACCGCCTCGACGAGAGCACCTGGGACGCCCTGCAGATCCCCGTCGGCGTCGCCTTCCTGTTCCGCAACGCGGCGCTCGACCGGCTCGTCGCCCTCTACCCGAGCCCGGCCGGAGCCACCGAGAGCGAACTCGAACCGGCCACCTGGACGGCCGTCCTCGGAAGCAGCCCCCTCGCCGCACTCCTCGAACCCGACGTGGAGGCACTGCTGCTGCGCCGCACCGACGGCCGCTTCGAGTGCCACCTCGTACCCGTTGACGTCTGCTACGAACTCGTCGGCCGCATGCGCCTGTTGTGGCAGGGCTTCGACGGCGGGGCCGAGGCGCGCGCCGCGCTCGACGCGTTCTTCGCGGACGTCGCCCGACGTGTCAGGCCCGTCGACGAGGAGGCGCGCCCGTGACCGAGTTCTCTTTCGCCTGCACGGGCGTGCGCGCCGACCGCTACGCCGCCGGGCCGACCCTCGTCTTCCGGCTGCGCATCACCGCGTCCGGCGACACCCCCGTGCACGCGCTCGCGCTGCGCTGCCAGCTGCGCGTCGAGCCCGCCCGCCGCGGCTACGACGCGGCCGAGGCGGACGGACTGGCGGACCTCTTCGGCGAGCGCTCCCGCTGGGGCAGCACCCTGCAACCGGTGCAGTTCGCCCAAGTCGCCCTGATGGTCCCCGGTTTCACCGGCGAGACCGAGACCGACCTGGTGGTGCCGTGCACCTACGACATGGACATCGCGGCCACCCGCTACCTCACCGCCCTCGCGGGCGGCGAGGTCCCGCTGCTGATGCTGTTCTCCGGCACGGCGTTCACCGGAGCCGGCGGCTTCCGGGTCGAACCGGTGCCGTGGGACCGGGAGGCCGCCTTCCGGATGCCGGTGGCGACCTGGCGGGAGATGGTCGAGCAGCACTTCCCCGGCTGCGGCTGGATCCGGCTGCCGAGCGACACCATGGACGCCCTGCTCGCCTACCGCTCCCGGCGCGCCCTGCCCTCCTGGGAGGCCACCTTGCAGGCCCTCCTGGACGACGGCCGCGCCTCGGAGGCGCCCCGCAGCGACCCGCTGCGCGCGCTCACCGGCACCACCGGAAGGACGGACCCGTGACCGTCACCGCGTTCGCCTCCGCGACGCAGGCGCGATTCGCCCTCGCCCGGCAGGTCGCCGACGCCGTCCTGTTCGAGGGCTATGTGCTCTACCCCTACCGGGCCTCGGCGGCGAAGAACCGGCTGCGCTGGCAGTTCGGGGTGCTGGTGCCGCCCGGCTGGGGCGCCGAGTGCGAGGAGCACGACTTCCAGCACACCGAGTGCCTGATGGAGCCGGCGGCCGGCGCGACCCTCTCCGTCGAGGTGCGCTTCCTGCGCGCCCGGCGGCGCACCGTGCAGCGGGCCCGCCCGGACGGCGGCTTCGACACGGTCGGCGAACTCCGCCTCGACGACCGGGTGCTGATGCCCTGGGACGAGGGGGCCGAGGAGCGCGTCGAGGTGGTCGCCCCGGTGGACGACCTCTTCGGCGACGGCGTCGCCGTACCCTTCCGGCGGCCCGCCGGGGAGGACGCCCGACCCGTCCTGGACGCGGCCGGCCGCACGGTGGGCCGCCTGCTGCGGCGGTGGGAGGAGGCCTGCGGCACCGTCCGGCTGTCCGCCCGCGAACTCGACGGCCCCTACCGGGCCGTGCGGCTGACCGCCGTCGTCGAGAACACCAGCGCCTGGACGCCGCCCGACGGCGGTGAGGCCGGCCGGGACGCGGCGCTGCCGCACTCGCTGGTGGCGACCCACACGCTCATGGCCCTCAGCGCCGGATCCTTCCTGTCGATGACCGACCCCCCCGAGTGGGCCAGGGGCGCGGTCGCCGCCTGCCGCAACCTGCACACCTGGCCCGTGCTCGCCGGCGAGCGGGGCAGCGCCGACCTCGTGCTGTCCTCGCCGATCATCCTGGAGGACCATCCGGCCATCGCGCCGGAGAGCCCCGGCGCGCTCTACGACGCCACCGAGATCGACGAGATCCTCGCCCTGCGCACCGCGGCCCTCACCGACGAGGAGAAACGCGAGGCCAGGGGCACCGACGAGCGGGCGGCCGCCGTGATCGAGCTGGCGGACTCGATGCCCCCCGAGGTGCTGGAACGCCTGCACGGAGCGGTGCGCGGGCTGCGCGAGGCGACCGGCCCGGGCCCCGCCGCCCCGGACGACGGCTTCCCCGACGAGCACGGGGTGCGGCGCCCCGACACCCCCTGGTGGGACCCCGCGAGCGAGGCGGGCTTCGACCCGGCGCGCGACCACGTCGCGGTGGACGGCCGACGGGTGGGCAAGGGCAGCCGCGTCCAGCTGCGCCCGGGCCGGCGCCGCACCGACGCGCAGGACATCTTCCTGCACGGCCGCACCGCGACGGTCGAGGCGGTGCTGCACGACGTCGACGGCGCCGTGCACCTGGCGGTCACGGTCGAGGGCGACCCGGGCGCCGACATCCGCCGCGAGCAGGGACGCTTCCTGTACTTCCAGCCCGACGAGGTCACCCCGCTGGAGGACGGCGCATGAACCCCTCCCCACCGGCCCGCCCCCGGACGCTCGTGGCGGGCATCGGCAACGTCTTCCTCTGCGACGACGGCTTCGGCGTGGAGACCGCCCGCCGACTGGCCGGACGCCGACTGCCCGCGCACGTCGAGGTCGTGGACGTCGGCGTGCGCGGAGTGCACCTCGCCTACCAGCTCCTGGACGGCTACGACACCCTCGTCCTGGTGGACGCCACGGCGCGCGGCGAAGCCCCCGGCACGCTGTACGTGATCGAACACGACCTCGGCGGCGCGAGCCCCGCGCCGCCCGCGCCCGCGCTGGACGGCCACCGGATGACCCCCGACGCCGTCCTCGCCCTGCTGGGCACCCTGTGCGCCGGGACGGGCGGCGAACCACCGCGACGCGTCCTGGTCGTCGGATGCGAACCGGCCTCGGTGGACGAGGGCGTCGGCCTCAGCGCGCCGGTGTCCGACGCCGTGCCGGAGGCCGTCCGGCTGATCGAAGAGCTGCTGCACGACGGCGGGCCGGGAGAGTCCGCGCCGCGGGCCACGGCCGGCGGGATCTCGACACGAGGAGAGACGGGATGAAGAAGTTCGTCATCGGCGGTGCGGCCCTGGCGGCCCTGGTGGCCCTCGGCGTCGAGGTGCTTCCCGACGTGCGGCGCTATCTGCGGATCCGACGGATGTGAACGGCGCCCGCCGCGGCGCCGTCCCGTTGCGTCGAACGGCGTACCCGCCGGTCGGCGACGGCGCGCCGGGCCGTGCGACCCGGCGGCGCACGCCTCTAATGAAGGCCGACCGGAGGCAGCCCGCGCGAGGACGGAGACCCATGCACGAGATGTCCGTCGCGCTGGCCGTCGTCGACCAGGTGGCAGAAGCCGCCGAGCGGGCCGGTGACGTCACGGCGGTGCGGTCGGTCCGGCTCCTGGTGGGCGAACTGGCCGGCGTCGTCCCCGACGCGCTCGCCTTCTGCTTCGAACTGGTCTGCGCCGGAACCCTGCTGGAAGGCGCCGAACTCGTCACCGAGGCCGTGCCGGGGCGGGCCCGCTGCTCGCCCCACGCCCACGAATGGGCCGTCGGCATGCCGCCCCGGCTGACCTGCCCGGTCTGCGGGGGGACGGACACCGAGCTCCTCGCGGGCCGGGAGCTGCAGATCGCCGACGTGCACTGGGTGGACGGCGGCCCCGCGTGCGCGACCACCCGCGAACCGCTGTCCGAGGAGCGCTGAACCATGTGCCGTGTCGTCGACCTGCGCCAGGCCGTGCTCGCGAAGAACGACGCGAGCGCCGACGAACTGCGCGCCCGGCTCGCGGACCGCGGCACCGCGGTCGTCAACCTGCTGTCCAGTCCGGGCAGCGGCAAGACCGCGCTGCTGGAACGCGAACTGCTGCGGGCGCGGGAGCGGTCCGTTCCCGTCGCGGCGCTCAGCGCCGACCTCGCCACCGAGAACGACGCGGCGCGCCTGGCCCGTTCGGGCGTCCCGGTCAAACAGGTGCTCACCGACGGGCTGTGCCATCTGGAGGCGGGGATGCTCGCCGGGCACCTGGACGGGTGGCTGCCCGACGGCACCCGGCTGCTGTTCGTGGAGAACGTCGGCAACCTGGTCTGCCCGGCCTCCTACGACCTCGGGGAGACGCTTCGGGTCGCGCTCGCCTCCGTGACGGAGGGCGAGGACAAGCCGCTCAAGTACCCCACCGCCTTCGGGCTCGCCCACCTCGTCGTGATCACCAAGACCGACATCGCCCAGGCCGTCGAGTTCGACGAGGACGCCTTCCGCGCCAACGTGGAGCAGGTGAACCCGGGAGTCGAGGTGATCCTGACCTCGGCGCGCCGGGCGCAGGGGGTCGGCGCGCTGCTCGACCGGGCGCTGGCGGCCGCGGACGGCGCGCCCGTCCACGCGCCCGTCATGGCCGGCACGCACACCCGCGCCGGTCACCCGCACGCGCACCCGGAGGCCGCCGCCACGATGGCCCACACCCACCCGTGAGCGCTCCGCAGGCTCCGGCCCCGGCCGCCGAGGACGCCCCGCGACGGCGCCTCGTCACCGTCCGGGGAGTGGTGCAGGGCGTGGGTTTCCGGCCCTACCTGTACGGCCTCGCCACCGAACTCGCGCTGTCCGGGCACGTCACCAACACCCCGGAGGGCGTGGTCGTGGAGGTCGAGGGCGCCGCCTCAGCCGTGGACCGGTTCTGCGAGCGGATCTGCGCCCAGGCGCCGCCGCTGGCCCGCGTCGACTCCGTCGACCACCGCGAGGTGCCCTCCGTCGGCGGCTCCGGTTTCGCCATCCTCACCTCCCGGACCGACGGACCCGCCCGCACCCTGGTCTCCCCGGACACCGCCACCTGCGCGGACTGTCTCGCCGAGCTGGCCGACCCCGACGACCGGCGCCACCGCCACCCGTTCGTCAACTGCACCCACTGCGGCCCGCGCTTCACGATCGTCACCGGCGTGCCCTACGACCGGGCCCACACCACCATGGCCGGGTTCGCGATGTGCCCCGACTGCGCCCGTGAGTACGCCGACCCCGCCGACCGCCGCTTCCACGCGCAGCCGGTCGCCTGCCCCTCCTGCGGGCCCCGGCTGCGCCTGCTCGTCGCCCGCCGGCCGGAGCCGCCGAGCGCCCTCGACGGGAACCCGGTCACCGAGGCGCGCGCCCTGCTGGCCCGCGGCGCGATCCTCGCCGTCAAGGGCCTGGGCGGCTACCACCTGGCCTGCGACGCCACGAACCAGGCGGCGGTCGCCCTCCTGCGGCGCCGCAAGGCGCGCGGGGACAAGCCGTTCGCCGTCATGGCCGCGAGCGCCGACGACGTCCGCCCCCTGGTGCGGATGGGCCCCGAGGAGCGGAGCCTGCTCGAGGACCGGGTCAGGCCGGTCGTCCTCATGAGGCGGCGGCCGCGGGCGCCGGGCGCGGCCGCGGGCCCGCGGCCCGCCGAGGCCGTCGCGCCCGGCAGCCCCGACCTGGGCGTCCTGCTGCCGTACACCCCCCTGCACCAGCTGCTGCTCGGCCTGCCCGGCGACCCGGACGGCCCCCGCCTCCTCGTCATGACCAGCGGCAACGTGTCCGGCGAACCGATCGTCACCGACGACGCCGAGGCCCTGGAGCGGCTCGCGCACCTGGCCGACGCCTGGCTCACCCACGACCGGCCCATCCACGTCCCGTGCGACGACTCCGTGGTCCGCGTCTGCGACGGGCAGCCGCTGGTGATCCGCCGCTCCCGCGGTCACGCCCCGCTGCCGCTCACGCTGCCGCTGCCCGTGCGGCCGGTCCTGGCCGTCGGGGGGGACCTGAAGAACGCCTTCGCCCTGGCGGACGGCCGCCGGGCCTGGCTGTCGGCGCACATCGGCGACATGGACGACGTCGGCACGCAGCAGGCCTTCGAACGGGCCGTGGGGCAACTGGAGTCCCTCACCGGGGTACGGCCCGAGGTCCTGGCGTCCGACCGGCATCCGGGCTACCGCTCCGTCCGGTGGGCCGAGCGGAACGCCGCGCGCCGTCCCGTCGTGCGCGTGCAGCACCACCACGCGCACGTCGCCTCGGCGATGGCCGAGCACGGCCTGGACGGCGCCCGGCCGGTGATCGGCGTCGCCTTCGACGGCACGGGCCACGGCGACGACGGGGCCGTGTGGGGCGGGGAGTTCCTGCTCGCGGACTACGACGGCTTCACCCGGATCGGGCACCTCGCGTACGTCCCGCTGCCCGGTGGCGACGCCGCGGTGCGCCGCCCCTACCGCATGGCGCTGGCCCACCTGAGGGCGGCCGGCATCCCCCGGTCCGCGGACCTCGCCTGTACGGCCGCCTGCCCGCCCGAGGAACTGCGCGTGCTGGAGCGGCAGTTGGAGTGCGGCCTGCACTGTGCGCCGACCTCCAGCATGGGCCGGCTCTTCGACGCGGTGTCCTCTCTCGCCGGGGTGTGCCACCGCGCCGGCTACGAGGCGCAGGCCGCCGTCGAGCTGGAGGGCGCCGCTCTGCGCGCGCCCTCCGAGGACTCCACCGCGTACGCCTTCGCCCTGCACGCGGCGCGCGACGGTGCGGGCGGCCCCGTCCGGGCCGATCCGGCGCCGGTGCTCGCGGCGATCGTCGACGACCTGCGCGCGGGCCTCGGCCCGGCCGTCGTCGCGGCGCGCTTCCATCGCGGCGTCGCCGCCCTGGTTCATCGCCTGTGCGCCCTGGCCCGGGAGCGGCACGGGCCGGACACGGTCGCCCTGACCGGCGGCGTGTTCGCCAACACGCTGCTCTCCTCGGCCTGCGCCGCCGCCTTGCGCGAGGACGGCTTCACCGTCCTGCGGCACCGTCTGGTGCCGCCCAACGACGGCGGACTGGCGCTGGGCCAGCTGATGGTGGCCGCCCGGGCGGCGTCCACCGGGCCGCCGCCCGGCTGAGCACCCGGCCGGCCACCCGACTGCACCACCCGACCTGGCAACGCGCGACCGACGGCGAGGAGAGGCCCATGTGCCTGGCGGTACCCGGCAGAGTGCTGGACATCGAGGAGCGGGACGGTACCCGGATGGCCACCGTCGACTTCGGCGGCGTGGTCAAGGAGGTGTGCCTGGAGTACCTGCCCGACCTCCGGGTCGGCGAGTACGCGATCGTCCACGTCGGCTTCGCCCTGCAACGGCTGGATGAGGAGTCGGCGCGGCAGACGCTCGAACTCTTCGCCGAACTCGGCATGCTCCAGGAGGAGTTCGGCGATCCCTGGGAAGCGGCGGCGGCAGTCGGGGCCGACGAGGACGCGGTGCGGGAGGCGCGGAAGTGAAGTACATCGACGAGTTCCAGGACCCGGAGCTGGCGCGCCGGCTCCTCGACGACATCCACGCCACGGTGACCAGGCCGTGGGCGCTGATGGAGGTGTGCGGGGGCCAGACGCACAGCATCATCCGCCACGGCATCGACCAACTCCTGCCGGACGAGGTCGAACTGATCCACGGGCCGGGCTGCCCGGTGTGCGTGACCCCGCTGGAGGTCATCGACAAGGCGCTGGAGATCGCCTCCCGCCCGGGGGTGATCTTCTGCTCCTTCGGCGACATGCTGCGCGTGCCGGGCACCGGGCGGGACCTGTTCCAGGTCCGCGGTGAGGGGGGCGACGTGCGCGTCGTCTACTCGCCGCTCGACGCGCTGCGCATCGCGCGCCTGCACCCCGACCGCGAGGTCGTGTTCTTCGGCATCGGCTTCGAGACGACGGCGCCTCCCAACGCCATGACGGTCCACCAGGCCCGCAAGCTGGGCATCCGCAACTTCAGCATGCTGGTGTCCCACGTCCGGGTGCCGCCGGCCATCGAGGCGATCATGTCGTCGCCGAGCTGCCGGGTGCAGGCCTTCCTCGCGGCCGGGCACGTGTGCAGCGTGATGGGCGTGCAGGAGTACCCGGAACTGGCCGAACGGTTCCGCGTCCCGATCGTCGTCACCGGCTTCGAGCCGCTCGACATCCTCGAAGGCGTGCGCCGGGCCGTTCGTCAGCTGGAGAGCGGCGAGCACACCGTCGACAACGCCTACGCCCGCGCCGTCCGCCCGGAGGGCAACCCGGCGGCCCGGGCCATGCTGGAGGACGTCTTCGAGGTCACCGACCGGGCCTGGCGCGGCATCGGCGTGATCCCGGACAGCGGCTGGCGGCTGTCGCCGAAGTACCGCGACCACGACGCCGAACACCGCTTCTCGGTCGAGGGGATCCGGACGCAGGAGCCCGCCGCGTGCCGCAGCGGGGAGGTCCTGCAAGGGCTGCTCAAGCCGCACGAGTGCGAGGCCTTCGGCACCCTGTGCACCCCCCGCACCCCGCTGGGGGCCACCATGGTCTCCAGCGAGGGCGCCTGCGCCGCGTACTACCTCTACCGCCGGCTGGACATGCCGACCGCCGCGGCCCGGGAGGCGAGCCCCGTTGTCTGACACCACGGACACCACCGGTCTCCCCGCCCCGGCACCGGCCCCCGTCCTCGACCTGGAAGCCTGGACGTGCCCGGCGCCGGTCCGTGACCGGCCCCGCGTCGTCATGGGCCACGGCGGCGGGGGAGTCCTCTCCGCCGAGCTGGTCCAGCAGATCTTCGCCCCCGCCTACGGCGGCGAGGCCCTGGCGCAGCTCGGCGACGCCGCCGTCCTCTCCCTCGGGGGCGCCCGGCTGGCGTTCTCCACCGACTCCTACGTGGTGCGGCCGCTGTTCTTCCCCGGCGGCAGCATCGGTGACCTGGCGGTCAACGGCACCGTCAACGACCTCGCCATGAGCGGAGCCCGTGCCGCCTACCTCTCCTGCGGGTTCATCCTGGAGGAGGGCGTCGAGCTGGACGTGGTCCGGCGGGTGGCCGAGGCGCTGGGCGCGGCCGCCCGCACCGCCGGGGTCGAGGTGGCCACCGGCGACACCAAGGTGGTCGAGGCCGGGCACGGCGACGGGATCTACGTCAACACCGCGGGCGTCGGCCTCGTCCCCGCGGGCGTCGACCTGCGCCCGCAGCGGGTCGTCCCGGGCGACGTCGTGATCGTCAGCGGCGCCATCGGCGCGCACGGCGTGGCGGTCATGAGCGTGCGCGAGGGCCTGGAGTTCGGGGTGGAGGTCCAGAGCGACTGCGCGGCGCTCGGCGGCCTGGTCGACGCGATGCTCGGCGTCACCCCGGATCTGCACGTGCTGCGCGATCCCACCCGGGGCGGCCTGGCCGCCTCGCTCAACGAGATCGCGGCCGCCTCGGGCGCCGGGGTGGTCGTCCGCGAGCGCGACGTGCCGGTGCCGCCCGCGGTGGCCAACGCCTGCGCCATCCTCGGCCTGGACCCCATGTACATCGCCAACGAGGGCAAGCTGGTGGCCTTCGTCCCGCGCGAGCACGCCGACGCCGTCCTGGAGGCGATGCGCGCGCATCCGCTGGGCGCGCAGTCCGCGATCATCGGCGAGGCCGTGGAGGCGCACCCCGGCATGGTCGTGGCCGCCACCGGCCTGGGCGGGACGCGGGTGGTCGATCTGCCGATCGGGGAGCAGCTGCCGCGGATCTGCTGAGGGCGGCGCTCAGCGCCCGTCCCGCCCGGCCGGCGGGTCCTGTGGGTCGACGCCGGTCGTGGCGGAGGCGTCCCTGGCGCCGCTGGGGCGCTGGGCGCGTCCCCTGCGCCCGGTGTCGCGCCGGCCCTTCTCGTCGGCGTCGCCGTACTCCTCCCCGCGGGCGTTGCGGCTCTCGACCGTGCCGCCCGGGACGGACTTCGTCTCCTCGGCGGACCTGGTCCGGCCGGGACCCCTGTCGCCGGCGTGCTCGGCCGCGTGGAAGGAGCGTCGGGCGCTCGGGTTGTCCTGCTGACGGGTCTCGTCCACGTCGGGCGACCAGCCGTGCTGCCCGGCGCCCTCGTGACGGCTCGGGCCCCCGCCGTGCGAGGGCTCGGACGACCCTGGTTTCTTCGACATGGTTCGACCTGCCTGTTCGTGTCGGCCTGTTCGTGTCGGCCCGTGTCGGCCGGGGGATTGGGGGGCGCCACGGCGCCCCGGGACACATCCACCTCGATTATCCCTTTGCGTTCCGTTCCGCGCATATCGCCGACCCCTGCGGGACCCCGGCGCCGGACCGCACGGCGACGGGGCCGACCGGGGCGGCGGCGCCCGTGTGCGGGTGTGGCCGCCCGCGACCGGACGACGCCCGGCGTCCCGAACCGCTGTTCCCACGCTCGTGCATACTGTGACGCATTTCCGGCGACGCATCACGGGGAGACGGTGAGGGATGCGGTTCACCACCCGGCCCACGCTCCAGGGAACGTTCGGCATGGCCTCCGCCACCCACTGGCTGGCCGCGCAGTCGGCGATGGCCGTGCTGGAGAACGACGGCAACGCCTTCGACGCGGCCGTGGCGGCGGCCTTCGTCCTGCACGTCGTCGAACCGCACCTCAACGGGCCCGCGGGCGAGGCGCCCATCCTCCTCGCGCCCGCCGGCGGCGAGGTCCGGGTGCTGTGCGGCCAGGGCGTGGCCCCGGCCGGCGCGACCGTCGCGCACTACCGGGGACTGGGTCTCGACCTCGTGCCCGGAACGGGACCCCTCGCCGCCGCGGTGCCCGGCGCGTTCGACGCCTGGATGCTCCTGCTGCGCGACCACGGCACCAAATCCCTCGACGACGTGCTGAAGTACGCCGTCGGCTACGCCGAACACGGGCACGCGCCCGTGGACAACGTCGGCGCGACCGTCGAGACCGTGCGGCGGCTCTTCGAGACGGAGTGGACCTCGTCGGCGGCGGTCTACCTGCCGGACGGGAGGCCGCCGAGGCCCGGGGAGCTGCTGCGCAACCCCGCCCTCGCCGCGACCTGGAAGCGGCTGCTCGCCGAGACCGCGGGCGCCGGCGGCCGCGAGGCGCGGATCGACGCCGCCCGTGAGGTGTGGCGGACCGGGTTCGTCGCCGAGGCGCTCGTCCGGCAGACCGCCCGGCCCACCCTCGACACCAGCGGCGAACGGCACACCGGCGTCCTGACGGCCGCCGACCTCGCCGCCTGGTCCGCGACGTACGAGAAGCCGGCGGCCCACGACTGGAACGGCTGGACCGTCTGCAAGGCGGGCCCCTGGAGCCAGGGACCGGCCCTGCTCCAGCAACTCGCGCTGCTGCCGCCCGAGTTGCCCGCCTACGGCTCCGCCGACTACGTCCACCTCCTGATCGAGGGCTGCAAGCTCGCCATGGCCGACCGCGAGGCCTGGTACGGCGACGCGGCCGACGTCCCGCTGGCCGAACTGCTCGACCCCGCCTACAACGCGCGGCGACGGCGGCTCATCGGCGACAGGGCGTCCTACGAGCTGCGGCCCGGCAGCCCCGGCGGGCGCGCCCCCCGGTTGAGCGGGCACGCCCACGTGGTGGCCGTCGACGAACCCGGCTTCAGCCCCATGGGCGTCGGCGAGCCGACGGTCGCCAGGAACCCGACGTCCGCCGTTCCGGGCGAGCCGCCGGTGAGCGCCGGGGGAGAGACCCGCGGGGACACCTGCCATCTGGACGTCGTCGACCGCTGGGGCAACATGGTGGCCGCCACGCCCAGCGGCGGCTGGTTGCAGTCCAACCCGGTCGTGCCCGAGCTCGGCTTCCCGCTCGGCACCCGGTTGCAGATGACCTGGCTGGAGGACGGGCTGCCGAACTCGCTGACCCCCGGCCGCCGCCCGCGCACCACCCTCACCCCCTCGATCGCGCTGCGCGACGGCGTGCCGGTGCTGGCCTTCGGCACACCCGGCGGCGACCAGCAGGACCAGTGGCAGCTGCACTTCCTGCTGGCCGTCACCCTTCGCGCGCCCGTCCGCGGCGGCCTGGACCTCCAGGGCGCGATCGACGCCCCGAACTGGCACAACGACGGCTTCCCCGGCTCGTTCTACCCGCGCGGGATGCGGCCGGGCAGCGTCACGGTGGAGTCCCGCATGCCCGCGGAGGTGGTCCGGGAGCTGCGGCGGCGCGGCCATGACGTCACCGTCGGCGACCCGTGGTCCGAGGGCCGGCTGTGCGCGGTCGCCCGCGATCCGGAGACCGGCGTCCTGTCGGCGGCCGCCAACCCGCGCGGGATGCAGGGGTACGCCGTCGGCCGCTGACCACGCGGACCGCCGCCCCCGGTTCTTCATCCCGATTCCACCCGGGATGCACCGGGCGGGCGGGGATTGTCAGTGGGGCGTGCTCTCATGGAGGCATGATCGAAGACAAGGAAACCATCGACGAGTTTCTCGCCCGTCACTCCGCCGACGTGGAAGAGGCGGTCCGCGAGGCCGCCGCGGCCGAGATCATGCCCCGCTTCCGGCAGCTCGCGGAGCACGAGATCGACCAGAAGGCCGGCCCGCACGACCTGGTGACCGACGCCGACCGCAACGCCGAGCTGTTCCTCACCTCGGCCCTCGGCGCCCTGCTGCCCGGATCGGTCGTCGTCGGCGAGGAAGCCGTGCACGCCGACCCGGCCACGTACGAGGCGATACAGGGCGACACGCCGGTCTGGATCGTCGACCCCGTCGACGGGACACGCCAGTTCGTGCACGGCGACGACGGCTTCTGCACCCTGGTCGCGCTCGTCCGGCACGGAGTCCTGCTCGCCTCCTGGACCTACGCCCCGGCCCGCGGCCAACTGGCCACGGCGGTACGCGGCGGCGGCGCCTTCCTCGACGGCGAGCGGCTGTTCGCCGGCCCGCCCGAGCCCGGCCGCGCCCTGACGGTGGCCACCTCGCACCCCCTGTACACGACCGACGAGCAAAAGCGCGCCCTGCTGCCGCTGTGGACGGACGGCGTCGCTCCGCGGCCCTGCGGGTCGGCCGGCCTGGAGTACCTCGCCGTCGCCCGGGGCGAGGTGGACGCCACGGCGTTCAGCTGGGAGGCGGCGTGGGACCACGCGGCCGGACTGCTCCTGGTGGAGGAGGCGGGCGGAGCCCATCTCACCCTCAGCGGCGAGCCGTTCCGCATCACCGGCGGCAACTCCCTGCCGTTCACCGCGGCCCGGGACGCGGCGACGGCCCGACACGTGGCGGGACTGCTCTCGGGCGTCGGCTCCCTCCGAGAGGCCTCCTGAACGGACCCGCCGACCACGCGCCCCCGGACCGCGGGCGAGGCACCCGGTCGGGTGCGGGCTCGTACCGCCGCGGTCAGCGCCCTCGGGCCGCGGCGGCGTCACGTGCCGCGCCGACCGACTCGCGCGCCGTCTCGACGGCCGCGTGCCGGATCGTTCTCCGGCCGGCGGCCGGCGGCCGGCGGGTGACGGGTGACGGGTGGCCGTGGCCCGTTCGTCCCCCGCGCCGCAGGCGTCGTCGTACCCCCGGCATATCCTGACCGCGGGGGCCACCGGTCTACGGGGGCCACCGGCTGACGAAGGGGTCGAAGTGCCGTCGATGCTCGATGCGGTCGTGGTGGGAGCGGGGCCCAACGGGCTGACCGCGGCGGTGGAGCTGGCCAGACGCGGCTTCTCCGTGGCGCTGTTCGAGGCGCGGGACGCCGTGGGCGGGGGAGCCCGCACCGAGGAGCTCACCCTGCCCGGGTTCCGGCACGACCCGTGCTCCGCCGCGCACCCCCTGGGCATCAACTCGCCCGCCTTTCGCGCCATGCCGCTGGACCGCTACGGGCTGCAATGGCTGCACGCCGAGCTGCCCATGGCCCACCCGTTCCTCGACGGCAGCGCCGCGGTGCTGTCGAGGTCGGTCGCCGAGACGGCCGCCTCCTTCGGCCCGCGCGACGCCGGCGCCTACCGCCGCCTGGTCGAGCCGTTCCTGCCCAGGTGGGACACCCTCGTCCGCGACTTCATGTCGCTGCCGCTGACCGCGCTCCCGCGCGACCCGGTCACCCTGGCCCGCTTCGGCCTGGCAGGCCTGCCCCCGTCCAGCTGGCTCGTGCGGCGCTTCACCGACGAGCCGGCCAAGACCCTCTTCGCCGGTCTCGTCGCCCATGTCATGGCCCCGTTGACCGGCCTCGCCACCGGAGCCGTCGGCCTGGTCTTCGCCCTCGCCGCGCACGCCCGCGGCTGGCCGGTGGCCCGCGGCGGCTCGCAGTCCCTCTCGGACGCGCTCGCGGCCTACCTCGAGGACCTCGGCGGCGGCATCCACACCGACTACGAGGTCAAGCGCCTGGACGACCTGCCTCCGGCCCGCGCCTACGTCTTCGACACCTCGCCCACCGCGCTCGCCCGCATCGCGGGCTTCGGCAACCACTACGAGAAGTACACGTACGGACCCGGCGTCTTCAAGATCGACTACGCGCTGGACGGTCCGGTCCCGTGGACGGCGAAGGAGGCCCGCGGCGCGGGCACCGTGCAGATCGGCGCGGACAGCGCGGAGATCGGCGCCGCCCTGCGCGCCGCCTCGCGCGAGGGCCGGGCGCCCGAGCGGCCCTTCATGATCACGGTGCAGCCCAGCGTGGTCGACCCCACCCGCGCACCGGCCGGCAAGCACGTCTTCTGGGCGTACGCCCATGTGCCCAACGGCTGGACCGGCGACCTCACCGACGTCATGGAACGCCAACTGGAGCGCTTCGCACCGGGGTTCCGCGACCGCGTCCTCGCCCGTGCCACGGCCGGTCCCGCAGAACTCGCCGCCCGCAACGCCAACTACGTCGGCGGGGACATCGCCACCGGAGCCGTCTCCGGGCTCCAGGCCCTGCTGCGCCCCCGGCTGACCGCGTTCCCCTACGCCACCCCGCACCCGGCCGTCTTCCTCTGCTCCTCGGCCACGCCGCCGGGGCCGGGCGTGCACGGCATGTCGGGACACAACGCGGCGAAGGCCGTGTGGCGCAGGCTGCGGCAGCAGGTCTGAACGGGGGGCGGCCTTGATATACACACGGTCATGACCACGATCACCCTCGTCCAGGGGGACATCACCCGTCAGTCCGTCGACGCCATCGTCAACGCGGCCAACTCCTCACTGCTCGGCGGCGGGGGCGTCGACGGCGCCATCCACCGCCGGGGCGGCTCCGAGATCCTCGCCGACTGCCGTCGTCTGCGCGCCTCGTCCTACGGCAAGGGGCTCGCCACGGGCCGGGCGGTGGCCACGACCGCGGGCGAGCTCGACGCGCGCTGGGTGATCCACACCGTGGGTCCCGTGTACAGCGCCACCGAGGACCGGTCGGACCTGCTGGCCTCGTGCTACCGCGAGTCGCTGCGGGTCGCGGACGAGCAGGGCGCCCGGACCGTCGCCTTCCCGGCGGTCTCCACCGGTGTCTACCGCTGGCCCATGGACGACGCGGCCCGGATCGCCGTGGAGACGGTCCGGGCCGCGCGGACGGACGTCGAGGAGGTCAGGTTCGTCCTCTTCGACGAGCGGGCCTACGAGGCGTTCGCCCGGCAGGTCGGCTGACGGCCGTGGATCAGCCCTCGATCCGGTGGGTGGTCCAGAACGACGTCAGGTCCGTGGTCGTGGCGGCCTGGGCGGCGGCCTTGAACTCGGCCGTGGTCGACACGCCGTACCAGTGCGAAGTGGCGTAGTCCTTCAGCAGCTTGGCCATCGCCGTGTCGCCGAGGAGCCGCCGCAGGTCGTGCAGCGCGCACTTGCCGTACCCGTAGACGACGGTCGAGTACCGGGAGGAGTGCGCGTCCCAGTAGGCCATCGAGTTCGTGATCTTCTCGGCGGACGAGGCCCACGAGACGCCGCTCCAGCACCCGCTGCCCGTCTTGCCCTGCGCCAGGTCGGTGGCGTAGTCCGTGAAGGACTCGTCCAGCCAGGGGCTGTTGTACTCGTCGTCGCCGACGATCCCGTACCACCACTGGTGAGCGATCTCGTGGGTCAGCGCCGTCGTGCTGACGAGGTCCAGGACGAACCCGGGGTACTCCATGCCGCCGAACCAGAAGTTGTTGTCGATGACGGCGTCCAGCTCACCGTACGGGTAGGCGCCGAAGCGCGCGGCGTGGGCGTCCACCGCGGACTTGGCGGTGGTGAGCATCGACTGGGCGTTGGCCGAGCTGATGCCCGAGACGGAGTAGACGTTGATCGGCGTCCCGGCCGTGGAGACACCGGAGATCTTGGCGAACGGGCCGGCCGCCCAGGCGAAGTCGCGCACCTTGGAGGCGGTCGCCGTGGTCACGGTGCGTCCGCTGGAGCCCGGGGTGTCGACCGAGGTTCCGGTGGCGGGCACCAGCAGGCTCGTCGGGTGGTCGAGGGTGACCCGGAAGTCGGCGGCCAGCGAGTAGAACGACTCGCCGTTGTTCGTGTAGGGGTCCAGGTGCCAGCCCGCCCCGTCCTTGACCGCCAGCACGGGCAGCGCGTTGCCGATGAAGCTGAACGCCCCGTCGTGGCCGAACCGGTCGGCGCCGCTGGGCACGGTGATGCCCAGGTCGAAGCCGATCGTGGCGCTCTGACCCTGGGCGAGGGGCGCGGCGAGGGTGATCTGCAACGCCGTGCAGCCGACCGAGAGGGCTCCGGCGACGCCCCCGGTGACGTTGCCGACCGTGATCGGCATCGCGGAGCAGGTGCCGTGGTAGTTGTCCCACAGCCGCAGGTACACCTCGGAGAGCGCGCTGGAGGAGGCGTTGGTGAAGGTCGCGCTCTCGTGGCCCGTCCAGACCGTGCCGGCGGTGTTGCCGGTGAGGCTGACGGTGTACGACGGCGCGGCCGGGGTGCGGGTGGAGTCGGCGGGCGGCACGGTGTCGCCGGAGGTGTCGAGCGCGATGTCGTCGAGGACGAAGCTCGACTGGAGGCTGGAGTCCTCGGTCCCGGTGAAGGCGAGGGTGACGGTCTGGCCCGCGAACGCCGACACGTCGAACGACCTGCGCACGTAGCCGGTGTTCTTGTCGAGGTTCGAGTAGGTGGCCAGCGTGGTCGCGCCGATCTTGGCCGTCAGTCTGTCGTAGGCGGTGGACGAGGTCGTCTCGGCCGTGTCGATGTGCAGCCAGAAGGTGAGCGTGGCGGCCGCGCATCCGGCGGGGATCGTGACGCTCTGGGAGAGCGTGTCGGTGTGGGTGCCGCCGACGCCGTCCAGCCAGGCGAAGGCGGAGCCGCCGTGGGCGCTCTGGCCGGCGCGGCTGGTGATCACGCCGGACGAGGACTGCGTCCACGGCGAGGCGCCGCTCTCGAAGCCTCCGTTGGCGACGACCTGGGCGGGCGTGCAGGCGGCGGCCGGACCGGCGGCCGGGGGCGCGGCGGACGCGACCCCTGCGGTCGGTGCGGCGGCCGGCGCGGCTGTCGCGGGGGTGGCGGGGAGCGACACGGCGGCCAGCGCGGCGAGGGTGAGTGCGCTCGCGGCGAGGGCCTTGCGGGGCGTGGGTCTCACACATGGCTCCTTTGCGGCGGCCGGGTGTCCGGCCTGCTCGGTTGCTGTCCCTCGCGGTGTGGGTGTGCCGGAGGGCGGTGCGCGACGGTTGCCGGAAGCCTGACAGATTTGACGCGACCATGCCATCAGGTGGGGGCAAAGGACTCTCCGCGCGCGGCGGCCCCTCCCCGTCCGCCGACACCCGCCCGCCCGGGGCCGCCCCGCCGCGGGACAGGGCGACGCTCACAGCCCGTCGGCGCGCGCTGTGCGCCGGGCTTAACCCCCGGCCGCCGGTCGGGGAGACACCTGCGTAATGCACGGTTCGTACCGTCGCAGAGGCTTGCAGAGGCTCTCACCAGGCTGATCGTCAGACAGAAAGGGGCGCCCGTGGCCGCGCCGGACCCGCGGACCGACTGCGCGAGCGAGACGAAGGTGCGCACGGTCTGCTCGTACTGCGGTGTCGGCTGCGGCATGGTCCTCGACATCGGCCGCGGACCGGACGGCCGCCGGACCGTGCTCAAGGCCTCCGGCGACAAGCGCCATCCGGCGAACTCCGGACGGCTGTGCACCAAGGGCGCGACCACCGCCGACATGCTCGCCGCGCCGGGCCGTCTCGCCACCGCCCTCGTGCGAGGGGACCGCGGCGAGGAGCCGGAGCCCGCCCCCGTCGAGACGGCGATCGCCGAGACGGCCCGACGGCTGCGGAGGATCGTCGACGAGCACGGCCCCGACGCGGTCGCCCTCTACGTGTCCGGGCAGCTGAGCCTGGAAGCGCAGTACCTGGCGAACAAGCTCGCCAAGGGCTACCTGCGCACCAACCAGATCGAGTCGAACTCCCGGCTGTGCATGGCGAGCGCGGGAACCGGCTACAAGCTGTCCCTGGGCGCCGACGGCCCGCCCGGCTCCTACGAGGACCTCGACCGGGCCGACGTCTTCCTCGTCATCGGCTCCAACATGGCCGACTGCCACCCCATCCTCTTCCTGCGCATGATGGACCGGGTGAAGGCCGGCGCGAAGCTGATCGTCGTCGACCCGCGCCGCACCGCCACCGCCGCCAAGGCGGACCTGTTCCTCCAGATCCGGCCCGGCGCCGACCTGGCGCTGCTCAACGGCCTGCTGCACCTGCTGCACGAGAACGGCCACACCGACCCCGACTTCGTCGCCGCGTACACCGAGGGCTGGGAGGCGATGCCGGACTTCCTCGCCGACTACCCGCCCGCCGCCGTCGCGGAGCTCACCGGCATCCCCGAGGCCGACCTGCGCGAGGCCGCCCGGCTGATCGGCGAGGCGGGGGAGTGGACCAGCTGCTGGACCATGGGCCTCAACCAGTCCACGCACGGCACCTGGAACACCAACGCGCTCGTCAACCTCCACCTCGCCACCGGCGCGATCTGCCGCCCCGGCAGCGGGCCCTTCTCCCTGACCGGTCAGCCCAACGCCATGGGCGGCCGGGAGATGGGGTACATGGGGCCCGGGCTGCCCGGCCAGCGCTCCGTCCTCGTGGACGCCGACCGCGCCTTCGTCGAGCGGATGTGGGGGATCGCACCGGGCAGCATCAGGGCGGACGGCGTCGGCAAGGGCACCGTGGAGATGTTCCGCAAGATGGCCGACGGGGAGATCAAGGCCTGCTGGATCATCTGCACCAACCCGGTCGCCTCCGTCGCCAACCGCAGGACGGTCATCGAGGGCCTGGAAGCCGCCGAGTTCGTCGTCACCCAGGACGTCTTCGCCGACACCGAGACCAACGCCTACGCCGACGTCGTCCTGCCCGCCGCCCTGTGGACCGAGACCGAGGGCGTCCTCGTCAACAGCGAGCGCAACCTCACCCTCGCCCGGCCCGCCGCCGACGCGCCGGGCGAGGCCACGGCCGACTGGCGCCTCATCGCGGCCGTCGCCCGCGCGATGGGATACGAACAAGGCTTCTCCTACGACAGCGCGGAGCAGATCTTCGAGGAGATCAAGCAGGCGCACAACCCGGCGACCGGCTACGACCTGCGCGGGGTCACCTACGACCGGCTGCGCTCCGGGCCCGTGCAGTGGCCGGCCGCGACCGCCGACGGCCCCGACCGCAACCCGATCCGGTACGTGGACGGCGACGGCACGCCCACCTTCCCCACGCCCTCCGGCCGCGCCGTCTTCCACCCGCGGCCGCACGTCCCGCCGGCCGAGATGCCCGACGACGACTACCCGTTCGTGCTGAACACCGGACGCCTCCAGCACCAGTGGCACACCCTGACCAAGACCGCCCGGGTGGCCAAGCTGAACAAGCTCGACCCGGGCCCGTTCGTCGAGGTGCACCCCGAGGACGCGGCCGCGCTCGGCCTCGCCGACGGCGACTCCGTCGAGGTCGCGTCGCGGCGCGGGCGGGCCGTGCTGCCCGCCGTCGTCACCGACCGGGTGCTGCCCGGGTCCTGCTTCGCGCCGTTCCACTGGAACGACCTGTTCGGCGAGTACCTCAGCGTGAACGCCGTCACCAGCGACGCCGTGGACCCGCTGTCCTTCCAGCCCGAGCTGAAGGTGTGCGCGGTGTCCCTGACCAAGGCGTCCACGCCGGTTCGCGTGCAGTCCCCGTCGGCCGGGACGCCGGTCCCCCGCCCGTCCGCCGGCCCGGGCGCCCGTCCTCACCGAAGCGGAACGCCGCTATCTGGTGGGATTC
>NZ_JAHHIT010000051.1:13145-81135 GCF_024539675.1 Streptomyces hilarionis | reverse complement strand
TAGACACCTCCACCACACCGGAGGTCTTCGCCATGATCAAGACCTACCGAGTGTCAACAACGCTCGTGATCAATACACCTAGGCCGCCGCCCCCGGACGCCGCTCTCCCTGACGAGTCGGCGCCGGCCCGACGGAGCAGGCCCGGACCGCCGTCGTGCGGAGCGGGCCGATCCGTCCGGCCGGCGTCGGAGGGCGTCGGACGGCGGGAGTCACGCTCCGTCAGTCGTCGTCGCCCCGGCCGCCCTGGGCACTCTTGGCGCTCTTGGAGAAGCCGTCCTTCCAGGCGGCCTTGGCGCCGGAGTCCCCGATCCGGTACACGTCGACCATCGCTCCCGCGGCCACCCCGAGGCAGAGCACCGCCGTCACGACCCGGACGGCCGTCGCGGAGCGCGTCGCGACGGGCCGAGCGCGCTCCCCGCCCTCGGCCTGTGCCGGCGCCGACCTGCGCGCCGTCCACCAGACCAGCGTCGCCAGCAGCAACAGGCCCACGGCCCAGGGAAGCAGACCGTCGCCGAGTTCGGCGTGCCTGCGTACCAGGGCGTTGCTGTCCACGTGCTCCTCGAGCCACTCTCCGGCCCCCGTGGCCAGGGGCACGCTGACCAGCGTCGCCAACGCGAGCAAGGGCAGCAACAGGCCCATGCGGCGCGCCGCGCCCGGCCATATCGCGCCGACCACCACGGCCAGTGCGCTCAGCGGCACGAGCACGATGACGAAGTGCACGATCAGGACGTGTGCGGGCAGACCGTTGACGACGGTGAGACTCATCGGGTGCTTCCTCCAGAAGGTGACCGTGCGGAGCCGACGCGCGCACGGTCTCCCCGTGGCGGCCGGTACGGCGCGTCAGCCTGGCACAGGAAGTTCTCAGCTTCTTCTGAATCCGCCGCCCGGCGGATCGCGCCGGGCCGGCGGCGGAACAGGCTCGTCCGACGCGGGGCGCGCCCCGGCAGCCGCGCCGTCCCGGCGTGCGGGCCCGGACGCCACCGCGTCCCCTTCCCCGCTCCCTCTCTCCCCCCGGCCCTCCCGTCCGCGGAGGGGACCAACGGCCCCTGCCGTCGGCGCCGGCGCGCGCGCAGGCTGGAAGAGGGGCCGTCGCAGTCGGAACCCTCGTCCGGAAGGCGGGTGTCGGCCATGAACGCCCAGGCCACGAGCGGGGCCGAGGAGAGGCGGGTGCTGGTCGTGGAGGACGACCGCGGCATCGCGGAGTCCCTGGTGCGCGGGCTGCGGCAGGCCGGATACGTCGTCGACGGCGTCCGGACCGGGCGGGCGGCGCTGTCGGCGTCCAGTCCCGACGTCGTCCTGCTCGATCTCGGGCTGCCCGACATGGACGGCGTCGACGTGTGCCGACGGCTGCGGGCCCGGTCGGACGCCGTGATCATCGCGGTGACCGCCCGGGGCGAGGAGGCGGACCGGGTGGTGGCCCTGGACGAGGGGGCCGACGACTACCTGGTCAAGCCGTTCGGACTGGCGGAGCTGCTCGCCCGGATCCGGGCCGTGCTGCGCCGCAGACGCCCGGCCGGGCCGGAGATCCTGCGGCACGGGCCCCTGGAACTGGACCTGCGCACCCGCCAGGTCTCCGTGGACGGCCGGACCGTGGCGCTGACGCCCAAGGAGTTCGGCATCCTGAAGTGCCTGGCCGCCGACCCCGGCCGGGTGGTGAGCAGGCAGCAGATCCTGGACCGGGCCTGGGACGCGCACTGGTACGGCCCCACCAAGGTGCTGGACGTCCATGTCGCGGCGCTGCGCCGCAAGCTCGGCGTGGCGGGGCTGATCGAGACCGTCTACGGGCACGGGTTCCGGCTCGGGGCGGCCGGGGACCCGCCGTGACCCGCCGGATCACCTGGACCCTCCTGGTCCTGACGGCGGTGCTGCTGGTGCTGGCCGTGGTTCCGCTGGCGGTGTCCCTGACGGCCCGGGAGCGGGTGGCCTTCCGCGACAACCAGCGGGCCGCGACCCGGGTGATCGCCGCCGCGGCCGAGGAGCACCTCTCCGACCACGGGCCGCCGGCCGCGATGCGTAACGAGCTGGCCGCGGCTGCCCGCTCGGGCGACTGCGCCGCCGTCTACGACGCCTCCGGCCGCCTGGTCGCCGGTACGCCCTGTGCCGCGGCCCAGGGGGGCGAGACCGGCGAGCTGGTGAGGAAGGTTCTGGCGGGGCACGAGCCCGCGGGGCCGGAGGACGAGGGCCGCCTGCTGACCGCGGAACCCGCCGGTGAGATCCACCGGCCCGTCGGCGCCGTCGTCCTCGCCCGGTCCGCGACTGCGCTGCACGCCCGTGTCACCGCGATCTGGGGCTGGTCCGCCGCGATCGGCGTGGCGGGCCTCGCCGCTTCCGTGTTCCTGTCCGCCCGTCTCGCACGCTGGGTGAGCCGCCCGTTGTCCACGCTGGACTCGACGGCCCGGCGGCTCGGCGAGGGCGCTCTGGACGAGCGGGCCGACGTCGACGGCGGACCGCCCGAGGTCCGTCGCCTGGCCGCCACGCTCAACACCATGGCGGCCCGCACGGAGGCCCTGGTGCACGGGCACCGGGCCGTGATCGCGGACGTGTCCCACCAGCTGCGCACCCCGCTGACCGCCCTGCGGCTGCGACTCGACGTGCTCTCCGCCGGGGCGGAGGGCGACACCGCCGCCGAGCTGGCCGCCGCCCAGCAGGAGGTCGCCCGGCTGTCCCGGCTGGTCGACGGGCTGCTGGCGGTGGCGCGCGCCGAGCAGGCCACTCCGCGGCCGGGCGCCGTGCGGGTCGGCGAGGTGGTGGCCGAGCGGGTGGCCGCCTGGTCGCCCGTGGC
The DNA here is from genome assembly GCF_024539675.1 of Streptomyces hilarionis. Classification (GTDB taxonomy): domain Bacteria; phylum Actinomycetota; class Actinomycetes; order Streptomycetales; family Streptomycetaceae; genus Streptomyces; species Streptomyces hilarionis. The sequence goes on along the minus strand of NZ_JAHHIT010000051.1, from coordinate 78,353 downwards.
CGAGGAGCGCGGCGTCCGGCTGGCCGCGCCCCCGGGGCCCGCGTCGACCGCCGCGCTGGGCGCGGGTCACCTGGAGCAGATCCTCGACAACCTGATCGCCAACGCCGTGGAGGCCGTTCCCGGCGGAGGAAGCGTGACGGTCGCCCTTCGGGGGGCCAGGGACTCGTGCAGCGTGCGGGTGATCGACGACGGTCCCGGGATGTCCGACGAAGCGAAGGAGGTCGCCTTCCGCCGGTTCGGCAACGCCGAGGCCCGGGGCACCGGCCTGGGGCTCGCCATCGTCCACCGGCTGGTCACCGTGAACGGCGGCACGGCACGGCTGGAGGACACGCCCGGCGGCGGTCTGACCGTCGTCCTCGATCTGCCGCTGTGGCCGCACTGAGGCCGCGAGGAGGCCGGGAATCACGTCCCGGAGATCTTTACCGGTTCTGAAGAGGTCGTGAGCGAGTTCCCGTGTGCCGTCGGCACAGCCTGGAGGTGCACGCAGCCGAACCGGGCCGCCGATCCACCAGGAGCCGCTGCCATGCCCCCCACGCCCGCCGACTTCGAACCCGGCTTCCCTCCCCCGCGTTCCCCGCAGACGCGTGACCGCGCCCTGCGCAGGGTCCGCCGCCTCACCCGGTGGATCGCCGTCGCCTCCGTCGCGGGCGCGGCGGCCCTGGGCGGCCTGTACACCCACCTGCTGCCGGGCGGTTCCGCCGCTCCGGCGCCGACAGTCGGCCCCGTACCCGGGCACACGGCTTCCTCCTCCACCGCCACGGGAGACGACGACCGCGAGCACGGACCGGGCGCCGGGGCCGGCGGTCAGGAGGACGACGAGGGCGAGGGCGGGGGCTCGACCCCGGCCGCGCCGCCCACGCCGTCGGCCCCGCCCGCGCCGCCCACCGCGACCCGGCAACCGCCGCACGCGACGACGGGGGCGTCATGACCGGCACCACGGCGACGCCGTCTCCCGCCCGAATCGCCTTCCCGGCCCTCGGCACCACGGCCGTGCTGCTCGTGACCGACCCGCGCGCCCTGCCCGTCGCGGAGGCGGTCCTGCGCGCCGAGCTGACCGCCGTCGACCTCACGTGCAGCCGGTTCCGCCCCGACTCCGAGCTCACCCGGGTGAACCTCGACGCGGGCGCCCGGACGATGGTCAGCCCGCGCTTCGCCGAGGCCCTCCAGGCCGCGCTCCGGGCCGCACGGCTCACCGCGGGCGCCGTGGACCCGACCGTAGGAAACGCCGTGATCGCGCTCGGCTACGACCGTACCTTCGCCTCCCTGCGCCCCGACGACGCACGCCCCGTCCCCGTCGGCCGCCCCGCCGCCGGCTGGCGGCTGATCGACTTCGACGCCCGCACCCGCCGCCTGCGCATGCCCCCGCACACGCGACTCGACCTGGGCGCCACCGCCAAGGCCCTCACCTCCGACCGCGCCGCCGAACGCGCCGCCCGGGCCACCGGCTGCGGGGTCCTGGTCAGCCTCGGCGGGGACCTCTCGACAGCCGGGCCCGCCCCCGAGGGCGGCTGGCGCATCGCCCTCGCGGACGATCACTCGGCCGCAGTGCACGGTCCGGCCGTCGCCGTGACCGAAGGCGCACTGGCCACGTCCGGCGTCGGCGTGCGCACCTGGCGGCGCGCCGGACGCACCCTGCACCACATCGTCGACCCGGCCACCGGGGAACCCGCCCCCGCCGTCTGGCGGACGGTGACGGTCGCGGCCGCCGCCTGCGTCGACGCCAACACCGCCGGCACAGCCGCGATCGTCCTCGGCGACGGGGCCCTCGACTGGCTGCGCTCCACCGCCCTGCCTGCCCGTCTGGTGCGCGTGGACGGCACCGTCGTACGCCTCGGCGGCTGGCCGCCCGACGCTCCCCCGGCGACCACCGGAGGCTCGCGATGACCGCCCTGGCACTGACCGGCAGTCCCCTGTGGTACGCCAGCCGGGCGAGCGGCACCCTCGGCCTGCTCCTGCTCACCGCCACCGTGGTGCTCGGCGTCGCCTCCGGCGTGCGGGCCGCGCCGCGTGCCGTCGGCCGGTTCGGGATCGGACGACTGCACCGCGATCTCTCCCTGCTCACCCTGGTGTTCCTCGCCGTGCACGTCGTGACCGCCGTCCTCGATCCGTTCGTGCATCTGCGGTGGGCGGTGTCCGTGCTGCCGTTCGCGGCGTCCTACCGCCCCCTGTGGCTCGGGCTGGGCACGACCGCGCTCGACCTGTTGCTCGCGGTGCTGGTCACCAGCGCGCTGCGGACCCGGCTGGGAGCCCGGCGCTGGAAGGCGGCGCACTGGCTTGCGTACGCTGCGTGGCCGCTCGCCCTCTTCCACGGCGTCGGCACGGGCACCGACACCCGCCTCCCGCTGCAATTGTGGCTCTACGCCGGGTGTCTGGCCTCGGTGGTCGGGGCCGTGTGGTGGCGGCTGGCGAAGGCCGGCCCGGGGCGGGTCGCCGCCCGCCTGGCGGCCGCCGCGACCGCGACCGCCGTTCCCGTCGTGCTGACCGCGTTCCTCGCCACCGGGCCCCTCCAGCCCGGCTGGTCCCACCGGGCCGCCACGGCGACGCTCCTCCTCGGGGGTGGACGGTGAACTCCTCGGCCACGACCCCGCAGCCGCCGACCCCGCACCCGCCCTGCCGGCCCGCACCCGCGCCGCACGGCCCCACCGCCCCCAGACTTCTGGCGGCCTGGTACGCCACCGGGCGATCGGCCACCCTGGCCGATCACCTGGAGCGCCACGGTCCGTCGCCCGTCGAACGGGTCCTCACCGGCGGCGGCTCGACGTCACTGGTGGCAGCCGTCGAGGCGGCGGGACTCACCGGCCGCGGCGGCGCCGGCTTCCCCACGGCCCGCAAGCTGAGCGCCGTCGCGCGACGGCACGGGCGCGCCGTGGTCGTCGTCAACGCCATGGAGAGCGAGCCTGCCAGCGGCAAGGACCGGTTCCTGCTCGCCGTGGCCCCCCACCTCGTCCTCGACGGGGCCGTCCTCGCCGCGGCCGCGGTCGGCGGCGACACCGTGCACGTGTGCCTGCCCCGCGACCGCTCGATCCGGCACGAGCAGCTCGGCGCGGCGGTCGAGGAGCGCCGACGCGCCCGCCTCGATCCCGTACGGCTGTGTCTGCACGCCCTGCCGCACGCCTACGTCTCCAGCGAGTCGACCGCGCTCGTGCGCTGGCTCAACGGGGGCCCCGCACGCCCCGGGGGCGGCCCGCCGCGCTCCCACGAACGTGGGGTCGCCCGCCGCCCCACCCTGGTGCACAACGCCGAGACACTCGCCCATCTCGCCCTCGTCGCCCGCTACGGATCCGACTGGTTCCGGCAGGCGGGCACCCCGGACGAGCCCGGCACCACCCTCGTCACCGTCTCCGGCGCCGTCGCCGCCCCCGGTGTGCGGGAGGTCGCTCTCGGCACACCGCTCACGACGGTGCTGGACCGTTGCGGAGGGCCCACGGAACCCCTCGCCGCGGTCCTGCTCGGCGGGTTCGCCGGCGCCTGGCTCCCCGCGGCCGACCTGGGCACGCCCTTCACGCGGGGCGACCTGGCCCCCCTGGGCGCCGCGCCCGGCGCGGGCGTGCTCGTCGCGCTCGCCCGCTCGGCCTGCGGGCTGACCGAGACGGCCCGGATGCTGGCCTACCTGGCCGCCCACAGCGCCGGCCAGTGCGGCCCCTGCCGCCTCGGACTGCCCGCCGTGGCCGAGGACTTCGCCGCGCTGGCCGCCGGACGGGCGGACGCGGACCTGACGGCGCGGCTGCGCCGCCGCACCGCCCTGCTGCCGGACCGGGGCGCCTGCCGCCACCCGGACGGCGCGGCCCGCCTGGCCGCCTCCGCCCTGCGCGCGTTCCGCGACGACGTCGAACGGCACCTCGACGGCGACGCCTGCCCCGCGGCCCGGCAGGCGCCCCGCGTCCCCGTACCGCCCGCCGCACCCCCGGAGACATGGCGATGACCCGCACCCGGACCCTGCGCATCGACCGCATCGCCTGCACGGGCCACGGTCTGTGCGCCGAGCTGCTCCCCGAACTGATCGACCTCGACGAGTGGGGCTACCCGATCGTCGTGGACCCGGCCGTGCCCGGCGGGCTGCGCGCCCACGCCCGCCGGGCCGTCGCCGCCTGCCCCCGTCTGGCGCTGCACACCGACGACGGCCCGCTGCCGGGTGCGACGTCCTCATGAGCCGGGGTCGGGGTCCGGCCGGCCGGGCCGAGCCGACTCGGTCTCGGACAGCACGAGCGTGCAGGTCTCGCCGGGAGCGAGGGTGACGGCCCGGTCCGGAAGCATCACGCGGATCGACGACTCCTCCGAGGCGGGGACGCCGATCCGCAGGCTCCCCCGCCGACGCCGGACGGACACGCCCCAGTGGCCGCGGTAGCGCAGCGAGAACCCGTACGCGGAGAGCGCCGGCAGGGGCACGGGGTCGAGCCACAGGGCGTCCTCGCGCGTCTCCAGCCCCGTCAGCCCGCGCTGCACCAGGTCGAGGGTTCCGGCCATCGCTCCGAGATGGACGCCCTCGCCGGTCGTGCCGCCCTGGACGTCGGCGATGTCGGCCTCCAGCGCCTCCTGGATGTACTGCCAGGCCCCGCCGCGTCGGGCCTTGGCGAGCACCAGGCCGTGGACCAGGCCGCTGAGGGTGGAGCCGTGGCTGGTGCGCCGGAGGTAGTAGTCGACGGTCCTGCGCCAGACCTCGTCCTCCAGCTCGTATCCGAGACGCCGGAACAGGTCCCGCAGTTCGGCCGGTGAGAAGAGATAGCCGAGCATCAGGACGTCGGCCTGTTTGGACGCCTTGTAGCGGTTGACCGTGTCGCCCTCCGCCTCCAGGATCCGGTCCAGCCGCCGGATGCTGTCGTAGCGCGCCCGGTAGGCGTCCCAGTCGAGTTCGGCGAGGTCGTCGTAGCCCGCGAACTGGCTGATGACGCCCTGGTGGAAGGGCACCGTCAGGCGGCGGGAGACCTCCTCCCACCTCGGGAAGGCGTCGCCGTGCAGCCCGATGCGGTCGAGCAGTTCGTCGCGGCGCCACACGGGCAGGCGCTCCACGAGGTCCAGGGCACGGGCGAGGACCCAGGCGGCCGTGACATTGGTGTACGCGTTGTCGTCGAGCCCCGGCCGGGCGGCGCCCGGATAGGCGTCGTGGTACTCGTCGGGGCCGACGACGCCCCGGATGCGGTAGCGGCCCGTCGTGGGATCCAGGACCGCGAGATCCGCCCAGAAGCGGGCGATCTGCACCAGCATCTCCGCGCCCTTGGTGTGCAGGAACTCGGTGTCCCCGGTCGCCTCGCAGTACTGCCAGACGTTGTAGGCGACGGCCGAGTTCACGTGGTGCTGGAGCCGGGAGTGGTCCGGCAGCCAGCGTCCGGAGCGGGGGTTGAGATGCCGTTCCTGGGTCTCCTCCCGCCCGTCGCTGCCGCTCTGCCACGGGTACATCGCTCCCCGCCGGCCGATCGCGGCGGCGGAGCGGCAGGCCCGCGCGAGACGCCGGTGACGGTAGTCCAGCAGGGCCCGGGAGACCTCGGGGAAGTGCAGGTTGAGGTAGGGCAGGACGAACAGCTCGTCCCAGAAGACGTGGCCCCGGTAGGCCTCGCCGTGCAGTCCCCGGGCCGGTACGCCCACGTCCAGGTCGGCGGTGTGCGGCGACAGCGTCTGCAGAACGTGGAAGAGGTGCAGGCGCAGGACGCGGCCCGCTCTGCCGGGCACCTCGATGTCCGCTCGCCGCCACAACCGCTCCCAGGCGGCTGCATGGCCGCCCAGCAGGGCCGGAAAGTCCCCCGCCGCCGACACCCGGTCGAGGACCGCCCCGAGCGGGTCGCTGATCGCCGTGTCCCGCGAGGTGTGCAGCGCCACGGTCTTCTCCACCGTCACGGGCCGGCCGGGAGTCAGGGGAACCACCAGGCGGTGGACGGCTCGGCGGCGGGCGGGACGCAGCTCCGACGAGGCGGGCGGCCGGCCCCCGACGACCGTCCTGGCGGCCATCGCGACACCGATGTCCGAGGTCCTGGTCCGGCAGGTCAGCCAGATCGTCCCGGGCTCTCGCGCCCCGGTGCGCACCTGGACGACATGGCGGCCGTCGAGGGCGCGGTAGCGGTGCACGTTGCCGTTGCTCACCTGGCCGTCGAGGCCGGACTCGATCTCGATCTCGCCCGACCAGTTCTCGGCCGTGAACACCGTCCGCAGGGCGGCCAGATGAGGATCGGCCATGTGCACGAGGCGGATCTGCTCGACGTCCAGGACGCGCCCCTCGTCGTCGCGGATCCGGAAGGTTCGCGTCAGCGTGCCCCGACGCAGGTCCAGGACGTGGCGGTGGCCGGTCGGCTGCCACACGTCGGGGGAGAACCACGGGCCCGCGCTGTGGTCCGCGGGGCGGAGGCGGAATCGCAGGAGGAGCCAGTTCGGGAGGTTCACCATGTCCTCGTTGGCCACCCGGCGCCCCGCCACGGTCGACTCCAGGCGGTCGTAGACCCCGGCCGCGTAGGTGGCCGGGTAGTGCGTCAGGCCCGCCCGGCACTCGGGCACCGCGCCCCGCGTGGCGAAGTAGCCGTTGCCGAGCGTGCACAGGGCTTCGCGCAACTGCTCGGCCGCGGGGTCGTACCCCTCGTACTCCCACGTCCAGTGCGACATTCGACCCCTGCCCCTCTCCCCGCCACCACGCGTCCCCGCCACCACGCGCGAGGACTCAGGCCGGCTGCGGGACGACGGCCACGGGGCACGAGGAGTGGTGCAGCAGGACGTGGACGACCCGGCCGAACTGCAGACCGAAGTGGCCGTGCCTGCGCGGCGCGCCCACCACGATCAGGTCGGCGCCGGCCGACGCGTCCAGGAGGACGCGGTGCGCGGGGCCCTCGACCGCTTCACGGTGCACGTCGGCCCGGGGACGGCCGGCTTCGTCGCGCAGGGCGTCGCCGATGAGGGCGGCGGCCTGTTCCTCGTAGGCGGACGCGGCGTCGTCCGCGACCGGGGGCCGGCCCCCGTGGGCGGGGCGGCGCCAGGCGCGCACCGCGCGCAGTGCGCAGCCGCGCGCCTCGGCCTCCCGCAGGGCGAACCGTACGGCGGCCGAGCCGTCGGCGGAGTCCGCGACGCCGACCACGATCCGGCCGTGGGAACCCTGCCGGCTCGGCTCGTCGCCGCGGACGACGAAGACCGGGCAGGCGGCACGGGCGGCCACCGCCAGGCTGACCGATCCGAGGAGCAGCCCGAGCGTCCCGCTGCGGCCGCGGGAGCCCGTGACCAGGGCGAAGGACGCGGGGGCGGCGTCCAGCAACGCGGACGCCGCGTCGTCGGGCAGCACCTCGCCCGAGACCTTCAGCTCCGGGTCGCGCAGCCGGGCGCGCTCGGCGCTCGACGCGATGATGTGGTCCGCCATGACCACCTCGGACGGGCGGCCCGAGGTGAAGGACGGGCGGCCTCCCTCGTAGCGCTCCCAGCGGGAGGCGTGGAGGAGCCGCAGCGGCGCGTGGTGGCGTGCCGCCTCGTCCACCGCCCAGTCCACGGCCTCCAGGCTGGAATCCGAGCCGTCGACGCCGACGACCAGCGGGAGTTCCATGGTTCCCACCGCCTTCCTGTCAGGACATGGCGAGACCCTCTGTGAATACCGTCGCACCGCCGATGGGCCGTCGCGACGCGTGCACCGAAAGGCGGTCGGTTCGCCGGGTCACACGGGCACGGCCAGCACGGGGCAGTGGGCGTGGTGCAGCGCCCCTTGGCTCACCGAGCCCAGGAGCATCCCCGTGAATCCGCCGTGCCCGCGCGTTCCCACGACCAGGGCGAGGGCGTGTTCGGAGGCTTCCGTGAGGACGTCCACCGGGTGACCGAGGAGGACCTCGTGGTGCAGCTCGACTTCCGGATGGGTCGCGGTACGGCCGGCGACGGTCTCGGAGAGCACACGACGGGCCTCCTGCACCGCCGCGTCCTCGTCCCGGACGCCGAGGAGCGGAGGCTGCCACACGTACAGGGCGCGCAACGCCGCGCTGTGCAGGGCTGCTTCCTCGAACGCCAGGTCCACGGCCGCCGCCGAGTGCGGGCTGCCGTCGACGCCGACGACCACGTACGCGGGCTCCCGGACGACGTGCTCGGGCTCCGGCACGACCGCCACCGGGCAGCGTGCGTGGGCCATGAGGGGCAGGGCCACCGCGGTCGAGGTCAGGGTTTCGCGCCGTCCGCTCAGGCGCTTGGAGCCGACCACCACCAGGCAGGCGCCGCGTGCCTCCTCGCGCAGGACCCAGGCGGGCTCGCCTTCCGCCAGCACCGCGGACACCTCCACCTCCGGCCGCCGGGACTCGACCAGGGCGACCGCGTCCTGGAGGACCTGGTCGCCCAGCCCGTGCAGCGCCTGGTTCCACTCCTCCCAGGACGGCCGCACCTCACCGGAGCGGTAGCCGCGGGTCGGCACGCCCTGGGCGTGCACGAGCCGCAGGGGCGCACCCCGTCTGCCGGCCTCGTCCGCCGCCCAGTCGAGGGCGAGTCGCTTGTACGGATCGGGGTCGACGCCCACCACGACCGGCCTGCGGCCGTCCGCACCGGCCATGACACCTCCCGGGTTCTCCGCGCCGTCGACCATCCCCCCGTGTCTCCAGCGTCTCCCCGGCCGCCGAGTACCGCCACGCCGGGTCGCGCCGCGCCCGCGGCGCGACCCGGCGCGACCCGGCGTGGGTCGAGTGGCCACGGCGGACCGAACGGGGTGACGCTGGAAGCAGGCGACCGAGGATCCCGCCGGGCGGTTTCGGTCACCGCGGGTGCCGCGCCGCACCGGCCGTCCAGCGGATGGGAGAGAGCCCATGAGGGTCGGAGTACTGACCGGCGGCGGCGACTGCCCCGGCCTGAACGCCGTGATCCGCAGCGTCGTCCGCAAAGGCGTCGACGCATACGACATCGACTTCGTCGGGTTCCGCGACGGCTGGCTGGGCCTGCTCGAGGGCATCGTCGTGCCCCTGGACATCGCCAGGGTGCGCGGGATCCTGCCCCGGGGCGGCACGATTCTCGGATCGTCGCGCACCAACCCGTTCGCGCACGAGGACGGGCTGCGACGCATGCGGGACACCCTCGCGGCGCACGACGTGGACGCCCTCGTCGTGATCGGCGGCGAGGACACCCTCGGCGTGGCGACCGAACTGAGCCGTCAGGGAGTCCCGTTGGTCGGTGTGCCCAAGACCATCGACAACGACGTCTCCGGCACCGACTACACGTTCGGCTTCGACACCGCCGTCGGCATCGCGACCGAGGCCATCGACCGTCTCCACACCACCGCCGAATCACACATGCGCGCGCTGGTGGTGGAGGTCATGGGACGGCACTCCGGCTGGATCGCCCTGCACGCCGGCATCGCGGGCGGCGGGAACGTGATCCTCATCCCCGAGCGGCCCTTCGACGTCGACCGGGTCTGCGAGCAGGTGACGAACCGCTTCAAGATCAACTACGCGCCGATCGTCGTGGTCGCCGAGGGGGCCGCCCCGAAGAAGGGGCAGGTGATCCTCAAGGACCAGTCCCGGGACGAGTTCGAGCACGTGCGGCTGTCCGGCGTCGGCGAGTGGCTGGCGCGGGAGATCACGGAGCGCACGGGCAAGGACGCGCGCACCACGGTGCTGGGGCACGTCCAGCGCGGCGGCACGCCCAGTGCCTTCGACCGCTGGCTGGCCACCCGCTTCGGGCTGCACGCCATCGACGCGGTGAGGGACGGCGACTTCGGCGTCATGGTCGCCCTGCGCGGCACCCGCATCGTCCATGTCCCGCTGGCCGAGGCAACGGCGAAGGCCAAAGTCGTCGATCCCTCGCTGTACGACGAGTTCGAGGTGTTCTTCGGCTGACCGGCCGGTCCGCCGCCGACCGCACGACGGGGAGAACGCCGGGAGTTGCGCCGCTCGGCCCGCAGCCCCCGCCGCGCCGGCTCCCGGCGCGCCGAGGGCCGGTCGGCCCGGGCGGCCCGGGCGGATCGGCGCCCGCGGAGGCCGGTCGGCACATGCGCCTCCCTCGCACCGGACGGAGAGTGGAAAGAGGAACACCTCCGACGAGAAGACCCCACGACGTGAGGAGACGCAAGCCATGTGGCACCGGATGGTGAGTGACCTCATGACCACCCCGGTCGTCCGGGTCGACCGGGACACCGGCTTCAAGGAGATCGCCAAGCTGCTCGCCGAGTACGACATCACCGCCGTCCCGGTCGTCGACGACGAGCGCGTCGTGGGCGTGGTCTCCGAGGCGGACCTGCTGCGCAAGGAGGCCGCCCACCTGGACCCGGCGGGCCTGCTCCCGGTCCTGCACGCGAAGCCGGGATCCCGCGCGAAGGCGGACGCGACGACCGCCGAGGGGCTGATGAACACGCCCGCCGTGACCGCGCGACCCCAGTGGACGGCGGTGGAGGCCGCGCAGGTCATGGAGCGCCACCACGTCAAACGGCTGCCGGTCGTCGACGAGGCCGACCGGCTGGTCGGCGTCATCAGCAGGGCCGACCTGCTGCGCGTCTTCCTGCGCGGCGACAGCGCCATCCGGGAGGAGATCTGCGGGGAGGTCCTGCTGCGCACCCTGGGCATCCCGCCCGACGCGATCACCGTGCGGGTCGTCAACGGCCGGGTGTCGCTGAAGGGCGCCGTCGAGCGCAGATCCCTCGTCCCGGTCGCCGTACGCCTGTGCCAGGGCGTGGACGGAGTCGTCGACGTCTCGGCGGAGCTGTCCCACCGGGTCGACGACACCTCCCCGGAGCCCGAGGCCGAGGCGTCACGCCGCACCGGCCTGGCCACCTGAACACGACACGGAGTTGATCGCCATGCGCCCTGCGGCCGCCCTGCCCGACCGCCCGGTCCGGGTCACCGCCCGGCTCGACGCACCGCTCTCCCGATGGCTGTGGCTGGTGAAGTGGATCCTGATCATCCCGCACTGCGTGGTGCTGTTCTTCCTCTGGATCGCCTTCGCCGTCGTCACCGTGATCGCCTTCTTCTCCATCCTGTTCACCGAGCGCTACCCACGCGCCCTCTTCGACTTCAACCTGGGCGTCCTGCGCTGGAGTTGGCGCGTCGCCTACTACTCCTACGGCGCGCTGGCCACCGACCGCTACCCGCCCTTCAGCCTGGGTGAGGAGCCGGACTACCCGGCGCGCCTGGACATCGCCCGTCCCGAGCGTCTCTCCCGGGGCCTGGTGCTGGTGAAGTGGTGGCTGCTGGCCATCCCGCACTACCTCGTCATCGGCTTCTTCGTCGGAGGATGGCACCTCGGCTGGTGGACGGGCGGACTCGTCGACGTGCTGGCCCTGATCGCCGCCGTCGTCCTCGCCTTCACGGAGAAATACCCCCGGGACCTGTTCGACCTGATCACGGGCCTGAACCGCTGGGTGCTGCGCGTCGCCGCCTACGCCACCCTGATGACGGACGTCTATCCGCCGTTCCGCCTCGACATGGGCGGCGCCGAACCCGACGACCCCCGACCGCCCTCCTGACCCGCGGCCGCACGGAGCCAAGCCCGACCCGCCACACCGAGCAGGTACTGGTGGATCCGCACCTCATCCAGCACCCCTGCCTCGAGCGCCCGTTGCGCCGTGCACGCGCCACGCACCTGCCCGTCCCTGTCCCGGCGGCGGCCTTGGCCTGGGCCATCGCGCTTTCGATCCCATCGATCCCGTCGGTCACATAGGTCACGTAGGTGACGTAGGTCACCGACGGGTAGCCCCCGCGGGCGGCGGGGCCGGGCGGGCGGTGACGGGGCACGAAGATCGGGAGCCCACCGTGATCACCGGCCCCGTGATCCATGAGCCCGGCAGGTTCGGCAGCGCCCGGGCCGCTCGGCAGGTCAGGGGTCGAAACGGTCGGCGCAGCGTCCACCACTACGCCTGGTGTCCTTCCAGGCGTACCCGGTGGCGCTCACCCGGGGCTGCTCGGCCGCCACGGGCGCGACGACATCCGGCCCGGTCGCCCGGCGGCGCCGCGAAGGGCCCTGGCGCCCGTCGTTCCCGTCAGTCCGGCTCCATGTACGGACGCCGGAAGACCGGCGCCTGGCCCGTCCCCCACGGGCGGACGGCTGCCATCGCCCTGGCGACCACGGACTCCAGCGGACCGCCGGTGTCCACGGCGACCGCCTCGGGCCACGCGGGTTCCCGGGCGGCCATGGCGGCGGCGATGCCGGGACCGGCGTCGGACGGGCCGCGCACGCGCGTGCGCAGGCGTGCCGCGGACACCTCGTCCGCGACGTGGCAGCGCAGCGCCACCAGATCGGCGCCGGCGCGTTCGGCCACGCGCTGTGCGGCCTCACGCTGTGCCGCGTCCGACCAGGTCGCGTCGAGGACGACCGACTCGCCGGCGGACAGCAGGGCGGCTGCCCGATCGAGGAGAGCGGCATAGGTCTTGGCCGTCCACTCCGCCGTGTACAGGCCCTCACCGTAGGGGGCGGCCGCGGACTCCTCCGCGGAGATGCCCGCCAGTTCCTTTCGGACGCGGTCGCTGCTGAGCAGCGTGACCCCCAGCCGGTCGGCCAGCGCACCGGAGAGGGTGGACTTGCCGCTGCCCGGCAGTCCGCCGACGACGGTCAGGCCGACGGCTGAGGTCCGCAGGTGTCTCAGCGCCATCGAGGCCAGTCGCGCCGACGCGCCCCGCGCCCCCGACACGCCCTGCCGGGCCTGGATCAGCGACACCTTGGCGCGGACGAACGCCCGGTAGGCGACGTAGTGGTGCCACAGCGAGGCGGGGGCGGGGTCGCCGGAGTACTCGCTGTACCGCGCGAGGAACTGGGCGGCGGCCTCCGGCACTCCCAGTCGTTCCAGGTCCATGGCGAGGAAGGCGGCGTCGTCCAGGCCGTCGACCTGGCGCAGCCGGTCGTCGAACTCCAGGCAGTCCAGGACACGGGGACCGTCGTCGAGGCAGAAGATGTCGTCGGCGAGGAGGTCTCCGTGGCCGTCGACCACCCGTCCCTGCTCGATGCGGGACGCGAACAACCGCTCGCGGCCGGCGAGATAGCGACGGACCAGCCGTTCCGTCTCCGCCAGCTCCGCCGGTTCCACGAGTCCGGGGCCGTCGTCGGCCAGCGCGTGGACCTGCGCGAAACCGGCCTCCCACCGCGACGACAGGGCGTCTCGCGTGCCCTGCTCGTCCGCCTGCGCGCTCCGGGGCGCGTCGGCGTGCCACGCGGCGAGGTGCCGGGCGACGGACCGCAGGACGTCGTCCAGGACGGCCCCCTCCCGGGCCAGACGGGACAGACGCCGCTCGGCCGGCATGCGGCGCATCACCACGAGGGGTTCGGGCGCGTCGGACTCCGGGCCGCTGAACTCGCCGAGGCCCAGGTACACGTCGGGGGCGAAGCGGCGATTGAGGGCGAGTTCGCGCTCGCACGCGGTTCTGCGCGCCGCGCGCGTGGTGTAGTCGAGGAATCCCAGGTCCACCGGCTTCTTCACCTTGTAGGCGCGGTCCCCGGCGAAGAAGACGACCGCGGTGTGCGTCTCGCACACCTCCGCGCGTGACGGCCGGCTCCCCGGGCCGCCGGGCTCAGTCATGAGGGGCGACGGCGGCAGTGGCGGCCGGTCCGAGGCGGGGCTCGTCGCCGGCCCACCGGGCGGCGGCGAGCCTCTCCGGTGAGCCCTCGGGGCCCGGGGTGACGACCGGTTCCATGGCAGCGGCCTCCGTCTTGTTGCGAAGAGGGATACGACGGCGGATGAGGGCGTACGAGGGGGAGGGGGACGCGCCCCACGGTCACGGGTCGGACGGCCCGGTCCTCCGGAGGCAGCCGGGACGCCGGAACGCCGGACACGCCGCTTCCCTTCTTCGAGAATCACTCCATCCCCGCCCCACCGCACGCGGAACGAGGACGACGGGACGGGCCGACCGCGCGACCACGCCGAGCGCCACGGAGCCCACGCGGCATCCGGTGGAGCCGCTCAGCCCACGGGACCCCGGGCCCACGAAGCAGGCCTGGTCCGCCGCCTTCACAGCAGGGCGGCCGTCGCCGGGCCCTGCACGGGGCCCCGAGCGCCCGTGCCGTCCTGGTGTGCGGACGAACGTCAGGGTGTGCGCGGGGACGAACGTCAGGGTGTGCGCGGCAGGTGATCCACCGGCCGCGCACACCCGGTGCGACCCGACGCGCCCTGCCTCAGCCGCGTCGCACCCGGATCGGTCCTGGCGCCCGCTCTCCCCTCCGGGGCCGGGACCTGATGGTCGCTGTGCCGCCCTCGTACCGCGCGGCTCGCGTCAGTCGTGCGGGACCACGGCCACCGGCGCGCAGGCGTGGTGCAGCACCGCGTGCGCGATCGGGCCGATGCGGCCCACGGCGGGCGCGTGGCTCTTCTTTCGCCCGACGACGACCAGCGACGCGTCGCGCGAGGCGTGGACGAGATGGCGGCCCGCGCTGCCGACGACGGCCTGTGCGCGCACCTCGACCCCGGGGAACTTGTCCTCCCAGGGGCGCAGGACGTCCTTCAGGCCGTGCCGTGTCTCCGCGGCCAGTTCGGCCTCGAGGCCCGAATCGAGGACGGCTCCGTATCCGTAGGCGGCCTTCGGGTTCCAGCCGTGGACGACGCGCAGGCCGGCCGCGCGGCGACGGGCGCTCTCGAAGGCGAACTCGACGACCGCGTCGTCCGGTTCCGCCAGGTCGAGCCCCAGGACCACGTCACGGTAGGGGGTCATGCCCGGACCGCCTCCGCCTCCCTCGGCGTTCGGCAGGTGTTCGTCGTGCGCCTGCTCACCGGCCCGTACGAGGACGACCGGTCGCGCGGAGCGCGCCACGACGGCGAGGGCGACGGAGCCGACCAGGAACCCGGCCACCGTGCCGAGGCCCCGGGAGCCGAGAACCAGGAGTTCCGCGTCCTCAGCTGCTGCCGGCAGGGCCGCGACGGCCGCCGTCTCGGCCTGCTGCGTCGTGACCCGCAGACCGGGGTGGCGTTCCGTGAGCCGGGACTCGGTCTCGCGCAGCAGACGCGCGGACCACTCGCGGTGCGCCTCGATCGCGCCCGGCGCGGGCACTCCCATGTAGGGGACGTACAGGGAGCTCACCGTGTCCGCGGCGTGGAGGAGACACAGTCGCGCCTCCCGCTGCGTGGCTTCGCGAGCGGCCCAGTCGGCGGCGGCCAGGCTTTCGGGCGAGCCGTCGAGACCGACGATGATGGCGGGCATGTGCGGACCTCCTTCAGGGATGCGCCACCAGTCTGCGAGCCGCACAGAGGTCGTAGCAGGGGCCGGAGGTCCCCCGCCCTGAGCCGATCGGCCCCGGCGCAGGCGCCGTCGTTCGGCGGGGTGGCGGGCCGGGGGCACGGGGGCACGACCCGCGCTCTCGCCGAGGGACGCCCCGCCCTGCGCGCTCGGCGGCGCGTCAGGCGGCCGGCAAGCCCATAGCGGGCGGCGGTGAGGCGGCGTGTCGGGCCCACCGCCGACACGCGCGGTACCGCGCGCGCTCCGTTCCCGGAACTCCGGCGCGGCCCGCGCCACATGCGTCGACGGGGCCCGGCGCCGGCGCGTGGCAGCAGTCCTTGTACGGCCCCCACGGCCGATGGCGGGGGCTTCCCCACGGCCCCGGGTGGAGACGGGTCGGCCGACGGGGCTCGCCGCGGGTCGGACTCCTCCTGAGGAGGGCCGTCCGGCCCTTGGCGGCCGGGCGGTCTCGGTGGTGTCCAGCCGGACGGCCGACGGCGTCGCTTCCGCGCGGGCCCTGCCCTACGTCCGCCCGGCTTCGCGTCTCGCTTCCCCCGGCCTCGGCGCGGTCGCCGTGGGCCTGCGGAGCTACTCCTTGCGCGCCGGCACCCGCCAGGTCAGCGCGGTGCCGCCGCCTTCGGGAGTGTCCAGTTCCAGGCGGCCGCCCAACTGCTCCGCGCGCTCGGCCATGTTGCGCAGCCCGCTGCGCCGGCCGCCGGCGGGGATGCCGGTGCCGTTGTCCACGACCGACAGCCGTACCTGGCGGCCGTCGGTGGCCAGCAGCACGTCGGCGCGGTCCGCGTGGGCGTGCCGGGCGATGTTGGTCAGGGCCTCGGAGAGCACCGCCACCACGTGATCGGCGATGTCCTTGGGCACGTCGGTGTCCAGCAGGCCCTCCATCCGCACGCTGGGAGCGAAGCCGAGGACCGTGGCGGCCTGTCCGACCACCCGCACGGCCCGCGCCCGCAGGCCGGCCTCCCCCGTGCTCTCGCGGGTGCGCAGACCGAAGATCGTCGATCTGATGATCTTGATCGTCTCGTCGAGGTCGTCGACCGCGCGCACGACGCGTTCGGCGGCCTCCTCGTGCTCGATGAAACGCCCGGCGCTCTGGAGGGTCATCCCGGTGGCGAACAGCCGCTGGATGGCCAGGTCGTGGAGATCTCGCGCGATGCGGTCCCGGTCCTTGAGCACCGCGACCTCCTCGGCGTCCTCACGGCGCTCGGCCAGCTCCATGGCCAGGGCGGCCTGCCCGGCGAAGGCCTTCAGAGGATCGGTCTCCGTCGCCGTGAACGCCGGCTCGCCGATCTTGCGGGCCAGCAGGACAACCCCGCGGGGACCTGCGGACCCGGTGCCGATGGGCACGGCCACGGCCGGGCCCAGCCCGTCGAAGCGCGGCGGCTCCGGCGAGATCCGCTCGTCCCGGCCCACCTCGGCGCTGGAGACCGGCGACGCGCGGGAGAAGGCCAGCCCCATCAGACTGTTCTGGAGGGGCAGGACGAGACCCCGGTGCGCCTCCGCGTCCATGCCGACCGCGATCTCCACCACGAGCGACCCGGTGTCCTGCATGGGCAGGGCGACCGCCGTCAGCGCCGATCCGGTGATCTCGCCGGCCCGCTCGGCGATCAGCGCAAGGACCTCCGTCCGGTCACGGCCGGACATCAGGCTGTGGGTGATCTCCGCGTTCGCGCGCAACCAGCGCTCCCGCAGCCGGGACTCCTCGTAGAGCCGGGCGTTGTCGATGGCGACCCCGGCCGCCACGGCGAGCGTCTGCGTGACCGAGACGTCCTCCTCGTCGAACTGTGCGCCGCCCCGCTTCTCGGTCAGGTACAGGTTGCCGAAGACATGATCGCGCACCCGGATCGGGACGCCGAGGAAGGTGTTCATCGGCGGGTGGTGCGCCGGGAAGCCGTACGAGGCCGGATGCTCGGAGATCTTCGCCAGGCGCAGCGGCTCCGGGTGCCGGATCAGCTCGCCCAGGATGCCGTGGCCCTCGGGGTACGGCCCGATCTCGGCGATCTGCTCCGGGCTGACGCCGACCGTGTGGAAGGCGGACAGCCGCCGTCCGTCCGGACCGATCACGCCGAGCGCGGCGTACTCCGCGTCGACGAGCGAGGCGGCGGCCTCCACGATGCTGTGCAGGGCCTGCTCCAGATCCAGCTCCCTGCCGACCGACAGCACCGCCTCCAGCAGGCTGTGCACCCGGTCCCGGGTGCCGCGGGCCGCGTCCAGCCGCGCCTGCAACTCCTCCAGCAGCTCGTCCAGCCGCAGCTGAGGCAGCCGTACACGGGCCTCCTCGGGGCTTCCCACCTGCGTCCCTCCAGGTCCGACGCTCGGACGCCCACCGGTCCGTTCAGGTGTCACGTTAGTCTCCGGCCGGAGACCGCGGTAGCGGATGGGTCCGAGTGGCCGGGTTTTTCGCCTGCCGACCGGCCGCGTGACGGGAACCGGCGAGCCCGGCGCTTGCCGCTTCGATACCCCGAGCTTCCGGCTTCCGGGTTCCAGCTCCCGGCTCCCTGTTCCCTGCCTCCGGCGCGGCAGCCGCGCACAGCCCGCAGGTGCCGGGGGGGGACCAGCTGGTGCGCGGCACGGCGGGGGCGGCAGGGGCCGCCCGGCCGCCGCGACCGCGCCGTCCGGCCCCGATCGGCCGGTGTGCTCAGGGCCGATGCGCCCGACCGACGGGGCCTGTCGGCCCTGCTTCGGCCCGACGGCCCCGACAGCGCCGACGCGCGGTCTCTCGCCTGCTACACAGAGGACGTCACCCAGACGCCACGGCCCGAAGCGGCGCGGCTCGACTCACCCTTCACCCCTTCATGACCCTTCCCGGGAGGTTCCATGCTGTCCGCGGAATCCGCCGCCCTCGTACGGGCCACCCTGCCCGCCGTGGCCGGAGCGCTCGACGAGATCACCGCCCGCTTCTACGCCACGATGTTCCACGACCGGCCGGAACTGCTCGACGGCATGTTCAACCGCGGCAACCAGGCCAGCGGCGCCCAACGCCGGGCACTGGCCGGGTCGATCGCCGGATTCGCCGGCGCGCTGCTGGAGAATCCCACGGCCCGCCCGGACGCGCTGCTGTCCCGCATCGCCCACAAGCACGCCGCCGTGGGCGTCACCGACGACCAGTACACGATCGTGCACAAGTACCTGTTCGGCGCGATCGCCGAGGTCCTCGGCGACGCGGTCACGGCCGAGGTGGCGGCGGCCTGGGACGAGGTCTACTGGCTGATGGCCGGCGCCCTGATCAGCCGGGAGGCCCTTCTCTACCAGGACGCCGGCGTTCAGCCCGGCGGGATCTGGCGGCCCTGGACGGTCGTCGAACGCCGCGTCGAGACCTCCGACGTGGTGTCGTTCGCGCTCCGTCCGGCCGACGGCGAACCGGCGCCGCGTGCCCGGGCCGGCCAGTACGTGAGCGTCCGCGTGGCCGTGGCCGACGGCACGCACCAACTGCGCCAGTACACCCTGTCCTCGGCGCCGGGCGGCGACCGGCGACGCATCACCGTCAAGCGGGTCACGGGCGACGCCGACGGCCCCGACGGCGAGGTCTCCACCCTGCTGCACGACACCGTCCGCGAGGGGGACGAGCTGCTGCTGTCCGCCCCGTTCGGCGACGTCTTCCTCGACGAACCGGCCGCCGCCGCCCCGCTCGTCCTCGTCTCGGCCGGCATCGGCTGCACACCGATGACGGGGATACTGGCCCACCTCGCGGCCGTCGGCTCGACCCGCCCGGTGCTGGTCCTGCACGCCGACCGCTCCCCCGCCGACCACGCCCTGCGGACCGAGACGCACGACCTCGTGGCCCAACTGCCGCACGCCCGCGCCGTCTTCTGGTACGAGCACCCGGGCGCCCAGGAACCCGACGCCCGCACCGGCCTGATGGACCTGGGCGGCGTCGAACTCCCCGACGACGCAACCGTGTTCCTGTGCGGGCCGCTGCCCTTCATGCGGGACGTGCGCGGCAGGCTGCTCAACGCCGGGGTCCCCGCACAGCGCATCCGCTACGAGGTCTTCGGCCCCGACCTGTGGCTGCCCGACAGCACGGCCTGAGCCGTGAACACGGGCCCGGTCGGCGGCGATCCGCCGACCGGGCCGCCCTTCGCGGGCCGTCCGGCCCCGTCCGGTGACCCGACGGCCCGATGACGAGAGCGCTGCCGGCCGAAGACCGTGGGTCACCCCGGTTCCCGATCGACCGGCTGAACCCGGAACGAGGAGTGGTGTGATGGCGCAGCCATATCTGGTGGGCAGCGGGATGGCGGCACTGGCCGCGGCCGCGTTCCTGATCCGCGACGGCGGCTTCGAGGGAGCCGACATCCACCTCTTCGAGGAGAACCGGACCATCGGCGGCAGCCTGGACGCGGGCGGCACGCCGGACGCCGGCTACACCATGCGCGGCGGGAGGATGTTCGAGGCCGAGTTCCGCTGCACGTACGACCTGCTGTCCGGCATTCCCACCCTCGACGACCCCGCCGTCTCCGTGACCGAGGAGATCCTCGCCGGACACGAGGACTTCCCCTGGGACGACATCGCGCGGCTGGTCGACGCCGACGGCAAGATCGTCGACACGACCTCGATGGGATTCTCCGAGCGCGACCGCCTGGAACTGGTCCGCTGCCTCGCGACCCCGGAGAGGCGCCTGGACGGCAAGCGGATCACCGACTGCTTCGGCGAGCACTTCTTCACCACCACCTTCTGGTTCATGTGGTGCACCACGTTCGCCTTCCAGCCCTGGCACAGCGCGATCGAGTTCCGCCGCTACCTCAAGCGCTTCGTCCACCTCTTCCCCGGCTTCGCCGGCATGTCGGGCATCCACCGCACGCGCTACAACCAGTACGACTCCCTCGTGACGCCCCTCGCGGCCTGGCTCCGGGAGCGGGGCGTCGCCTTCCACACGGGCTGCCGGGTCACCGACCTCGGGTTCACCCGGGGCGTCCGCAGCGGCACGGTCGCGTCCCTGCACCTCAGCCGCAACGGCCGGGACGAGGAGATCGCCGTCGGGCCCGGGGACCTGGTCTTCGTCACCAACGGATCCATGACGGACGCCTCCAGCCTCGGCTCGCACACCAGCGCGCCACGGCCGGCTCCGCGGCGGTCGGACGCCTGGCTCCTGTGGCACCGGCTCGCCCGCGGACGCGAGGACTTCGGCAACCCGGCCGCCTTCGACAAACACGTCAAGGAGTCGCGCTGGGAGTCGTTCACCGTCACCTCGAAGGACCCCGCCTTCCTGCGGGCACTGGAGGAGTTCAGCGGCCGTCCGGCCGGCCGGGGCGGCCTCATGACCCTCACCGGCTCCCCGTGGCTGATCACCCTCGTGGCCAACCGCCAGCCCGTGTACCGCGACCAGCCCGAGGACGTCGGCGTCTGGTGGGGCTACGGCCTGTTCCCCGACCGTGCGGGCGGCCACACCCCCAAGCCCATGACGATGTGCTCGGGCCGCGAGATCCTCCAGGAGGTCCTGCACCACCTCCCGTTCGACCGGCGGACGAGCGAACGGATCCTGCGGACCTCCACCGTCGTACCCTGTGTGATGCCGTACATCACCAGCCAGTTCCTGGCCCGCCGCCGCGACGACCGGCCCCTGGTGGTCCCGGAGGGATCGGTCAACCTCGCTTTCGTCGGACAGTTCGCTGAGGTCCCCGACGACGTCGTCTTCACCGTGGAGTACTCCGTGCGCACCGCCTGGACGGCGGTGGCGCAGCTCCTGAAGCTCGACAGGCGCCCGCCCGAGGTCTACAAGGGCCACCACGATCCGCGCGTCCTGGTCGCCGCGCTGGAGACCATGCACCGCCGGTAGCGGCGCCCGCGGGGCGGACGATCTCCGGCAGGGGGACACCCGGCCCCCCTGCCGGGACCTTCGGCACCAGCGGTAACGGTGTGGTCCGAGGGACAATGGCATCAGGAGCGGCACCGATCCCCCGCGGTGTCGCTCCGTTCACCTGGTCGCGGGGTCCGCCCGACGGAACGCGGCCGAGAGGCCTCCGCGAGGGCGCTCGGGCGAGCCGTCACGGGTGCGGCACGAGGACCAGCGGGCAGTGCGACCGTTGCAGGAGCAGGTGCGCCACCGGGCCCAGGCGCGGGCCGAACACGCTCGTGCGGCGCCGGACGCCGATGACGGCGACGGCGGCCTCCCGGGTCGCCTCCAGCAGGATGTCCGCCGGGTCGCTGCGGTCCGTGCGGGTGTCGACCACGACGTCCGGGTGCCCCTCCCCCAGGCGGGTGAGCGGATACCGGGGCACGGCCCTTCCGCCCACGCCTTTGCCGTCGCCCCCGCGCTCGCCCTCGCGGGCTGGGCGTTCCTGTCCCGTGCGTCCGGTGGAGTGCGCGGGTTCGAGGGGCGGCCCGTGGAGGGTGCCGCGGCGGGGACTGCGGGAGCGCACGACGCGGAGCGTCGCGCCACGCCTCTCGGCCTCCTGGAAGGCGTAGGCGGCCGCCTCCGCGTCCGTGTCGTCCGCCAGGCCGAGCAGCACGTCCCGTCCGAGGTCGCACGGGCGGTCCCCGCGCACGACCAGGAGCGGTCCCCGGACGAGCGCGGCGAGTCTCGTGGCGACCGACCCGAACGCCGTGCCGGTCAACGGTCCCGAGCCGCGCCTTCCCACGACCGTCAGGTCCGCGCTCTCGCTCTCCCGCGCCAGGGCGTGCACCGCACCGCCTTCCACGGCCACGGTCTCCACGGGCAGACCAGGGTGCCTGCGCCGTGTCCGGGACGCCGCGGAACGAAGGACCGGTGCGGCTTCGTCCCGGTCGGGGACGGCGTACAGCACGCGCAGGGCGACGCCGTGCCGTACGGCCTCCTCGGCGGCCCGGTCCAAGGCCCGTACCGAGATCACGGAGCCGTCCACTCCGACGGTGATGTGTCGTGACGTCATGGCCGTCCCTCCCCTTGGTCGCATGCGCCGGGCCCCTGCCCGGTGGAGGCCGCGTGCGGTGGACGCCGGCCTCGGGGACGATGTTCCTGCGGGCTCCGAGGCCACGGGCATCCGCCGAACGGGCCCGCCCTGACGCTGAACGGCCCTTTCCTCAGGGCCCGTTCAGCCGGGATGAACGCGCCGCCCCCGCGCCGGGTGGGGCCGCGCGGGGCCAGGCCGGGAACCGTCGGCCCCCTTCCCCCCGCGCGGGAAGGGGGCGCGGCCTCAGACCGTGATGCGGCGTCCCGTGACGGCGTACGGTTCGACGCGTACCCAGACGTCACGCCGGCCACCGGCCCACGGCGTGCTGTGCGCCCGTCGCGCGAGCAGTTGCGCCTCGCCGGGGTCGGTCACCCGGCGGCCGTGGCCGCGCACCAGCACGCTCCAGCCCTGGCTGAAGGCGTCGTCGATGCGGTCGATCTCGAAGGCGACGGGGCAGCCGGCCGCGAGGGACGGGGTGGCGCCCTGCGCGGTCCGGAAGACGATCGTGCCGTCGACGACGCTGTAGTTGACGGGGACGATCACCGGCCCGTGCTCCGTGGGGACGGCGAGCCGTCCGACGCCGTGGGTGGAGAGCAGGTCTCCGCACTCGGTTCTGCTCAGCTCGGTGAACACGGGCGAGTGCCCGGCGCGTCCGGGGCCGGGCGGCAGGTCGGCGTCGCCTCCGGTGAGCGACGAGAGCGTCGTCTCCAGGGCTGCCGCGAGGCGGAGCAGCGAGCCGTGGCTGGGCGAGGCGTCGGGATGCTCCTCCAGGTGCCGCAGGTACCCGGGGGCCATGCCCGCGCGGTCGGCCGTCTCCTCGCGTGTCAGGCCCAGCTGCGCGCGGCGGGTGGCGAGCCGTCGGCCCAGATCCCCCGCCGGCTTTCCCTGCGGCGCCTTCGCCGTGTGCTGTTCGGTCATGACCTCTCACGTCCTCTCGTCAGGCCGCCCGGACAGCGACCTCCTCGTGCGACTGCTCGCCGAGGACCACCTTGAGCGCGCCGGTGTCGGCGGCCCGGGCGAAGACGTCGTAGGCCTCCTCCATGCGGTCCAGGGGGAAGGTGTGGGTGACCAGCTGCGCGGTGGGAAGCCGGCCGGCTGCGGCCATGCGCAGCAGGGTGGGGGTGGAACGGGTGTCGACCAGACCGGTGGTGATGGTCACGTTCTTGATCCACAGGTCTTCCAGGTGCAGCGTGGCGGGTCTGCCGTGCACGCCGACGTTGGCCACGTGGCCGCCGGGGCGGACCATGCGGGTGCACATCTCGAAGCTCTCGGGCACCCCGACCGCCTCGATGACCACGTCGGCGCCGAGTCCGTCGGTGAGATCGGCGATCAGCTGCTCGGGGTCCTCGTGGGCGTCCGCCACCGCGTCGGCGCCCAGTCGCCTGGCCGCCTCCAGCCGGGACACGGCGAGGTCGACGGCGACGATCCGCTCGGGAGCGAACAGGCGCGCCGTGGCGATCGCCGCGAGGCCGATGGGGCCCGCTCCGACGATGGCGACCGTGTCTCCCGGCCGGACCCGCCCGTTGAGCACGCCCACCTCGTAGGAGGTCGGGAAGATGTCCGCGAGCAGCACGGCGTCCTTGCTCGCCACCGCGCTGGGCAGGGCGTGCACGGACAGGTCGGCGTAGGGGACGCGGACGTACTCGGCCTGGACGCCGTCGATCAGGTGGCCCAGGATCCAGCCCCCGCCGCCCCGGCACTGGCCGTAGGCGCCCTCCCGGCAGTAGCGGCAGCGGCCGCAGGCGCTGATGCAGGAGACCAGGACCCGGTCGCCCGGACGAACGGTCCGGACGTCGCTGCCGACCTCCACGATCTCGCCGACCGCCTCGTGTCCGAGGACGGTGCCCGGCCGCACCTCGGGCACGTCGCCCTTGAGGATGTGCAGGTCCGTGCCGCAGATGGTGACGGCGCCCACCCGCACGATGGCGTCGGTGGGCTCCTTGATGCCGGGGTCCGGTACCTCGTCCCAGGCGGACTGCCCGGGGCCGTGGAAGACGAAGCCTTTCATGATGTCCTTCACCGTCCCTTTCGGGTTGCCGGGATGACCTGACATCTCCAGGTTGTCGGTTTTCGGTCCGGTCCGCTTGGGCCGTCCGGCCCTCATCGCCTGCCCGGACCGGCCCTGACCGGTGGGCGGGCGGCCCGGCCGGTGGGCCGGTCGCGGGACTCCGGGTTCGGCCGCAGCCGCCTCGGAGGGGGCAGGCCCGGCCCGGTCGGCCCCTGCCACGGCACGGCTTCGGCGGTCACCGCGTCGTGCGCGCCGTCCCGCGCCGTCCTGCGTCAGGGCCCTCCTCTCAGGCCCGCGTCAGCGCGTCGGCGACGCCTTCGGCCCACGTCTCGATCGCCGCGAAGTCCCGGAAGTCCCCGCCCTTGCCCGAGCGCAGGATCATTCCGGCCACCCGCCCTTCGGCGCCTTCCTCCAGGCGCCCGCCGAAGGTGACGTGGTCGCGGACGTCCAACCGGTCCATGGCGCGGCGTACGCCCCGTACGGGCGCGATGTCCCGCTCGGAGGCGGAGGCGTCGAGCGGGCCGCTGCTGAAGAACCACACCGGACGCCGCGCGAGGGCGACGCGGTGGCGGCGGACGAACCGCCGGGCGTCCTTGTGCCAGCGCCCCGCGTAGAGCGCGCCGCCGACCACGACGGCGTCGTAGCCGTCCACACCCGTCACGGACCGGGCGGGCGTCGACTCGACGCTCAGTCCGGCCTTGCGCAGCACATCGGCGACGGCCTCGGCGATCTGCGCCGTGGATCCGTTCGTCGTTCCGTAGGCGACCAGCACGGTGTCGGTCATGGTGATGCGCCTCCTTTCACGGTCGGCTCACGGTCGGCGCGGCCGGTCGTCGGCCACGCCGTGCCCCGCACCCGGGTCGGGGACGGTCGCCGGGTGCGGGAGCAGGTCCGTCCCGGACTGTGTCTCGGACAGGACCCCGACGACGAGGCCCCGCTGCCCCCGTCGTCCTCGTCGGCCACGGGCGGTCCGCCGATGCCGTGGGTCGCGGGCTGCGGGGCCACCTCCTTGTCGCACGGCGGTTCCCTCCTCAGCGCAGTCGGCGCAGGTAGGGGTCCTGGGGGCGGCGCGGCAGCAGCCGGACGCGTGCGTCGAGCACGGTGGCGCCCGCCGGTGTGGCCAGGACGGGGTTGAAGTCGGCTTCGGCGAGTTGCGGCAGGTCCGTCGCCATCCGGGAGAGCCGCAGGAGCAGTTGTTCCAGTTCTTCCAGGTCGACGGGCGGGTCTGCGTCCGCGCCCAGGAGCAGTGGGGCGCACCGCGGGGCGGTGAGCAGGTCGTGCACGTCGTGGTCGGTGAGCGGGGCGAGGCGGGCCGCGTGGTCCTTGAGCACCTCGGTGGCCGTTCCGCCGAGTCCGAACAGGACGAGCGGGCCGAACACCTCGTCCTGGACGACGCCGGCGAGGAGTTCGGCGCCGCGCGCGGCGAGGGGCTGGAGGACCACGCCGGTCATGAGTCCGCAGAAGCGGGTGGCCAGGTCGCGGAACGCGGCGCGCACCTGGGGTTCGCCGCGCAGGTCCAGGTGGATCGCCCGCTGGTGCGCCTTGTGCAGCAGGCCGGGCCAGTGGGCCTTCATGACCACCCGGCCGTCGAGGCCGCGGAGCCGGTCGGCGGCGAGCACGGCCTCGTCCTCGGTCTCGGCCCAGGCCCAGGGGGTCTGCGGCACGCTGTAGCAGGCCAGCAGATCGGCGCAGGTGGCCGGGTCCAGCCAGCCTCCGTCGGGGTGCGCGGCCAGATACTCCGCCACGACGGTGCGCGCCCGGGCGGTCTCGACGTCGTCGAGGGCGGGCACGACGCCGGCGGGCCGGCGGAGCCAGGCGGCGCGCTCGGCGGCGTGGGCCAGCGCGCGGGCCGCCGCCTGCGGTTCGGCGTAGGAGGGTACGGCGCCGCCGCCGTCGGCGGGCAGCAGCGTCACGGACCGGTCCTGGTCGAGGCGTACGGCGAGCACCGGTCGTGACCGGCGACCGGGGCCGGCGGTGACGGCCCGCACCAGGTCGTCCCCGGTCGCCGCGGCGACCGCCGTGGGGACGAGGGCGACGACGACGGCGTCGACGCCGGGGCACCGGGTCAGGCGGTCGACGCACTCCGTGAGCTGCTCCTCCGCCACGGCGGCGGTGGCGTCCACCGGGTTGCCGACAGCGGCGCCGTCGGGCAGCACGGCGAGCAGTTCGTCGATCGTGGCGGGCGTGAGCGGGGGCAGTGACAGGCCGGCCTCCGCGCAGGCGTCGGCCACCAGCACCCCGGCGCCGCCCGCGTTGGTGACGACGGCGACGCGGCTGCCTTCGGGGAGCGGCTGGGAGTGCAACAGCGCGGCGGTTTCGAGGAGTTCGCCGACCGATCGGGTCGCGGTGATGCCGGCCTGGGTGAACAGTGCGCCGCGGGTCATGGTGCGGGTGGCGGCCGCCGCGGTGTGCGAGGCGGCGGCCCTGCGGCCCGCGTCGGTGCGGCCGGCGTCGACGGTGAGCACCGGGATGCGGCGTGTCACGCGCCGGGCGGTGCGGGAGAAGGCGCGGGGGTTGCCGAAGGACTCCAGGTGCAGCAGGGCGAGGTCGGTGCGCTCGTCGCTCTCCCACCACTGGAGCATGTCGTTGCCGCTGACGTCGAACTTGTCGCCGAGGGAGACGAACGAGGAGACGCCGACGCCCAGTCGGGACAGTCCGTCGAGCAGTGCGATGCCGACCCCGCCGGACTGCACGGCGACACCGGCGGTTCCCGGTCGCGGGTGGTCGGCGGCGAAGGTCGCGTCCAGGCTCAGCCCGGGCTGCGTGTGGGACACGCCGAGACAGTTCGGTCCGACGAGCCGCATGCCGTACGTGCGGCAGGCGGTCAGCAGGGCCTGGGCCTGCGTGTGGTCGAGACCGGCGGTGACGACGACGAGCGCGCGCGCTCCGGCCCGGCCGCATTCGTCGGCGACGCCCGGGACCGCGGCGGCGGGGACGGCCACGACGACCAGGTCCGGGGTCACGGGCAGGGCCGCGACCGAGGGGTGGGACGGCACGCCGAGCACCGACGCGGCACGCGGGTTCACCGCGAGGAGCCGGCCCGTGTAGCCGCCCGAACGCAGGTGGTGGAGGATCGCACGGCCCACGGAGCCGGGGGTGCGTCCCGCGCCGACCACGGCCACCGCGGCCGGTCGCAGCAGGGGCAGCAGGCTGGCGACGTCGGCGGCGCGTCCCCGGGCCTCCACGGCCGTCAGATAGGCGTCGTCGTCCTCGTCGAGGTGGATGACGCAGCGCGCCTCCGGTCCCTCGAAGCGGCGCTCGGTGCGCAGGCCGAGGTCGGCGAAGAGCCGGAGCACCTCGTGGTTCTCGCTCAGCGCGTCGGCCGTGAAGGTGGTGATGCCCTCCGCGCGCGCCGCCGAGGCCAGGTGCTCGACGAGCAGGGTGCCCACGCCCCGGTGGTGCAGGCCGTCGGCGACGGCGACGGAGATCTCCGCGACGTCCTCCTCCCCGCCGGTGTCGTACTCGGCGATGCCGATCACCCGGCCGTCCGCCTCGGCCAGCAGCGCCCGGTAGCCGGGGTGGGGGCGGGCGCACGCCCGGTCGGCCGCCTGGACCGCCGAGCGCCGGCTGGGCGCGAAGAACCGCAGACGCAGGTTCTCGGCGGACATCTCCTCGTAGAACCCCTGGAGTTGTTCGTGGTCGCCCGGAGCCGCCGGCCGGATGCGGACCGTGGCGCCGTCCGCGAGCAGGGCGTGGACCGTGGGCCGGTCGAGCAGGTCGTCCGTCATCGCAGGTCTCCTCCGTGGCTCCTCGACGCCTCGATCGTCCTGCGCGGCGGCGCGGAGGCCCATGGGCTGCATGGGGCCGCCCGGGGGCCGTTCGGCCCCGGGTCCGGCGCCGGCCGGCCCCGCCCTCGTCGCGTGGCGGGCCGGCGGGGCGCGTCAGCCGTTCTCGGGATCGCACCGCCGACGGCGGCGCGGATCCGCGCCGCCGCACGGGGCCGTAATGCGTTTGCCGACCCGCAGGCCGGGTGGGTAGCGTCGCTGTGCGTGACCCCGACCCTGCGCACCGAGCGCCTCCTGCTGGAGCCGTACGTCCCCGAGGACGAAGAGGACTTCGTCGCCCTGTTCCAGGACGCCAGGGTGTCGCGGTGGATGGGGGACGGTTCCGCATCCGAAGCCGAGGACCGGGCTCTGTTCGGGCGGATCTTCACGAAGGTCTACGCCCGGGACCTGTTCGACGTGTGGGCCGTCCGTCGGGACGGGCTCCTGGTCGGGCATGCGGAGATCAAGCCGACGGACGTCGTCGCGGGCCACGAGATCATCTACGCCCTGGCCCCGGCGGCATGGGGCTCCGGCCTCGGGACCGAGGTGGCGGAGGCGGTCGTCGCCCATGGTTTCGGGGCCCTCGGGCTGAGCGAGGTGTACGCCACCGTCGCCGCGCCGAACACGGCGTCACTGGCGCTGCTGGACAGGCTCGGTTTCGCGCATGTCCGGGACGTCACCGAGGAGGACGGAAGCACCACGCGCGTGCTGGCCCGTCACAGGACCGCGCGCGACGCGCCGGCGCCGGCGCGGTAGCGGCGAGCGCGCGCGAAAAGCGTTCCCGGTGCGCGCCGTTCACGCTTGTGCGACGCGCATGGTGACCTCGGCGATGCGCTCGGCGCAGAGGTCGGGAGGCAGGACCGGCTGGACGAGGTGGCTGACCGTCAGGCGCACCACCGCCTCGACGGCCAGGCCCCGCGAGTGGGCGTCGATCTCGGGCCAGGCCTGCGCCACGTAGGCGGTCAGCATGCCGATGGCGGTGTCCAGCAGGGGCTCGGAGCGGGTCGTCAGGTGGGTGAGCAGGTCCTCGTCACCGCCCCGGCTGCTGGTCAGGATGGCCTTGAGCAGGGAGTTGTCGGCCGCCGTGCGCAGGGTGTACCCGATGGCGGCCGTGATGGCGGCCCTCATGTCCTGCGGATGGGCGAGGAGTTGGTCCTGTATGCCGGTGAGGAAGCGTTCCACCTCGCGCATGACGAGCGCCTGTCCGATGGCCGCCTTGGAGCCGTACTCGGTGTAGACGGTCTGCCGGCTCACTCCGGCGGCGGTGGCGATGTGGGTCATCTTCAGCCGGTCCCAGCCGTCGGCCGCGACCCGCTCGTGGGCGGCGTCCAGGATCCGTTCCTTGAGCAGGGAACGGACCGACTCTCGATAGCGCGTCATCGGCGCCCATCCTAACGAGCCGCACCCCACGTCTTGACGGAGAACACGGTCACTGTCTAGTTTCTGGACAGTTCACCGTCATAGTGTCCAGTAGAGGTGGGGCATGGCAGAGACCTCGTATCCGCCCGGAGCGCCGTCGCCGCAGGCGGCGTGGCGCGACGGCAAGCGCTACCTGTGGTTGCTCGGACTGGTGTTGCCCGTCTTCCCGTTCGCGGCGTGGGGCCTGGCGACCCTGACGGGCCGGGGCTTCTTCTGGTGGCTCCTGCCGCCGGTCGTCTTCGGCCTGATCCCGGTGCTGGACCTGCTGATCGGCAAGGATTCCGACAACCCGCCCGACAGCGTCCTCGCGCGGCTCGAGTCCGACCGGTACTACCGCTGGTGCACCTACCTGTTCCTGCCCCTCCAGTACGCCGGGCTGGTGCTCGCCTGCCGGCTGTGGTCCCACGGCGGTCTGTCGGTTGCGGACCGGGCGGGGCTGACCCTCACCGTCGGCATCGTCGCCGGGTTCGGCATCAACACCGCCCACGAACTGGGCCACAAGAAGGAGCATCTGGAACGGCTGCTGGCCCGGATCGCCCTCGCCCAGACCTGCTACGGGCACTTCTTCGTCGAGCACAACCGCGGCCACCACGTCCGGGTCGCCACTCCCGAGGATCCCGCGAGCTCCCGCCTCGGCCAGTCCTTCTGGCGCTTCCTGCCCCGCTCGGTCCACGGCAGCGCCCGCTCCGCCTGGCATCTGGAGAAGCAGCGGCTCGGACGCCTGGGCAGGGGCCCGTGGACCCCGCACAACGACGTGCTCGGCGCGTGGGCGATGTCAGCGGTCCTCTTCGCCGCGCTCACCGCCGCGTTCGGCCCGGGCGTGCTGCCGTATCTCGCCGCCCAGGCGGTCATCGGCTTCTGCCTGCTGGAGGTCGTCAACTACCTGGAGCACTACGGACTCCTGCGCCGGAGGACCGCCTCGGGCCGCTACGAGCGCTGCACCCCGCAGCACAGCTGGAACAGCGACGACATCGCCTCCAACATCTTCCTCTACCACCTGCAACGGCACAGCGATCATCACGCCAACCCCACCCGCCGCTACCAGGCCCTGCGCCATTTCGAGGAGTCCCCGCAACTGCCCACCGGCTACGCGGGCATGATCCTGCTCGCCGTCGTGCCGCCGCTGTGGCGGCGGGTGATGGACCCCAGACTCCTCGCCCACTACGACGGCGACCTCACCCGGGCCAACGTCCACCCGCGCACCGGGGCCGGACTCCTCGCCCGCCGCGGGAGCCGCACATGAGCCGCTACGCGTGTCCTGTCTGCGGCTACGTGTACGAGGAACGGGCGGGCGCCCCGCGCGAGGGCTTCCCCGCCGGCACGTCCTGGACGGACGTGCCCGACGACTGGCCCTGCCCGGACTGCGGGGTCCGCGAGAAGATCGACTTCGAGGAGCCGGCATGAAGGTCTGGGAATGCCTGGTGTGCGGTCTCGTCTACGACGAGGCGCAGGGCTGGCCCGACGAGGGCATCGCCCCCGGCACCCGCTGGGAGGACATCCCGGACGACTGGTCCTGCCCCGACTGCGGGGCCGCCAAGGCCGACTTCCGGATGGTCGAGGCCTCCCGTGCCTGAGACCGCGCCGCGCACGATCGCCGTCGTCGGCACCGGCGTCGCCGGCGCGACCGCGGCGCTCACCCTGCGCCAGGAGGGCTTCGACGGCCGCCTCCTCCTGGTCGGCGACGACCCCCACCCCCCGTACCGGCGGCCGCCGCTGTCCAAGGACCTCCTCAAGGGCCGCCCGACGCCCGAACGGCTCCGTCTGAAACCGCCGACGGCCTGGGAGGAACTGGGGATCGAACTGCGTGCCGGCACGAAGGTCACGGACATCGCCGACGGCGTCCTGGAGTGCTCCGACGGAAGCCGAGTGCCGTACGACCGGCTGCTGTTGGCCACCGGAGGACGCGCGCGCCGCCTGCCGTACGCCGCCGGACACGATCACGTCCACACCCTGCGCGGCCTCGGTGACGTGCCCGCACTCCGCGCCGACCTGGAGTCCGGCGGCCCCCTGCTGGTCGTCGGTGCGGGACTCCTCGGCCTGGAGGTCGCGGCGAGCGCCCGCGCGAAGGGCCTCGACGTCACCGTCCTGGAATCCGGCGCGGAGCCCTTGCGGCGCGTGCTGCCCGCCCCGCTGCGCCGCGCGGTCCTGGAACTCCACCGGAGCCACGGCACTCGGGTGCACACCGGCGTCACGCTCACGGCACTCGCCCCGCGGGGCGGCGCGCTCGTGGCGACCGCCCGGGACGGGAGGAGCTGGCAGGCCCGCACGGTGCTGGTCGCCGTCGGCATACGGCCCGACGTCGAACTGGCCGCCCGGGCGGGCTTGGCCGTGGGGGACGGCATCGTCGTCGACGCCCTGGGCGCCTCCAGCGATCCGTGCGTCTTCGCGGCGGGAGACGTGGCTCTGCGCCCCGACCGGGTTCCGGGCCGACGGGTACGCGTGGAACAGTGGAACCACGCCCAGCAGCACGCCGCCGCGGTGGCCAGGAACATGATCGGCGCCCGGGTCCCCTTCACGGCGGACCCCTGGTCGTGGACCGAGCAGTACGGCGTCATGCTGCAAACGGCCGGCCGGTTCACCGACGCCGACTCCCTGACGGTGCGGGGCGACCTCGCCGGTTTCGACTTCGCCGCCCTGGCCACCGCCCGCGGGCGCCCCGTGGGAGTCGTGGCGGCCGGCCGGCCCCATGACTTCCGCGCCCTGCGGGCGGCCCTCGACCCTGCGGGCGACGGCCCGCCCCCCGTCGTCGACCCGACTCCGCGGGTCCTGCACGCGCTGGCGCCGGACGAACGAACGACGTCGCACAAGCTGCTGCCCGAGCCGGAACCGCCGGGCGTCCGAGCACCCGGATCACGAGCCGCCCGATGAGCGCCGTGGGGACGACCGCCGGACGCGGGCCGCCCCACCCGCATCGAGGAGGTCGGGCGTCCGGCCGGGTGAGGGCAGGGACGGCCGGGCCGAACCCGCACCTCACCGGCGCCGGGGAACCGAGGCGTCGACCGCAGGGACCACTCGGCCCCCACGGACCCGAAATCCCGTCGAGTTCCGCACGGACGGGACCTACTCTGCTGCCATGGCCCACGGAAAGACCTCGTACGTCTGCCTGCCCTGCCGGGCGTCGTACAAGCAGCCCCACGACGCGGACAGGGACCGGACCTGC
Source organism: Streptomyces hilarionis (assembly GCF_024539675.1). GTDB lineage: Bacteria > Actinomycetota > Actinomycetes > Streptomycetales > Streptomycetaceae > Streptomyces > Streptomyces hilarionis. Next base: position 46,065 of record NZ_JAHHIT010000051.1, on the reverse strand, counting down.
CCCCGCTGCACGCGACCGCTCGTCCACGTGGGCTCCGCCTTCGCCCCGCCCCGCCGCCGGGACACCGCGGCCTGGCGGACACTCTCCGTGCTGCTCAACGCCGGTGTCCGCTTCCACAAGAGCTGTTGCGGCGGCCCCGGATACCGTCCGCGCAGCCTGCGGGAGGTGCGCGAGCGGATGACGTACGCCCGGCGCAGCGGTGAGCCCTTCGCGCGGTCACTCGTACGGTACGACCTGCCCTCCGGCCCGCCGCGCGGCTGACCGGGGCGCGGTCCCGGGGCAGGGATCGGCGAGGCGTGGGGCGCGGCTCCGGCTCCGGCCTCGGGGCGGCGCTCAGCGGAAGGTGTCGCACCGGGCCATGTCGCCGGTGCGGTAGCCCACGCCGAACCACTGCTGCCGCTGTGCGGACGACCCGTGGGTCCAGGTGTCGGGGGTGACCCGGCCCTGGAACTCCTCCTGGATGCGGTCGTCGCCGACCGCCGCGGCCGCGTCCAGTCCGTCCCGGACGTCCGCCTCCGTGAGGCTGGTGATCAGCGGCCGGCCCGTGGACTCGTCCTTCACCGTCGTCGCGTGGTGCGCCCACACGCCCGCGTAGCAGTCGGCCTGCAGTTCGGTCTTCACCGAGGCGCTGTCGGCACCGGTCAGCCCGTTCTGGGACCTGCCCAGCGTCCCCTGCAGGTCCTGGACGTGGTGCCCGTACTCGTGGGCCACCACATACGCCTGCGCGAAGGGCCCTGCGCTCGCTCCGAACTTCGTCCGCAGGTCGCCGAAGAAGCCGAGGTCGAGGTAGACGGTGCGGTCCGCGGGGCAGTAGAAGGGCCCCACCTCCGACGTGGCGTCGCCGCACGCCGTGTTCACCCGCCCGGTGAAGAGCACCGTCGGCGCCTTGGTGTAGGCGACGTGGCGGCGTCCCGACTCCTGGGCCCAGAAGTCCTGGACGCTGTTGACCACGGCCACGACGCGGCAGTCGTCCTTGGTGTCGGCGTCCCGTCCGGTGCGGCAGGCCTGCTCGACCCCGGCGGCGGAGGACGAGGACGGCGCCGACCCGTCGCCGCCGGAGGAAAGACCCAACTGGTCGGGGCCGATGCCGAACACGAGTCCCACGACCAGGACGACGATCCCGACGATTCCGCCGCCGACGGTCGCACCGCCACCGGGGATCCGGCTGCCGCGCTCGTCCCGCACCTCGGAGGTGTCCAGGGAGGCGTTGTCGTCGAACTGCATGGAGCGCCGCCTTCAGCCGTGTGCCGTTGCCAGGTCGCTGCTCCGTGTACCCCCGTTGCCGTGCCTCGTGCCCCGTGCCGCGCACTCGTGCCCTGTGAGGGGTCGGCGCCCTGCGCCGCGTGTCGGGGACCCGTCCGGTCCGCCCTGCGGTCCGCCGCCCCCACGGGCCCCCGACCGGAGTGCGGGTCCCGTGCGAGCGGCACGCGCACGGTCGTCCGTTCAGGACCTATCGGTCGTCGGCGAGTTGCGTCAGCGCCAGGTCCAGCATGGCGGCGAAGAAGTCGACCGCGTCGGCGTCGATGCACAAGGGGGGCTTGATCTTGAGGATGTTCAGGTGGTCGCCGGTCGGCTGGACGACGACACCGAGGTCGAGCATCCGGTCGCACAGCTCGGCGGTCTCCTCGGTGGCGGGCTCCAGCGTGCCGCGGTCGCGCACGAGTTCCAGGCCCAGGTAGAGGCCCGAGCCGTGGACGGCGCCGATCACGGCGTGGCGGGACGCCAGTTCCTCCAGCAGGCCTTTCAACCGGCCGCCGACACGCGTCGCGTTGCCCTGGAGGTCCTCGTCGCGCAGGGTGTCCAGGACCGTGAGGCCCACCACGCTGGAGACCGGACTACCGCCGGTGGAGGAGAAGAAGTAGCCCTGGTCGCGGTACCGGTCGGCGAGCGCCCGGGAGGTGATGACCGCGCCGAGGGGATGGCCGTTGCCCATGGCCTTGGCCACGCAGACGACGTCGGGCACGACGCCCTGCTGCTCGAAACCCCAGAACCAGTGGCCCAGCCGGCCGTACCCGACCTGGACCTCGTCGGCGACGGTCACGCCGCCGTGCCGGCGGACCGCCGCGTACACCTCGGCGAGATAGCCGTCGGGCAGGGCCACTCCCCCGGCGTTGCCGTAGAAGGTCTCGCCGACGAAGGCGCCGGCCGGGCGGCCCGAGGCGGCCAGCGCGTCGATCACCGCGACGGCCTCGGGCGCGTAGCGTGCCGCGTCCGCCCCGCGGTGCCTGCCCCGGTAGGGGTTGGGCGAGTCCACCGTGTGCACCCAGTCCGGCCGGGTGGTCAGGGCGTTGGGGTTGTCCTGGAGCGAGGTCGACACCGCGTCGGACGCGTACGTCCAGCCGTGGTAGGCCTCGCGCAGCGCGACGACGTCGTGCCGGCCGGTGGCCCCGATGGCCAGGCGCAGACCGAGATCCACCGCCTCGGAACCGGAGTTGACGAGGAACACCGTGTCCAGCGGCTCGGGGAGGAGGCCGGCGAGACGTTCGGTGAACTCCACCACCGAGGCGTAGTGGAAGCGCGAGTTGGTGTTGAGCCGCCGCAACTGCCGGGCGACGGCCTCCTCCACCCGGGGGTGGGCGTGGCCGAGCGGCGTCACGTTGTTGACGATGTCCAGATAGGAGCGGCCGTCGGCGGAGAGCAGGTGGTGGCGCCAGCCGCGTTCGATGCGGGGCGGGTCGGCGTAGTAGTGCTCCTGCACGGGCGCGAACACGGCCGCACGCCGCCGGAGCAGGTCGTCGGGGCGCGCGGGGGGCGCGGCCGGGAGTCCGACGAGCGGGGCTGGGTCCGCGCTGAGCGCGAGCCAGCCGGCGGCGTACTCGGGACGGACCAGGCGCGGGGCGGCGGGCCCGTCGGCGTCGAGCAGCGCGAGGTGCAGCGCGGCCCCGGCGGGCACCTCGGCGAGGTCCTCGCCCGCGCGCACCGCCGTTCCGGTGCGGACCCGCGGAGTGACGGTGGCGGGCATGGTCAGCGTCAGCACGCGGCCGCCCAGGGCGATGCTCAGGATTCCGGGCGCCGCCGCCAGGACCTCGCCCCCGGCGGGGGCCTGCGCCACGACGTCCCGGCCGAGCCACAGGTCGACGCCGGTGGGCACGGTGGCGGGCGACTCGGCCGACAGGGAGGGAGTGCGGGTGAGCCGGGCCTGCGCGTACCGGGTGGCCACCGCGGCCACGCCGGTCTCGAGCGCGCGGGCCGCGAGCCGGTCCTCGACGCCCGGCCGGAGCCAGGCGCCGTGGTCCATGGAGTCCGCGTCGGCGGACAGGTCGAGGAGGGCGATGTCGGCGGCGGCGACGCCGCGCAGCACGGAGCACTCCGGCGGCCCGGCCGCCGCCGGTGCGGCGCCGAGGCCGGCCGCTTCCTTCACGAGGTGGGTCATCACCCGCTGCGGCAGGCGGGTGGCCTGCTCGAACACGCGCCACTCGCGCGCGAGGGCGGCCTTGGCGTAGGCGTTGTCCTCGTCCACTCGGGCCTGGTGACGTCCGCTGACCACCAGGCCCGCGGCGCGCAGTACGACGAGCGGCCACAACGCCTCCGCCTCCTCGGCGGACAGCGGCCGCAGGGCGTGGAAGGCGCGGACGGCGGGCAGCACGTGGTGCGGCTCGACGCCGTCGTGGTGGAGCATCGAGGACAGCGACACGGCGAGTTCGCTCACCGCCCAGGTCGTCGTCAGATCGCCGAAGTCGATGACGCCGTCGGGCAGTGGCGGGCGGGCGCCGGGCGAGCGGATCAGGTTGTCGTCGGTGAGGTCGAGGTGCACGGCCTGAAAGGGCAGCGCGTCCGCCACCTCCTGGACGCGCGCCCGGGCCTCGGCGGTCGCGGCGCGGACGGCGGCGCGCCGGTCGGGCTCGTCGACGTACTCGGCGAGGGCGGCGACCACGCGCGAAGCGTGCCGCAGGTCCCACTGGAGGACGCGGTCGAGGCCGCGGTGGCGGAAGTCCCGCAGCGCGGTGCTCACCTTCGCCGCGATCGTCCCCATGGCCGCGACCACGGCCGGGGACAGGTGCCGTGGTCCGGTGAGGGAGCCGCCCGGCAGGTGGCGCAGCAGCCGGGCGACGGCCGGGCCGTCGCCGGTGTCCACCGTCGCGCGCCGCGGGGAGCCGTCGGCCCGACGCAGGACCGTCGCGACGCGCAGTTCCGGGTGGGCCGCGGCGATCAGGTCGGCCGCGGTGTCCTGTGCCTCGATCTCGACGAGGCCGAAGGCCGGGTTGGCGATCTTGAGGATCACCGGGCCGGTTCCGTCGTGCGGGCGCAGCAGGAAGTTGGCGTCCTGCTGGCTTCCCAGCGCCGTCGCGCGAGCGGCGACGCCGAGGTGCCGGTCGGCGAGCCCCTCGGCCTGGGCGACGGTCACCTCGGGCGCGGGAAGGGCGTCCCGGGCGAAGAAGTCGACGGTGCGGTGCTCGTCGTGCGGCATGCGGAAGTCCTCGGGCTGGGTGAGCGGGCGTGCGGGGGACGGCGGAGGGCGGCGAGGGTCGGCGGGCGGCACGCGTGAGCCGGCGGGCCGGAGGCCGGGGCGGTGCGGTGCGGGCCGCCGGTGCCCTACGGGCCGATCCGTGCGCGGGGCGTTAGTCGACGTCCCAGAGGAAGCGGTGGGTGTGGATGGCGAAGTAGGGGAAGCTCTCCACCGCCGTGACGCCCTCGACGGCCCGCACGACGTCGTTGACGAAGTCCAGCAGGTCACCGGGTCCGGCGCACACCACCTCGGCGAACAGGTCGTAGCGGCCGGAGGTCAGGACCGTGTAGACGACCTCGTCGTGTCCGGCCAGTTCGTCGGCCACGGCCCGGGAATCGCCCCCGGTGTTGAGGCCCAGGAGCGCCATCGCCTGGCGGCTCATGGCCATCGGGTCGGTCACGCCGACGACCTGGACCGCCTTGGCGTCGATCAGTCGCTGGAGCCGCAGCCGCGCGGCCGAGGGCGAGAGCCCCACCTTGGGACCCAACTCGGCATAGGGGATGCGGCCGTCGACCTGCAACTCGCGCAGGATGGCCCGGTCGATGTCGTCCATGAAGCCGCAGCCCTCTCCGCGCGGTCGGCACAGCAGATGTTCGTTTCGAGCACCATGCCCGATTCCTACGCTCGAATCAAGCGTGTGAGCGAGGGAATCGAGCATGGCTGCCTCGGACGCGGAGGTGCGAGGCCGGCCGGGTGGCCCTTCACGGCGGCGGTGCGGGCGGCGGCGCAACGGAGTGTGCGTGGCAGGCAGATGTGACCTGGATCATGCCCAGCGAGTGCAGCGTGGCAGGGGGGCCGGCGTCTTTCTCCAGGTGTAGGGGGACGGCCGGAGCGAGGACGGTGGGGATGGAGCAGAGTCGAGCCGAGGGGTTCGACGGGTTCGTGGCAGCCCGCTGGTCGGCGTTGTTCCACCTGGCCCGTCTGCTCGTGGGAGGCGATCGGCACCGGGCCGAGGACCTGTTGCAGGAGGCCCTGGTCAAGCTCTGGTTCGTCTGGCCCCGCATCGCCGAGGAGGCCCCCGAGGCCTACGTGCGCAAGGTGCTGGCCCGAGCGGCGGCCCGGTCGGCGCGGCGGCGGTGGTGGGGCGAGCGCCCCGTCGAGCAACTGCCCGACGTGACGGAGGTGGGCGACGTGTCCGCCTCCGTCGCCGAACGCACGCGGCTGGAGGCCGCGTTGGCCCAGTTGCCGCCGCGGCAGCGGGCCGCGGTCGTGCTGCGCTACTACCAGGACCTGCCGGAGAAGCAGGTCGCGGAGGCGCTGGGATGCCCCGTCGGCACCGCACGCTCGCACGCGTCGCGCGGTGTGGCGCGGCTGCGCCGGATTCTGGGCGACGTCATCGAACCGGTCGGATGAGGGGGAGGGCCATGGACCATTTCGAGCAGGAGCTGGCGCGGATGATGCGCGACTCCCAGGAGCACACCCCCTTCGGGCCGGAGCGCCAAGTGCGCCTCCACACCCGTGTGCGGGCCCGACGGCGTGCCCGCGCGGTCCAGAAGGCCGTCGGTTCGGTGCTGGCCGTGGCCGGACTCGGCCTCGGCTTCCTCCTCCTGCCCCACGACTCCGCCGAGACCCGGCCGCAGGCCCCCCTCCCCCGGCCCGCGGTCAGCCCGACGTCCCCGCGGACGCCCCCGTCGCCGACGCCGGAAGCCTCGTCGAGCGCCCCCGCCTCCGCGAGCCCCGGCGGGACCGCCGCCTCGTCCACGGCACCGGCCTCGCCCGGCAGTTCGCGCCTGACGTCGGAGCCGACCGCGACCGGGACCGGCACGGCGCTCCCCTCCGGCACCGGAACACCGGACGCACCGGCCACGGCGCCGCCGGCGCCGACGACCACCAGCCCGACGACGGACACCACGTCGAACGCGACAGCCGCCGGCTCCGGGTAGGCGCGGCAGCGCCCGCTCCCCCTCCGTCCGGCAGCGGACCCCGATCCGGTGAGCCCCCTGCCGTGAGTGACCGCAGCCTGCCCCGAGGCAGGACACGAAAGTGGAGAGAACGTGACAAAATCGGTGACCCCCCTCCCCCTGCGCACACCGGTGAAAGCGCATCACCACGAGCCCGTCCTCGACGTGGTCGTGCCGGTGTTCAACGAGGAGAGAGACCTGGAGCCGAGCGTCCTGCGGCTGCGCACCCATCTGCGCGAGACCTTTCCCTACCCGTTCCGGATCACCGTCGCGGACAACGCCAGTACCGACGCCACCCCCGTGATCGCGGCCCGGCTGGCCGCCGAGCTGCCCGAGGTCCAGTGCGTGCGGCTGGCCGAGAAGGGGCGCGGGCGGGCGCTGCGCACCGCATGGTCCGCCTCACCGGCGCCGGTCCTCGCCTACCTGGACGTCGACCTGTCGACCGACCTGGCGGCCCTGCTGCCGCTGGTCGCGCCGCTGATCTCCGGGCACTCCGACATCGCCATCGGCACCCGCCTGGCACGCGGCTCCCGGGTGGTGCGGGGCCCCCGACGTGAGGTCATCTCCCGCTGCTACAACGCCCTGTTGCGCTCCACCCTCGCCGTGGGCTTCTCCGACGCCCAGTGCGGCTTCAAGGCCGTGCGGCGCGACGTCGCCGAGCGGCTGCTGCCCCTCGTGAAGGACTCGGGGTGGTTCTTCGACACCGAACTGCTGGTGATCGCCGAGCGGGCCGGGCTGCGCATCCACGAGGTGCCGGTCGACTGGGTGGACGATCCCGACAGCCGCGTGGACCTCATGGCCACGGCGCTGGCCGACCTGCGCGGCATCGCACGCATCGGCCGCGACCTGGGCCGTGGCGCCCTTCCGGCAGCCGGACTGCGCCGACGCGCCGCCGTCCCGGTGCGCGCAGGGCTGGCCGGGCAGTTGCTGCGCTTCGCCGCCGTGGGCGCCGTGAGCACCGTCGTCCATGTCCTGCTCTACACGGTGCTGCGCCCGGCCGCCGGATCCCAGGGCGCGAACGCGCTGGCGCTGCTGGCCTGCGCCCTGGCCAACACCGCCGCGAACCGGCGGCTCACCTTCGGGCTGCGCGGCCGCGACGGTGCGCTGCGCCACCAGACCAAGGGTCTCCTGGTCTTCGTGATCGGCCTGGCCCTGACCAGCGGATCCCTTGCCGCCCTGCATCACGCCGCGCCCGGGGCCTCGCACGGCGCGGAGGTCGGGATCCTCGTCACCGCCAACCTCGCGGCGACCCTCCTGCGTTTCCTGCTCCTGCGGGCCTGGGTGTTCCCCGCCGTTCGCCGACGCCGGACGGGAGACGTCACCGCATGAACCACCCCGCCCCGCCGAGCGCCCCTTCCGGCGCCGGCGTCGACACCGGTACCGGCGTCGACGCCGGCCCCCTCGCACTCCGCCCCCGCGGGCCCGGGACGGACCGTCGCCCGCGGCTGCGCCGCGCCGTCGCTCACTACGCGCCGGTACTGGCTCTGTACGGCGGACTCAAGCTCATCGGCTTCTCGGTCTTCATGTACCTGCTGGACTCCGCCGGGGACTTCCGGCATAAACACCCGCGCTTCGGCGGGGGCGCCCACACCTGGGACGTGCTGGCCAGCTGGGACGGCTGGTGGTACCAGCAGATCGCCGCGCACGGCTACACCCCCGCGCTGGTCACGGATCCCAACGGCAGGGGCCTGATCACCCTGGAAGGCAACTCGGCGGCCTTCTTCCCCCTCTACCCGGCGACGATGCGACTGGTCTCCGACTGCACGGGACTCGGCCTGTACGGCTCGGGCATGCTCGTCTCGGTCGTCGCGTCGTTCGCGGCGGCCCTCGGCGTCCACGCCGTCACCGCCCGGTTCGGCGGCAGCCGGGCCGGTCTCGCCGCGGCCGGACTGTGGGCCGTGTGGCCCGGCTCCGGCACGGAATGGTCGGGCTACTCGGAGTCCCTCTACGTCGCCCTCGCCGTCTGGGCCTGCCACGCCGTCATGAGCGACCGCTGGCTCACCGCCGGCGTCCTCGTCTTCGCCGCCGGACTGGGCCGCCCCACCGCCGTCGCACTCATCGCCGCGCTCACCGTCGCCGCGCTGCTCTCGCTCCACCGCCGCCGAGGGGATTTCGCCCGCCCGTGGACCGCGATCCTGATCGCTCCGCTCGGGCTCGTCGGCTATCTGCTGTGGGTGGGCGACCACATGGGCGATCTCAGAGGCTACTTCATCCTTCAGAAGGGCGCCTGGGCCCACACCTTCGACTTCGGGAAGCAGACGATCGACGTCTTCACCTCACTCGCCGTCGGCCGCTCCGACTACCTCTTCCCCTGCCCGGTCGAGGACATGATCGGCGCGATGACCGTGCTGCTGGGCCTGCTCCTGCTCCCTCTCCTGATCCGGCTGCGCCCGCCGGCCGTCCTGACCGTGTACACGATCCTGACCTTCGCCCTGGTCCTGGGCAGCCAGCAGATCTTCGGCAACGTCTCGCGCTACCTGCTCCCCGCCTTCCCCCTGTTCATCCCCCTGGCCGTCAAACTGCGCGGGCTCGGCCTGCCCACCCTGACGGCACTGCTCGCCCTCACGGCGGTCGCATCGGGCTCGTACGCCGGGTACGCCCTCTTCGAACTGGGGGTTCCCTAGCCCCTCCCCCGTGGCGTCTCGTCCGCGCCGAGGAGCGGGTCGAGGCGGCGGCTCAGAGGTGGCCGGCGAGGAGGTCCCGGAGGTCGGCGACGGTCACGGGCCCCGCGCCGCGCGCCACCTCCTCGCCCTCCGTCAACAGGACGTACGACGGGGCTCCGGTGATCCCGTACCGCTCCGTCGCGGCCGGACAACGCGTGATGTCGGTGCGGACGGCCGTCAGACGGCCCGTGTACTCGTCGGCGACGGCGGCCACCACGCGGTCCATCACCCGACAGGGCTCGATCGCCTTGGGCCAGGCGCCGATGAAGTACGCGAGGACCGGAGCTGCGCTCATCCGGAGGACGAAGTCGAACTCCGCGTCCTCACGGGGCTGGTGAACCCGCTTCGCCATCGGAGCTCCTGATCTCGCGTGCCGTCGTTCCCTCCCCATCATCCCCCGCCGACGGAGGCGGACCGACCGGGCCGCGTCGCCCGGCCGATCCGCCGGACGGGACCGACGAGGTCGTCGCCCGCGCGCGGTGGCCCCGCCCGGTCAGCGGCGTCCGGCGGACAGGACGACGAGGAACTGGCCGCCGCCCGCCTCGACGGCCGCGGTCACCGGCAGCCCCGGGGCCAGCCGGGAGAACCGGTCCACGAGCCAGTCCGCCGTCTCCTGGGCGTCCTGGCGGGTCGGGCAGCGGCCCACCATCTCGCGGCCCCCCTTGCGCTCCAGCCTGCCCGCCACGGTGAGCAGCGGCGCGGGCTCGACCACGTACAGGTGGTCCGGCCAGGCGATGACCGGCGTGACCGCACCCTTGCGGGTGTTGCAGGCGCGGTGCGCGAGCCGCTCGGGGACCTTCGCCTTCCGGTCGGCGGTCCGGCTGTCGACGCTCGGCCCTCGCGGATCGTTCACGGACTTGTCGGGGTCGACCGGCTCGTCGCACACCCAGCACCGCCAGCCGTCGCGCTCGGCCACGTCATCAAGGAGACTCATCCGAGCAAGCTAGCCTGCCCGGCCGCCACCGCGCGCACCAGGGCCTCGGCGAGCAGGTGGGCCGTGGGGGATCCGCAGGGTTCGAGGTCCGTTGCACGCACCCGCCGGGCCGTGCTTGGCTCGCCCGATGAACCTTCTGCTGACGGCGAGCGGCCTGCGCAACGAGACACTGCGGGAGTCCCTGCGGGACATGCTGGGAAAACCGTTCGGATCGGCGAACATCGTGTACGTTCCCACGGCGTCGGTCGCCGAGCCCGGGGACCACGGGTGGTTCGTCGCGAACATGAACCGGGTGCACGGCCTGGGCTGGCGGGAGTTCGACGTCCTGGAACTGAACGGACTGCCCCGGCAGGTGGTCCTCGACCGACTGCTGCACGCGGACGTCATCCATGTCGAGGGCGGCAACCACTACCACCTCGCGCGCAGCATCACCGGCAACGGGCTGGCCGACGGCTTCCTGAAGGCGCTGGAGGAGCGCGTCTACGTGGGAGTCAGCGCCGGATCGATGATCTTCAGCCGTCACCTCACCGCCCACTCCGCCGACGTCATCGGGGACACCGCGGACCTCCACCTACTCGGCGCGACGACCGTGGAGCCGCCGTTCGGCCTCTTCGACTGGTACCTCAAGCCTCATCTGCACTCGCCGGACTTCCCCGAGCGGGACGACGCCTGGGCCGATCGCATCGCCGCACGAGCGGATTTCCCGCTCTACTTCATCGACGACGACACGGCTCTTCGCGTCCGCGACGGCGAGGTGAACGTCGTCTCCGAGGGCCGGTGGCGTTTCCACCCGTGACGAGCCCGGGCGCGGCCAGGGTCTTTCGTTCGGATCAGGTCGGCCGAAAGGACCTGCGCTTCGCGACGCCGACCTGATCCGAACGACAGGCCCTACGTGGCGGAGTCGTCCGGCGTGGCGGTGTGGTGCGGATGTCCGGTGGTCCTGCGTTCCTCCTTCAGCTCCGCCTCGTACAGGTGGTCCTTGCCTTCGGCGAGGTCCTGGCGGGCCTTCTTCTCGAGGCCTTTGAACGGCTCGTAGTAGGTGTCGTTGTAGGACTCGACGATCTGGAAGGTCCAGTGGCCGGGGATGACGTTGCGGCCCAGGATCTCCTCCTGGACGCGCCCCGCCCAGTCCGCGTGTCCGGCCTCGCGCAGGAGCTCGACAGCGCGGTCCAGTTCGAGGTCGGCGGTGCCGGTCAGCTGGTGGAAGGCGTAGAGGTGGCCGCGGGCGCGTTCGGTCGTCTCCAGGGCCTTGGACAGGGCCCCGAGGGCCTCCACGGTGGTGTCGGACACGCCGTCCGGTCGGCGGTGGGAGGCGTCGGGGCCGTCGTTGCGATCGCTCATGCAGTCATGAGTGTCCCGTTGACCGCTTCTCGCACCGCCTTCTTTCGAGCGATGCCGGCCAGGCGCGCCGCTTCGCGGACCGGTGCGCGACATCTTCTCTCCGGGTGCATCCGGTGTGCCTCTTACCTGCGAAGAGGCGGTGAGGGTTCGGGACTCGTTCCCGTTCGAGTGCCCGCCGCGCGAGGGATACGGGAGGCGTGGCGCTCCCGGGTCCCGCACGCGGCGGCGTCGGGGCCCGGTCCGCACTACGAGCGGACGCCCACCGGTCCTTCACGGGCGCAAGCGATCAGGGTGAAGGCGTCCGGAGCGGACGGGCCGGTGACCACAGGACGGGCCGCGCACCCGGCCCGGCGCGCGCCCGTACGGCGCTCCTCGGCGGGCGAGGGCAGCCGCGCCGGCCGCCGGACAGGTCCCCGGGTGGGCGAACACCGCCCGCGCACCCCTACGTCGCTCGTGCTGAGATCACGGACACGAACGACGCCCGGCGCTGTTGCGGCGGGCGATGGACGCGTTCAGGGCGGTGGCGAAACCGCACCACACGGTGTACGGAACGAGCGCCCGGCCGGCCGCCTTGTCCACCTGGGCGACCGTGCGCAGGAGCCGCACGTTGGCGGCGTCCAGGGCCAGTGTGCCCGCCACGCCTGCGGACGGGCTCCGCAGCCCGAAGAAGGCCAGGTTCCACCCCGCGTTCAGCGCCAGGTCCGTCGCCAGGTCGGTCACCAGACGACGACGCGCCGCACCCCGCGACTTCGCCAGGGCGCGACCCGCGGCCCAGGCCACGGAGGCGTACAACGGTGTCCAGACGACGCCGAAGGCCCAGCCGGGCGGCTGCCACGACGGCTTGTCGAGCGTTTTGTACCAGACGCTGTCGGCGTCGACCGCCTTGCCGCCGACCACGGCCGTGGCGGCGACGGCGGCGCCGGTGGCCGCGTAGAAGCGCCAGGACGGGGACGTTCCGGCAGGTGTCTGCTCGCTGGTCACTGTCATGCTCCTTCCTCTTCCCCGACGAGCCGGTCGGAGGCCGTCCGGGTCGCGGCCACGCGGCACAGGCCGACGCGCCTTTTGCCGGGGGCGTGCGGTCTGCGGTGGGCGGCCGTGCGGTCCCCTGCTCCTTCGGGCATGCGATGAGACGGGAGTCAGGGGGCGAGCGAACGCGGTCGGCGGGCCGGCGCCGCGTACTGCGCGGCCAGCGCTTCGGCCATTCCCGCCACCGAGTACTTCTCCTTCACCAGCGTGCTGCCGGCCCGCGCGAAGCGTCGCCGCCGTGCCTCCGGAACGTTCATGATCCGGCGCAGTCCGTGCGCCATCCGGTCGGGGCCCGAGGTGTCCCAGAGCAGGCCGTTGACGCCGTCGCGCAGGTAGTGACCGACTCCGCCGAGTCGGGGTCCGACGGCAGGCAGACCGGCCTCCATCGCCTCCAGGACGGCGATGCCGAACTCTTCCTTGAGGCTGGGGCAGACGTACCAGGCGCGCAGGGCGTGCTCCGGGTCCGCCAGAGCCCGCTGCAGACGCCTCACCGAGTCGTTGGGCAGCGCGGGCAGAAGGGCGATGCGTGTCCGGGCTTCCGGGTGCGGGTCCAGCAGTTCCTCCATGCGCCGCCGCACCCGGGACTCGCTCGCGTTCCCCTCTCCCGGTCCTCCTCCTATGACCGCCAAGGTCGTCGAGGTGTGCAGCCCGGCCGCGAGCCATGCCTCCACCAGGACGTCCTGCTGTTTGAGCGGATGCAGTCTGCCCACGGTGAGCAGCAGCGGGAGACGCCGGTCGCCGGGGTCGAGGGCGTCCGGTGCGTCGCCGCCCGCGAACAGCCGGGCCAGGAGCGCTCGGCGGCGGTCCCCTTCGTCCGCGGCGGGCCGGTACGCGGCGATGCCCTCGGGCGGCACGGCCGGACCGGAGCCGTCGTTGAGGCGGGCCAGTGCGGGAAAGTGCCGGACGAGTTCACGGTTGCCCCCGCGGGCGGGAATGCCGACCACCGTGTCGGCGCGGTCGACGAGCCTGTCCGCGAGGAACACGCGGTGCAGGTCGTCACGCAGCCCTTGCGACGCCTCGGGGGGAGCGGCGAGCGCGTAGCGGTCCGCCAGCTGCCGGTGGGGGTCGGGGGTCGCGGTGAAGACCAGGCGGGCGCCCAGCCGGGCGGCGGCGTCGGCGAGGGCCATGCTCCCGTCGTCGGCGTAGCGCACGTGCAGCACGTCGAGGGGTCGCGGCATGGCCGCGAACATGCGCACGGTCCACCATGTCAGCGCCGCCCGGTGACGGTGCATGTCCGTCTGCTGCAGGGGTTCCCGGCTGTCCACGGGCAGGCGCAGCACCCAGTGTCCGGGCCCGCGCCGGTACACCGGTGCGGGGTCCCGCTCGAGTTCCGTGAGCCCCGCCGTGACCACGGTGACGACGGCGTCGATGCCGTCGGTCCGGGCCAGCCGGTCCCCCAGGCCGCCGAGCAGCACCGAGAGCCCTCCGCTGAGCCCCTGGCCCGGCGTCTCCAGAGCGCCCAGGAGCATGCCCTGGGCGACGGTCAGGCCCGTGCCGGCGTCGGCGTGATCCATGTGGGGCCGGGGCGGGCTGAGCAGCAGGCGTTCGTAGACGTCGGCGGCCTGTGTCGGCGCGGGCAGGTGTCGGGCGCCGCCGGGGACCGCGTGCAGGTAGCGCCAGGCGGCGTGCCGTACCGCGCGGTCGTGCGCGTCGGCGGCCAGGGCCGCGGCCTCGGCGGCGGTCAGCGGAAGCAGCCGGGACGAGGTGGCCAGGTCGAGCAGGAGAGCGGTGGACGGTGCGCCGGGCGTCTTCGTGAGCGCAGCGCGAAGGAGCGTCTGTGCGTGCCGGGGGCCGTGCCAGTGCACGGTCTCGGGCCACATCTCGGTCAGGACGGCGGTCAGCCGCGGGCCGCACGGCACATGGGCGAGCAGCGATTCGGCGGGCAGGGGCAGCGCCATACGGCACGCCCGGCGCAGGACGGCGACCGCCGCGTCCTCGCGTCCGACCGCGTCGGCACGGTCGCACGGCGTCGGACGGCGAGGGCCGTACTCGGCCTGTAGCAGGCATGTCAGCTCGTCGCGCTCGGTGGCGGACGGCAGGCCCTGGTCCGTGCGCGGGCCGCGGGGGGCGGTGTGCCGGTCGTGGACGAAGAACGCTGCGCGGGCGGCGATCAGGGGGTCGGCGTCCAGAAGATCGCGGTCGGCCGTCGCCCCTGCGTACGCGGGCGCGGCACCGTCGGCGAAGGCGGCGGGAGACACGGTGCACTCCTGTCGGCACGGGTACGGATGACGTGGGTATTCGTCATCCGGCCGCGGTCCGGATGCACCTCGCGGGGGTGTCCGACGCCACGCGCGGGCGAGCCGTCGGCGCGGCTACGATGCGCCTGCCGTCCCGGCCCCGGGACGGCGACGCGGGCCGCCGGACGAAAGGACGCCGTGGAGCGCATCGTGGTGGTCAGCCCTCCCTTCCTGTCGCATGCCCGGCCGCTGGCGGCACTGGCGGCGGCGCTGCGCGAGAACGGGGCCGCGGTGCACTTCGCGTGCGCCCCGGATTTCGCCGGCCTCGCCCACGAGGCGGGCGTCGCCTTCGAACCGCTCGTCGTGACACGCAACGCGAACACGGGGGTGGCCGAGGCGACGCGGCAGGAGAGCGAGGAGGAGGCCCGCCTGGCCGAGTTCCTCGACGCCACGCGTGTCAGCGCCACTGCCGCGCTGCTCACCCAGGCCCGTCACCGCCGACGCGACATGCTCGCGGACCCCGAAGGGGTGCTCCGCGGCATCGCGGAGCTGCACGAACGCGTGCGTCCCGACTGGTACGTCGTCGACCAGCTGAGCTACGCCGTCACCCTGGCGCTGCACTGCCTGCGCCTTCGCCACGCCAGTTTCTGCCCCGGTCATCCCAGCTACGTCCTCTCCGACGACGAGGCGTACTTCGGCGTGCCCTACGACTGGCCTCGTGCCCTCCGCCCGAGCCCTCAGGACCGTGCCGCCGTGCTGGCGGCGGCCCGGGCGAACGACCGGGCGTTCACCGCCCTGTTCGAGGACTTCGCACGCGTGCACGCGCCGACCGCTCCCCCGCCCGGGCGGGCCTTCGCCCTGACCTCGCCGCATGCCGTCGTCTACGCGTATCCGCGGCTGCCCTGGCTGCCCGGGCCGCCCCCGGGCCCACGGGCGCTGTACACCGGGCACACCGTCCTCGCCCCTGCCGCCCTGGACGCCGGGTGGCGCGCGCGTGTCGAGCGGCTGCGCGGCCGCTACGAGCGCGTCGTCCTGGTCGCCCTGGGCACGTTCCTGTCCGCACGGGACGACGTGCTGCGCGCGATCGTCGCCGGCGTCCTGGACGGCACGAAGGACACGGCCGTCATCGCCGCGGCGGGCGGGCGGAGCGACCGGCTGCACGACCTCGTCGGGGACCGGGCCGTGGTGGAGCCCGTCGTCCCGCAGCAGGCGCTCCTGGAGCATGTGGACGCCATGGTGCATCACGGCGGCAACAACTCGTTCACCGAGTGCGTCCGAGCGGGAGTCCCGGCGCTCGTCCTGCCGTTCTCCAGCGATCAGTTCGCGGTGGCGCGCGACGCCGAACGCGCCGGCGTGGGCGTCGTCGCCGATCCCAACGCGCTGGCCCCCGGCGATGTCCCGGCCGCCCTGGACGCACTGGCCGCCACCCGTCCGGCGGTCACGCGGCTTTCCCGCGAGGTCCGCCGGCGCGGACCGATGTGGGGCGCCCGCCACCTCCTCGACGCCATGCGGGAGCGGACCGCCCGCGACTGACGAGGCGGCGTCCCCCGGCGGTGTGTCACTGCTCGGCCTTCCGGCGGAGGCCCGGCATGGCCTACGGTGCGGATCCAGGACCGCCCCGATCGTGGCGGGGCGGGAGAGGGCACATGCGCGAGCAACCGAGCGGACACGGCGCCGCGTCGGGCGTCAGGGAGCCGGCCGGGGACATGGTGGTGGTCGAGGACCTGCGCCGTACCTACGGCAGCGGCGACACCGCCGTACACGCCCTGCGCGGTGTGTCGTTCACGGTTGCGCGCGGCGAACTCGTCGCTCTGAGGGGGCGTTCAGGCTCGGGCAAGACCACCGTCCTCAACCTCGTCGGCGGCCTCGACGCTCCGGACGGCGGCCGGATCACCGTGGACGGCACCGACGTGGCCGGGCTCGGCGAGGACGGCCTGCTGGCGTTGCGCCGCGACCGCATCGGCTTCGTCTTCCAGTCCTTCGGTCTCATCCCTGTGCTGACCGCCGCGGAGAACGTCGGGGTTCCGTTGCGTCTGCGGAAGGTCCCGGCCCGCGAACGCGAGGCCCGCGTGAGCCTGCTGCTCTCCCTGGTCGGCCTCCTTGAGCATGCCGGCCAGCGGCCCGGCGAGCTCTCCGGGGGTCAGCAGCAGCGGGTGGCGGTGGCCCGGGCGCTCGCCAACAACCCGGCCCTGATCATCGCCGACGAGCCCACCGGCCAGCTCGACGCCGACACCGGCCTCACGGTGATGAACCTGCTGCGCGCCGTCGTCCGCAGCGAATCCGTCACCGCCCTCGTCGCCACCCATGACACGCAGCTCCTGGCACTGGCGGACCGCGTGCTCGAACTCCGCGACGGCCGCATCGTCGAGGACGCCTGACCACCTGCGCGCCGACGAACGACCGAAGCGGGGCCGGGCGCACGTCGACGTCGTCTCGCCGAGCCAGGACGGCCGCTGCTCCACGTGCGGAGGGTGTCCGCGTGGACGCCGCTCGGCTCGTCGGCTCCGGCAGCGGCCCGGCGTGCCGCGTGATCGGCGCGCACGCCACCGAACCGGCCGATCCGGCCCCTCGTGCCGGCTTCCGCACTACCCTGACCACTGCCCGACAGCGTTGTCCACAGATCTCACCTACCCCGGAGGGCCGTGTGCCGGTTCACGAACACCCCACCGGGGCAACGGACTTGGACGAGCTACGGCGGCGGGCCGTGGCCGCCGCCCCGCGGCGCGAGGCGGGACTCGTCGTGTGCGAGAACCTGGTGCGGATCTACCGGAGCGAGGGCGTCGAGGTGCAGGCCCTCCAGGGCCTCGACCTGACCGTGGCCGAGGGCGAGATGATCGCGGTGGTCGGCGCATCCGGTTCGGGCAAGTCGACCCTGCTGGGCATACTCTCCGGCCAGGACGTGCCCACCGCGGGCGGCGCCGAGGTCGCCGGGCACGACCTGCTGACGATGAAGCGCAGGGCGCGGCTCGACTACCGGCGGCGCACGGTGGGCTTCGTCTGGCAGCAGACCTCCCGCAACCTCCTGCCGTACCTCTCGGCGGCCGAGAACGTGATGCTTCCGATGACGTACGCCGGGATCAGGCGCTCCCGGCGCCGGGCCCGGGCGGAGGAACTGCTCGACCTGTTGTCCGTGGGCCACTGCCGGGACCGCACTCCCGACACGCTCTCGGGCGGCGAGCAGCAGCGGGTCGCCATCGCCGTCGCCAACGCCAACGAGCCGCGGGTCCTGTTCGCCGACGAACCCACGGGTGAACTCGACACCGCCACCAGCGACGAGGTGTTCGCCGCGCTGCGCCGGGCCAACGAGGAGCTGGGCGTGACCGTGGTCGTGGTCACCCATGACGCACTCGTGTCCGAGCAGGTGCAGCGCACCGTGCGGATCCGCGACGGGCGCACGTCGACCGAGGTGCTGCGCCGGGTCGCCACCGGTGAGGACGGCGTCGAGGTGCGCACCGCGCAGGAGTACGCGGTGCTGGACGGCAGCGGCCGGCTCCAGTTGCCGGGCGAGTTCACCGAGCGGCTGCACCTGCGCAAGCGGGTGCGGCTCGTGCTGGAGAGCGACCACGTGGGGGTGTGGCCCGACGAGGCCGCGCGACGGGCGCGGGCACAGGCGCAGGAGGCGTCGGACGCACAGGAGGCGCTGGACGCGCAGGACGTCGCGGCGGGCGGTGGCTCCGGTCGGTGAGCGCGCCGGGGCGGGCGGTCCGGCGGGCGTCACCGCCCGTGGCGTCACGCGAGGCGCAGTACGGCTCCGAGCCCGCGTCGACGGGCCACGAAGGCCTCGGTGACCGCGGCGGCGAGGATCAGCACGGTCACGCCGGCGATGAGGACGACGGTCAGTGAGTAGTCGGTGTGCAGTGCCGGTTGGGCCGGCCCGCCGGTGAACTGCCGCAGGTCCAACGTCTGCGCCAGGAGACGTGGTTCGAGCAGTCCGAGCAGGGTGCCGCCCACCGCCGAGGCGAGCGCCAGCGGCAGCAGTTGCAGGAAGTGCAGGATCCCGGCCTCCCCTGCGCCGAGTCCGAGGGTGCGCAGGAAGGAGGTCGTGCGGCTGCGCTCGTGCGAGGTGAGGGTCAGTTCCAGGACGAGCGCGAGCAGGCCCGCCAGGGCGGCGAGGATCGAGCCGGCCGTGTAGACCGTGCCGAGTCCCCGCGTCAGGCCGTCCTCGCGCAGAGCGCTCAGCGTCTCGGAGCGGACGCGGATGCGGGCCTGGGGCCCCAGCGCCCTGGCCGCCGCCGACCGCAGCGCGGCGGGTCGCGCGGCGGCGGGTGTGTCGCCCTCGAGGAGCAGGACGGTGCTCCCCGAGGGCTGTGGGGGCATCAGGCGTGCGGCTCCGGCGGTGGTGATCAGCAGGGGTGTCCCGGCGGGGATCTGAGCCGTGACCGGCCCCAGGAGCGGGTCGTGCAGTGCGGCGGTACCGAGGGTGCCGACCGGCGTGAAGGTCAGGTCCCTCGGGCGCTGTCCGTCGGGCACGACCGTGCCGGTGAAGCCTCCGGTGGGCTCGCTCGCCCGCAGGTCGGGCGAGAGGAGGGCGGGCAGGGGCGCGTTCTCGTCGGCTCGGGCGCCCGTGGTCAGCCGGGCCCGCAGGGTGGCGGCCAGCGGTGACTTCGGGGCGACGGCGGCCAGTTGCTCCGGGTCCACCGCGACCACGGCGACCGGTGAGATCACCGCGCCGTCCGCCCGGCCCGCCAGGCTCAGGGTGTACAGATGCTGGAGGGCGGTGCGTGTTCCGGCGGCGCGGGTGTCCGATGCGGGCGTGACGGTCCCGGCCACGGTCGCGCTCGCGTCGGCGCCGGTGGTCCAGGCCGCTCCCGTGGCCAGACCGTCGTCGACCGTACGGTGCACGAGGCCGCCGAACACGGCCGTCCCCAGGGTCAGGACCAGGACGAACAGGGCCAGCCCGGTCGCCGGGGCGTCGTGGGCGGCCCGGGCCGCCCCGATGAAGCCCACGGTGCCCCGGCTGCGCCGGGCCTGCCGCAGCACCAGGCGCAGCACGAACGGGTAGCACCGCAGCAGGGCGAGGACGACGGTCAGCGCCACCAGGACCGGCACGGCGCCGAGAATGCCGTCGGGGCCCTGCGAGCGCAGCGCGACCACGCCCGCCGCCGTCGCGATCAGCACGGTCAGTTCCAGGACCACGCGCCGGCCGACGGCGATGTTCGGGCGTGAGCGGCGCGGTCGGGCGGTTCTGCGCGGTTCGCGGACCGCGAGCCAGGTCATCAGCGGCACCGTCAGCGCCACCGTCGAGGCGACGAGGGCGGCCGTCGCCGGCTGTGGCGATCCGGACGTGCCGCCGGGTGCGAGGGCCTCTCCGGCCGCCCAGCCGAGCAGTGCGGCGACCGCGACGACCGGCCAGGCGACGGCGCAGCGCAGCAGCACCAGCCGCACGGTGGACGCGCCCCGCGCGCGCTGGAGTCGCAGATGCGCCTGCCTCCGGCGCAGCAGCAGCCGTACCGCGACGGTGACGGTGGCCAGGGCGACCGCGGCCAGCGCGTCGACGGCGAACGTCGCCAGGTCTCTGGCCTGTCGGTCCTGCGCGGTGAAGGCGGCGAGCAGCGGTGTCAGGGAGTCGACGACCAGGAGGGGGCCGGTGGCCTGGCCGCCGACGTGGCAGCCGAGCTCGCCGGTGACGGGGTCGGCTCCCTGGCACAGGGCCGCGCTCAGGTCCGCGCTGTAGTGGGACAGCGGGCCGGTCAGTGCGCGGGCCCGCTCGAGCGCCGGCCCGGACAGGTCGGCGCGCAGCTGCCAGGTCGTCCGGGGGCCGCCGACTCCGGCGCCGGCCAGCAGGTCGGCCGCGTCGAGGCCGACGAGTCCGCGCACGGCGAGCACCGTGCCGGCGGAGTGCTCGGCCGGGTAGCGTGACGGCTGGTCCAGTGTCTCGCGGCCCGACCAGAAGTCGTCACCGGCGGCCGTGGCGAGGTAGACGCCGCTCACGAGCAGCGTCGCGTGGGGCGGTGCGTCCTGCACGCCGAGGGTCCTGGCGAACTCGACGGTCAGCCGGCTGCCCGCCCGCACCCCGAGCGCCCGGGCGGAGGCCTGCGACAACCCGATCTGGGGCGCCGTGCCCAACGGCGTGCGGTCGGCCGGCGGGTGGCCGCTGACGTAGTGCAGGTGGGCGCGAGCGGACGGCAGGTAGGTGAGCCCCAGCCGGGTGCCGGTGTTCGCCGGACCCGGGGGCCGCGGGGAGATGAGGGACGCCTGGTCGTAGTCGTAGCTGCCGCCGATGACGCTCACGTGACGCGCGGCGGGACCGGTGAGCTGCTCGGTGAGGGTGGCGCCGGCGCGCAGCAGGCCGGCCGCGTCCAGCGCGGGCGGCACGGTGTCGAAGACCTCGGGTGTGGTGCTCAGGCTGATCAGGGGAGCTTGTGCCTGCGAGGCGTCGACGCGCTGCCGCAGTGCCCGGTCCTCCTGGCCGCCCGCGTAGGCGGGGGCCCACGCGCAGAGCGCCGAGAGGGCCAGGACGACGGCCGCCAGGCAGGCCAGCAGCGGCAGATCGCCGCGGGTCTCCCTGCGTATCAGACGCCGCGTCACCGCCGCGCCCGCGCCCGCGGTTCCCGTCACGGTACGTCCCTTCCGGCCGTGTCCGAGGCCGTCCTCGCTTCTCCGGTCGTGCCCGGGGCCGTCCCCGTGCGTCGTGTCGGGCCGCGGACTCATCGGTCCTCCCCCGCTCGCAGCACCCGCACCAGGTCCACCCGTGACAGCAGCCGGGCCAGCGCCGGCACGACCGCGCCGATGGCGACGGCGGTGGCCACCGCGACGAGCGCCACGGTCGCCCAGGGCATGACCAGGGGCAGCGGCGGATAGGGCGCCTGTCCGGTGTCGTCCACGGTGACGAGCGGCAGCACCGCCGACGCGAGGGCCATGCCCATCAGCGCCCCCGGGACCACCGCGAACAGGGCGAGGCCCAGTTGCTCGGCGCCCAGCAGCGCGGACAGGCTTCCGGCGCGGACGCCGATCGCCCGCAGCAGGGCGAACTCCTTGCGGCGCTGCCGGGTGGAGACCACGGCGTGCACGGTGAAGGCGATGACCGCGAAGCCGGGGGCCATGAAGCGGACGAGTTCCAGCACCCGGCGCAGTCCGCCGCGGAACGGGTCCGCCTGCAGTGCGGCTGCGGTACGCGCTGTGGTGGTGACGCGGCCCAGCGCGGGCCGCGCCTCGGCGGCGGCGGCCGTGCGCGCGCTGTCGGTGCTGCTCAGCCACCAGAACGCGGGATCCACCGGGTCGGCGCCGGCCCGCGTCATCGCGGCGGCGAGCTGACGCTGGTCGGCGATCAGATGCCCCTGTCCGCGCCCGAGTCCGGGCGGTGACTCGACGCGGCCCACCACCTCGGCCGTGATGCGGGCGCTTCCCAGATCCAGGGTGGTGGTGGCGCCCACGCTCAGGCGCGCGGCGCTCAGCGTCGTGGCGTCGGCGCGCACCGGCAGCGGCGCGGGCCGGCCGGCCGGGCCGGCGACGAGCCGTACCCGGCCGGCGGGCCGGGTGTCGTAGTCGCTGTCGGTCAGGCCGCCGCCGAGGGCGTCGTCGACGGCACGGGAGGGCCTGACACCGGTGCTGACGGTGGTCCGCAGCACGTCGGAGCCGGCGGGACCGACGGAGCACACCCCGGGGGTGCCGGGCTCGTAGCCGCCGGTGGGCTTTCCCGCGCATGCGCCCGAGGTGGAGTCGGCGGCGTGGTCCGTGCCGTCGGCCCAGGCCTGTCCACGGGGCAGCCGGGCCACCCAGGCGTCCACGGCGCCGCGCGCGCCCAACCGGAGGAGTTCCAGGTCCAGTCGGGCGGGGCGGGTGTCGGGCTGCGGGCTGAGGCCGACGGCGGTCACCGTCAGCGGGTATTGCCTGGGGTGGCCGCCGCTCAGCGCCACCGCGAGGGGGACGACGACGGTGTGCCGGGCTCCGTCGGCGGGGGGCAGGTGCGCGGTCGCCGTGCTCACGAGACCGGAGGCGTCCTGCACGGTCAGCTCGATGCCCGGCGCGGCCCGGTCGCCGTCGCTGCTCAGCCGCTCGTCCAGCAGGAGCGCGGTCGGACGCCCGGGCAGCCGTATGCCGTGGACGTCCGGCGACGGGGTGCGGGGCGCGGGTCCGCCGATCATGCCGACCAGGTCCTCGGTGGCGCCGCCGGGCAGGTTCACCGTCGACCGCGTCACCGGCGTCACGGCGGTCACCGCCGGCAGCGCGCGATAGGCGGCGCCCAGGACGGAGGAGGGGTAGGTGCCGGCCGCCGAAGGCGCGATCCGCAGGTCCGCGCCGACGGTGAACGCGGCCTCCTCGTGGGCCAGGGCGCCGAGGCAGGCCAGGGCGGTGGTCGCGAAGGCGCTCACCGACACGGCGAGGCACATCAGCACCACCGGTCCCGCGTTGCGCGCGGCCCGCCGGCCCAGCTGCCAGCCGGCCAGCGCGAGGACGAGGCCCCGGCTACGACGTCCGAACGCGTCCAGCGCAAGGGAGCCCAGCGGCAGCAGCCGTAACAGCACAAGCGCCGCGGCGCCCGCCACCAGGGTCGGCACCAGGACCAGCACCGGGTCCGCGGCCGCGCCGCCGGTCCCCGAGCCCGCCAGCAGCGAGTGGCGCCGCCGCAGTTCCAGATACCCCAGGACGGCGACGGCCGCCAGGGCCAGGTCGGCGCCCAGTCGCTGCGCGGCGGCGGCCCGCGCGCCCCGGGCCGGCCGCTGCCGTGTCGACGGCAGTACGGGCAGCAGCACCGCCGCGGCATGCACCAGCAGGGTCAGCCCCACCGCCGCCCACGCGCCCGTGCCCCGGGCGCCGGGGTGCAGCAGTCCGGCGAGGAAGGGCGCGGCGACAGCGGCCGGGACGCCGGTGAGCGCCCACTCCGCCGCGGCGCCCGCCAGGAGCCGCGCGGCGCCGGCGCCCCTGGCCCGCTGGAGAGCCAGTTCGTCGCGCCGGCGCACCGTCAGCTGACGTGCGGCCAGGACCAGGGTGGCCAGGGCGAGGGCCGCCAGCATCACGCTCGGCAGGTACAGCGAGGAGCGGGCCGCGACCGTGGGCACCGTCAGGTCGTCGATCGCTCGCGGCAGGCCGGAGACCACGGTCAGGTCGTCCAGCGACGGCTGCCGTCCGCCGAACACCGAGACGCGACTGCGGCTCCCGGAGAACGCGCGCAGCCGTTCGTGGAGCCCGGGGAGGCTGTCCGCGTCGATCCGGGGGAAGTCGGGCTGCACGCTCCAGCGGGCCGTCAGGTGTCCGTTCAGGACGGCGCTGCCGTTGAGGGCCTGCGCCGACACCACGAGCAGGCTCTGGTCGGCGGTTTCGCCGGGGGTCAGGTCACCGGCCATGGCAGGCCAGAACCCGACGGCGCCGCGTGCCCGGAAGACGCCGGTGATCCGTACGGTCATGGCGCGCCCGAAGGCGTCCTCCACCCGCACGGCGCTACCGGGCCCGACGCCCAGACGCCGGGCCAGCGCGTCGGGCACGGCCGCGTCGACCGGGGCGGTGGATCCGGTGGCGACCCTGACGGCGGGAAGGGAGGTGAACGCGGCGCTCGGCGCGTCGGCCGTACCGGCCGGCCATCGCCCGGCGACCAGCCGGCCGAACGTGCCGGCGCTCTGGACGGCGACGGGGTGCAGCCCACCGGCTCCGGGAGCGCGCGGCGGGTCGGCCCGGTCGCCGATCCCCGTCACCGAGACCGGCGAGACGCCCAGCAGGCCGACGTAGGTCCGCTGCGGCGCCCCGGCGAACACCCGCTCGGCGGCGGCCCGGACGTCCCGGTCGGCGGCGGCCATTCCGCCGGCCCGGAAGGACGCGGTGACGTTCACCTGCGCGTCGAGGTGGCCGGCCAGCCTCCGCACGGCGCCTGCCTGCACGGAACTCCCGGCCAGGGCCGCGAGCGCGGCCAGCGCGGTGGCGCACAGCAGCACGGTCAGCGAGACGGCGGCCAGCGCCGGCCCGTGCTGTGCGGCCCGCCTGACCGCGGCGGGCAGCCGCCGTCGAGGAGGGCGCGGGGCGCCCGGGCGTGGCCGAGGCGAAGAAGTCAAGGCCGTGGCGGCCACATGCAACCCCCGCAGAATCGAACATGTGACGGTGACGGCGTGTCACAGTCCTACCAGGCGGCACCAAGACCGCACAAGAATCGCCGGTGCGACGGAGGACACCGGCAAGGCCCTCCCACGATCCGGAGCGACTCGCGGCCTTCTGGTGTGCGGTCCTGGGCTTCGAGGTGATCGACCGGAGTGAGGGCAAGGTCGAGATCGGCTCGCGGGAGCCGACCGCCGAGGAGGTCCGGCCCTCCGGGCCCGCCAGATGCCGCCCGCCCTGCTCTTCGTCCAGGTGCCCGAAGGCAAGACCGTGAAGAACCGGCTCCACCTGGACGTCAGCCCGATCGACGGCAGCACCGACGACGAGGTGGCCGGACTGCTCGGCCTCGGCGCCGCCAGGGCCCCCGTGGGCTGGGAACCCGGTCAGAGCTGGGTGGTCATGACCGACCCCGAGGGCAACGAGTTCGACGTCCTGCGAACCCTGGCACCGTCCCGTGGGGCGGGCGCCCCCGAGAGCTGAGAGCCGCCCCGGCGGATCGGGGCGGGCACGGCCGGGGCGGGCACGGCCGGGGCGCCGGGGCAGTCGACCGCCTGGGTTCTTCCGGGGTCGGCAGGCTCTCCCCGGTCGCCGCGGAGAGCGACGGCACAGGCCACGGTGGCGGCCATCGCTTCGGAGTCCGCCGCAGGCGGTCCTGCCGGGCCTGGCGGCACGGTGTGGGTCCGGTTGCCCGGCCCGCGGTCGACGGCCGGCGGGCGGCCCGGCGAGGCCGCGGCGTCGGCGGCATCGCCGGGCAGGCCGATGACCGCGTGCGCGGACGACGCGACCTCGTCCGGGGCCCGGCCTCGCGCGGTTCGTCGGCGGCCTTGTCCACCTGGGCGAGGCCGTTGCCGTGCGGCATGGACACGTCCCGTGGGACGGTGATGCTCGGCCCCGTGAGGAAGCAGGGCATCGCGCCGCCGCCCACCCGGGACGCGTTCGCCGCCCGGGCCGCTCCTACTGCTGTGCGCCGCCGTCCAGTTGAGGCGACAGCACGCTGTCGCGGACGTCGACGTGGACCGATCCGTCCTCCACGGTCACGGGATACACCGGGACGGGCCGGGTCGCCGGCGGATCGAGGGGCTCTCCGCTGCGCAGGTCGAAGCGGGAACCGTGCAGCCAGCACTCGACCGCGCAGTCCTCCACCTCCCCCTCCGACAGCGAGACGGCGGCATGCGAGCACAGGTCGTGGATCGCGAACACCTCGCCACCCGTCAGCACCAACGACACGGGCACCCCCTGCGCCTCGAACCGCCGGGGAACCCCCTCCTGAAGCGCCTCGATCCGGCACAGGTACGTGTATCCGCTGGTGGACATCGGACTCCTCGGTTCGTTCATGGCACGGCCGGCCGTACGCTTCACGCGGGTCCACGGGCGGGCCGCACGGGCATGGGCGTCACGCGCGCGATCGTCGCTGGCCACCGACGCTAGCGATGCCGCCTGGAGGCGGACCCGACCGCGGCCTGAGCCGCACTCGTCCGAGGGATCCGGTCCTCCGGCCGCCGGCGCGGCCCCGCGGGCGGGGGGGGGCGGAGCGCCGTGTCCGAGCACGGCGCCGGAGTGCCGTGTCAGAGCACGGGGAGACGGTCCACCAGCAGCTCCACCCGCTGCGCGGCCAGTTCCGGAGGCAGGCGACCCGCACGGGTGAGGGTCGCGATCCCGTGCAGCGACGCCCAGACCACCTCGGTGAAGACCCCCGGGTGGACGCCGTCCCCGGCGACCTCGCCGAGGCATTCCAGCAGGGCGGCGAAGGCGTCCTTGAGCGGTTCGGGGGTGTCCTCCCGTGCGTAGGCGAGGCCGCCGTCGAGCTGGAACAGGGCGTCGTAGACCGCCGGATGGCGCTCGGCGAAGTCGAGGTAGGCGCGGGCGAGGGCGGTGACCCGGGCGCGGCGACCGTCCGCGGCGGAGGTCGCGGCGCGCAGCGCGACGGCCAGCTCGGCGGCGCCCTGGAGGGCGACGGCGCCGATGATCTCGCGCTTGCCGCGGAAGTGGCTGTAGAGCACGGGCTGGCTGTACTCGATGCGCTCGGCGAGCCGGCGCGTGGTGACCGCGTCCCAGCCCTGCTGCTCGGCGAGTTCGCGGGCCGTGGCCACGATGAGGCGCTCGCGGGCCGCCCGCTCGCGTTCCTTGCGTTCCTGTACCGACATGATTCGATCCTAGCACCGCTAGACAACTGAGCGGCAGCAGTACTAGCGTTACCTCGACAGCTAGCAACGCTAGATATCCGGAAGGACCGTCATGTTCAACGCACTTGAGGTGTTCACCGTCGTGGTCGTCGGTGTGATGGTGGGGGTCGAGTTCGCCGTCGCCTTCGTCATGAACCCGATCTTCGACGCCCTCCCCGGCGACGCCGGTCAGCTCGGCAAGGCCCACGGGGGCCGGATGCTCGGCGCCGTCATGCCGGTCTGGTACATCGGCTCGCTCGCCCTCGTGGCGGTCTGGGCCGCCGCCGGACGGCACCACGACGGCGCCGGCCTGGTCGTGGCCTCCGCCGCACTGCTGCTCCTCAGCGTGATCATGTCGGTCCTGCTGCTCGTCCCGATCAACAACCGGAACAAGACCTGGACGCCCGAGAACCGGCCCGCGGACTGGAAGGAGCAGCTGAACCGGTGGGAGCGCTGGCACTACGTCCGCGTCGCCGTCATCGTCGGCGCCTTCGCCCTGCTGGTCGCCGCCCTCACGTGACCCCTCCCGCGGTCGGCCGCGCCCGCACGGCCGACCGGACCCGGCACGGCTCAGCAGGCTCCCCGCAGCGCACGACGTCGACGAAGACCCGCAAGGAGACGAACCATGCCCCTCAAGACGCTCAACACCGTTCTGGCCACCGGCTTCATCCTCTTCATCCTCTGGTTCGGGACGGAGTTCGTCCTGAGCCCGCAGACGACGGCGCCCGGCTTCGGCCTGCCGAGATGGCCGTCCGGCGACGGCGACGGCTTCCTCGTCGTCAAGGGAATCCGCGACGTCGTCCTGGCGCTGGTCCTGGGCGTCCTGCTGGTGACGGGCCACCGCCGGGCGCTGGGCCTGGCACTGCTGGTGGAGGCCCTCGCCGCGTACGGCGACATGGCCACGGTGCTGGGCCACCACGGCTCCGTGGCCACCGCGTTCGGCGTCCACGGCCTGACCGCGTCGCTGATGACGGTCAACGGTCTGCTGCTCCTGCGCGAGACCCGCAAGGCCACGGCCACGGGGCCAGCGCACGCCCCGCAGCCCGCCTGACGCCAACGCGGCCGTGCCGTCACGCGCCTGCCGACGCCCGCCGGGACGGGCACCGCGAGCCTCCTCAGGCCGGGTGCGTCCCTCCGGCGGGCGACGGACGTGACCGCTGCCAGACAGGAGCGCGGTCCTTGTCGACCAGGGCCGCTCGCACGCCTTCCAGGAAGTCCGGCGTGCGGATAGTCGTGCGGGTGAGGGCGAGTTCGGCGTCGAGGCATTCGCGCAACGTGCGCTGCCTGCCCCGGGCCAGCAGGTCGTGCGTGATCTCCAGGCTCTGCGGCGAAGCCGCCTCCAGGGCGGCCAGGGCGGCGGTCGCCCAGGGGGTGCCGAGGCCGCGCAGGCGTTTCTCGATCTCGCCGAGGGTCGCCGCGCCGAACGCCCGGTCCAGGTCCCCGCGCACGGCGGCCAGCCCGCTCTCCGCCACCGGGGAACGGCCGGCGAGGCGGTTCAGGACCACGTCGACCGGTTCACCCGGTGCGTCGGCCAGGGCGTCCGCGACCGCCTCGACTCCGTCGGCGGGCACGAAGTGCGTGGCCAGGCCCGTGTACAGGGCGTCGGCCGCGTCGAGCCGGCTCCCGGTGAGGCCCAGGTACATGCCGATCGCGCCGGGCAGCCTCGGCAGGAAGTGGCTGGCCCCGACGTCCGGGAAGAACCCGATCCCCGTCTCGGGCATCGCCAGCACAGCGCGCTCGGTGACGACCCGGAAGGCGCCGTGGACGGAGAGTCCGAGACCGCCGCCCATGCACAGGCCGTCGACGAGCGACACGAACGGCACGCGGTACCCGGCGATGCGGGCGTTGAGCCGGTACTCGGAGGCGAAGAACCGCTCGCTGGCCCCGGCATCCCCGGCGAGGCTGTGCTCGCGGATCGTGCGGATGTCTCCGCCGGCGCAGAACGCCTTCGCGCCGGTGCTCGCGAGCACCACGGCGGTCAGCGGGGTGTGCTCCCACTCGGCGAGCACACGGTCGAGGGCGACGACCATGTCCGTCGTCAGGGCGTTGAGCGCCCTGGGCCGGTTCAGGAGGATCCGGCCGACGCCCCGGCGGACGTCGGCGAGGATCTCGTCCGCAGC
Source organism: Streptomyces hilarionis (assembly GCF_024539675.1). Classification (GTDB taxonomy): domain Bacteria; phylum Actinomycetota; class Actinomycetes; order Streptomycetales; family Streptomycetaceae; genus Streptomyces; species Streptomyces hilarionis. The sequence goes on along the minus strand of NZ_JAHHIT010000051.1, from coordinate 17,271 downwards.
GGTATCGGTCATCGGCCGTCGTCTCCTTCTCCGTGGACCCGGTGGTCCGGGCCGTGGCGCCCCGGGGCGGGCGCCTCAAGATCATGGCACGGGGCCCGCGCTCACGAGCACGGAGCCCGGAGGACCGAAGCTCCCGCCGGAAACACGGCCCGAACCCTGCGCGGCCCGCACGCGTAGGCAGCCCGCGGCGCGGGCACCGCCCCTTCTGACGGCCGGCCGAACGGGAGACGAGACGACATGACGCAGGCGGACGATCACGGCACGACCGGGGGGACCCCCGAGCTGATCCGCATCGAGGACCCCTGGCCTCCCGACGAACCCCGGCTCGCCGTGCAGCTGCGCGTCTGGCGCCTGGCCCCCGGCCGGCTCGCCGTCGTGTTCGCCGACGACATCATGGCCGACGACCGGCTGACACCCCTGATCCGCAGGATCGCGGCCGACTACCCCGAGGACTCGATCGCCTTCTCCTACGAGGAGGTCACCACTGCGGCCTCCCAGGGCCACTACGCGACGCTGGCCCTCACCGACGACGGCCGACTCCGCGTGACGGTGCTCGACGGGACCGCGTCGTGGGACCTGCACCGCGCCCTCGGCCCCACGCTGAGGGACACCGGCCGCCCGGACGACGACGGCCTGTTGTGGGGCGGCCCGTAGGACGGCCCGCGAGAACGCCCCGGACGGCGCTCACCGCCTCCCCGGCGGCAGGCCGGCGAACACCTACAGTAGGTGCCTGCGACCGGAGCGTAGCTTCCTGCGCAGCCGTGCCCGTCCGTGGACCGGCACTCCCCCGCACACCGCGCGGGCGAACGGGACCGTTCCCGGCGCAGCGGCGGGAGCCGTCCCGCCCTCGTCCCTTCGCCGGAGTCACCTTGGCCGCTCCCCCGGGCTCGCCCCGACCGCGTCGCCCCCGCCGCTTCGGGGCGTCGATCCTGCCGGCCCTGCTGGCCATCGCGGCCCTGATCCTGACGGCGGTGTCCGTGGGGTCGTGGTTGCAGTACACCGAGCGGGAGGCGAACGACACGGTCCACGCGGTCGGATCGCAGGCGGCCGACAGGGTGGACGTGGAGGCCGTCGTGCAGGGCGTCGACGCGGCGGCCAGGGAACTCGACCTGCGGGTCCGGGTCACTCCGCGCGGGGCGTTCGGCGAGGAGGCGGGAACCGCCCCGGTGGCCGACCTCGGCCTTCAGACGTCCACGGCGACCCTCGACGACCTGACGTTCCCGGCGCACGAGCGACTCGCGCCGAAGAACGTGCAGGTCGCGCTCACGGGCGGTTCGATCAGCGACTACCCCTTCGACTCCTACGAGACCGACATCGAGTTCTGGGCGGTGCTGGGCGGCGAACAGGTGCCGGTGCGGATGCACTTCTCCAACAACGCCACGCTCTTCGCCGCCTCCACGACGTCTTCCGGGTCGGGCCCCGAGGCCGTCGTGGCGCTGCGGCTGTCCCGGTCGGCGAGCCTTCTCGTCTTCGCCGTCTTCATGATGGCGGTGATGTGGGCGTTGGCGGCGTCCGTGCTGCTCGGCGCCTGGTATCTGACCAGCCGTGGCGAGGGCCTGGTCTGGCCCGCCCTCGCCTGGATGGCCGCCACGCTGTTCGCCCTCGCGGCGTTCCGCAACACCGCGCCCGGCACGCCTCCGATCGGCTGTGTGCTGGACTGGTTCGCCTTCCTGTGGGCCGAGACGGTCATCGCCCTGTGCCTGATCACCGTGGTCACCACCGGCGTGCGCTCCGCACTGCGCGCCGCCCTGCGCACGGACGGCCCTTCCGCCGTCCAGCACCCCGGCCGTGGATCGTGATCGTCCTGCGCGAGCGGCTTCACGCCTGTCCGCCTCCCGACGGCAGGCGGGGTCTACGCTGTGACCCGGGGCCACCCCATGATCGTTTGCCCGCGCACGCCGATGATCAACGGTGGCCGCACCCGTCTCCCCACCACGTCAGGTCGCGGAGCGTCCGGCTGCTGTCCCGCGCATCGGAGGGCTTGTGCAACGTGGCGAAGTCTGGTGGGTCCGGTTCGACGAGCGGAGGTTGGTCGTCCTGCTGTCAGGAGACGCCACGACCGGGTTCCAGGTGATGCAGGTCGTCGCTCCGTCGGGCGTCGACATCAGCGGTCTGGGCATCGAAGTGACGGTCGGCGCCCGTGACGGGCTGCCGCTCGAAGGCGTGCTGCGGCTCGCGTTCCCACGTCCGGGGTTCACCCCGTGCACGTGGCTGACCGTCGTGTCCCGGGACGACCTGGTGGAGCGGGCGGCCGTGCTGTCCTCCAGGAAGCTCAGCGAGATCGACGCTGCCCTCCGGCTCGCCGAACGAGCACCGGAGCCGACCCCGGCGACGACCGCGAGGCTCCACGAGATGAGGGACGCCTTCCGACGCGGCGAACTCGGCTAGACGGGGAGGAGCCGACGCCCGCGACGGCGTGGGCGGCCTCCGGCGAGACGATCCACCCACAGCCCCGCCGGCCGGACGGGACGGCTCTTGACCCTCACACCGTGTCAGGCGGTCGACTCGGAGACATCATGTTCACCATCGGAGACTTCGCCCGGCACGGCCGCGTCTCGGTCCGGATGCTGCGTCACTACGACGCGACCGGACTGCTGCACCCGGCCCACGTCGACCCCGCCACCGGCTACCGCCACTACACCGCGGCCCAACTGGCCCGCCTCAACCGCATCATCGCGCTCAAGGACCTCGGCTTCACCCTCCAGCAGGTCCACGCCATCGTGGACGACAAGGTCGGCCCCGAGGAGCTGCGCGGGATGCTGCGGCTGCGGCGGGCCGAACTGGAGAGCGCGATCGCGGCGGCGGGCGCACGGCTGACCCAGGTCGAGGCGAGGCTCCGAGCGATCGAGAGCGAGGGGCACATGCCCACCAACGACGTCGTCCTCAAGAGTCTCCCCTCCGTCCGGGTGGCGGAGCTGACCGCGACCGCCGCGAGTTACCAGCCCGAGGACATCGGCCCGGTCATCGGGCCGCTCTACGACGAGTTGTTCCGGCGCCTGGACGCGGCCGGCATCACCCCCACGGGTCCCGGCGTCGCGTACTACGAGGACGCCCCCGAGGGCGCGGGCAGGATCAGCGTCCACGCCGCCGTCCAGGTCTCCGCCCCGCTCCAGGACGGCGCCGTGCGCATCCTCGACCTGCCGGCCGTCGACCGGGCGGCCACCATCGTGCACCACGGCTCGATGGACACCGTGCTCCCCACCGCCCAGGCCCTGGCCCACTGGATCGACGCCAACGGCTGCCGGTCGACGGGATATCCGCGGGAGGTCAACCTGGAGTGCCCGGACGATCGCGACGACTGGGTGACGGAGCTGCAGGCGCCCGTGATCCCGGCCTGACCGACCGGGGTTCCGACCGCGGCTCCGGCCCGGCCGGTGCACGCCTTCGGGCGCCGGCCCGGCCGGTCCGCTCACGACCTCACCGCAGCCGCTCGCCGGCCGTGAAAGGGCCGGCGGCGGGGGCCACGCACCTGTCGACGACGGTGTCCTCGCCGGCGGCCGAGCCTTCCAGGCAGAGCCGTCCGCCCCTGTCCCGCAGGTCGAGGAAGAACCGCGTGGTGGCGCCGGACTGCTCGAGGTCGTGGATGCGCGCGTCGACATAGCCGAGGTCGTGGAGAATCCTTCTGACCTTGGTCGGGGTGGGATCGGCCAGATTCCACAGCGCCTGGGTGAGGCGCTCTTCGTGGAGGGCGCCGGCGCACCAGTCGCGGGCGTTCAACTCGACCTCCGGACCTGCCGTGGGGGCGACGGGTTCGACGTCCGGCGTCACGGCCGAGCCGGGCGGCAGGGTGTGCGCCGGACCGGACGGGGGCGCCTCGGGCGGGGCGCTGGGGGGACACGACCGCGCGACCTCGTCCAGCATCGCCGTGAAGGCCGGGTCGGTCCGCGCCCCGGCGGCCCCTGCGACGGCTGCGGGCCTGCTCGGCGACCCGTCGGTGTGCGTCTTCTCGGCGCCGCAGGCCGCGAGGCCCAGCGCGGCGACAGCCGTGGTCACGAGCGTGAGTGAGCGGCGGGGGAGGCCCGCAACCGAGGTGCCCTGGGGCGAGGTTCGCGTCATGCGCCAAGTCTTGGACCGAGCCGCCCGCCGCGCGTGAGTACGCGTACTCACTGTCTCCTTATACACATCT